>NZ_CP113162.1:0-737500 GCF_029030725.1 [Pseudomonas] carboxydohydrogena
ATGGCAATCGCAGAAGGCATCGAACAGGATCGTTGGACTCGCGTCAAAGGGCGGCTGCGCTCGACGGTGGGAGAGGACGTTTATTCAAGCTGGTTCGCGCGCATGGATCTTGAGCGCGTTGGTGGAGAAAGCGTGCATCTGTCGGTGCCGACACGCTTCCTCAAGAGCTGGATCCAGACCCATTACGCCGACCGCGTGCTGAGCTGCTGGCAGGCGGAATTGCCCGACGTCCATCGCATCGACCTGACCGTGCGCACACCGGTCCGCGCTCCCGCCGTCGTCAAGGACGCCAGAACGAGCGTCGAGGAACGGTTGAGCGAGCACGAACACCGTCCGTCCGAACTGCGCGCGGTTGCAACCGTGCCGGTGTCGGCCAGCCATGAAGCGCTCGGCGGCTCGCCGCTCGATCCGCGCCTGACGTTTGCGACCTTCGTTGGCGGCCGCTCCAACACGCTGGCGCTCGCCGCCGCGCGTCAGGTCGCCGAAGGCCGCCGTGGTGACAACGTGATGTTCAACCCGCTCTACATCCACGCGGGCGTCGGCCTCGGCAAGACCCATCTGCTGCAAGCGGTGACCTGGGCCGGCAATTCGGCTGACCGCAAGGTGCTGTATCTCACCGCCGAAAAATTCATGTACGGCTTTGTCGCGGCGCTGAAGACGCAGACCGCATTGGCCTTCAAGGAAGCGCTGCGCGGCATCGACGTGCTGGTGATCGACGATCTGCAATTCCTGCAAGGCAAGTCGACTCAGGCAGAATTCTGCCACACGCTGAACGCGCTGATCGACGCCGGGCGTCAGGTGGTGATCGCGGCGGATCGTCCGCCGTCCGATCTGGAAAGCCTCGATGATCGCGTGCGCTCGCGCCTTGCGGGCGGCCTCGTGGTCGAGATGGGCGCGCTCGGCGAGGAGCTGCGCCTCGAAATCCTCAAGTCGCGCGTTTCCGCCGCCCGCACCCATCATGCGAGCTTCGACGTGCCGCTGCCGGTGCTGGATTATCTCGCCAAGGCCATCACCCATAACGGCCGCGACCTGGAGGGCGCGATCAACCGCCTGCTGGCCCATTCCAAGCTGAATTCCACTTCGGTGACGCTGGAGATGGCGGAGCGCGAGGTCCGCGACCTGATCCGTCCGCAGGAGCCGCGCCGGGTCAAGATCGAGGACATCCAGCGCGTCGTCGCGCGGCAATACAATGTCAGCCGCTCGGACCTGCTGTCCTCGCGCCGCACCGCCAATGTGGTGCGCCCGCGTCAGGTGGCGATGTATCTCGCCAAGACCCTGACGCTGCGCTCATTGCCGGAAATCGGACGCCGGTTCGGCGGTCGCGACCACACCACCGTGCTGCACGCGGTGCGCAAGATCGAGGCGCTGGTGTCCAAGGATATTGCGCTGTCCGATGAGGTCGAACTTCTGAAACGGCAGTTGCAGGAATAATAACAGGGGGATCGGGCCGTTAATTCGGCGGGCGCTCTCTTGCGAAATCCCGCCATTCACGGCACTTTACCCGCCCCGCGACAGGGGCGGGCGCCCTGCCCGCTCTGCGCGGTGCCATGACCGGCGCGCCTTCGCGGCTGCCCGGTTTTCCATGATCGATGGCAGGCGGAGTGTCATGAAAGTTACGGTCGAACGCGCGCAACTGTTGAAGTCCCTCGGGCACGTCCACCGCGTGGTCGAACGCCGCAACACCATTCCGATCCTCGGCAACGTGCTGATCCGCGCCGAGAACGCCAAGCTGAGCCTGAAGGCGACCGATCTCGACCTCGAGGTCACCGAAACCCTGCCGGCGGAGATCGCCACCGGCGGCTCCACCACCGTGCCCGCGCATATGTTCCACGATATCGTGCGCAAATTGCCGGACGGTTCGCAGATCGTGCTGGAAAGCGACGGCGAGCGCGCGGTGCTGGCGATCCGCGCGGGGCGCTCGCGCTTCACCCTGCAAACCCTGCCGGAAAGCGATTTCCCCGATCTCGCGGCGGGCGAGATGACGCATTCGTTCACGCTCACCGCCGCCGACGTCAAGCGCCTGATCGACCGCACCCAGTTCGCGATCTCGACGGAAGAAACCCGCTACTACCTCAACGGCATCTATCTGCATGCCGCGGGCTCCGCCAAGGAGCAGACGCTGCGCGCGGTCGCGACCGACGGTCATCGTCTCGCACAGTTCGACCTGCCGCTGCCGAAAAGCGCCGCCGGAATGCCGGGGGTGATCGTGCCGCGCAAGACGGTCGGCGAAGTGCAGCGCCTGATCGAGGACAATGAAGCCGAGATTTCGGTCGAGCTATCGCAGGGCAAGATCCGCTTCACGCTCGCGAATGTGGTGCTGACCTCGAAGCTGATCGACGGCACCTTCCCCGATTACGGCCGCGTCATCCCACAGAACAACGAAAAGGAACTGATCGTCGACAAGCGCGATTTCGAAGCCGCCGTCGATCGCGTCTCCACGATTTCAAGCGAGCGCGGCCGCGCGGTGAAGCTCGCGCTGTCCGCCGGCAAGCTGGTGCTGTCGGTGGTCAATCCGGATTCCGGCAGCGCCACCGAGGAACTGGAGGTCGACTACGCCTCCGATCCGCTCGATATCGGCTTCAACTCGCGTTACCTGCTCGACATCGCCGCCCAGATTCAGGGCGACGCCGCGGTGCTCAAGCTCGCCGACCCCGGCTCGCCGACGCTCATCCAGGACAAGGCCAACCGCGACGCGCTCTATGTGCTGATGCCGATGCGGGTGTGAGGGCTTTTGCCTTCACTCATGCTCGTCATGCCCGGCCTTGTGCCGGGCATCTATGTCTTTGCCATTCGATGTCCGAGACGTATTCAAGACGTGGATGGCCGGGACACGCCCGGCCATGACGAACATAAGTTGCCCATGACCTCCTCCCGCATCCTGCGCCTCAGCCTTACGCAATTCCGCAGCTATCGCGCGGCAAGCCTCGCGCCGCGCGGCGATCTCGTGGTGCTGGTGGGGCCGAACGGCGCGGGAAAAACCAACTGTCTCGAGGCGATCTCGCTGCTTGCACCCGGACGCGGCCTGCGCCGCGCGCGGTTCGAGGACATCGCCAACCGCGCGGGCGACGGCGGCAACGGCTCTTGGGCGGTTGCGGCGGAGGTCGAGGGCGCGGGCGGCCTCGCCACGCTCGGCACCGGCATCGACGCACCATCAGGGGAAGACGGCAGCGTCAAGCGCCGCATCCGCATCGACCGCGAAGCGGTTTCATCCGCCAGCGCTTTCGGCGAGCATCTGCGCATGGTGTGGCTGACGCCGTCGATGGACGGCCTGTTCACGGGTCCCGCATCCGAGCGGCGGCGCTTCTTCGACCGTCTCGTGCTCGCCATCGACAAGGATCATTCCTCGCGCGTCTCCGCGCTGGAGCGCTCATTGCGCTCGCGCAACCGCCTTTTGGAGGACCGCAATTTCGACCCGCACTGGTGCGAGGCGATCGAACGCGAGACCGCCGAGCTTGCCGTCGCGGTCGCCGCCCAGCGCGGCCATACCTTGCAGCGATTGAGCGCGATGCTGGCTGCGCGCGGCGCGACCTCGGCATTCCCGTCCGCGCGCATCACGCTCGACGGCTGGATGGAAAACGCTCTAACCAATGAGCCCGCCACGGCGGTGGAGGATCGCTACCGCGATATCCTGCGCAAGAGCCGCCTGCTCGATGCCGCCGCCGGGCGCACGCTGAACGGACCGCACCTCACCGATCTGCATGTGATCTACGCGCCGAAGGAGATGCCCGCGAAAGACGCCTCGACCGGCGAACAGAAGGCGCTGCTGATCGGCCTGATCCTCGCGCATGCAAGCCTCGTCGCCGAGATGACCGGCATCGTGCCGCTGTTGCTGCTCGATGAAGTGGTGGCGCATCTCGATCCGCGCCGCCGCGCCGCTCTGTTCGACGAACTCGCGATCCTCGGCGCGCAGGTCTGGATGACCGGCGCGGACCCGGCCGCCTTCGCGGAAGCGGGGGCGCGCGCGGACCGGTTCGATGTCGAGGACGGCGCGATTAGACCGCATGGATCTTGAAGCCGTCATTGCGAGCGAAGCGAAGCAATCCAGAAAAACTGGATTGCTTCGTCGCAAGGGCTCCTCGCAATGACGAAAAAGCATCCTCGAAAACGGCTTCTGAACAGCCCGCGAATCAGGCTTTTTGCGCGCCCTTGAACGGCCCGTTTGAGGCCTTGAAAAACGGCTAAAAAATACTATTTTTTCAATAACTTGAGTGCATCTACTTTGTCCTAGGCGCAGCCCCCGTTTCGTGTCACAAATCAACATGTCGCAGCCTCGTTTTTCAGGCGCGTATTCGTCCTTCCGCAAAGGCCTTTCATGAGCGAACCCGCCCGCAAGTCGCCCTCCGAACCGGCTGCCGAATACGGCGCCGAATCGATCCGGGTCCTGAAGGGTCTCGACGCGGTCCGCAAGCGTCCGGGCATGTATATCGGCGACACCGATGACGGCTCCGGCCTGCATCACATGGTCTACGAAGTCGTCGACAACGGCATCGACGAAGTGCTCGCCGGTCACGCCACGCGCGTCGAAGTCACCTTGAATCCCGACAATTCGGTGACCGTGTACGATGACGGCCGCGGCATCCCGACCGACATTCACAAGGGCGAAGGCATTTCCGCGGCCGAGGTCATCATGACCCAGCTTCATGCCGGCGGAAAATTCGACCAGAATTCCTACAAGGTGTCCGGTGGACTGCACGGCGTCGGCGTCTCGGTCGTCAACGCGCTGTCGAGCAAGCTCGCATTGCGCATCTGGCGCAACGACAAGGAACACTATATCGAGTTCAAGCACGGCGACGCGGTGGCGCCGCTCGCGGTGGTCGGCGATGCCAACGGCAAGCGCGGCACGGAAGTCACGTTCCTCGCCTCCACCGAGACCTTCACCCACACCGATTACGATTTCGACACGCTGGAGCATCGCCTGCGCGAGTTGGCGTTCCTCAATTCCGGCGTTCATATCGTGCTGTCGGACAAGCGCCACGCCGTCGAGCGACGCGAGGAACTGCATTACGAGGGCGGCGTTGAGGCTTTCGTGAAATTCCTCGACCGCAACAAGAAGGCCGTGGTCGATACCCCGATCGTGATGCGTGCCGAACAGAACGGCATCAGCGTCGAAGTGGCGATGTGGTGGAACGACAGCTACCACGAGAACGTGCTCTGCTTCACCAACAACATTCCCCAGCGCGACGGCGGCACGCACCTCGCCGGTTTCCGTGGCGCGCTGACGCGCCAGATCACCGGCTATGCCGAAGGCATGGCGAAGAAGGAAAAGATCGCGCTCACCGGCGACGATTGCCGCGAAGGCCTCACTGCCGTTCTCTCGGTGAAGGTGCCGGACCCGAAATTCTCCTCGCAGACCAAGGACAAGCTGGTCTCCTCCGAAGTTCGCCCGGTGGTCGAGAACGTGCTCAACGCCTCGCTCTCCGCCTGGCTCGAGGAACATCCGACCGAGGCCAGGACCATCGTCGGCAAGGTGATCGAGGCGGCCGCCGCGCGCGAAGCCGCGCGCAAGGCGCGCGATCTCACCCGCCGCAAGGGCGCGCTCGACATCGCCTCCCTGCCCGGCAAGCTCGCCGACTGCCAGGAACGCGATCCGGCGAAGTCCGAACTCTTCATCGTCGAGGGCGATTCCGCGGGCGGCTCCGCCAAGCAGGGCCGCAACCGCGAATTCCAGGCCGTGCTTCCCCTGCGCGGCAAGATCCTCAATGTCGAGCGCGCGCGCTTCGACAAGATGCTCTCCTCCGAGCAGATCGGCACGCTGATCACCGCGCTCGGCACCGGCATCGGCCGCGACGATTTCGACCTGTCGAAGCTGCGCTACCACAAGATCATCGTGATGACGGATGCCGACGTCGATGGCGCCCACATCCGGACGCTGCTCCTGACGTTCTTCTTCCGCCAGATGCCGTCGCTGATCGAGGGCGGGCACCTCTATATTGCCCAGCCGCCGCTCTACAAGGTGACGCGCGGCAAATCCGAGCAGTACCTGAAGGACGAGCGCGCGCTCGAGGATTATCTGATCGAGACCGGCCTCGACGATTGCATTCTCAAGCTCGCCACCGGCGAGGAGCGCAAGGGCCGCGACCTGCAAACGCTGGTGGAGGATGCCCGCACCATTCGCGGACTGCTCGCCAACATTCATTCGCGCTATAACCGCAGCGTGGTGGAACAGGCCGCGATCGCCGGGGTGCTGAACACGGGCGTGATTGGCAACCCCGAGACCGCCAACGCCGCCGCCGATTACATCGCCAAGCGTCTCGATGCGCTCGCGGACGAAGTCGAGCGCGGCTGGAGCGGGGTCTTCACCGAGGGACAGGGTTTCACCTTCGAACGCACCGTGCGCGGCGTGCGGGAGATCGCGGCGATCGACGACGCGCTTCTGTCCTCCGCCGAAGCCCGCAGGCTCGACGAGTTTGCTCCCTCGTTGCAGGACGTCTACCCGCGCAGCGCCATGCTCCGCCGCAAGGATTCCGAAACGGCGATCCACGGCCCGGTCGGCCTGTTCGAGGCCGTCACAGACGCAGGGCGCAAGGGTGTCGCCTATCAGCGCTACAAAGGCCTCGGCGAGATGAACCCCGACCAGTTGTGGGAGACCACGCTGGACACCAACGCGCGTTCACTGTTGCAGGTGAAGATCCGCGAGGTCGATGCCGCCGACGACATCTTCACCAAGCTGATGGGCGACATCGTCGAGCCGCGCCGCGAGTTCATTCAGGACAACTCGCTCGACGCCAACGTGGACGTCTGAATTCCCTTCATCGGCACCGGACCCATCCGGCCGATGATCCTGTCTTGAGCATGAGAGCTTGAGCAGGCCGGGCGAACTGCGCCCCGATGTCGCTTCCCCACGTTCGTGATGGATTCTTGACCGACATCAATTCGTTCCGACCCCTTGCCGCGCTATCCAGATCGAGAATCTCGGCAGGATCGGATGCGCGCGCGGCGCATCCGGCCGATCGATCTCCGGAAGCACCTGAAGGAGTCATCATGTCGTTGTTTGTTCGCCTCCTGCTGTTTCTCTCCGCTCCGATCACTGCGCTGTTCGTGTCGCGCGACGCCCTCAATTTCAGCGTTATCCAGACCTTCGTTGCGACGGGGCTCGCCGCCCTCATCGTATTCGCCTTCGCCTTTTGGCCGTTCGGCCCCAAGACCAAAGCGAAGAATGAATCGAAACACGAGGCCCGGCCGAACGGCTCCGGTGGCACCGCGTGAGGAACGTGTTCAGAATCGGGTGCGAAACTACGGCTGCCAACTTCTAAAAGCTTTCGCATCTACGGATAGCATCGCCCGATACACCGCGCCGTCGCGGGATCCTTCAATCGCGCATAATCACGTAACGGTTTCGTCCTTCCGCCTTGGCCTGATAAAGCGCGCGGTCGCTTTTCGATAAAAGCTCGGCTGGGTTTGGCCGCGCGGGCGGGACGACGACCATGCATCCGCAGCTCAGCGTCAGATAAGGCGAGACCGAAGACGATTCATGCGGAATTCGGAGCTCCGCGAGGGCTTCCGAGATTCGCCCCAGCACCATCTCGGGACGGTCCATGCCCGGCAACAACAACACGAACTCTTCACCGCCATAGCGGGCCGCCAGATCGTAGGGCCTGCGTGCAACGGAAGCGAGAATTCCGGCCACGGCCTTCAAAGCCCCATCACCTTCCGCATGCCCGTAACGGTCGTTGTACTTCTTGAAAAAATCGACATCGATCATGACCACGGTGACCGGCTGCTGAAGGCGGAAGGCCTGTAGACAGGCTTTCTCCAGTTCCTGATCCAGAAAACGGCGGTTCGCGATGCCTGTCAGCGGATCCTGTAGGACCTGCTTGCCGAGTTCTTCTCCGAGGCGCAGCAGCTCCGCGCGCTCTTTCTGTAGCGACAGATTGCGGTCCTTTAATTGCTGCTCCGCGAGCCAGCTTTCGGTGATATCGATGACGAACCCAATCGCACGGCTAGAGACTCCCGTCGCGCGGTCCGGGATCGCGGCCGCCGATCTCACCCAGCGGATGCTACCATCCGGCCGCACGATCCGGAACACGATTCCGTAGTTCGTCTTGTCGGCGCGCAAACGTGCCGCCGTCTCCTCCACTTCCGTCGCCCGATCGACGTCCTCGGGATGAATGAACGTCCGGAATTCGGCGATCGAATGGATCGGCTTTTGCGGATCGCGCCCCATGATGCGGTACCATTGCTCGTCGCAATACAGCTCATCCCGCTCCAGATCGTAATCCCAGATGCCAAGACCGCCGACGCGCGCCGCCAGCAGCAGGCGCTCGTGCTCCTCGCGGATTCGATGCTCGTTCTGCTTGAGATCAGTGATGTCGTGAGCAATGGTAACCAGCCCTGCGATGACACCGGCGTGATCGCGGTGCGCGCTCCGGCTCATCAGGAGCGTCCTGCTTCCTTTCCCGACAATAAAGGTTTGCTCGCTGACCGCCGTCCGTCCGGTCAGAAGAATTTTTTCTTCCTCCTGTCGCAGCGACTCTCCAATCTCCGGGCCAAAAAGATCGATCACGGTTTTACCCAGCGCCTCGGCCTGCGACACTCCACTTAGTCTTTCCGCGCTACGACTCAAAACCTGGAAGCGGCCTGCCTCGTCTTGCAGGAAAATTCCATCCTGCGCGCTGTCCATGACGGATTGAAGTTTCTCCTGCGCCTCACGCAGTTCCCTTGTGCGCCGCTCGACACGCCCTTCCAGGGTCCTGTTCAATTCGGAGATGGCTATCGCCGCCGCCTCCTTCTCGGTGAGATCGCGCGCAAGACCAAGAAACAATTTGCGCCCCGCCACCATCTGGCAGGTGACACTAATCTCGACCGGGAAGACCGAACCATCCTTGCGCCTTGCCGCTTCGCGAAACGTCATGGCCATGCCGGGTGGCGCTTCCGCCCACTGGATCAGATTCTGCGCGGCCGGAGCCCCACGGGAGATATCGCTGATCGACATCCTGAGAAGTTCTTCGCGCGTGTAGCCAAGATCGATGCAAGATCGCTCATTGACGTCGAGGATGCGCCCTTGGGCATCGTGAACAAAGAATCCGTCCGGCGCGCTTTCGATCAAAATACGAAAGCTGTTCTTGATCTCATCTGGCGCGTTCACAACGCCTCCGTGATCTGCGCGCGGCTCTCAAGGCCGAATAAATAAAATATCCACAAGCAGTTCTTGTTACTATTTATACGAACATTGGTTACCAATTCTTGCATCGAACATGTTGCGAGTCGATTGATTTGATCGGCGGATGTTCCGCCGAATCGATTGAGCTCCGCGCGCTGGCGGTATCGGTTCCACATTCTTGCAGACAGCAGCCTGCGCTGTCTTTCAAGCTCCAGGGAACCCGGCCGCCCGACACAATGTCCAGTCCGCCCATAGTTCAGGATACCCCGGCCTCGCCCCCGGACGCGGAGAATGTATAATCGCGCGTCCTTGCCAGGGAGATGTGCGATGAGCTGGATGCCTTCCAACGATCCGATCCTCGGCGATCCGCAATCCTGCGACGCGCTCGAACTCGTGATCGTGCCGCGCACCCGCGATCTCGGCGACGGTTTCGCCGTCCGGCGCGCGCTGCCGCACGGCAAGCGGCAGATGGTCGGCCCCTTCATCTTCTTCGATCATTTCGGTCCGGTGCAATTCATCGCAGGGCAAGGCATGGACGTGCGCCCGCATCCGCATATCGGACTTGCCACCGTCACCTATCTGTTCGACGGCAGCATCATGCATCGCGACAGCGAGGGCAACATTCAGGAGATCAAGCCCGGCGCGATGAACCTGATGACCGCCGGGCGCGGCATCGCGCACTCCGAACGCACGCCGGACGTGCCGCGCGCCAACGGGCAGACAATGCTCGGCCTGCAAAGCTGGATCGCGCTGCCGATCGGACGTGAGGAAATCCCTCCCTCCTTCCAGCATTACAGCGCCGACAGCCTGCCGCTCGTCAGCGACACCGGACTGAAAGCGCGGATCATCGCGGGCCAGGCGTTCGGCGCGGCGTCGCCGGTCGATCAGACCTCCGAATGGTTCTACGCCGAGGTCAGTCTCGATGCCGGATCGCGCGCGCCGCTCGACGCCGACCATGAGGAGCGCGCGGTCTATCTCGTCGAAGGCGAGGTCGAGATCGCGCATGAGCGTTATGAAGCGCCGCGCCTTCTGATCTTCCGCCCCGGCGACCGCATCACCATCAATGCGGTGACGCCCACAAAAATGATGTTCCTCGGCGGCACCGCGCTGGAGGGGCCGCGTTATATCTGGTGGAATTTCGTCTCCTCGAGCCGCGAGCGCATCGAACAGGCCAAGCAGGACTGGAAGACGGGCCGCTTCGCGCATGTGCCCGAGGAAACAGAATTCATTCCCCTGCCGGAATGACGAACCATATTGCCTCATGAGCGGAGACGCCCGACCAATGCCAAGTCTGACATTCGACCGCGCCTTTCTCACCAATCTGCTCGGCACCCTGACCGATCGCGGTCGCGACCTGATCCGCGGGTTGACGCAGACATCGCCGCACCGCATCGCCGACGGCGAACTCGCGGAGCTTGGTGAAACCCTGCTGTCCCGTCGCGGCGAAGCCACCGGCGTCGCGCTCGCGCAGGCGCTGCTCGCCGGTTATGAAGCAGCAACCCCCGAGCAGCGTCTCGCCTTCCTCGACGCGCTGGCCGGTCTGTTCGGCCCCGAGCGCGACGCCATCGAGCGCGCGATCGAAAAGGTGCGCGCCGAGGGAATGAGCCCGGCTGCCGTCAGCGACCTGCATGACGCCGCGGAGCCTCGGCGGCAGGAATTGATCCGCCGCCTCAACCTCGCGCCCGGCGGCACCGCCGCGCTGGTGCGGATGCGCGAAGAACTCCTGACGCATCTTGCCGAACATCCGCAACTGCGCCCGGTCGATAACGATTTCGTCCATTTGTTCGCATCATGGTTCAATCGCGGCTTTCTGGTGCTGCACCGGATCGACTGGACCACGCCCGCCAACATCCTGGAAAAAATCATCCGCTACGAGGCGGTGCACGCGATCAGGAACTGGGACGATCTGCGCAACCGCCTCGCGCCGGCGGACCGGCGCTGCTACGGCTTTTTCCATCCACGCCTTGTCGATGAGCCGCTGATCTTCGTCGAGGTCGCGCTGACGAAGGAAATTCCCGGCGCCATCGCGCCGCTGCTCGAAGACGCGCGCACGCCGATCGATCCGCAGCAGGCGACCACGGCCGTGTTCTACTCGATCTCGAACACCCAGCGCGGCCTCGGCGGCATTTCCTTCGGCAATTTCCTGATCAAGCAGGTGGTCGAGGATTTGAAACGCGAATGGCCGAACCTCAACACCTTCGTCACGCTGTCGCCGGTGCCGGGCTTCGCATCATGGCTGGCGCGCGAGCGCGCGGCGGATAATTCGGCAGCCCTCGACGCCGCCGACAAGGAAACGCTCATGGCCATCGACCAGCCCGGCTGGATCAACGATCCAGCGACAGCCGAACGCGTCAAGCCGGTGATGCTGGCGGCGGCGGCCTATTATTTTCTCGAAGCCAAGGACAAGCGCGGACGCGCCGCCGATCCGGTGGCGCGCTTCCATCTCGGCAACGGCGCGCGGCTGGAGAAACTCGATTATCTCGGCGACACTTCGGCCAAGGGTCTCAAGCAATCGCACGGGCTGATGGTGAATTACTGCTACGACCTCGACGACATCGAGGCCAACCATGAGGCGTTCGTCGAGAAGGGCGTCATCGCAGCCTCAAGCGTCGTGCGCAAACGGCTTCAGACCAAGGCCGGTCTGAGCGGCGCGGCGTAACCCGAGACGTGATGAAGGCTCAGGCCGCGCCCGACAGATAGGCTTCGCGGCGGCCGATCATCCGCTCGGCCGCGATCTTCGCCGCTTCCCTGGTGTCGGTCGCGCAGATGCGATATTCGAGATTGGGCAGCACGATCGCATCGCGCCGGATGAAAAACGATTTCAGCGAACGCGACGGAATTCCCACGCGCGCCAGCGCCTCGGCGACGTTATCGACCGCGCCGAACGCGAACAACGCTCCGGTCGACGCAACACGCACTTCGTAAATTCCGGGGCCGATGGGCGCTTCGAGTTTGTCGCCGCGCGCTGCCGTCGGATAGCGCTTCCATTCGCCCCAGGTCGTAATCATCGTCGCCTCAAAAAGGTTAATCCAGAACAGGTCATATCGATTAGTGCGGTTCAACCCCGCAAGGTTCGATTCGTTCCGGATATGGCTCTCGCGAACGCCCGATTCAAGAATCTCGCGCGTTCGTGAAGGGCTAAAGTTCCTTATTACACGGGCAATCCGTGCTTCTGCGCCAGCTCTTTCAGCGAGGTCTGCGGCCGCGCGCCGATGTGCTGGATCACCTCCGCCGCCGCCATTGCGCCCAGCCGTCCCGCCTGCTCATAGCCGGCCTCGCGAACAAGACCGAACAGGAAGCCGGCGGCGAACAGATCGCCCGCACCGGTGGTGTCGATCACGTTCTTCGCCGGAAACGCGGAGACGGCGGTGATGCCCTCCTTCGCCGCGACCACGCAGCCCTTCTCACTGCGCGTCACCACACCGAGCGCGACATCGTTGCGCAACTGCGCAAGCGCCGCATCGAAGTCCTGCGTGTTGTAGAGCGAGCTCAACTCCGCCTCGTTGGCGAAGATCAGATCGACGGTCTTGTCGCGCATCAGGCCGATGAATTCATCGCGATAGCGGCCGACGCAGAACGCATCCGAAAGAGTGAGCGCAACCTTGCGGCCATGCTTGTGCGCGATCTGCGAGGCTTTCACGAACGCATCCTTGGCGTCCTTGGGGTCCCACAGATAACCTTCGAGATAGACGATGGACGCCGCCGCGATCTCATCCTCGACAATATCGGCCGCCGACAGATCCTGCGCCGCACCGAGATAGGTGTTCATGGTGCGCTCGCCATCGGGCGTCACCAGAATATATGAGCATCCGGTCGCAGGGCCCTGCGTCGCGGCCGCCGTGCCGAACGCAACGCCGGCGCTGCGGATGTCGTGCGCATAGAGCCGGCCGATCTGATCGTCCTTGATCTTGCCGACATAGGCCGCGCGCGCGCCAAGCTGGGCGATGCCGACAATGGTGTTGGCGGCAGAGCCGCCGGACACTTCCGTGGCCGGGCCCATATCGCTGTAGATCGAGGCGGCCCGCGCCTCGTCGATCAGCGCCATCGACCCCTTGGTCATGCCGTGGTCGGTCAGGAACTTGTCGTCCACCCGCACCAGAATATCGAAAAGGGCGTTGCCGATGCCGAGAACATCGTATTTGGCGCTGTTCATTAAGATTAATCCTGCGGAATGAGGCCGAAACCGGCTAAAGCTGGTAAGAGATGGAGGTATTCGCGGCGGTTTGAACGCCAGCGCGACCTATCACGACAAACCCTCTGCCAGCAAGCAGCCGAACCTTCGACCACTTCCAAAAACGCCGATGATCCGCCACATCCTCACGGTTTCCGCCGGAACGCTGATCTCGCGGGTCCTGGGTTTTCTCCGCGACACGCTGATCGCCGCCCTGCTTGGCGCGGGCCCCGTGGCGGATGCCTTTCTGGTCGCGCTGCAATTCATCAATGTCGCTCGCCGCGCGCTCTCCGAGGGCTCGCTGAACGCGGCACTGGTGCCGATCTATCTGCGGCTGCGCGACAGCGAGGGTGCGATCGCAGCGACCGCTTTCGCGGGGCAAGTCATGGGCAGCCTGTGCCTGATCCTGATCGGGATCGCCGTGGTGTTCACCGGACTGATGCCGCTCGTGATCGCGGTGATGGCGCCGGGCTTCATCGGCCAACAGACCATGCAGCTCGCCATCGATAATACGCGGCTGATGATGCCCTACTTCGCCTTCGTCGGCCCCATTACCGTCATGATGGGCGCGCTCAACGCCGAACGGCGATTTCTGCTCACCGCGTTCTCGCCGGTGCTGTTCAACATCATGATGATCGCCATCATCCTGTCGCTGCTGGTGTGGCATCACGATGCGCAGACCTCCGCGACGATCATCGCGGGCGCGGTCGGCGTCGCCGGCTGCTTCCAGATGCTGGTGCTGATCCAGCGCAGGCCATGGCGGGCGGGCCTTGCCGCGCCCATTCGCATTTCCTTCAATCCGCAGATTCGCGCCTTCTACCGCAAGGCGGTGCCCGGCATGATCGCGAATTCCGGCCCGCAATTCCTGATCGTCGCGGGCGCGATCATCGCCTCCAGCTCGCCCGCGGCTGTATCATGGCTCTATTTCGCCAACCGCCTGATCGAATTGCCGCTCGGCATGGTCGGCGTCGCCATGGGCACCGTGCTGATGCCGGAATTCACCCATGCGATCCAGAACAACGACCGCGCCGCCCTCACCCACGCGCAATCGCGCGGCATCGAACTCGCCGTCGGACTGGTGCTGCCCGCCACGCTCGGCCTGATCCTGCTGAGCGAGCCGATCATCGGCATCCTGTTCCAGCACGGCGCATTCACCGCGACCGACACGGCCGCCACCGCGCAGGCGCTGTCGGTGCTGGCGCTGGGATTGCCCGCCTACGTTCTGGTGAAGGTTCTGGCGCCCGCCTTTTTCGCGCGCGAGGACACGCGCACGCCGCTTCTCGCCACGCTCGCGGGCATCGCCAGCGCGGTGATCGCGGGCCTTCTCGTCGATCATCGCTTCGGCGTTTCCGGCATCGCCGCCAGCATCTCGCTCGGCGCATGGGTCTGTGCCCTGATCCTGACAGGATGCTGGGCATCCTCGTTCGGCTTCTCCATCGACGACGACGCGCGGCGGCGGCTGCCGCGCATCGCGCTGTGCGCCGCCATCATGGGGCTGACGCTTTTCACCTCGCAATATTTCGTCGCGGACCTGACGGCGAACGCCCCGTTCTTCCCGCGCCTCACGATTCTAGGCGGCATGGTGGCGGCCGGCATTTCGTTCTACGGGCTGCTGCTCGATCTGTTCAATGTCGTAAGCTGGGGCGAGGCTTTCGGCGACTTGCGCGACCGCAGCCCTCGTGGCAAGTGAGCGGCGGAAGCAGGTTGAAGCCTTCAGCGGCGCTTGCTCGGGAACGATATCATGACAGCGATCCAGCGGGTTTTTTCGGGCGTCCAGCCGACGGGCAATCTGCACCTCGGCAACTATCTCGGCGCCATCGTCAATTTCGTGAAATTGCAGCAGACTCACAACTGCATCTATTGCGTGGTGGACCTGCACGCGATCACGGTGTGGCAGAACCCGGTTGAGCTGACGCACAACATCCGCGAGGTGACGGCGGCATTTCTCGCCAGCGGCATCGATCCCGACAAGCATATCGTGTTCAACCAGAGCCAGGTCGCCGAGCACGCCGAACTCGCGTGGGTGCTGAACTGCGTCGCCCGCCTCGGCTGGCTCAATCGCATGACCCAGTTCAAGGAGAAGGCCGGCAAGGATCGCGAGAACGCATCCGTCGGCCTGTACGCCTATCCGAACCTGATGGCGGCGGACATTCTCGTCTATCGCGCGACCCATGTGCCGGTCGGCGAGGACCAGAAGCAGCATCTGGAACTGGCGCGCGACATCGCGCAGAAGTTCAACAACGATTTCTCGGAGTCCATCGCCGCCAAGGGCTACGACGCAAAATTTTTTCCGCAGCCCGAACCGCTCATCACCGGCCCGGCGACGCGCGTGATGAGCCTGCGCGACGGATCGAAGAAGATGTCGAAGTCAGACCCGTCGGATTATTCGCGCATCAACCTCACCGACGACGCCGACGCCATCGCGCAGAAGATCCGCAAGGCCAAGACCGATCCGGAACCGCTCCCCTCGGAAGAAGACGGCCTCAAGGCGCGCCCCGAGGCCGACAATCTCGTCGGCATCTACGCGGCACTCTCCGGCCGCACCAAGGCCGACGTGCTGCGCGAATTCGGCGGCGGACAGTTCTCGGGTTTCAAATCGACGCTGGTCGATCTGTCCGTGGACAAGCTCGGCCCGGTCGGCGCCGAGATGAAGCGGCTGATGCAGGACCCCGGCCATGTCGACGCCGTGCTGGTGAAGGGCGCGGAGCGCGCCCGCGCCATCGCGTTCGAGACCATGAAGGCGGTGAAGGACATCGTCGGCTTCGTGCAGCCGAAATAGCCCGGATTTCCGCGACATTTCGGCCCCAGCCGTCCGTTCCTGACCCTATTTTGCGGTCGCATATCCGCGTTGCCGTCTTGACCGTGCTTTTCGCCACGCCATCTGCTAGGAGAAGGCATCGCAACCCGATCGCGCCGGCCTTGAACCGGCGATGCGTTGGAGACACCCATGTTCATCCAGACCGAAGCTACCCCCAATCCCGCCACGCTGAAATTCCTGCCCGGCCGCGCCGTGCTCGAAGGCGGCACGATGGAGTTCACCAGCCGCGACAGCGCCGCGCGCTCGCCGCTGGCCGTGAAGCTGTTCGACATCCCCGGCGTGACCGGCGTGTTCTACGGCTCCGATTTCGTCACCGTCACCAAGGACGACGGCGACTGGCAGCACCTCAAGCCCGCGATCCTCGGCACCATCATGGAGCACTACATGTCCGGCGGGCCGATCCTCGCCGACGGCGCGCAGCCGGATGCCGGACCTCACGCCGAGGAATTTTTCAACGAGGCCGATGCCGAAACGGTGACCATCATCAAGGACATCATCGAGACCCGTGTCCGCCCGGCGGTCGCCAGCGACGGCGGCGATATCACCTTCCGCGGCTTCAAGGACGGCATCGTTTTCCTCGACATGAAGGGCTCCTGCTCGGGCTGCCCGTCCTCGACCGCGACGCTCAAGCACGGCATCCAGAACCTGCTCAAGCACTACGTGCCCGACGTTGTCGAAGTGAGGCCGATGTAAGCCTTCCTCGCGCGCGACGATTTGACGATGGCCGGGCTTGACCCGGCCATTTATTTTTCTGAATGCTTGCATACCCCGGCAGGCTTTTGGGCCTGCGATTTAGCCCTTTCACGAAAACCTTATTCGCCCATCATGCTCGTCCTCGCCATCGATACCGCGCTGGAATCCTGCGCTGCCGCGGTGCTCGACACCGAGGCGGAAATCTTCCGCGCACGGCAGAGCCTGCCGATGAAGCGCGGTCACGCCGAAGCGCTGATGCCGATGATCGACGAGGTGATGAAGGCGTCCGTAGTCTCCTATGCCGCGCTCGACCGGATCGCGGTCACGGTCGGCCCCGGCAGCTTCACCGGATTGCGGGTCGGCATTTCGGCGGCGCGCGGGCTTGGCCTCGCCGCCAACCGGCCCGTGGTCGGCATCACCACGCTTGCCGCCTATGCCGCGCCGCTGATCGACGGAGAAAGTGAAACGCCGGTGATCGCCGCGATCGATGCCCGCCATGGCCATGTCTATGCCCAGGCCTTTTCAGGCGACGGCACCACCCTGATCAAGCCCGCCATCATGCCGCTTGAGGACGTGTACCGCGCCGCCCGCTTCGGCGCCGCGCATATTGTCGGCGATGCGGCTGACATGATCGCGGAAAAATGGCCTCCGGAGTTCGCCTCGCCCGCATCGGTCAACCGGCAGGCGGCACCGGACATCGCATGGGTGGCATGGCTCGGCGCCAGCGTGGTGCCCGATGAAGCGCCGCCACGGCCTTATTATCTTCGCGCGCCCGACGCCAAGACCAGGGCCGAACTGGCGCAACGCTGATGGCGGGCCTCGTCTCGAAATTCCTGTCGCTGTTTTCCACGCGCGGCGCGGCGGCGGTCGAACCCGCGAACTTGCGTGACGCGCCTGCTCTGGCGCGGCTGCACAAGGCATCCTTCCATCGCGGATGGGATGCCGGGGAATTCGAGCAATTGCTGGCCGACCGCAGCGTGCTCGCACACAGGCTGCGGATGGGCAACACCGTCGCGGGCTTCATTCTCTCGCGCATGGCGGCGGACGAGGCGGAAATTCTGTCGGTCGCGATCGCGCCGAACCTGCGCGGCCGCGGCCTGGCCGGCCCGCTGGTCCAGACCCATCTCGGCTATCTCGCGGGGGCCGGCATCCGGACGGTTTTTCTCGAAGTCGAGGAAAACAACCGCCCCGCGCGCGCGCTGTATGCGAGGACTGGTTTCAGCACCGTGGGCCGGCGTGAGCGCTATTATAAAGATGACAGCGGTGCTCAATTAAATGCCATCGTGATGCGCCGCGACTTGTCGTCGTAGCTCTCAAATGGCAAAATGGCATCCATGCCAGTCGTGAAACCCGTACCTGCTTCGACATCGACCGACATCGAGTCGCGCTGCGCCGCGACCGGCATGCGCATGACCGAGCAGCGCCGCGTCATCGCGCGCGTGCTGGCGGAATCCACCGATCATCCGGATGTGGAAGAACTCTATCGCCGCTGCGTCGCGGTCGATGACAAGATCTCGATCTCGACGGTGTACCGCACCGTCAAGCTGTTCGAGGATGCGGGCATCATCGAGCGTCACGATTTCCGCGAAGGCCGCGCGCGCTACGAGCAGGTGCCGGACAACCATCACGACCATCTCATCAATTTGCGCGACGGCAAGGTGATCGAGTTCACCTCCGAGCAGATCGAGACGCTACAGACCGAAATTGCCCGCAAACTCGGCTACCGGCTGGTGGACCACCGTCTGGAACTGTATTGCGTCCCGCTCGACGACGACAAAAGCTGAATTTCCATCGATTTCAGCAGGTTTTGAGGCCCCCGATTGCTGGATTCGGCCCCCGATCCGCTATATTTGAAGCGCCAGACGCGGAAGAACCTGCTCCTTCCGCCATCGCCGCAACCAACCGGACCTCATGACGCCGCCGCGCAAGCTGCACATCAAATCCTACGGCTGCCAGATGAACGTCTACGATGCGCAGCGCATGGTGGACACGCTGGCGCCCGAGGGGTTCGTGGAGACGGCGGACGCCAGCGAGGCCGATCTCGTCATCCTCAACACCTGCCACATCCGCGAGAAGGCGTCGGAGAAAGTATTCTCCGAACTCGGCCGCCTGCGGGTGATGAAGGAAGAAGCCGAGCGCGCGGGCCGCGACATGAAGATCGCCGTCGCCGGATGCGTGGCGCAGGCCGAGGGCGCGGAGATCACGCGGCGCGCCAGCGCCGTCGATGTCGTGGTCGGTCCGCAGAGCTATCACAATCTGCCTAAACTTCTGGCGAAGGCGCGCAGCGGCGCGCCCGCGATCGAAACCGAATTTCCTATTCAGGATAAATTCTCATCATTGCCCGCGCCGCAACCCGCCGCGATCCGCGCGCGCGGCGTCTCGGCCTTCGTCACGGTGCAGGAAGGCTGCGACAAGTTCTGCACCTTCTGCGTCGTGCCCTACACGCGCGGCATGGAAGTGTCGCGGCCGGTCGCCGCCATTGTCGATGACGTGAAGCGGCTCGCCGACAACGGCGTGCGCGAGATCACGCTGATCGGCCAGAACGTCAACGCCTATCACGGCGAAGGGCCCGACAGTCTGACATGGCCGCTCGGCCGCCTGCTGCATCGCCTCGCCGCGATCCCGGGCATCGCCCGGCTGCGTTATTCGACCAGCCATCCGCGCGACGTGGATGATTCACTGATCGAGGCCCATCGCGACATTCCCGCCGTGATGCCGTTCGTGCATCTGCCGGTGCAATCCGGCTCCGACCGGATTCTGGCGGCGATGAACCGCAAGCACACCGCGGCCGATTACATCCGCGTCATCGAGCGGTTCCGGAAAGCGTCTCCGGGCATCGCCTTTTCCTCGGACTTCATCGTCGGATTCCCGGGTGAAACCGACCGGGATTTTTCCGACACTCTCGCACTCGTCACACAAATCAGTTACGCTGGCGCCTATTCGTTCAAGTATTCGCCCCGTCCGGGCACCCCGGCGGCGGACATGCAGGAGACGGACACGGCCTTGGCTGTTCCATTGGCGGTTCCAGCAGCGGTGATGGACGAGCGCCTGGCGCGGCTTCAGGCCCTGATCGACGCCCAGCAGGCGAGTTTCAACAGGTCTGCCATTGGCCGCACCGTCGAGGTGCTGTTCGAGCGCGCGGCGCGCGAGCCGGGTCAGATCGTCGGCCGCACCGCCTATCTGCAACCGGCGCATGTGATGGCCCCCGCCGACATCATCGGCCAGGTTCTGCCGGTCACCATCGACAGTCTGGAGCGCTACAGCCTCAAGGGCAGGCTCGCGCACGCGAACGCGGCGGACGCAGCCCCTTCACCGATCCTTGCAACGGAGTCTGAAACCTTTGCCTAAAAGCGCAGCGGATTCACCTTCACTCGCTCCCGGCCGCAAACCCGATCGCGACCCTTCCTCCTCACCGGAAACACAGATCGTCGTCGCCTTCGACGACAACCGTGCCGCCTCCGCGCTGGTGGGACCCTACGGCCAGCACCTCGCGCTGATCGAACGCCGCCTCGGCGTGGTCGCTGATTCGCGCGGCAACCATGTCACCATCGCGGGGTCGCGCGACGGCTGCGACGCGGCGCGGCGCGTGCTCGAAACGCTCTACAAGCAGGCGCTGGCCTCGACCGACATCAGCCATGGCGATGTCGAGGGCGCGATCCGCGCCATCCTCGCGCAAGGCTCGCTGTTCGATTTCGAAACCCGCGCCGGAAAAACCTCGTTCGAGGAAATCAACCTGCGCAAGCGCCCGGTGCGCGCCCGCACCGCCGCGCAGGACGCCTATATCCGCGCGCTCAAGCGCAACGAACTCGTGTTCGGCATCGGCCCCGCAGGCACCGGCAAGACATGGCTCGCGGTGGCGCAGGCCTGCCAGTTGTTCGAGCGCAAGGAAGTCGATCGCATCATCCTGTCGCGGCCCGCCGTCGAGGCCGGCGAACGGCTCGGCTTCCTGCCGGGCGACATGCGCGAGAAGGTCGATCCTTACTTAAGGCCGATCTACGACGCGCTCTACGACCTGATGGATTCGCGCGTCGTCGAGCGCGCGCTGCAAAGCGGCGAGATCGAGATCGCGCCGCTCGCCTTCATGCGCGGCCGCACGCTGACCAATGCCGCGATCATTCTCGACGAGGCGCAGAACACCACGTCGATGCAGATGAAGATGTTCCTGACGCGTCTGGGCGAAAACAGCCGCATGATCATCACCGGCGATCCGAGCCAGGTCGATCTGCCGAACGGCCAGCAATCGGGTCTCGCGGAAGCCTCGAAACTTCTTGCCGGCGTCGAAGGCATCGCGCAGGTGACGTTCGCCGCCGAGGACGTGATCCGTCACGAACTGGTCGCGCGCATCGTCGCCGCATATGAAGGCGGCCCGCGCACGGCTTCTCCGGCCAAGCCCTCCTGAGATCATGCCGCAACCTCCCACCGCCGATATTCTGATCGCTGCCGATTGCTGGCAGGAGCAGCTTGACGCCGAAGAGGTCGTCCAGCGCGCCATCGCCGCAGCCGCCGCGTTGGTCGAACTGCCTGCGGAGGACACCGAGGTCGCGGTGATGCTGGCGGACGATGCGCGCGTCCGCGAACTGAACAAGGAATGGCGCGGGCAGGACAAGGCGACCAACGTGCTGTCCTTTCCGGCCGCGCAGCCGCCCGGCGCAACGCCGCAGCCCTTGATGCTCGGCGACATCGCCATCGCCTATGAGACGACGCGCCTTGAGGCGGAGACCGAAGGCAAGCCGTTTCAAAACCATTTGAGTCATCTCGCCATTCATGGCTTCCTGCACCTGCTCGGCTATGACCATCTCGACGACACTGAGGCCGAGGAGATGGAAGGTCTGGAGCGCGAGATTCTGGCAAGCCTCGGCATCGCCGACCCCTACCTCATCAACGATCAGGCGACCTAACGTGCCCCCGGATTCCGACGACCCAGCGACCCCACCTATCCCTTCGAGCACCACGCTGCCCGTGCCGGTGCAACAAGGCGAGGTGCTGCGCCCGGCCGCCGAATCCTGGCTGTCGCGCGCGATCCGCTCATTATTCGGCTGGAAGGCCGGCTCCGCGCGCGCCGATATTCAGGTCGTGCTTGACGCCACCGCTCCCGACGACGAGACCAGCTTCACCGCGGTCGAGCGCACCATGCTGCGCAACATCCTGTCGCTGCACGATCGCCGCATCGCCGATGTCATGGTGCCGCGCGCCGATATCGTCGCCGTCCGCCGCGACATTTCATTGGCCGAACTGATGCTGCTGTTCGAGAGCGCGGGCCATTCGCGCCTCGTCGTCTACAACGACACGCTCGACGAACCCGAGGGCATCGTCCACATCCGCGACCTTGTCGCCTTCATCACCTCGAAGGCGAAGGTGGACCCCGAGGCCAACGCCAGGCGCAAGAAGCCGTTTCCGGCGGGCCTCGACCTCAAATCCGTCAATCTCGCCATTCCGCTGGCGGATGCGGCGATCATGCGCGAGCTTCTGTACGTGCCGCCGTCGATGCCCGCGATCGACCTCTTGGCGCAGATGCAGGCGACACGCATTCATCTGGCGCTCGTGGTCGATGAATATGGCGGCACCGACGGCCTCGTCTCGATCGAGGACATCGTCGAGCAGATCGTCGGCGAGATCGACGATGAACACGACAGCGATGAAGCGCCCTCCGTGGTGCGCCAGGCCGATAACTCCTTCATCGCCGACGGCCGCGCCAGCCTTGAGGATGTGAAGTCCGTGGTCGGCGAGGCGTTCGATGCCGGCGAGGCCGGTGAGGACGTCGATACGCTCGGCGGCTATCTGGTCAACCAGATCGGCCGCTTCCCGGTGCGCGGTGAAATCATTCCCGGCCCCGGCGAATTCGAGATCGAAGTGCTCGACGCCGATCCGCGCCGCGTCAAGCGCGTGCGCATCGGCATCCGCAAGGAAGAAGCCAGCGGCCGCCCGCCGCGCGACGGACGCCGCCGCGAACCATCCGCCGAGCAGGCGCCTGCCAAATCGCCGCCGGGTGGAGAGACCAGTCCATGAGCGTGGCCACCGCCCTGCATTCGCCAGCACGCGCCATCATCCTGAGCTGGGGCTGGCGGCGCGCGGCTATCGCCCTTGCCGCGGGCGCGATCTCCGCGCTGGCGATGGCCCCCTTCAATGCATGGCCGGTTTTGTTCATCACCTTCCCGGTGCTGGTGTGGCTGATTGACGGCACCGGCACCGGCCGGCGCGGCGTGACCAGCGCCGCCATCGCCGGGTGGTGGTTCGGCCTCGGCTATTTCGTCGCCGGACTATACTGGATCGGCAACGCGCTCCTCGTCGATGCCGACACCTTCGCCTGGCTGCTGCCGCTCGCGATCCTTGGGCTGCCCGCGCTGCTGGCGCTGTTCATGGCGGCGGGTTGCGCGCTGGCGCGGCTGATCTGGACCAGGGATTGGTCGCGCCTGTTGTCGCTCGCGGTGGCGCTCACCGTCAGCGAATGGTTGCGCGGCCATATCCTGTCCGGCTTTCCGTGGAACCTGTTCGGCTATGCGCTCGCCGAGCCATTGGCGATGGCGCAGGCCGCGTCATTGATCGGCATCTGGGGCGTGAGTTTCCTCGCGATCGCGATCTTTGCCAGCCCCGCGACCCTGATCGACGATCGCGCCCGCACGACTTGGCCATGGCTGCCGTTCGCCGTCTCGATCCTCCTGCTCGCGGCAAGCGGTGGCTACGGCGCATGGCGGCTTGATCAACACCCGACGCAATTCGTCGGCGGCGTGAAGCTGCGGCTGATGCAGCCGAACCTGCAACAGGACGTGAAGTTCAACTACTCCGCCAAGGACGACGTGATCGCGAAATACATGGCGCTGTCGGACCGCGCCACCGGCCCGCAGACCAGCGGCGTGCGCGACGCCACGATCCTGATCTGGCCGGAATCGGCATTTCCGTTTTTCCTGACGCGCGAACCGGCGGAACTTGCCAAGATCGCGGGCTTCCTGCCGCCGCAGACCACGCTGATCACCGGCGCGGTCCGCGCACCCGACCTGTCGCCTGCCGTGAAGCCGACCCGGGCCTACAACTCGATTTACGTCATCAACCACGACGGCGACATTCTATCGGTCTACGATAAGCTTCATCTCGTGCCGTTCGGCGAATACCTCCCGTTCCAGAATATGCTGGAGAAAATCGGGTTCCAGCAGATCACCAAGGTGCAAGGCGGCTTCATTCCGGGTTCCCGCCGGCGCACCATGGCCATTCCCGGCACGCCGCGCGTCCTCCCTCTGATCTGCTACGAAGTCGCCTTTTCCAATGCCATCGTGCCCGCGGGCGAGCGGCCAGGCTGGATCGTCAACCTGACCAATGACGGCTGGTTCGGAAACAGCACGGGCCCCTATCAGCATCTTCAGATGGCGCGCCTGCGCGCCATCGAGGAAGGGCTGCCGATCGTACGCAGCGCCAATACCGGAATTTCCGCGGTGATCGATCCCGTGGGACGTGAGGTCGGCCACCTTGCGCTTGGTCAAGAAGCCGTTCTGGATTCCGCCCTACCCGTGGCGTTACCGCCCACCGTTTTTTCACGCTGGCGGCATATCCCCCTCGGCGTGATGGTCTTGTTTGCCGGGCTTGTCGTGCTCGTCCGGCGCCGGCGTGAAGATTAATCCGCCGCTCGTTCATCTCGCCGGGATCAATATCAAATAATGAGACGGCGCCGCTCCGACTCTATTTAGCCCATTCTATCAGCTTAAAATTGCTCTATGGTCGGCACGATCGGCCATTGCGACCATATGGGTCAGAGCGGAAATTTGACGAAATTCGAAAAAGCAGCTTACTCGAAGAGTATCGTGCTCCTTTTCACGGTCGGTCAGGGAACAACTTGTGATGTCGGCGAAAACACCAAACCCGGTTGACAAATATGTCGGCAGCCGCGTGCGGATGCGTCGCATCATGCTGGGACTGAGTCAGGAGAAGCTCGGCGATGCGCTCGGGCTAACGTTTCAGCAAATCCAGAAATACGAAAAAGGCACCAACCGCATCGGCGCAAGCCGCCTGCATCAGATCGCCGATATCCTGCAAGTGCCGGTCTCGTTTCTGTTCGAGGGCGGACCGACCAACAGCACCAGCGTCGAGGGCCTCGGCGAAGCGCCCTCTCCGGCTTACGTCTCGGACTTTCTCGCGACCTCCGAGGGGCTGGCTCTGACGCGCGCATTCACGAAGATCACGGACGCGAAGCTCCGCCGCAGCATCGTCGACCTCGTCGAGCAGATCGCCGGAACGCAGAACCCGTCCTGACAGCAGGCTTGGCTTGCAACAGGCTTGGCTTGCGATTTTCGATTTCCCTTTTTGCCCCGAGCCTTTTATTGCGAGCATCCATGATGCAGGATTTTCCTTGCGTCATTTCCTGCGCTCCATTCCTGCAAGGCTCGCTCCGACATGCCGGACAACCATAACCATGACGCGCCCTCGCGGTCCTTTTTCGGACGCCGCAAGGGACACAAGCTGCGCCCGCATCACGCCTCGCTGATCGAGGACTTGCTGCCGCGCCTTGTGCTCGGCATCGGCGCGCCGCCGCCCGCAACTTTGACCGCGCTGTTCCCCGCAGGTACCGATGCCGTTCGTCTTGAGATCGGCTTCGGCGGCGGCGAGCATCTGCTTGCCGAAGCGTCGGCATTTCCGGGCACCGGCTTCATCGGCTGCGAGCCCTACGTCAACGGCATGGCGAAGATTCTCGCGCAGATCGAGGCGCGCGGTCTTTCCAACATCCGCCTGTTCGCCGGCGACGCCGCAGAGCTTCTCGCATGGGTACCGCAACACTCGCTGGCGCGGATCGACCTGATCCATCCCGACCCATGGCCGAAACGGCGGCACTGGAAGCGCCGCTTCGTGCAGGACGCCACGATCAAGGCGATGGCGCGTGCGTTGACGCCGCATGGCGAGTTCCGTTTCGTCTGCGACATCGACGACTACACGTCATGGACGCTGTGGCACCTGCAACGCGCCGAGGATTTCCTCTGGCTTGCTGAGCGCGCCGGCGACTGGCGCGCGCCATGGGCGGGCTACACCATGACGCGCTACGGCGCGAAGGCGACACGGGAAGGCCGTAAGGCGACTTACCTGCGGTTTCAGCGGCTTTGATGATTTAATTCGCGGGCTTATTTTTCGCGCGCGCGCCAGAACACCAGCACGCGCTGCGCCGTCGTGGTGGAGAGCCGCTCGTAGTTGAGGCGCGCTTCTTCGATATCCGGCGGCGAAGGCATCTTGCCCGGCCCCAGACGCAGAACGATCAGCGCGCGCGCCGTCGCCCATTCGAGACCGATCGCGCGCGCGATCAGGAGGATCGGATCGTAGCGATCGCCGAGGATCAACTGATCGACCGTCGCAAGGCGCACGCCGGACATCGCGGAAAGCGCGGCGACGGCTTCTTCGTATTTGTGCTCCTTGGCGAAATTCAAGAGCGCCGCCTCGTTCAGGCCGCCGGACTGATGCAGCGCGAGAATAAGCCGCTGCGCCGGGGCGAAGTCGCGCTTCACCATTCGCGCGCGCGGCGCCGAGGAAATTTCCAGCATCGCCTGGTTGATCGCAAGCCGCTGCTTCGGCTTCGCCGTCTCGAACATCCGGCGGCGCACGATGTCCACCGACCTCGACAGCAACTCCTTCAGGCCGTCAGGCGAAATGTCCTCGCGCTGGCCGAGCGACAGCGCCAGCACGCCGTCATCGGCGGCGCGATTGATCAGGCCGGAATATCCGGCCGTGGAAAACGCAGCACCGGAATTCTTCGCCAGCACGCGCACCACTTCGCGATCGGCGCGGCGCAAGATCACATCGGTCAGGGGTGCCGCAAGCGTATCGCGCTCGGAGATCGCCGCGAGATGCGCCTGCCCCTTGGCGCGCGCGATCTCCATCAGCAGATCTTCGTTGATCAGGGGCGAGCGGCTCAGGATAGGACCCGCGATACGGATTTCATCTTCCCGCGCGAGATAATTGACGACGCCGGGCGGTGCGTTGGACAGGCTCGCAAAACGCGCAGCCACACCGGCGCGCGCCGCAGGCTCGGCCGCAGGCACGAGACCGATCAGGATGCCGTCGAACAGTTCGACATGCTGCGGACCGAAGATCGGAGCGCCCTGCACGAACAGTTCGGCAAGCTTCGTGATCGCGGTCGCGCGCTTTTCCGCGGAGCCGCTTTTCGCGATCGCGTCGAGTTCGGGGATCAGGGACGTTGCTGCCATCAAATCGGGTCCGCGCGGGGTTCAAGCGCGGTTTCCAATCTAGAGACTGCTCATGAATGAAGGGTTTAGCCGGCCCTTCAATTCCTCTCTGCCAGCGGCGCCTGCCCGCACCACCCCTTGCCGGGAGCCCGGAAACGGCGTATATCCCTGCCAACTAATCATCTCATACGATCACGTAGGAGAGTGGGCCCTTCCGGACCCGCTCTTTTTTGTTACCCGGCGCGATCGCCTGAGCCGCGGGAGAAGCGATCCTCCCGCCGCGACAAACCGGCGCTGCCCCGGCAACGCCATGGAACCTTTTCTTAACCATAGAGACGGACCCGCTGACGCCCGACATGACCGCACCCGCTTCCATTCCCGAGACCGCCATGTCTGCCGAGACTATGCCTGCGGTCGAACGCCGCCTGGTGGTCGAACCGGGTGTCGCAGCGCGGGTGGCGGCGGTCGCCGAGCCGGTGCTCGAGGGTCTCGGCTATCAGCTGGTGCGCATCAAGATTTCAGGCGAGGCCGGCTGCACCGTGCAGATCATGGCCGAGCGGCCCGACGGCACCATGCTGATCGACGATTGCGAAGCCATCTCCAAGGCGCTGTCGCCGGTGATGGATGTCGCCGATCCGATCCAGCGCGCCTACCGGCTGGAGATTTCGTCGCCCGGCATCGACCGGCCGCTGGTGCGCCAGTCCGATTTCGAACGCTACACCGGCCACCTCGTGAAGATCGAGATGTCCGTGCCGCACGACGGCCGCAAGCGTTTTCGCGGCACGCTGGGAGGCATCGAGGGCGGACTCGTGCGCGTCACGCGCGATGACGCCAAGGACCACGAGGGCGCGCAGGAGGCGGACGTGCAGTTGCCGCTTTCCGATATCGCCAGCGCCAATCTCGTCCTGACCAACCAGTTGATCGCCGAATCCATGCGCCGCGGCCGCGACGCCGAACGCGAGCAGCTTGAGAATGCAGGCGTGCTGCCGCCTCCGCCGCCCCACGCCCAAAAGGCGCGCGAAATGCGCGGCAAGGCGAAGCCGCATCAATCGAAAGCCGACAAGAAGGCAGCCAGGAAACCGGCGAAGAAGCCGCTGCCGCAGAACACCAAAGCTCACAGGCTTGCAGCCGACGCCAAACGGCGCGCAGCCTTATCCGATTCCCACGAAGGAGAGTAAGCCATGGCCGCTGTCAGCGCCAACAAACTGGAACTGCTGCAAATCGCCGATGCCGTCGCACGCGAAAAGTCGATCGACCGTGGAATCGTGATCGCCGCGATGGAAGACGCCATCGCGAAAGCGGCGCGCGCCCGTTACGGTTCCGAAACCGACGTGCATGCGGAGATCGACGCCAAGAAGGGCGAGCTTCGCCTGTCGCGCCACATGCTGGTGGTGGAGACGGTCGAGAACGCCGCCAACCAGATCTCATTGAAGGACGCGCAGCGCGCCAATCCGACCGCGCAGATCGGCGACACCATCGCCGACACCCTGCCGCCGCTGGAATATGGCCGCATCGCCGCGCAGTCCGCCAAGCAGGTGATCGTGCAGAAGGTGCGCGAGGCCGAGCGCGACCGGCAGTATCAGGAATTCAAGGACCGCATCGGCGAGATCGTCAACGGCATCGTCAAGCGCGTCGAATACGGCAGCGTCATCGTCGATCTCGGACGAGGCGAAGCCATCGTGCGCCGCGATGAGATGCTGCCGCGCGAGGCGCTGCGCAACGGCGACCGCATCCGCGCTTACATCTTCGACGTGCGCCGCGAAACCCGTGGGCCCCAGATTTTCCTGTCGCGCACCCATCCGCAGTTCATGGCGAAGCTGTTCGCGCAGGAAGTGCCGGAAATCTACGACGGCATCGTCGAGATCAAGGCGGTCGCCCGCGATCCGGGTTCGCGCGCCAAGATCGGCGTGATTTCCCGCGATTCCTCGGTCGATCCGGTCGGCGCCTGCGTCGGCATGCGCGGCTCGCGCGTGCAGGCGGTGGTGAACGAACTGCAAGGCGAGAAGATCGACATCATTCCGTGGTCGCCCGACATCGCGACCTTCGTCGTCAACGCGCTGGCACCTGCGGAAGTCGCCAAGGTCGTCATCGACGAAGACCGCGAACGCATTGAAGTCGTGGTGCCGGATACCCAATTATCCCTTGCGATCGGCCGTCGCGGCCAGAACGTGCGCCTCGCATCGCAACTCACGGGCTGGGACATCGACATCCTGACCGAGCAGGAAGAATCGGAACGCCGCCAGGCGGACTTCGAGAATTCCACGCGCGTGTTCATGGAAGCCCTCAACGTCGACGAAGTGGTCGGCCAGTTGCTGGCCTCCGAAGGCTTCTCCTCGGTCGAGGAACTCGCTCTGGTCGATGTGCGCGAACTCGCGGGCATCGAGGGCTTCGACGAGGAAACCGCCAACGAATTGCAGAGCCGCGCGCGTGAATATCTCGAACAGCTCGACGCCGAGCTGGAAGCGAAGCGCAAGGAACTCGGCGTCGATGACGCCCTCAAGGACATTCCGGGCGTCACCGGCAAGATGCTGGTGAAGCTCGGCGAGAACGACGTCAAGACGGTCGAGGATCTCGCCGGCTGCGCCACCGACGATCTGGTCGGCTGGGTGGAGCGCAAGGACGGCGAGACCGTCAAGCATGCGGGCTTCCTCGATGCGAGCGAAACATCGCGCGACGAGGCGGAGGCGATCATCATGCAGGCGCGCCTCGCGGCTGGCTGGATCACCGAAGCCGATCTCGCCAAGTCTTCCAGTGACCTGCCTGCGGAAGCGGAAGAAGCCGCGTCCGAAGATCATCCGGCGTAAAGGACATGCCCATCGATGTTTGCCACCTCCGAGACAACGGACCTCGATCGCGGTCCCCGGGCCAGGCCCGGGAGCGCGCGGACGTGCGCCGTCTCGCGGCAGGTGAAGGACACCGATGATCTGATCCGTTTCGTGCTCTCGCCCACGGGCGAGGTGGTCCCGGACGTGCGGCGCAAGCTGCCGGGCCGGGGGCTGTGGGTGTCGCTGTCGCGGGCCATGGTCGGTGAAGCGGCGAAACGCGGCCTGTTCGCCAAGGCGTTCAGGCGCGTCGTCACGCTGCCGCCGGACCTCGCGGCGCTGACCGATACCCTGCTGGCGCGCGGCGCGCTCGATGCGCTCGCGATGGTGGGCAAGGCAGGCGAAATCGTCTGCGGTTACGGCAAGGTCGAGGATGCGATCGCGGCCGGAGCGGCCGTGGCCCTGATCCACGCCAGCGACGGCGCGGACGACGGAATTCGCAAACTCGCCGCCAAATCGGCCGCCGCCGCGGGGAAAAACCCGCAAATGGCCGATTCACCAAGGATTCAGGGCTTCACAACCGACGAATTGGATTTGGCCCTTGGGCGCTCAAATGTGGTACATGCAGCCCTGCTTTCAGGGCCTGCGACGAAAACCTTCCTGTCCCGCTGGCGAACCCTCGACCGTTTTCGCAACGCGGACGGCACGGGAGACGGCAAGACGGATGGCAACTAACGGGCCGCGTCGCGGCGCACCGAACGAGATTGGACTGTTGAATGGCTGATACGAAAAACCCTGGCGACAAGCCGCTGAGCGTCGGTTCGAAAACTCTGTCGCTGAAACCGCGCACGGAGACCGGCGTGGTGCGCCAGAGCTTCAGCCACGGCCGCAGCAAATCGGTGGTGGTCGAGAAGAAAACCAAGCGCCGCCTCGCGGGCGATGCCGCACCGGCCCCTGTCGCCGAGGCTCCTGCCGCGCCGAAGGCCCCTCCCGCCGCACCACGCGCGCCCGCGCCGAAGGCTCCCGCCCGTCCCTCCGGGATGGTTCTGCGCACCCTGACCGATGACGAGCAAAGCGCGCGCGCTCACGCGCTCGCCGATGCACGCGTGCGCGAGGAAGAAGAACGCCGCGCCGCGGAAGCGGAAGCCGCGCGCCGTAACACCAAGGAATACAAGGAGCAGCAGGAACGCGAGGCTGCCGAAGCCCGCCGCAAGGCCGAGGAAGAGCGCCATCGCGTCGAGGCCGAGGCCAAGGCCAAGGCCGAGCGCGAAGCCAAGAAGCGGTTCGGCGAAGCCGAGGCCAAGCCGGCTACGGCCACGGCTGCGGCGCCAGCCGCACGCGCCGGTGCACCGGCCGCGCGCGCCCCTGTCGCCGCCGACGGCTCCGATGAAGACGAGGCGCCGCGCGTCCGTCGCGGACCCGGCGGTGCGATCCGCGCCGTCACGCCACCGAAAACCACGCAGAAGCCCGGCCCCGCCAAGCAGCGCGGCCGCCTGACGCTGACCACCGCTTTGAATGCCGACGACGTGCGCGAGCGTTCGATCGCCTCGTTCCGCCGCCGCACCCAGCGCCTGACCAAGGGCCATCAGTCGAACGAGCCGAAGGAAAAGCTGGTTCGCGAAGTCATCATTCCTGAAGCGATCACGTTGCAGGAACTGGCGAACCGCATGGCGGAGCGCTCGGTCGATCTCGTCAAGCTGCTGATGAAGCAGGGTCAGCTCGTCAAGATCACCGACACCATCGACGCCGATACCGCGCAGCTCATCGCCGAGGAAATGGGCCACACCGTCAAGCGCGTCGCCGCATCCGACGTGGAAGAAGGCCTGTTCGACGTCGCCGAGGACCGCGCTTCCGACACCACGCCGCGCGCGCCCGTCGTCACCGTCATGGGCCACGTCGACCACGGCAAGACCTCGCTGCTCGACGCGTTGCGTCAGGCCAACGTGGTGTCCGGCGAAGCCGGCGGCATCACCCAGCACATCGGCGCGTATCAGGTGACCTCGCCCGAGAGCGGCAAGAAGATCACCTTCATCGACACCCCCGGCCACGCCGCGTTCACCGCGATGCGCGCGCGCGGCGCCAAGGTCACCGACATCGTCATCCTCGTCGTTGCCGCCGACGACGGCGTGATGCCGCAGACCATCGAGGCCATCAATCACGCCAAGGCCGCCAAGGTTCCGATGATCGTGGCGATCAACAAGATCGACAAGCCGGATGCCAAGCCCGAGCGCGTGCGCACCGAATTGTTGCAGCACGAAGTCCAGGTCGAATCCTTCGGCGGCGAAGTTGTCGATGTCGAGGTCTCGGCCAAGAACAAGACCAATCTCGACAAGCTGCTCGAGATGATCGCGTTGCAGGCCGAACTGCTCGAACTCAAGACCAATCCGGATCGCCCGGCCGAAGGCACCGTGATCGAAGCCAAGCTCGATCGCGGCCGCGGCCCGGTCGCGACCGTGCTCGTGCAGCGCGGCACGCTGCGCGTCGGCGACATCATCGTCGCGGGCGCGGAAATGGGCCGCGTACGCGCCCTCATCAACGATCAGGGCCAGACCATTCAGGAAGCCGGGCCTTCGATGCCGGTCGAAGTCCTCGGCTTCAACGGCCCGCCGGAAGCCGGCGACCGCCTCGCGGTGGTCGAGAACGAAGCCCGCGCCCGTCAGGTCACCGAATATCGCGCCCACCAGAAGCGCGAGAAGTCGGCGGCGACCTCCGCAGGCATGCGCGGCTCGCTCGAACAGATGATGAGCCAGCTCAAGACCTCGGGCCGCAAGGACTTCCCACTGGTGGTGAAGGCCGACGTGCAGGGCTCGCTCGAAGCCATCATCGGCTCGCTCGACAAGCTCGGCACCGAGGAAGTCGCGGCGCGCATCCTGCATGCGGGCGTCGGCGGCATCTCGGAATCGGACGTCACGCTCGCGGAAGGTTTCAACGCCGCGATCATCGGCTTCTCCGTCCGCGCCAACAAGGAAGCGGCGGCGCTCGCCAAGCGCGACGGCATCGAGATCCGCTATTACAACATCATCTACGACCTCGTGGACGACGTGAAGAAGGCGATGTCCGGCCTGCTCGCGCCGACGCTGCGCGAAACCATGCTCGGCAACGCGCAAGTGCTGGAGGTCTTCCATATCTCCAAGGTCGGCAAGATCGCCGGTTGCCGCGTGACCGACGGCACCGTCGAGCGCGGCGCCAATGTCCGCCTGATCCGCGACAACGTCGTGATCCACGAGGGCAAGCTGTCGCAGCTCAAGCGCTTCAAGGACGACGCCAAGGAAGTCGTCGCCGGTCAGGAATGCGGCATGTCGTTCGAGAACTATCAGGACATGCGTCCTGGCGACGTGATCGAATGTTATCGCGTGGAGACCATTCAGCGCTCCCTGTAAGTCCAAACCTTACGGGCGCATTGAAATAAACGGGGCTGTCATTGCCGGGCTTGACCCGGCAATCCACCGCCTGAAAGCTATACTTAAACAGAGAAGATGGATGCCCGGGTCAAGCCCGGGCATGACGCTTCTCATATCAGGAATTCAACTCATGCCCCGTCACCAGCGCGGCAAATCTTCATCATCCGCACCGGGCGGCGGCTCGCAGCGCCAGTTGCGCGTCGGCGAACTGATCCGCCATGCCATCTCCGACATCCTTTCGCAGGGCGGCGTGCATGACGACACCCTGAGCGGCCACATCATCACCGTGCCCGAGGTGCGGATGTCGCCCGATCTCAAGCTCGCGACCGTCTATGTGATGCCGCTCGGAGGGCACGACACGGATGCGGTGATCGCAGCACTCGCGCACAACAAGAAATTTCTGCGCGGCGAGGTTGCGCATCGCGTTAACCTGAAATTCGCACCTGATCTTCGCTTCCGCACCGACGAGCGATTCGACGAAGCGGAACGGATCGAGAAATTATTGCGAACACCTGCGGTCCAGAAAGATCTCAACCACGATTCGGACGACACCTGATGACTGCAACACCCGCTCAGGGCACGCGCGAAGCGCCGCATGGCGATTCGCACGCGGCCTCTGAAAAAAATATTTCGCCGGATACGCCCGCCCCGGATCGCGCGGACGGCAATCGTCCGCGCCAGAAGAAGCAGCAGGTCAAGCGCGACCGCCGCGACGTTCACGGCTGGGTCATTCTCGACAAGCCGGTCGGCATGACCTCGACCCACGCGGTCGCGGTGCTCAAGCGCCTGTTCAACGCCAAACGCGTCGGCCACGCGGGCACGCTCGATCCGCTCGCATCCGGCGGACTGCCGATCGCGCTCGGTGAAGCCACCAAGACGGTCCCGTTCGTGATGGACGGCCGCAAGCGTTACCGCTTCACGGTGCGCTGGGGCGAGGAACGCGACACCGACGACGTCGAGGGCCGCCCGACCCAGACCTCGGACGCCCGCCCCTCCGCCGAGGCCATCCGGGCGCTGCTGCCCCAATTCACGGGCGTGATTTCGCAGACCCCGCCGCAGTTCTCGGCCATCAAAATCCAGGGCGAGCGCGCCTATGACCTCGCCCGCGACGGCGAAACCGTCGCGCTGCAGCCCCGCGAGGTCGAGATTCACGAATTAGTCCTTACAGAACAACCGGATACCGATCATTCGGTGTTCGAGACCGAATGCGGCAAGGGAACCTATGTCCGGGCGCTGGCCCGGGACATGGGCCGCCTTTTGGGCTGTTACGGCCATATTTCGGCGCTCCGGCGCACCCAGTGCGGCCCGTTCATCGAGGACGACATGATTCCGCTGGCGGAATTGGAGGCTTTGTGCGATAGAGCCGCGTCTGGCGAGGGCAGCCTCGCCGACGCGCTTTTGCCCGTTGAGACCGCGCTGGACGACATCCCGGCACTGGCCGTCACTCGGGCGGATGCCGCAAGGCTTGCAAGAGGCCAGGCGGTTTTGTTGCGCGGACGGGATGCGCCAATTCTAAACGGCACAGTCTATGTCACCGTCGGAGGAAGGCTTCTGGCCCTCGCCGAGATTGGCAATGGCGAACTCATCCCCAGGCGTGTGTTCAACCTCACCGGGCTCGTTGCGAACCCGGACCGCAGTTAAGGATATTGACGATGTCGATTACCGCAGAACGTAAAGCGGAAGTCATCAAGACCAATGCCAAGAAGGCCGGCGACACGGGTTCGCCGGAAGTTCAGGTTGCGATCCTCTCCGAGCGCATCGCCAACCTCACCGAGCATTTCAAGACCCACAGCAAGGACAACCATTCCCGCCGTGGCCTCCTGAAGCTCGTCTCCACGCGCCGTTCGCTTCTCGACTACGTCAAGAAGAAGGACGAGGCGCGTTACAAGGCGCTGCTTGAGAAGCACAACATCCGCCGCTAAAGCCGCGCTCCCGGCCGCCACCGGAGCGAACATCAATTCGCATCCGGCGACGGCCGACACTGTACGAACACGCAAAGCATGGCTTGCTTGCGTGAAGCCCAGCAGCAATCCGGCGGCTGGGTCTGACGGGCAAGATGCCCGCACCATCGGAAGGATGGCAGCCATCGTAAAATCCAGAAGCCATGGCAGGATCGCCGGACGCTGACGCATCGCGCTCAACGTCTCGCAATCTTGCGCATGGCTTTTGCATTTTCCCGGCCGCGCCTGATTTTCCGAAAACGATGAAAGAAAACTCGAATGTTTAATATCCATTCCGTCGAACTCGACTGGGGCGGACGTCCGCTCAAGCTGGAAACCGGCAAGGTCGCGCGTCAGGCCGACGGCGCCGTGATCGCCACCTATGGCGAGACCGTCGTCATCGCGACCGTCGTCTCCGCCAAGACGCCGAAGGACGGCATCGACTTCCTGCCGCTCACCGTCAACTATCAGGAAAAGACCTTCGCGGCGGGCCGCATTCCCGGCGGCTACTTCAAGCGCGAGGGCCGTCCCTCCGAGAAGGAAACGCTGGTCTCCCGCCTGATCGACCGTCCGATCCGCCCCTTGTTCATCAAGGGCTATCGCTGCGACACCCAGGTGATCGTCACCACGCTGTCGCACGACATGGAAAACGATCCGGACATCGTCGCGATGGTCGCCGCTTCCGCCGCGCTGACGCTCTCGGGCGTTCCGTTCCAGGGTCCGGTCGGCGCCGCGCGCGTCGCGTTCGTCAACAACGAGTTCATCCTGAACCCGACGCTTGACGAGATGGCCGACACCCAGCTCGACCTCGTCGTCGCCGGCACCGCCGACGCGGTGCTGATGGTCGAATCCGAGGCCAAGGAATTGCCGGAAGAAGTCATGCTCGGCGCCGTGATGTTCGGCCACAAGCACTTCCAGCCGGTCATCAAGGCGATCATCGACCTCGCCGAGAAGGCCGCCAAGGAGCCGCGCGAGATCGAGACCATCGACAACAGCGAAATCGACAAGGGCATGCGCGCGGTCGGCGAATCCGAGCTGCGCAAGGCCTATGCGATCCCGGTGAAGCAGGATCGCTATGCGGCGGTCGGCGCGGTGAAGAAGAAGGTCATGGACCACTTCTTCCCCGAGGGTCAGGAGCCGAAATTCGACAAGCTCCGCGTCGCCGGCGTGTTCAAGGAACTGGAAGCCGACGTCGTCCGCAACAACATCCTCGACACCGGCGTCCGCATCGACGGCCGCGACGTCAAGACCGTCCGTCCGATCGTGGCGGAAGTCGGCGTGCTGCCGCGCGCTCACGGCTCGGCGCTATTCACCCGCGGCGAAACCCAGGCGCTGGTCGTCACCACGCTCGGCACCGGCGAGGACGAGCAGTTCATCGACGCGCTCTCTGGCACGTACAAGGAGACGTTCCTGCTGCACTACAACTTCCCGCCCTTCTCGGTCGGTGAAACGGGCCGCATCGGCTCGCCGGGCCGCCGCGAAATCGGCCACGGCAAGCTCGCCTGGCGCGCGATCCATCCGGTCCTGCCGGCGCATCACGAGTTTCCGTACACGCTGCGCGTCGTCTCGGAGATCACCGAGTCGAACGGCTCCTCCTCGATGGCGACCGTCTGCGGATCGTCGCTGGCGCTGATGGATGCCGGCGTGCCGCTGAAGCGGCCGACCGCGGGCATCGCGATGGGCCTGATCCTCGAAGGCAAGCGCTTCGCGGTTCTCTCCGACATCCTTGGCGACGAGGATCATCTCGGCGACATGGACTTCAAGGTGGCGGGCACCGACAAGGGTGTCACCTCGTTGCAGATGGACATCAAGATCGCCGGCATCACCGAAGAGATCATGAAGATCGCGCTGACGCAGGCCAAGGACGGCCGCATGCACATCCTCGGCGAGATGGCCAAGGCCCTCACCGTCGCGCGTGCGGAGCTCGGCGAACATGCGCCGCGCATCGAGGTGTTGCAGATCCCGACCGACAAGATCCGAGACGTGATCGGCACCGGCGGCAAGATCATCCGCGAGATCGTCGAGAAGACCGGCGCCAAGATCAACATCGAGGACGACGGCACCGTGAAGGTCGCTTCCGCCAATGGCGAATCGATCCGCGCGGCGATCAAGTGGATCAAGTCGATCACCTCGGAGCCGGAAGTCGGCCACATCTACGACGGCACCATCGTCAAGGTGATGGAGTTCGGCGCGTTCGTGAACTTCTTCGGCCCCAAGGACGGCCTCGTTCACATCAGCCAGCTCGCGGCCAACCGCGTGCAGAAGACCTCCGACGTCGTCAAGGAAGGCGACAAGGTCAAGGTCAAGCTGCTCGGCCTCGACGATCGCGGCAAGGTCCGCCTGTCGATGAAGGCGGTCGATCAGACCACCGGCGAGGACCTCGAGGCCAAGCAGAAGGCCGAGAACGCCCCGGCCGCCGAGTAAGGCAAACGCTCCGGCAATCAAAAATTTGCGAAGAGGCGGCATTTTGCCGCCTCTTTTTTGTTGGGATACAGCAACGCCCGCAGCGGTGCTGGCGTAGCCTCACAAATCGCGCGACGATGGTCGCGCCGATCAATCAGGGAGACGTCCGCATGATCCGCCTTTCCCGCCGTCATTTGTTCACCAGTGCCGCCGGCCTCGCCGCCGCTGCCGCCCTGCCCCGCCTCGCCTTCGCCCAAGCCGCCCCTGCCCCCGCCGCGTCCGCTGCCGCCGAGGGGCCCTTCAAGCTGCCGCCGCTGCCATACGCGACCAACGTGCTGGAGCCGCATATCGATGCGAAGACCATGGAAATCCACCACGACAAGCATCACGGCGCCTACGTCGCCAACATGAACAATTTCGCCAAGACCGCGCCGCAGCTCGGCACCACGCCGATCGAAACCATCCTGTCCAACCTCGTCAACGTGCCGGACGCCATCCGCGTCGGCGTCCGCAACAATCTCGGCGGCCACGCCAACCACACGATGTTCTGGGAGATCATGGGCCCGAACGGCGGCGCGCCGGCGGGCGAGGTGCTGGAGGCGATCAACCGCGACTTCGGCGATCTCGACAAGATGAAGACGGCGTTCAATACCGCAGGTGCCGGCCAGTTCGGCTCCGGCTGGGTGTTCGTCACCGTCACCAAGGACGGCAAGCTCAGCATCGAGGCGCTGCCCAACCAGGATACGCCGCTGATGTACGGCAAGCGCGTGCTGCTCGGCAACGACGTCTGGGAGCACGCTTATTATCTGAACTATCAGAACCGCCGCCCCGATTATCTCAAGGCGTGGTGGAACGTGGTGAACTGGCAGAAGATCGGCGAACGCTACGCCGCAGCAAAAGCCGGGACGCTGACGCTCTGAAGCGTTACGCCGAATGACAAAAGGCGGCTGGTTTCAGCCGCCTTTTCTTTTGTCGCGGCGCGGCGCGAAACATTCCTTTACCAGATCGCTGAGAACCTGAAAGTCCTGCTTGCGCGGCGAGGTGCGGCGAAACACAAGGCCGATGCTGCGCCCCGGCTGCGGCTCCCTGAACCGCAATATCTTCACGCGCTCATCCCGCAATTCGACATCGGCGGCGATTTGCGGAATCAGCGTGATCCCATAGCCGCTCGCGACCATCTGCATCACCGTCGCAAGGCTGCTCGCGCCGAACGTCATGCCGCCCGCGTTGCGGCCGCCGGAAGCGGTGGCGCAAAACGCCAGCGCCTGATCGCGCAGACAATGGCCGTCCTCGAGCAGGATCAGGCGCTCCTGCTCGATGTCACCCGCCACGACGCGCTTTGTTTCGTCGCGCGGATCGTTCGCCGGCACCGCGAGCAGAAAGGGGTCATCGAACAGGGCCATGCTGTCGATGTCGTTCTCCTGCACCGGCAACGCCAGCATGGCGGCATCGAGCGCCCCGCTTTTCACCTCGTCCAGCATTTGCCGCGTCTGCGTCTCGCGCAACTCAAGTTGCAGGTCGGGAAAGCGCGCTTGCAGGAGCGGCAGGAATTTCGGCAGCGCGTAAGGCGCGAGCGAGGGAATCATGCCGAGCGTGAGCCGCCCCGCGAGCGGGCGCGCGCGATGGTGCGCGAAATCCACGAGGTCTCGCGCTTTCGCCAGCACGTCGTCAGCGCGCCTTGCGATTTCCCGTCCGGCATCGGTCAGCGTCACCGCGCCCGGACGGCGCTCCACCAGCGCCAGCCCCAGTTCCCCTTCGAGATCGCGGATCTGCATCGAGAGCGCGGGCTGCGTCACCGCGCACGCCTCCGCCGCGCGGCCAAAATGCTCATGCTGCGCCAGCGCGGCCAGATATCGCAGTTGTTTCAAGGTGATCATGCCGATCAGATTATCTTATCAGGAGCCAAAGGCAATTCGACTAGACCTAATATTGGAATAAATCCAAACTCCCGACATACAAACCCGTCAAATTGGCTGCCTGTCAAAGCGCGGAAATTGCGGCACGCACCGCAGCCGGACAGCGCGGCGGACAATCAAAATCACGAAGCACCCGGAGAGAATCCATGGACGCCAAAACCGACGACAAAAACGCGGGCAAATGCCCGGTGATGCACGGCAGGGGCCGCAGCAACCGCGACTGGTGGCCGGAGCATCTCGATCTCGGCATTCTGCACGGCCATACGCCCGCCGCCGACCCCATGGGCGAGAGCTTCGACTACATCAAGGAATTCGAGAGCCTCGATCTCGATGCCGTCATCAAGGACCTGCATGCCCTGATGACCGACAGCCAGGACTGGTGGCCGGCCGATTTCGGCCACTACGGCGGCCTGATGGTCCGCATGGCGTGGCACTCGGCGGGCACCTATCGCATCACCGACGGGCGCGGCGGCGCGGGTGCCGGACAGCAGCGCTTCGCACCGCTGAACTCGTGGCCGGACAATGTGCTGCTCGACCGGGCGCGCCGGCTGCTGTGGCCGATCAAGCAGAAATACGGCCGCAAGATCTCATGGGCCGATCTCATCGTCCTCACCGGCAACGTCGCGCTGGAGTCCATGGGCTTCAAGACCTTCGGATTTGCAGGCGGCCGCGCCGATGTGTGGGAGCCGGAAGAACTCTATTGGGGGCCGGAAGGCACATGGCTCGGCGATGAACGCTACAGCGGCGAACGCCAGCTGTCCGAGCCGCTCGCCGCCGTGCAGATGGGCCTGATCTACGTCAACCCGGAAGGCCCGAACGGCAAGCCCGACCCGATCGCGGCGGCCAGGGACATTCGCGAAACGTTCTTCCGCATGGCGATGAACGATGAGGAAACCGTCGCGCTGATCGCCGGCGGTCACACCTTCGGCAAGACCCATGGCGCGGGCGATGCATCGCTGGTCGGGCCTGCGCCGGAACTCGCGGCCCTCGAGGATCAGGGTCTTGGCTGGAAGAGCAAGCACGGCACCGGCAAGGGCGGCGATGCCATCGGCAGCGGCCTCGAAGTGACATGGACCCAGACGCCGACGAAGTGGGACAACAACTTCTTCGAGACCCTGTTCAAGTTCGAATGGGAGCTGACCAAGAGCCCGGCCGGGGCGCATCAGTGGCAGGCGAAGAACGCGCCCGCCATCACGCCGGATGCTCACGACAAGTCGAAGAAGCATGTCCCGACTATGCTCACCACCGACCTGTCGCTGCGCTTCGATCCGATCTACGAGAAGATCTCGCGGCGCTTCCTTGAGAATCCGGATCAGTTCGCAGACGCCTTCGCCCGCGCCTGGTTCAAGCTCACCCACCGCGACATGGGCCCGCGCGTGCGCTATCGCGGCAGACTGGTGCCGAAGGAAATCCTGATCTGGCAGGACCCGATTCCGGCCAACGACCGCGCGGCGCTCGGCGACAAGGATATCGCGGACCTGAAGGCGAAGATTCTCGCCTCCGGCCTCACCGTGCCGCAACTCGTCTCGACGGCATGGGCGTCCGCCTCGACCTTCCGCACCTCCGACAAGCGCGGCGGCGCCAATGGCGCGCGCATTCGCCTTGCCCCGCAGAAGGACTGGGAGGTCAACCAGCCGAAGCAACTCGCAACCGTGCTCGCCAGGCTGGAAGCGATCCAGAAGGAGAGCGGCAACAGGATCTCGCTCGCCGACCTGATCGTGCTGGCTGGTAATGCCGCTGTGGAGAAGGCGGCGAAAGATGCCGGCGTATCCGTCACCGTGCCGTTCGCGCCGGGCCGGATGGACGCCACGCAGGAGCAGACGGACGCTGCCTCCTTCGCGCCGCTCGAACCGCGCGCCGATGGTTTCCGCAATTATATCGGCAAGGCGCATCAGTTCATGCGTCCCGAGGAAGCTCTGGTGGACCGCGCGCAACTGCTGACGCTGACCGCGCCGGAGATGACGGCGCTGGTCGGCGGGCTGCGCGTGCTCGGCGCCAATTTCGGCGAGTCCAGACACGGCGTCTTCACCCACAAGCCCGGCACGCTGACCAACGACTTCTTCGTCAACCTGCTCGACATGGGCACCGAGTGGCAGCCCGCCGGCGACACCTATGAAGGCCGCGACCGTGCGACCAAGGCGGTGAAGTGGACCGCGACGCGCGTCGATCTCGTCTTCGGCGCACACTCGCAGCTTCGCGCGCTGGCGGAAGTCTATGGGAGCGCGGACGCCAGGGAGAAGTTCGTCAAGGACTTCGTCAAGGCATGGACCAAGGTGATGAACGCCGACCGCTTCGACCTTTCGGACAAGCCGAAGACGTTGCAGGCGGCCGAATAACATCGGCACCAGGCCGATCAAACACAAACCTCCGCGATTTTCGCGGAGGTTTTTTTATTCATAGCGTTTTCAAGCGAAGCGGGAACCGGTTCGCGTGAAGAAAACGCGTCAGAAAATTGGTCCTTCTCGCTCTTGCCCTTTTTTGATGGTTGCCTCAAAGCATTCGCGACATTCCGTTCCGGAGGCTCCCATCATGAAGCTCTACTGGTCACCGCGTTCGCGCTCGTTCACCACGCTCTGGCTGATGGAGGAAACCGGCGAGCCCTATGAGCGCGTGCTGACCGACATCTCCACCGGAGCGAACAAGACGCCGGAGTATCTCGCCATCAATCCGATGGGCAAGGTGCCTGCGCTGGCCGATGGCGATGCCGTGATGGCGGAGTCGGCCGCGATCTGTGCCTACGTCGCGGACCGCTATCCGCAATCAAAGCTCGCGCCACCCGTCGGCGATCCGCGCCGCGCCAAATATCTGCAATGGCTGTTCTTCGCGCCAAGCTGCATCGAGCCTGCGATCCTGCAAGCCTATCTCAAGCTCGAGATTCCATCCGTCAGCGCCGCATGGGGCAGCACCACGCAGACCTTCGATGTTCTCGATAACGCTCTGGAGAAAGGTCCGTGGCTGCTCGGCAACGACTTCACGGCCGCCGACGTCGCCATCGGCGCGGGCATGAACTATGCCATCCGCATGTTCAGGATGGTGCCGACGCGGCCGAACTTCGACCGCTATCTCGATGCCTGCGCCGCGCGGCCCGCGTTTCAGACCGCGGCGAAACTGACAGCCTAGTCTGCGCCGTTGTCGCTTTTCAGCGCATCGGGATGCGGCATCGAGATGATGTTGTAACCGGCATCGACGAAATGCGTCTCGCCGGTGACGCCGCCCGACAGGTCCGACAACAGGTACAGTGCGGTGCCGCCCAATTCATCGAGCGTGACGCCGCGTCCGAGCGGCGAATGCTTCTGCTGGAACGCGAACATCGCGCGCGAATCGCCGATCCCCGCGCCCGCCAGCGTGCGCACCGGCCCCGCCGAAATCGCGTTGACGCGAATCCCGTCGCGGCCGAAATCGGCGGCAAGATAACGGGTCGATGCCTCCAGCGCCGCCTTGGCGACGCCCATCACATTGTAATTCGGCATCACGCGGGTCGAGCCGCCGAAGGTCAGTGTCACCATCGCGCCGCCGTCCGTCATCAGCTTCGCGGCGCGCGCCGCCACCTCGGTGAAGGAGAAGCAGGAGATCACCATGGTGCGCGAGAAGTTCGCGCGCGTGGTGTCGACGTAGCGACCCTTCAATTCGTTCTTGTCGGAGAAGCCGATGGCGTGGACGACGAAATCCATCTTGCCCCATGCGCTCCTGATCGCATCGAACGTCGCATCGACGCTGGCGATATCCTCGACATCGCAGGGCAGAACGAGCTTGGCGCCAAGCGATTCCGCGAGCGGCTTCACTCGCTTGCCGAGTGCCTCGCCCTGATAGGTGAACGCAAGCTCCGCGCCGTGCGCGGCGAGCGTTTTCGCGATGCCCCAGGCAATCGAGTGATCGTTGGCGACGCCCATGATGAGCCCGCGCTTGCCTTGCATCAGTTTCGGCATCGATTCGTCCTAGCAAATGAAAGCCCATCCAGACGGACGGGCTGAAAGATCACGCATCCAGCCGCTTGAACACCAGCGTGGCATTGGTGCCGCCGAAGCCGAACGAGTTCGACAGCACAGTGCCGACCTTGGCATTGTCGATGCGCTTGCGCACGATCGGCATGTCGGCGAACGCCGGATCCAGCTCCTGGATGTTGGCGCTCTCGCAGATGAAACCGTTGTTCATCATCAAGAGCGAATAGATCGCCTCCTGCACGCCGGTTGCCCCGAGCGAATGCCCGGTCAGCGATTTGGTGGCGGAGATCGGCGGACACTTGTCGCCCGCACCGAACACCTTGCGGATGGCGTTGATTTCCGGCGGGTCGCCCGCGGGCGTCGAGGTCGCGTGCGGATTGATGTAATCGATCGGCCCCTTCACGGTGGAGAGCGCCATGCGCATGCAGCGCTCGGCTCCCTCACCGGAGGGCGCAACCATGTCGTAACCGTCGGAGGTCGCGCCATAGCCGACGATCTCGCCGTAAATCCGCGCGCCGCGCGCCTTGGCGTGCTCCAGTTCTTCCAGCACCACGACACCGGCACCACCGGCGATGACGAAACCGTCGCGATTGACGTCATAGGCACGCGATGCGGTCGATGGCGTGTCGTTGTATTTCGACGACATCGCGCCCATCGCGTCGAACAGCACCGAGAGCGACCAGTCGAGTTCCTCGCAGCCGCCCGCGAACATCACGTCCTGCTTGCCGTACTGGATCATCTCGTACGCATTGCCGATGCAATGGTTCGAGGTCGCGCAGGCCGAGGAGATCGAATAGTTCACGCCCTTGATCTTGAACCAGGTCGCAAGCGTCGCCGACGCGGTCGAGGACATCGCCTTGGGCACCGCGAACGGGCCGACACGCTTGGGCCCCTTGGTGCGGGTGGTGTCGGCGGCTTCGACGATGGTGCGCGCCGAAGGCCCGCCCGATCCCATGATGATGCCGGTGCGCGCGTTGGACACATCCGATTCCTCAAGGCCGGAATCGCGGATCGCCTGATCCATCGCGACATGATTCCAGGCAGCGCCTTCCGCGAGAAAACGCATCGCGCGGCGATCCACCACTTCGGCCGGATTCAAGGTCGGCGCGCCCTGCACCTGCGAGCGGAATCCAAGCCTGGCGTATTCATCCGCGCGCGTGATTCCCGGCTTCGCCTCATGCAGGCTCGCCAGAACTTCCTGAGTGTTGTTTCCGATGGACGAGACAATCCCCATCCCCGTGACGACAACTCGCCGCATGATCGCCTCACCTGATTCCGTGTTTGGCCTTGTGTCCGGCCGTTCACCGGGCCTGGAAGTTTAATCCAGGCGCCTCCCGCACTGAATTACTTTCCGGCCTGTGCCGGCGCGTCCTGTTGAAAAAGCCCGACCTTCAGGTCGCTGGCGCGATAGATAATCTCGCCATCGGTCGAAAGCCAGCCATCGGCCACGCCGAGTACGAGCCTGGAGCGCATCACCCGCTTCATGTCGATGTGATACTGAACCTTGGTGACATTCGGCAGCACCTGGCCGGAGAATTTCAGATCGCCGAGCCCAAGCGCGCGCCCGCGCCCGGCGCCGCCCGTCCAGCCGAGGAAAAAGCCGACCATCTGCCACAGCGCATCGAGGCCGAGGCAGCCCGGCATCACGGGGTCGCCCTTGAAGTGGCAACCGAAAAACCACAGGTCCGGTTTAACGTCGAGCTCCGCCCGGATCACTCCCTTGCCGAATTCGCCGCCGGTATCCGAAATTTCGGTGATCCGGTCGAACATCAGCATCGGCGGCAACGGTAACTGGGCATTCCCGGGACCGAACAATTCGCCGCGGCCGCAAGCCAGCAAGTCCTCGTAATTATAGCTGTTTTGCCGCTCGCGCATCGAATCTCCCCCAATCGGCCCGATGCCGGTTGCGAACCGGTCCTAACATAGCCATTTCAGCCAGGCAAAGCGGCGATTGGTTTTCCGGAACCCTCGATCAAAGTGTTTGATCCAGTTGCGAAAAACTTGCATGTAGTTGCATCCTTCGCTACGATGGTGCATATCTTAGGAAACTTAGTTTCCAAGCGTTGCGTATTTCAGGGGTCCGAAAAAGTGAGCGAGATCGACAGCACCGAGCATGAGGGGCACACCGATGCCGGTCACGTCCATGGATACGTTCATGGCCATGCACCGGTACTCACCGGCTGCCCGTGGCATGACGTCAACGAAATGTTGCAATCTGTCGGACTGCGCCCCACCCGCCAGCGCATGGCGCTCGGCTGGCTTTTGTTCGGCAAGGGCGACCGCCACCTGACCGCGGAAATGCTGTACGAGGAAGCGACGCTCGCCAAGGTGCCGGTGTCGCTCGCGACCGTCTACAACACGCTGAACCAGCTCACCGAAGCGGGCCTGCTGCGTCAGGTCAGCGTCGATGGCACCAAGACCTATTTCGACACCAACGTCACCGCGCACCACCACTTCTATCTCGAAGGCAATCACGAGCTGGTCGACATTCCCGACCAGAACCTGATGCTTCAGCAGATGCCGGACGTGCCGGAAGGCTACGAAATCAGCCGCGTCGATATGGTCGTGCGGCTGCGCAAGAAGCGCTGAACGGCGCGCTGCGCCGCATCGACATCCGTCTTTCAAGCAAAACGCCGCACGAATAATTCGAGCGGCGTTTTTTATTGGTCTGTTCGTTGGCGGGACGGCCGGTCAGTTCACCTTCTCGTCGGCGTAGACGCCCCACAGCCGCTGCTGCTCGATCCAGCCGTCGAATCCGTCGCCGGTGATACGGCACCACTTTCCGGTGCAGCGCTTCACCTGCGCGATCACGCCCGCCTGGAGGCGCGCCGAGACCGCGCTGTCCTCGCTCGGATCATCCCGCAGCGCGGCAAGCTCGCCCTTTGTCTTCATGGTGACGACGGCGGTGCGGCGGCCGGACAATAGCGAATGATACACCCAGCCTTCCGAGCCCTCGGAATCGCGGACACGCCGCCAGTTCTCGAATTCCGCCGTCACTTCCACCGGCAGCCCCGCGCGGGTGTAGATCCAGCTCACGTCCTGATCCTTGGTGGGGCCGACCCGGACATTGACGTGGTCGGATTTGAGGCTGACATAACGCGGCACCGGCAACCCGCTCGTGGTCTGCACATCCTTGGCCGCATGCCCGGTTCCGCCCGTCATTCCCCAGGTTGCGAGCGCCATCAGCATCGCCCAGATCGAAGATCGTAATTCCATCATCCGCATTCCGTAATTTAACCGCAGCACCATGGCCTTAGACGTTCGGACGAGGCGCGGGCCACATCCCCGCAACCGCCTTCGCCGGGCCATCCTGGTTCTTGTCTTGATCCGGCCTTCTGATAGAGAGGACCGAAGCCTTCAACACGGGACATCTTGGGCATAGGACCGGGAAACCCTGTAGCCGGAGTCCAATTTGTACATTCGAACACGCCGGTTAATGCGGACTGAACGCCGGGCAATCCGGTCTCGAGGATGAGCAATGTCGGGTAAGAAAAAGCCGCTGATCGTCGTTACGCGCAAATTGCCGGACAGCACCGAAACGCGCATGCGCGAGCTGTTCGACACCCGGCTCAACATCGATGATGTCCCGATGACGAAGGCCCAGCTGATCGACGCGGTCAAGAACGCGGACGTGCTGGTGCCGACCGTCAGCGACGAGATCGACGCCGACATTCTCAGCCACGCCAACGGCAAGCTGCGCCTGATCGCCCATTTCGGCAACGGCGTGGACAATCTCGACGTCGCGGCCGCCGTCGCGCGCGGCATCACCGTAACCAACACGCCGAAGGTTCTCACCGAGGACACCGCCGACATGACAATGGCGCTGATCCTCGCCGTGCCGCGCCGGCTGATCGAGGGCGCGGCCATTCTCACCAATGGCGACTGGGCCGGCTGGTCGCCGACCTGGATGCTCGGCCATCGCCTGGGCGGCAAGCGGCTCGGCATCATCGGCATGGGCCGCATCGGCCAGGCGCTGGCGCGGCGCGCGCATGCGTTCGGCATGCAGATTCACTACCATAACCGCCGCCCCGTCAGCCCGGCGATCGAGGAAGAGTTGGGCGCGACCTACTGGGAAAGCCTCGACCAGATGCTGGCGCGGATGGACTTCATCTCGGTGAACTGTCCGCACACGCCCGCGACCTATCACCTGTTGTCGGGCCGCCGCCTCAAGCTCATCCGCAAGGACGCCTACATCATCAACACCGCGCGCGGCGAGATCATCGACGAGGCGACGCTGGTGAAGCTGATCGAGGACGGCGAGATCGCGGGCGCGGCGCTCGACGTGTTCGAGCACGAGCCCGCCGTGCACCCGAAACTCGCCCGCCTCGCCAAGGCCAACAAGGTCGTGCTGCTGCCGCATATGGGCTCGGCCACGATCGAGGGCCGCGTCGATATGGGCGAGAAGGTCATCATCAACATCCGCACCTTCCTCGACGGCCACAAGCCGCCGGATCGCGTGCTGCCGGGGATGCTCTGACTTTCGTCGTCCCCGCGAAGGCGGGGACACATTCAGATTATTTGTGCCCGCTCAAATCGAATATCGCAGGATGATCGCCGTTGAGCGGATTGGCAGGATCGCGCGCGTAGCGCAGCGTCTCGAACCGCATCGCGCGCGCATCAATCATCAATAATCGTCCGACCAGCCCCTCGCCGAAGCCGACGATCTCGCGGATCGCCTCTAGCGCCATCATCGAGCCGAGCACGCCCGCGAACGCGCCGACAAGCCCCGCCTCCTCGCAGGTCGGAATCGTGCCGGGCGGCGGCGCTTCCGGAAACAGGCAGCGATAGGTCGGGTTGAATTCGCCCGCCTCGTTCCTCTCATGCGCGCGAATCGTCGTCAGCGACGCATCGAAAATCCCGAGCGCGCCTGCAACCAGCGTCTTTTTCGCAAGGTAGCAGGCGTCGGAAACGAGATAGCGCGTGGTGAAATTATCCGAACCATCGACGACGATGTCGTAGCCGCCGATCATCTCCATCGCGTTTGAAGCTGTGAGGCGTGTCTCGTGCGTGACGAATTCGACATGCGGATTGAGCGCGCGAACGCTGTCGGCAGCACTCTGCGTTTTCATCCGGCCGACATCGGGCGTGGCGTGGATTATCTGGCGTTGCAGGTTCGACAGCGTCACCGTGTCGTCATCGACCACGCCGAGCGTGCCGATGCCGGCAGCCGCGAGATACATCAGCGCTGGCGCACCTAATCCGCCCGCGCCGATCACCAGCACCTTCGCGCCCTTGAGCGCGGCCTGCCCCTGTCCGCCGACTTCGCGCAGCACGATGTGGCGGGCATAGCGTTCGAGTTCTTCGGAGGTCAGCATGAGATCAACCTACTTCTGGCAGCTCGGGCACCAGAACGTCGAGCGACCGTTCTGGGTGAACCGCTTCACGGTACCACGGCAACCGCGCGTGCGGCATGGTTCGCCCTCGCGATCGTAGACCTGAAACGAGTGCTGGAAATAGCCGAGTTCACCCGAGGTCTGGCGATGGTCGCGCAGCGACGAGCCGCCTGCTTCAATGGCCGCGTTCAGCACGGCGCGAATCGCGGCGACAAGCCGCACGGCATGATCGGCCGGCGCGCCACTTTTCACCGCCAACGTGGACGCCTGCCGCTTCGGCGACAGATGCGCGCGAAACAGCGCCTCGCAGACATAGATGTTGCCGAGCCCCGCGACCACGCGCTGGTCGAGCAGGGCCGCCTTCAATGACGTCTTCTTGCCCGCGCAGGCCCGCGCCAGCATCGCGGCATCGAACGCATTGCCGAGCGGCTCCGGCCCCAGCGCCTTGAGAAACGGTTCGTCCTCGAGATCGGCGCGCGGCACGATCTTCATGTAGCCGAAACGGCGCGGATCGTTGAACGAGATCGTCGCGCCATTGCCCATTTCGAACACGACATGGTCGTGGGTGCGGTTCTCGCTGCGCGGATGATGAAACGAGCCCGGAATCTTGCCGCCATCGCCCAGCGTGACCCGGAACGAACCGGACATTCCGAGATGCATCAGCAGCACCTCGCCCGACTCCAGATCGGCCAGAAGGTATTTGGCGCGGCGCCCCAGTCCGGTCACTTTCTGGCCATTGAGGCGGGCGGCGAAATCCTTTTGCAGCGGAAAGCGCAAATCGCCCCGATGGGCCGTGACACGGACGATCCGCGCCCCTTCCATGGCGGGTATCAAACCGCGACGAACCGTTTCAACCTCGGGTAATTCGGGCATTTCGGATTCACCTTGAGCGCCCAAGGTGATAGCGCGATTGCGCCCGCCACGCTATGGTGCCCGCCGGAGAGCCCAACATGAGCCAAGCGCCAGATAATTCGACACATTTCGGCTATCGGGAGGTTTCGCCCGGCGAAAAGCAGGGCCTCGTCAACGAGGTCTTCCACAATGTCGCCAGGCGCTACGACCTGATGAACGACCTGATGTCGGGCGGGCTGCACCGGGTCTGGAAGAATCTGATGGTGGAGACGCTGAATCCGCCGCGCGGGGATGCCCCCTTCAGAATGCTCGACGTCGCGGGCGGCACCGGCGACATCTCCTTCCGCGCGGCGAAAACGGCAGGACCGAATTTCCATTCCACCGTCTGCGACATCAACACCGACATGCTGGCGGTGGGCCGCGAGCGGGCACAGACGCAAGGGCTGGATGATCGCGTCGATTTCGTCGAGGGCAATGCAGAAGCGCTCGCCTTCCCCGACAGGAATTTCGACGCCTACACCATTGCATTCGGCATCCGTAACGTGCCGCAGATTCCGCTGGCGCTGCGCGAAGCCTGGCGCGTGCTGAAGCCCGGTTCGCGCTTTCTCTGCCTGGAATTTTCCTCGGTCACCATGCCGGGCCTCGACAGGATCTACGACATCTTCTCGTTCAACGTCATTCCGCAGATCGGCAAGGCCGTGACGGGCGATGCCGAATCCTATCGCTATCTGGTGGAATCGATCCGGCAATTTCCGAAGCCCGATACCTTCGCGGAGATGATCCGCGAAGCCGGATTCGCGCGTGTGACCCACGAGGTTTTTTCGGGCGGCATCGTCGCGCTGCATTCGGGCTGGCGCCTGTGATCGCTTCTCTGACGCATATCGTCCGGCTGACGCACGCAGCCTTCGTGTTCGCGCGCGAAGGCGTGTTCGGCATCGTCGATTCCTCGCCGTTGCCGCCGCCCGCGCAGGGAGCGATCCGTATTGCGCGCTTGATCGAGCGCCGTGGCACCAAATCCGGCGCGCGGCTGTCGCACGCGCTGACGCGGCTTGGCCCGACTTACGTCAAGCTCGGGCAGTTTCTCGCCACCCGTCCCGATGTGGTCGGGGTGGCGATGGCGCGAGACCTTGAGAATTTGCAGGATCGCCTGCCGCCTTTCCCGCAGAGTCAGGCCATCGCCGTGGTTGAATCCGGGCTGGAAAAGCCCGTTTCATCGGTGTTTTCGCATTTCGGCGAATCGGTCGCCGCCGCCTCCATCGCACAGGTGCACCGCGCGGAAGTGAAGGATGCCAACGGCACGCGCTCCGTCGCGGTGAAGATTCTGCGCCCGCATGTCGGCGCGCGCTTCAACAACGACCTCAACGCTTTCCGCTACGCCGCCCGCAAGGCGGAGGGAATTTCGTCGGAGGCGCAGCGTCTGCGGCTGACCGAGATTGTCGAGACGCTGGCGCGTTCGGTCGCGATGGAAATGGATTTGCGCATCGAGGCGGCGGCGCTCTCCGAAATGGCGGAGAACACGCGCGAGGATACCGACTTCCGCGTGCCTGTTGTCGATTGGGATCGCACCAGCCACAACGTGCTGACGATGGAATGGATCGAGGGCATCGCGCTCAACGATCGCGCGAGGCTGGAAGCGGCGGGCATCGACCTGCCCGCGCTCGGGCGCAAGGTGATCCAGAATTTCCTGCGCCACGCGTTGCGCGACGGCTTCTTCCACGCCGACATGCATCCGGGTAATCTGTTCGTCGACAAGGACGAACGGCTGGTGGCGGTCGATTTCGGCATCATGGGCCGGCTCGGGCTGAAGGAGCGGCAGTTCCTCGCCGAAATCCTCTACGGCTTCATCACCCGCAATTATCGCCGCGTCGCCGAAGTGCATTTCGAGGCAGGCTACGTGCCCTCGCATCATTCGGTCGAGAACTTCGCGCAAGCCATTCGCGCCATCGGCGAGCCGATCCACAACCGCGCCGCCGACGAAATCTCGATGGCGAAGCTGCTGACGCTGCTGCTCGAGGTCACCGGCCTGTTCGACATGCGCACGCGGCCCGAACTGATCCTGCTGCAAAAAACCATGGTGGTGGTGGAAGGCGTCGCGCGTTCCTACGATCCCAAGCTCGACATCTGGAAGACCGCCGAACCCGTGGTGCGCGACTGGATCGAGCGCAATCTCGGTCCGCTCGGCCGCATCCAGCAGGCCGCGAGCGGAGCGGGCGACCTTGGCCGCATTCTCTCGGGCCTGCCCGCCATCGCGGCGCGCTCGGTCGCCGCACTTGAGCAGTTCGAGGGAATGACGCGCGAAGGACTGGTGCTATCGCCCCAGACCATCGCCGCGTTGAGCCGCCAGCAGGCCCATCACCGGCGCTGGGAGACCGTGGCGCTCTGGATTATCGCTTTGAGTTTGCTCGTATTTCTCTGGCTGTCGCGCTGATTGCAATCATTTTTGAGTACATTTGATTGCATTGCAATCAAATGCTAGGCTGACGCATGGCCAGCCTGACCGTCCGCAAGCTCGACGACGACATCAAGACCGCGCTGAAGCTGCGCGCGGCCCAGAGCGGCCGCTCGGTCGAGGACGAGGTGCGGGTCATCCTGCGGCAGGCCGCGACACACAGTGAACCGGCGGCACTCCCCCCGCTTCCCTCCTCACCGGAAGCGCCACGATCCCAGCCGGGACAGACACGCCACCGCGTCACCCTCATCATCGGCGGCGGCATCGCCGCCTATAAGGCGCTCGACCTGATTCGCCGCCTGAAAGAGCGCGGCTGCGAGGTTCGCTGCGTGCTGACACGCGCGGCGGAAAAATTCGTCACCGCATTGAGCGCCAGCGCGCTCGCGAACACCCGCTGCTACACCGATTTGTTCGATCCGCAGAGCGAGTTCGACGCCGGACACATTCGCCTCGCGCGCCATTGCGATCTCGTGATAGTCGCGCCCGCCACCGCCGACCTGATGGCGAAGATGGCGAATGGCCTCGCCGACGATCTCGCCAGCGCCGTTCTGCTTGCAACCAACAAGCCCGTGCTGATCGCGCCCGCGATGAATCCGGCGATGTGGAATAACGCCGCCACGCAACGCAACGTCGCACAGCTCGCCCGTGACGGACGTGTTCTCATCGGCCCCAATCGCGGCGAGATGGCGGAAGCCAACGAAGCCGGCCTCGGCCGGATGGCGGAGCCCGTGGAGATCGCATCACGCGCGCTTGTTCTGCTAAAGCCTTCACAGGCCCAAACACTCAAAGGCCGCCGCGTACTGATCACCGCAGGCCCGACGCACGAGCCGATCGACCCGGTGCGCTACATCGCCAACCGCTCCTCCGGCAAGCAGGGCTACGCCATCGCCACCGCCGCAGCGGCCGCAGGCGCAGAGGTGGTGCTGGTCTCCGGTCCGGTGAACCTGCCCGATCCCGCAGGCGTCAGGACCATTCGCGTCGAAGCCGCGCGCGACATGCTCGCCGAGGTCGAACGCGCGCTTCCCGCCGACATCGCGATCTTCGCCGCCGCCGTCGCGGACTGGCGCGTCGCCAATGCGGGCGCGCAGAAGATCAAGAAAACCGCGCACGGCATGCCGCCGCTCGACATGGTGGAAAATCCCGACATCCTCGCCACCATCGCCAGACGCGCATCGAACCGGCCGCCGCTGGTGATCGGCTTCGCCGCCGAGACCGAGCATGTCGCGGACAACGCTGCTGCGAAACTCGCCCGCAAGGGCTGCGACTGGATCGTCGCCAATGATGTGTCGCCCGCGACCGGCATCATGGGCGGCGACAGCAACGCCGTGCAGGTTTTCATGAAAGACCACGCCGCGCCGGAAATCTGGCCCGCCATGAGCAAGGACGAGGTCGCGGCCCGGCTGATCGCCCGGATCGCCGAAACATTTTCTCCCACCGAAAGCATTCCACGCCCATGACCGGACCGCTGCGGATCGCCGTCACCCAACTGCCGCATGGCGAGGGCCTTGCCCTGCCCGCCTACCAGACCGAACACGCCGCCGGTCTCGATCTGCTGGCCGCCGTGCCGGAGGACAAGCCGATGCAGCTTGCGCCCGGCCAGCGCGTGCTGGTTCCGACCGGACTCGCGATCGCTCTGCCCGCGGGCTATGAGGCGCAGGTGCGCCCACGCTCGGGCCTCGCCGTCAAGCACGGCGTGACCGTTCTCAATTCGCCGGGAACTATCGACGCCGACTATCGCGGCGAGATCGGCGTGCCCCTCATCAACCATGGCGATGAACCCTTCACGATCCGGCGCGGCGAGCGCATCGCGCAGATGGTGGTGGCGCCGGTGGTGCAGGTGGCGTTCGAGCCTGTCGGGGAACTTCCGCCGAGCGCGCGCGGCGCGGGCGGTTTCGGCTCCACGGGGCGCTGAATTCGCCGCTCTCTCCCGACGGCACGCCGCTAATCGACGTTCTACATCCACGTTCACGGTCTGGACTCTTACCCCCCGAGTCCCCGGGAGGTTATTGTGTTTTGATTCGCGGGCGGTGGTTGAGAATCAGGAATGTCAGGCGTCCTTGGGACGATGCGTCGAAGCTTGTTGTCATGCACGTCGATCGTGCAGGGCGGCTTCGCCATCCTCGCAGGAACGGTTCCCGCACACGCCGCGGGGAATGGCGCCATCGACACCACACTTGCCATCCTCGGCAGCCTGAGCCGGCCCGAAATCACGGGGCTCGCGCTCTCCGTCTCCGTCCTCTGCTTCTCGGTGGTGTCGGCGATCCTTTTGATGCGCACGCGGCTACGCGCGGAAGCGATGGAGGCGCAACTGCGCGCCGACAACCAATCGCTGCAACATGAATCCGATCGCCTGCGCGCCTTGCTGTTCGCCGAGCCGCAGGTCCTGATTGCGTGGTCCGCCGGCGACGAGCGGCCCGACATCACCGGCGACATCGCATTGCTGATGCCACAGGGCCAGGCTGCGGCCGCCCAACGCGTTCTGGCGTTCGGCACCTGGCTATTGCCCGAGCAGGCGCTTGCGATGGACCATGCCGTCGATGCTTTGCGTGAGCGCGGCGAGAGCTTCCTGCTGACAATGTCCGCCTCGAACGGCCGCGCCATCGAGGCGATAGGGCGCGCGGTCGGCGGGCAGGCGATCGTGCGCATTCGCGAGTTGAGCGGCGTGCGGCTCGAACTCGCGGAGATGACGCAACGTCACCTGCACCTCATCGAAGAAACCGACGCCCTGCGCGCCTTCGCCGCCGAAATCCCGTATCCCCTGTGGGCGAGGCGCGCCAACGGCACGCTGCGCTATGCCAATGCCGCCTATGCCCGCGCGGCGGAAGCGGCAAATTCGTCCGACGCCGTCGAACACGGCATCGAACTGCTCGACAGCGAGGACCGCGCGGCGATGCGCCGGACTCTTGCCGAAGGCAAGCCTTATCGCGCGCGCCTGCCGGTCGCGATCGGGGGCGAGCGCCGCATCTTCGATATATTCGCCTGCAATGTCGCCGATGGCAGCGTCGGCATGGCGGTCGATTGCAGCGAAACCGTCGCGTTCAAGGATGCCCTGACGCGGATGGCGGATGCGCACCGGCGGATGCTCGATCAGCTCTCCTCCGGCGTCGCCGTGTTCGATGCCGACAAGCGCCTCGCCTTCTACAACGATTCCTACCGCAGGCTGTGGGATCTCGACCGCGCGTTCCTCGATTCCAGTCCGAGCGATTCCAGCGTGCTGGAAAAACTGCGCGCCGAGCGCAAGATTTCCGAGCAGCCGGATTTCCGGGCCTGGAAGGCCCGCCTGCACGAAGCCTACCGCGCCATCGAACCCGCCAAGGAAACCTGGTACCTGCCGGACGGGCGCGCGGTCAGCATCGTCACCACGCCCAATCCCGAAGGCGGCGTGACCTACCTGTTCGACGATGTCACCGAGAGCCTCAAGCTACAGCGCCAGCACGACGGGCTGCTACGCGTCCAGCGCGAGACGCTCGACAACCTGTCGGAGGCGGTTGCGGTGTTCGGCGGCAATGGCCGCGCGCAATTGTTCAACCCGCCTTTCGCGCAGCTCTGGAAACTCTCAACCGAAGCGCTTCGGCAGCAGCCTCACATCGAGACCATCGAGCAATGGTGCAGGCCGCTGTTCGAGGATGCCGCAACATGGCAAACCATCCGCGCCGCCATCACCGGCATCGACAGCCGCGCCGCGCTGCAAACCCGGATCGAGCGCAAGGACGGCAGCGTGCTGGACTGCACCACGATGCCGCTGCCTGACGGCGCCACCATGCTGGCCTTCCAAGACGTCACCGACAGCGTGAACGTGGAGCGCGCGCTGCGCGAACGCAACGATGCGCTGGAGGCCGCCGACCAGATGAAGGTGGATTTCGTCCACCACGTTTCCTACGAACTGCGCTCGCCGCTGACCACCATCATCGGCTTTGCCCACTTCCTCAGCGACCCCGCGACCGGGCCGATGACGGTGAAGCAGAGCGAGTATCTCAACTACATCACCACCTCGACCAATGCGCTGCTCGCGATCATCAACAATATTCTCGATCTCGCCACCATCAACGCTGGCGCGATGACGCTCGACCTCGGGCCGGTCGATCTGCGCAAGACCGTGGAGGAAGCGACCGCCGGATTGCAGGATCGCCTGGTGCACGACAACATCCGGCTCGTGATCGATATTGATCCATCCGTCGCAGGCTTCATCGCCGACGAGCGGCGCATCGTGCAGATTTTCTACAACCTGCTCGCCAACGCGATCGGCTTCTCGCCCACCAACGGCACCGTCCGCCTCAGCGCGTGGCGCGCGAACGGCCTGATCTGCTGCGCCGTCGCCGATGCCGGTCCCGGCATTCCCGACGACGTCCGCGACAAGGTGTTCGACTGGTTCGAAAGCCGCGCCAACGGCTCGCGCCATCGTGGCGCAGGGCTTGGCCTGTCGCTGGTGCGCTCCTTTGTCGAACTGCATGGCGGCCGGGTGAGGGTTGACTCGGTGGTGGGTGAAGGCACTACGGTGACGTGCGAATTCCCCGCCGACCAGACCGCCCACCGCAGCGCCGCTGAATGACCGAACCCACATCCTTCTCGGTTGCCCTTCCCAATGAGACCGCGACGGCCCAGCTGATGGCCGATCTCGCGCTATTGGTCGGCCCCGGCGACACCATCACGCTGTCCGGCGATCTCGGGGCTGGCAAAACCACCGCGGCGCGCGCGATGATCCGCTATCTGGCGGGCGACGAGACCTACGAAGTCCCGAGCCCGACCTTCACGCTGACACAAACCTACGATCTGCCGCCCTGCCCCGTGCTGCATGCGGATCTCTACCGCATCGCCGACGCGACAGAACTGGAGGAGATCGGGCTTTCGCCGTTGCCCGAGGGCACGCTGGCGCTGATCGAGTGGCCCGAACGCGCGCCCGAAGCGATGCCTGACGACCGCATCGACATCGCCTTCAGCCACAGGCCCTCGCTCGGCTCATCGGCGCGCGCCGCCGAAATCACCGGGCACGGCGAAGCCGTCGCCAAGGTCGCGCGCCTCGCGGCGCTGCGGCGTTTCCTCGATCTGTCCGGTCATGCCACCTCTGACCGGCAACGCATGGCGGGCGACGCCTCGACGCGCTCCTATGCGCGCGTGATCGGCGACCAGGGTTCGCTGGTGCTGATGAATTCGCCGCCGCGCCCCGACGGCCCCGCGATCCACAACGGCAAATCCTACAGCGCCGCCGTGCATCTCGCCGAAGATGTCCGCCCCTTCGTCGCGCTCGCCAACGGCCTTCGCCGCCAGGGTTTCTCCGCGCCCGCGGTGTATCACGCCGATCTCGATGCGGGTTTTCTGCTGCTCGAGGATCTCGGTGGCGCGACGTTCGTGCAGGGCGATCCGCCCGGACCTATCATCGAGCGCTATCAGGCAGCGGCGGTGATGCTTGCCGCACTCCATGGCATCGACCTGCCGGATACGCTGCCGCTCGCGCCCAAGATCACCTACCAAATCCCGGAATTCGACTTCGACGCGATGATGACCGAAGTCGGACTGATGCTGGACTGGTATCTGCCCGATCACGGCGTCACGCTGAGCGGCATGATGCATGCCGACTTCCTCGTGATCTGGAAGGACCTGCTCGGCCGGCTCGAGACCGCTCACAAGACCTGGGTGCTGCGCGATTTCCATTCGCCGAACCTGATCTGGCTGAACGGACGCAAGGACGCCAGCCGCGTCGGCCTCCTCGACTTCCAGGACGCGGTGATGGGACCGGAAGCCTACGATCTCGTGTCGCTGTTGCAGGATGCGCGGATCGACGTGCCCGATAGCGTGGAAATCCCGCTGCTCGGCCGTTACGTCGCCGCGCGGCGTCAGACAAATCCCGCATTCGACGCCGCGCATTTCGTCGAGCAGTACGCCATCATGTCCGCGCAGCGGAATACGCGCCTGCTCGGCACCTTCGCGCGGCTCAACCGCCGTGACGGCAAGCCGCAATATCTGCGGCATCAACCCCGGATCTGGGGCTATTTGCAGCGCGCGTTCGCTCATCCCGCCCTGAACAGCCTTAAGGATTGGTTTACGGCGAACGTGCCGCCCCCTATCGATCGCATTTGAAGCGAAAATTTACGCGCCATTAGGTCGCTCGACGGTATTTTTAGCGACCTCGTCTTGCCGCTGTCACAACGGCTGCGGGACACAACGGGCGGAGACCCCGAAATGGCAACAGAGCGACGCAAGGGCGAGCGAGTCGTCTTCGAACGCGGTTTCGCAGCGCATATGATGGGCATCGACGGCACATGGCGCCGCAGTTGCCTCGTCGAGGACATCTCCGAATCCGGCGCAAAGCTCACGGTGCAGGGCAACGTCGAAGGATTGGCACTGAAGGAATTCTTCCTGCTCTTGTCATCGACCGGTCTTGCCTATCGCCGCTGCGAACTCTGCTGGGTCAACGGCGAGCAGATCGGCGTGCAGTTCCTCAAACAGGATCCGAAGCGGCGCGGCACGCCCACGCGCAAATCCAACAGCAATCAGATCGTCGAAATCTGATTTCGCGCCTCCGCACGGGAGTCGCATTGCCGTCACAGAAGCGAATTACAGCGGTTCAACGCCCTGCGTCACTCCCGGTGATGGCAGGCTCCGCCCCAATGCTCTAGGCTTTGTCCAGATCATGCGGCGATTCGCTTGAGAGACGACGATGCCTGTTCAGCCTCATACCGCCATGGTGCTCGCCGCCGGCTTCGGCACACGGATGCGGCCCCTGACCGACCACAAGCCGAAACCGCTGGTCGAGGTCGCGGGCAAGCCGTTGCTCGATCATGTGCTCGATCGGCTTGGCGAGGCCGGCGTCGATAAGGCCGTGGTCAACGTGCACTATCTCGGCGAGCAGATCATCGCGCACACCGCCGCGCGGCAAAAGCCGAAAGTGGCCATCTCAGATGAGCGCAACGAAGTGCTCGGCACCGGCGGCGGCGTGGTGAAGGCTTTGCCGTTACTCGGAAATGACCCGTTCTTTCACCTCAACGCCGACACGCTATGGATCGACAGCGTCACGCCGAATCTCCGGCGCCTCGCCGACGCCTTCGATCCCGCGCGCATGGATGTCCTGCTGCTGATGGCGCCGACCGCCGGCAGCATCGGCTATGACGGGACCGGCGACTTCACCATGCTGACGGATGGCCGCCTGCAACGGCGCAAGGAGCAGCATGTGGTGCCATTCGTCTATGCGGGCGTGGCGATCCTGTCGCCCGCGATCTTCAGGGGCGCACCGCAAGGCGAATTCTCGCTCACAAAGTTGTTCGATGACGCGGCAGCGCGCGAGCGGCTGTTCGGCCTGCGGCTGGAGGGCGTGTGGATGCATGTCGGCACGCCGGACGCCATTGCGGCGGCGGAAAAAGCGTTTCTGGCCAGCGCTGCCTGATACCCTATATTGTCTCGACAAACCCTGCCCGGCCGTGATCCGCTCGGCTGTCAGCGGAATCCTGCATGCACGTCTTCAACATTCCCTCGTCGGCACCGTTTCTGCACACGCTTTTGAGCGCGCTGGTTGATGGCCGCCTGATCGAGAATTTCCGCGCGCGCGAAAATCCCGAACTTCTCGCGCAGGCGACGCTCTATCTGCCGACCCAGCGCGCCTGCCGCATGGCGCGCGAGGTTTTCCTCGACGTGATGGGGCAGGATGCCGTGCTGCTGCCGCGCATTATCGCCCTCGGCCATGTCGACGAAGACGAGCTCGATTTCGCCCAGGGTGACGCCGCCGGATTTTCCTCGCTCACGGTGCCGGAGGCGCTGGACGGGCTGCCGCGCCGGCTGGTGCTGATGCGGCTTGTCGATGCGTGGGCCAGGCGCCTCGGTTCGCGCGAGCTTGCCACCGCGCCTCTGGTCGCGGGCGGCCCTGCATCGACTCTCGCTTTGGCCGACGATCTTGCCCGTCTGATCGACGACATGACCACGCGCGGCATCGACTGGAACGCGCTCGACAATCTCGTGCCGGACGATCTCGACCGCTATTGGCAACTTACGCTCGACTTCCTCAAGATCGCCAAGGATGCGTGGCCCGCTTATCTGAGCGAGCAGAAACTCATCGAGTCCGCGCGCCGCCGCGATCTCCTGATCGAGGCGGAGGCCGAGCGGATCGCGGTGTCATCCGGCCCTTTCATCGCGGCAGGCTCGACCGGCTCGATGCCGTCCACCGCCAAATTCCTGCGCGCGATTGCGCGGCACCCGCAAGGCGCGGTGGTTCTGCCGGGACTCGACACCGATCTCGACGACGACGCATGGCGCGCCATTGGCGGCATACGCCACCCCGAAGGACACTTCGCGGAACACCCGCTGTCGAGCCACCCGCAATATGCTCTGCATGGCCTGCTGGATTCGATGGGGCTCGATCGTCATGCTGTCGGGGTGCTGGCCGCACCCGCCGCGCATGGCCGTGAACTGCTCGCCTCGGAAGCGATGCGGCCCGCCACCGAAACCGGGCGATGGCACCAGCGCCTCGCCGAGCAGGACATCGCCGCGCGCATTGAAGCAGGCTTCGACAATCTCGCCATTGTCGAGGCGGCCAATCCGGAGATGGAGGCTCTTGCCATCGCGGTCGCGATGCGGGAAGCGCGACAGCACAACAAGACCGCCGCGCTGGTGACGCCGGATCGCGCGCTGGCACGCCGCGTGATGGCAGCCCTTGGCCGCTGGAAGTTATCCTTCGACGATTCCGGCGGCGATTCGCTGATGGATACGCCCGCGGGCATTTTCGCCCGCCTTGCCGCGGAGACCATCACCACCGAGCTGTCGCCGCCATCGCTGCTCGCGCTGCTGAAACACCCGCTGCTCCGACTGGGACAGGCGGAAGGCGCCTGGACAGAAGCGATCTTCAATCTTGAACTCGCGGTGCTGCGCGGCACACGGCCCGCGCCCGGCTGCAAGGGATTGCAGGCAGCGTTCGCGTGGTTCGCCGAGGAATGGAGCAAGGCCCTACGCAAGCAACATTCCGCGCTGCATCGCTCCGAGCCGCGCTGCCGGCTGACGCAAGACGACATCGACGGCATTGCACGGCTGCTTGCCGCACTGACGGATGCCCTCGCGCCGCTCGAAAATCTTTCGCGTGGCGCGCACGACTTCGCAACGCTGGCGCAGCTCCATCGCGCAACGCTGACCCGCCTGTCTACCGCCGATGACGGCCGCGTCGCTGTCTTTGAGGGCGCAGACGGATCGCAGCTCGCGCAGGCGTTTGATGAACTGCTCGTGGCCGACAATGATACGCCTTCTCCCGCGCCAACGCACATCGCGCTTGAGCTTGCGGACTATCCCGATTTGTTCGCGACCGCTTTTGCCAGCCGCGTGGTGCGACGGCCGGAAAACGAAGATGCATCGCTGCGGATTTACGGCCTCCTGGAAGCGCGCCTCACGCAATGCGACCGCGTGATCCTCGGAGGCCTCGTCGAAGGCGTGTGGCCGCCCGCGCCGCGCATCGATCCGTGGCTGTCACGCCCGATGCGCCACGATCTCGGCCTCGATCTGCCGGAACGGCGCATCGGCCTCACCGCGCACGACTTCGCGCAACTGCTTGGCGTGGAAGACGTCATTCTCACGCACGCCACCAAGGTCGGCGGCGCGCCGTCGGTCGCCTCGCGATTCCTGCATCGCATGAAGGCAATTGCCAAACCGGAGGCGTGGGATGACGCGCTTGAACGCGGTACGCGCTACGTGCGTTATGCCGAGGCGCTCGATCATCCCGAGAGCGTTCAGCCCGTCGCTCAACCGGCACCGAAGCCGCCGGTGGCGCTGCGGCCGTTGCAGATGTCGGTGACGGAGATCGAAGACTGGCTGCGCGATCCTTATACGATCTTCGCCAAGCGCATTTTGAACCTCACGCCGCTCGATCCGATCGATCTTCCCTTGACCGCGGCGGATCGCGGCTCGGCGATCCATAACGCGCTCGGGGATTTCACCGCAGCCTACGGCAAAATCCTGCCGGACAATATTGCGGCAGAACTGTGGTCTTTCGGGGAACGTCATTTCGCAGGCTTGATGGAGCACCCCGAGGCGCGGGCGCTGTGGTGGCCGCGCTTCCTGCGCATCGCGGAATGGTTCGCCGGGTGGGAAATCAAGCGCCGCGAGGAGGTCGCCGCAATCGCCGCCGAATTGCGCGGCGAGATTTCGATCCCCCTCGATAACGGACGCAGCTTTACTCTGAGCGCGCGCGCGGATCGCATCGAGCACCGCAGCGACGGCACCTTCGCCATCGTCGATTACAAGACGGGCCAGCCGCCGAGCGGCAAGCAGGTGCGGCTTGGTCTGTCGCCGCAACTCACGCTGGAAGCCGCCATCCTGCGTGGCGGCGGGTTCAGGCCGTTCCCGGCTCGCGCCAGCGTCAGCGAACTGGTCTATGTCCGGCTCAACGGCAACAATCCAGCGGGCGAGGAGAAGATCGTCGATCTGCGTATCGCGCGCGGCGACGAACCCCAACTGCCGGACGATGCAGCCGACGAGGCGCTCGCCAAGCTCACCGCGCTCATCAGAAAATTCGAGAACCCCGATCAGGCCTACACCTCGCTCGATCTCGCGATGTGGTCGAACCGTTACGGCACCTATGACGATCTTGCCCGCATCAAGGAATGGTCGGCTGCGGGCCTTGGCGGAGGCGGCGCATGAGCAAGCCCCGCACCGACATTCCCGATGCCGTGCGCGATGCGCAGTTGCGCGCCTCGCATCCGCAATCCTCCGCCTTCGTCGCGGCCAATGCCGGATCCGGCAAGACCTATGTGCTCGTCAACCGCGTGATCCGCCTGCTGCTCAACGATGTCGCGCCGGAAAAAATTCTCTGCATCACCTTCACCAAGGCCGCCGCCGCCAACATGGCGCAGCGCGTGTTCGACACGCTGGGCAAATGGGTCGCGCTCTCCGACGACGAACTCGATGCCGCGATCCGCAATTCCGGCGCGCAGGTCACGCGCGAGGTCCGCGCACGCGCGCGAAAGCTGTTTGCCTGCGCGCTGGAAACGCCGGGCGGCCTGAAGGTGCAGACCATCCACGCGCTCTGCACCCGCCTGCTGCAACAGTTTCCGTTCGAGGCCAACGTGCCCGCGCATTTCGCCGTGCTCGACGAACGCGACCAGACCGACATGATGGAGCGCGCCAACCTCGCGGTGCTTCTGGAGGCCGCGCGCGCGCCGGACGGCGCGCTCGGCCGCGCGCTCGCCTTCGCGATGGCGCAGGCCGCCGACGTCACCTTCAAGGAGGTCGTGCAGGAGGCGTGCCTGAGCCGCGAGCATTTCATGGCGTGGATCGAAGGCGCGGGCGGCATCGAGGCCGCGATGATTCAGGTCTGCCGCGCGCTCGACATCGCAGCCGATAGACGGATCGCCGATATCGAACGCGAGATGGTCGATGGCCCGCATCTGCCGCGCAGCCGCTGGCTCGTCGCGGCGGACGCCCTCGAGCAGGGCGGCAAGAGCGATGCCACGCAAGGCGCACGCCTGCGAGCCGCCGCGGCTCTGTCGGGCGAGGCGCAACTCGACGAATATCTCGGCCTGTTCGTCACCAATGAGGGTGGCCCGCGCAAAACTCTGATGACCAAGGCGCTGGCCGCCACGCAAGGCACGCTCGCCGCAGCACTCATGCAGGAGCAGCCGCGCCTTCTCCAACTCGCCGGGCAGCGCCGCGCCGCGATCCAGCGCGACCGCACCCATGCCTTGCTCGTCATCGCAAGCGCGGTCGCGGCGCACTACCGGCGCGAGAAGCAGACGCGGGGCCTGCTGGATTATGACGATCTGATCGACAAGACCCACGCGATGCTGACCGGCGGCTACGCCTCGTGGGTGCATTTCAAGCTCGACCGCGGCATCGACCATGTGCTGATCGACGAGGCGCAGGACACCAGTCCCCGGCAATGGGACATCATCGAGAGCTTCGTTGCCGAATTCACCGCGGGCGCGGGCGCGCGCGGCGACATCCGCCGCACCGTGTTCGCGGTCGGCGACGAGAAGCAGTCGATCTTCTCGTTTCAGGGCGCGGCCCCGCGCGAATTCGATTTGCGCCGGCGCGCGATGATGACGCGTCATGCCCACGCGAAACTTGCCTTTGAATCGGTGTCGTTCAAGCACTCGTTCCGCTCGGGTGCCGCGATCCTCGACTCGGTCGATTACGTGTTCCGCGAACAGGCGATCTACAAGAGCATCCATAACGACGACGCCTATCCGGTCCACGACGCACTGCCAGACGCAGCCCCCGCGATGGTCGAATTGTGGAATCTGGAAGAGCCGGACGAGCGCCCCGAGATCGAGGGCTGGGACGCGCCGTTCGACAGCGTCTCCACCACAAGCCCCGACGTGAAGCTCGCGCGCCGCGTGCAGGCCGGGATCAAGTCGTTGATCGACGCGGGCATCATGACAGGCACCACGGGCAACCGCCGCAAATTGCGCTACGGCGACGTGATGATTCTGGTGCGGCGGCGCGGCGCCACGTTCGATGCGGTCATTCAGGCGCTCAAGCACGCGGGCATTCCTGTCGCGGGCGCGGACCGGCTCAAGCTGACAGAGCACATCGCGGTGATCGACCTGATGCATCTCGCCGATGCGCTGCTACTCCCGCAAGATGATCTTGCGCTGGCGGTGGCGCTGAAAAGCCCGCTGTTCGGACTCGACGACGACGACCTGCTCGCCATCGCGCCTGCCCGCACCGGCTCGCTGCGCGAGGCGCTTGCAAGTCGCGCAGGCTCCTCGCCGAAATTGCAGGCGGCCAACGATTTTCTCATGCGATGCGAGCAGCGTTTCGCGCGGCTTGCGCCGTTCGCGTTCTTCGCATGGCTGCTCGGCGGCGAAGGCGGCGGCTCCGGCGGGCGCGCCCGCATCCTGCGGCGTCTGGGGCCGGAGGCGAACGACGCGCTCGACGAGTTTCTCGAACTCGCACTGACCTATGAACGCAAGGCGGCCGCCTCATCGCAGGGCTTCATCGCGTGGCTGCGCGCCGCCGACACCGACGTGAAGCGCGACATGGAGATCCTGCGCGACGAGGTTCGCGTCATGACCGTGCACGGCGCGAAGGGCCTCGAGGCTTCCGTGGTGTTTCTGGTCGACACCACTACCTCGCCGTCGGATACCCAGCGGCTGAAGCTGATCCGCATGCCGCACGGCAATGCCGGACCGGGCGACGTGGTGCTGTGGGCGGGCGCGAAACGCGACGACACCGAGGCGGTGGCGCAGGCCCGCGCCGCGATGCGCGACGACACCGAGCACGAATACCGCCGCCTGCTCTATGTCGCGATGACGCGCGCCGCCGAACGGCTGATCGTCGGCGGCTGCCAGCCCGGCAACCGCAACAATGTGCGCGAACTGTCATGGTACGACCTGATCGACAAGGGGCTTGCGGCCTCGCCGCTGACGATGGCCGAGATCGAAACGCCGTTCGGGCCTGTCAGGCGCTACACCCGCGCGGGCGATGTCGAGCCCGAGGCGATGGAGGATGTCGCCGCGAATCCCGCCGCGCCAGCGCCGCTGCCGGACTGGTTGCGCGCGAACGCGCCACTTGAGATTCCGCGCGAACGACCGATCGCGCCGTCAGACGCGCGCGACGACGCACACCTTCCCCTGCCGACCCCGGAAGCCGCGCTTGCGCGCCAGCGCGCGCGGCTGCGCGGCCAGTGGGTGCATCGCCTGCTGCAATCGCTGCCGGATATCGCGCCCGGCCAGCGCAAGGCGGCGGCGGAGCGTTTTCTCGCCCGCCATGCGCAGGATGGATTTAGCAAGGATGAACTCGATCAACTCGCGCAGCAAATTGTCGATCTGATCGGGGAGTCGCAATTCGCCTCGCTGTTCACGCCGGGCAGCCGCGCCGAAGTCTCGATCGCGGGGCGGATCGATATCGGCGGCAAGACCGTGCGCGTGTCAGGCCAGATCGACCGCCTCGTCATCGCGCCCGGCGAAATCATGATCGTCGATTACAAGACCGGCCCCGCGCCGCGCACGGAAGCGCCGCCGCAATATGTCAGCCAGCTCGCGCTTTACCGCGCGGTGCTCGCGAAACTCTATCCCGGCAGGACCATACGCTGCGCGCTGCTGTGGACGGAAACCGCGCGGATGGCCGAGGTCCCGTCTGCGACGTTGGACTCAGGGCTGGCGGCGGCCTTCTCCGGGGATATCGCCTAGCCATTGATATCATTACAGAATATTATGCCCGGCGATTCGGCATAGCAGCAACACGGCTGCTTTGCCAGCCTTGACCGGGTTGAAGGGCATTCATACGTTTGCGCCAATCAAACGGGCGCCGATTCTCAATCCGGCGCCTTCATCAACGAGGCAGATCATGGGCGTAGGCAAGGTTTCTGATTCCGACTTCGAGGCTGAAGTTCTCAAGGCGGAAGGACCGGTCGTGGTGGATTTCTGGGCGGAATGGTGCGGCCCCTGCCGCATGATCGCTCCGGCGCTCGACGAGATCGCGGGCGCGATGGGCGACAAGGTGAAGATCGTCAAGCTCAACGTCGACGAGAGCCCGAAGACCGCATCGAAGTACGGCGTGATGTCGATTCCGACCCTGATGATCTTCAAGGGCGGCGAGATGGCCTCGCGCCAGGTCGGCGCCGCGCCTAAGCAGAAGCTGCAACAGTGGATCACCGCCGCCGTGTAAGCGTTCGCATACTCGGATTTGAAACGGCCGGTGAAAATTTCACCGGCCGTTTTGTTTTGCGATTTAAGCCGGCAGCGTGCCGTTTTCCGCCAGCACATGGCCCGCGAGATAGAGCGAGCCGGTGATGAGAATGCGCGGCGGCGTCTCGTAGGCCATCGAGGCGACAAAGCTCAACGCCTCGCCGACATTGCGCGCGATGTCCGCGCGCATCTCCAGCGACCGCGCGATGGAAGCGAGTTGCTCGGGCGCCATCGCGTTGTCGTTGCCGGGGATCGGTACCGCGACCACATGCCGGGTCAGGCCCGAGAAATTCGCGAGGAAGCCGCGCGCGTCCTTGTTGCCCATCATGCCTACGATCAACACCACGGGGCGCTCGATCCGCTCGCCGAGGTCCGCCAGCGCCGCCGCCGTGACGCGCCCGCCATCGGCATTATGGCCGCCGTCGAGCCAGATTTCGCAGCCTTCCGGCGCGTAGGCGAACAGAGCGCCGGACGGCAGCCGCTGCATTCGCGCCGGCCACTCGGCGCGCGCGATGCCCTGCTCGAACGCCGCGGGCTCGATGGCGAGAGAGTCGATCGCGCGCAGCGTGGCGATCGCCAGCCCGGCATTGTCGAACTGGTGACGACCGAACAAACGGGGCGCCGCGAGATCGAGCAGGCCGCGCTCGTCGGAATAGACGAGCCGTCCATGCTCGACGCCGACATGCCATTCCTGCGTCGCGGACGACAGCGGCGCGCGCAGCTTACGGGCCGTCTGTTCGATCACCGCCTGCGCCTCGGCCTGCTGCTCCGCCGCAATCACCGGCACGCCGCGTTTGATGACGCCGGCCTTCTCGCCCGCGATCTTGATCAGCGTGTCGCCGAGAAATTCCGGATGATCCATGCCGATCGGCGTAATCACGCTGGCGAGCGGCGCGTCCACCACGTTGGTCGCATCCAGCCTGCCGCCGAGGCCAACCTCGAGCAGCACCACGTCGGCGATATGCTGCGAGAACAGCACGAAGGCGGCGGCGGTTTCGATCTCGAACAGCGTGATCGGCGCGCCGCCATTGGCACGCTCGCACTGGGCAAACGCATCCTCCAGTTGCTCGTCGGTCGCAAGCACGCCCGCGACGCGGAAGCGTTCGTTGATGCGCACGAGATGCGGCGAGGTGTAAACGTGGACCCGCAGCCCCGCCGCTTCCAGGATCGCGCGCAGGAAGGCAACGGTCGAACCCTTGCCGTTGGTACCCGCGACATGGATCACCGGCGGCAGGCGACGCTCGGGATGATCCAGCGCCGCGAGGATGCGCTCGATGCGCGACAGATCGAGATCGATGCGCTTGGGATGCAGCGCCGTCAGCCGCGTCAGCAGATCGTCGAGCTCGCGGCGCGCGGGGACAGCGGCGCTCACGCCGGCGACGCAGCCGCGTCCGGCGGCAGCACTTCGACATCCGGCAGACGCGGCGCGGCCGCCTCCTCCGTGTGCGCGGACGGCGCTTTCATCAGCAGGCGGCACAGCCGCGCCAGCGTGGCGCGCATGTCATGGCGGTGCACCACCATATCGACCATGCCATGGTCTTTCAGATATTCGGCGCGCTGGAAGCCTTCCGGCAGCTTCTCACGGATGGTCTGCTCGATCACGCGCGCGCCGGCGAAGCCGATCAGCGCGCCCGGCTCGGCGAGTTGCACGTCGCCCAGCATCGCGTAGGACGCGGTGACGCCGCCGGTGGTCGGGTTGGTCAGCACCACGATGTAGGGCAGCTTCGCTTCGCGCAGCAATTGAATGGCGACCGTGGTGCGCGGCATCTGCATCAGCGACAAAATGCCCTCCTGCATCCGCGCGCCGCCCGACGCCGCGAACATGATGAAGGGCGCATGCTTCTCGACCGCGAGTTGCAATCCCTTGACGATCGCCTCGCCCGCCGCCATGCCGAGCGAGCCGCCCATGAAATCGAAATCCTGCACCGCGACCACGGCGGGCGAACTCTCGATCCGGCCATAACCGACCTTCACCGCATCGTTCATGCCGGTCTTGGCGCGCGCGTCCTTGATGCGGTCGGCATATTTGCGCTCGTCGCGAAACTTCAGCGGATCGGCGGCGACATCCGGCAGCGCGACATCGAACCAGGTCTCGTTGTCGAACACCGATTTCAGCCGCGCGGTCGCGCCCATGCGCATGTGATAGTTCGAGCCGGGAATGACGAACTGGTTGGCCTCGACATCCTTGTAGAACACGAGCTGGCCGGAATCCGGGCACTTGATCCACAAATTCTCCGGCGTCTCGCGGCGGATCATGTTGCGGATTTTCGGACGGACGACGTCGGTCAACCAGTTCATGGGCGGGCTCCCGCTTCAATTCAGCCGATATATGGACGCCCGGCGCGGGCCGGGCAACCCGAACATTTTCAAATAAATCTATTGCGCGCCGGGCTTTGACCCGCGCACTCCGGCAGCGAGCGCCGCCACCAAATCTGTGACCGCCGGGACCGTCTTCGCGCTGGCTTTCCCGTCCGCATCGAGCGTGGCGCGCAGCGCATCGATCAGCGCCGAGCCGACCACCGCGCCCTCGCCATGCCGCGCGATGCGCGCCGCAGCCTCCGGCGTGCGGATGCCGAAACCGACGCAGACCGGAAGTTGCGTGTGACGCTTGATCCGCGCCACCGCCTCGCCGACCTCTTTGTCGTCGGCAGCGGCCGAGCCGGTGATGCCGGTGATGGAGACGTAATAGACAAAGCCCGAGGTATTGGCGAGCACCGCCGGCAGGCGCTTGTCGTCGGTGGTCGGCGTCGCGAGACGGATGAAGTTCACGCCCGCCTTCAGCGCGGGAATGCAAAGCTCTTCGTCTTCCTCCGGCGGCAGATCGACCACGATGAGGCCATCGACACCGGCGGCTTTCGCGTCCACCAGAAACTTATCGACGCCGTAGATGAAGATCGGATTGTAGTAGCCCATCAGCACGACCGGCGTCGCGGGCTCGGTCGCGCGGAAGTCGCGCACCACCTGCAATGTCTTTTTCAGCGTGGTGCCAGACTTGAGTGCACGCAGGCCCGCGGCCTGAATCGCGGGACCGTCCGCCATCGGATCGGTGAACGGCATGCCGATCTCGATCACGTCGGCGCCCGCCTTCGGCAGCGCCTTGAGGATTTCGAGCGAGGTTGCGAGGTCCGGGTCGCCGCACATTAAGAAGGTGACGAGCGCCGCGCGGCCCTCTTTCTTCAGTTCGGCGAAACGGGTGTCGAGGCGCGTGGTCATGACTTGCGCCCCCGCAGAATATCGCCGACCTGCGGCACGTCCTTGTCGCCACGGCCGGAGAGATTGACGACCATCAGATGATCGCGCGGACGTTTCGGCGCGAGTTCTGACAATTTGGCAATCGCATGCGCCGACTCCAGCGCCGGAATGATGCCTTCCAGCCGCGACAGCAACTGGAACGCGGCGAGCGCCTCCTCGTCTGTCGCGGACAGATACGTCACGCGGCCGGTCTCGTGCAGCCATGCATGCTCGGGACCGATGCCGGGATAATCGAGGCCCGCCGAGATCGAATGCGCGTCTTGAATCTGGCCGTCGTCATCCATCAAGAGATAGGTGCGGTTGCCGTGCAGCACGCCGGGACGCCCGCCCGCGAGCGAGGCCGCGTGCAGATTGGTGAGACCATGGCCTGCGGCCTCGACGCCGAAAATCTCGACGGAGGGATCGTCAAGGAACGGATGAAACAGTCCCATCGCGTTGGAGCCGCCGCCGATGCAGGCGACGAGCGAATCCGGCAGGCGGCCTTCGGCGTCCATCATCTGCGCGCGCGTCTCGTGCCCGATGATCGACTGGAAATCGCGCACCATCGCCGGATACGGATGCGGACCCGCCACCGTGCCGATGCAATAGAACGTGGTCGCGACGTTGGTGACCCAATCGCGCAGCGCATCGTTCATCGCATCCTTGAGCGTGCGCGTGCCGGACTGCACCGGCACCACTTTCGCGCCCAGCATCTCCATGCGGATCACGTTCGGCTGTTGCCGCTCGACATCGACCGCGCCCATGTAGACGATGCACTCGAGCCCGAAGCGCGCGCACAGCGTCGCGGTGGCGACGCCATGCTGCCCAGCACCTGTCTCGGCGATGATGCGCTTCTTGCCCATGCGGCGCGCGACCATGATCTGGCCGAGCACATTGTTGACCTTGTGCGAGCCAGTGTGGTTCAGCTCCTCGCGCTTCAGATAGATTTTCGCGCCGCCGAGATGTTCGGTGAGCCGTTCGGCGAAATACAAAGGCGACGGACGGCCGACATAGTCCTTCAAATAGGCGTTCATCTCCTTCTGAAACGCCGGATCGGCCTTGGCCTGCGCATAGGCTTTTTCCAGATCGAGGATCAGCGGCATCAGCGTTTCGGCGACGAAGCGGCCGCCGAAGGTGCCGAAATGGCCGCGTTCATCGGGGCCGGAACGGAAGGAATTGGGTTTTGCCAAGCTCATATCTAACCTTCGTCATGGCCGGATTCAGTCCGGCCATCCACGTCTTATTGATGATGCGATACTGCGAAATTATCCCGCATTGGCTGTCGCCGTATGCAGGCTGGCCTCGGCCCCGCGCGCCGCGCCGATGAAGGCGCGGATCATGTTGGCGTCCTTGACGCCGGGCGCGCGCTCGACGCCGGACGACACGTCGATACCCTGCGGACGAGCAATATTGATCGCCTGCGCGAGGTTGCCCGCGTTGAGACCGCCCGACAAAAAGAACGGCTTGCCCAGTTTTAGATCTTCCAGAATGCGCCAGTCGAACGGCACGCCGAGCCCGCCGGGACGGGTGGCATCCTTCGGCGCGCGGGCATCGAACAGAATGCGGTCCGCGACGGCGGCATAGCCCGCGACGGCGGCGAGATCGTCGCGGCTCTCCACCGGGATCGCCTTCATCACCGGCAGGCCGAATTGCTGCTTGAGGTCGCGGATGCGCGCCACGCTTTCACGCCCGTGCAGTTGCAGCCAGTCCGGGCGCAGCGTCTCGACGATGTTGGCGATGGTGGCGTCGTCGGCATCGACCGTCAGCGCCACCTTGCCCGCGCGGTCCTTGACGCGGCGGCCGAGATCGCGCGCCGCCTCCAGCGACAGATGGCGCGGCGAGGGCGGAAAGAACACGAAGCCCACCATGTCGGCGCCAGCGTCCAGAGCCGCATCAAGCGTCTCCGGTTCGGACAGGCCGCAGATTTTCACGATCAGGGACATGAGGTTGAGCTGGGTTAAGCGATCCAAGCAGGGAAGGCGCGTTCTACAACGTCGCGTGCTGCTTGTCTTGTGCAATGGCCAGCGGCGGAACGCCGGGCCGGGGCGAAGGAGCCGGAAAAGCCGGATTCCGCCGCAATTCCGCCAGCTCGGCGCGGGCCTGCGCGGCCTCCGCCTCCAGCCGGCGGGCCGCCTTGCGGTGACGGCGCTGCCCGAACCAGACCGCCAGCCCGCCCGCCAGAACCCCCAGCATCGCGGCGGCGACGATGACGATGAACAGCGGCAGCGCCAGGGCAAACGAAGGATCGCCGGAATCGAAGGGGTTGAACGACACCGTGACGAAGCGGCGGTTGGCGAGCGCGAAGGCAAGCAACACCAATGCGAGCGGCACGATCAGCACGGTGTTGACGATCTTGCGCATCCCGTCCTTCCCGAATGGTCCGGCATATCAGCGCGCGAGGGCGCCGCGCGAAGCGATCAGGACGCCGCGGCTTCCCCGTCGAGGCCGTTGCGGTTGAGCCGTTCACGCATTTCCTTGCCGGTCTTGAAGAACGGCACGCTCTTCTGCTCGACAGGCACGTGCTCGCCGGTGCGCGGATTGCGGCCCGCGCGCGCCGGGCGATGCTTCACAGAGAAAGCGCCGAAACCTCGCAGTTCGACACGATCGCCGCGCGACAATGCCGAGACGATCTCCTCGAGGATCGCGTTGACGATGTTCTCCACGTCCCTCTGGTAGAGATGCGGATTATGCTCGGCAATGCGCTGAACGAGTTCTGATTTGATCATCGGTTCGGAGGCTCGCGGTCGTTGCGGGTGACATTTCCTTGAAAAAGCCTTGAACTGTCAAGTCGCATAACGCCCAAGACGAGAGCGATTTTGCGTGACAATTGAAAGCATTCGCTCACTTGGAGGTCTCGACGGGCCGATGAAACGTGATTCAGCCATTCAATTCGTGCCCGCGGGCCGCCACAATGCCAGCATGCCTTCGAGTTGCAGTTGCTCACTCAGGCTCGCCGCGCCGTTACCGCCGACAAACCGCGCCACCGTGGGCAGCCCGAGCGATTCAAACGCCATCGCCGCCGCCGCGCGCAGGAACGTCATGTCGGAAAAGCGCGGCGCGAGCTTGTAATCGCGCACCGGCAGGTCGCTCTTGATCTTGTTCTGGGCCAGCAGCCATTTCACCGCCGTCTTCTCGTCGCCGAGTTCGTCGATCAGCTTCAGCCCCACAGCCTGGCGGCCGGTGAACACGCGCCCGTCGGAGACGGTCTGCAACGTGGCGTCGTCCATGTGCCGCCGCGTCTTCACCAGATCCTTGAACCAGGCGAAGGAATCCTTCACCAGCGCGTCGAGCGCGGCGCGCGCTTCCGGCGAGGTCGGCTCAAAGCCGTTCGGCGCGGCCTTCAGCGGCGCCGACTTCACCTCCTCGACCTTGACGCCGACGGTCTTCAGCAGGTCGGCGAAATTCGGAAACTGAAACAGCACGCCGATCGAGCCGACCAGCGAGGTCTGCTGCGCGATGATGTGATCGGACGCCAGCGCCGTGATGTAGCCGCCCGAAGCCGCCAGACCCTCGACCACGACGACCAGCGGCTTCTTCGCCTTCAGCCGCGTCAGCGCGTCGAACAACTGCTCGGAGCCCGCCGTGGTGCCGCCGGGCGAATTGATGTGCACGATGACGGCGGCGGCGTTCGATTTCTCCAGCCGCTCCAGTGCCGCGACGCGCTCGTCGTTGCTGCGGATCAGCCCTTCGATCTTGATCCGGGCGATGGCGTCCTTGCCGGTCAGCGCCTGTCGCCCGGCGGGCGTGAGCAGCATTCCGCCCCCGACCACCGCGGCGATCACGAGCAGGCCGCTCACCACGCGCCAGAACGTCAGCTTGCGGCGAATGCGGCGGCGGTCAACGATCAGGTCGGATTCGAACGACATGCGGCTCTCCGGTGGGCGGCGCGTTATCCCCGCTCAGTGCTTGAGATTGAGTGATCGGGATACATCAAATACGAGACAATTTGAACTCTTCCCCGTGCAACTCTCTGCAAACAAAAAGGGCCCCGAAACCGGGGCCCTTTCCGCAACAATGATGACAAGGCTTACTTGTCGCGCTTCTTCAGCGCGTTGCCGAGAATGTCGCCCAGCGTCGCGCCCGAATCCGAAGATCCGTACTGCGCGATGGCTTCCTTCTCCTCGGCCACCTCAAGCGCCTTGATCGACACCTGGACCTTGCGGGCCTTCTTGTCGAACTGGATGACGCGGGCATCGACCTTCTCGCCGACGGCGAAGCGCTCGGCGCGCTGGTCGTTGCGATCGCGCGCGAGTTCCGAACGCTTGATGAAGGTGGTGAAGTCGGTGCCGGCGATCTGCACGTCGATGCCGGCTTCCTTCACGTCGAGGATTTCGCAAGTCACGACCGCGCCCTTCTTGACGTCGCCAGGCTCCGCGAAGGGGTCGCCTTCGAGCTGCTTGACGCCGAGCGAAATGCGCTCCTTCTCGACATCCACGTCGAGCACCACGGCCTTGACCATGTCGCCCTTCTTGAAGTTGTCGATCACCTGCTCGCCCGGCTGCTTCCAGTCGAGGTCGGACAGATGCACCATGCCGTCGACGTCGCCGTCGAGACCCAGGAACAGGCCGAACTCGGTCTTGTTCTTGACCTCGCCTTCCACGGTCGCGCCGACCGGGAACTTCTCGACGAACACTTCCCACGGATTGCGCATGGTCTGCTTGAGACCGAGCGAGATGCGGCGCTTGGCCGAATCCACTTCCAGCACCTGCACTTCGACTTCCTGCGAGGTCGAAACGATCTTGCCGGGATGCATGTTCTTCTTGGTCCACGACATCTCCGAGACGTGGATCAGGCCTTCGATGCCCGGCTCCAGTTCGACGAACGCGCCGTAGTCGGTGATGTTGGTGACGCGGCCGGTGACGCGGGCGTTGAGCGGATACTTCGCCTCGATGCCCTGCCACGGATCGTCCAGCAGCTGCTTCATGCCGAGCGAGATGCGGTGGGTCTCGTGGTTGATCTTGATGATCTTGACCTTCACCGTCTGGCCGATGGTCAGCACCTCGGTCGGATGGTTGACGCGGCGCCACGCGATGTCGGTGACGTGCAGCAGGCCGTCGATGCCGCCGAGGTCAACGAACGCACCGTAATCGGTGATGTTCTTGACGACGCCGTCGATCACCTGACCCTCTTCGAGGTTCTGCACCAGTTCCTGGCGCTGCTCGGCGCGGGTCTCTTCGAGAACCGTGCGGCGGGAGACGACGATGTTGCCGCGGCGGCGATCCATCTTCAGAATTTGGAACGGCTGCGAATTGTTCATCAGCGGGCCGACGTCGCGGATCGGGCGAATGTCGACCTGCGAGCGCGGCAGGAACGCCACAGCGCCGTCGAGGTCGACGGTGAAGCCGCCCTTGACCTGATTGAAGATGACGCCGTGAACCTTCTCGTTGGCGTTGAACGCCTTCTCGAGCTTGCCCCAGCTTTCCTCGCGGCGCGCCTTGTCGCGCGACAGCACGGCTTCGCCGAGGGCGTTTTCGATCCGGTCCAGGAAGACTTCGACTTCGTCGCCGACCTTGATGGTGTTCTCGCGGCCGGGGCCGTTGAACTCGCGAAGCGCCACGCGGCCTTCGGTCTTCAGGCCGACGTCGATGACGGCCATGTCCTTCTCGATCGCCACAACCTTGCCCTTGATGACAGAGCTTTCCTGAAGGTTGCCGCCCGAAAAGGATTCATCGAGCATCGCCGCGAAATCCTCGCGGCTCGGGTTATAGGAAGATGCAGTCGAAGCCATTGGTTCTCCAGATCGCGGGTTGGCCGGTGTTGGGTTGATGGCGCATCGCGCGGGAAGGGCCAAAGGTCCGCAACCTTTGACGACCGCCTCGCCAACCTTCACGGTTCACGAGAGCGGGCCGGCCTGTGCCTGCACGAGCGATGCGATGATTTCCGTCGGGGTCTTGAAATAAAATTCGACCTCAAAGACCTTCAGAGCGGGCTTTCCTCCAATGACGGCAGGGATCGACCCGGTGCCGGCCCGCTCGGGAATGGCCTCGATCCTGTCGAGTAACCCGAACCGGGGCGATATAGCCCTACATCCCTTTTGGGGCAAGGCTGGAATCGTCGCGGGGGGCTGCAAAATGGCCCTTTTGGCTCGATTTCGGGCGATTCCGGCCTGTTTCCGGCACGCGGTCCCGAAGTTCCTCTATTTCCCGGCCCGGACCCGCTCGATGATCGCGATCGCGGCGCGCACGCCGCCCTCGATGTCGAGGCGGGAATTGTCCAGCACATGGGCGTCGTCAGCCTGACGCAGCGGCGCTGTCGCGCGGTTCTTGTCGCGCTCGTCGCGCTTGAGGATGTCGGCGAGCACCAGCGCCTCGTCGGCGGCCTCGCCGCGCGCGCGCGCTTCCAGCGTGCGGCGATGCGCCCGCACCTTCGGGTCGGCGACGACGAAAATCTTCACGTCAGCGTCGGGGCAGATCACGGTGCCGATGTCGCGGCCGTCGAGCACCGCGCCCGGCGGGCCTGCGGCGAACTGGCGCTGGAAATCGACCAGCGCCTTGCGCACTTCCGGGATCGCGGAGACGACGGAGGCGGCATCGCCAACGCTCTGCGTCTTGAGCACGGGATTGCCGAATTTTTCCGGGTCGAGTTCCATCGCCGCCGCCACCGCCGCCGCCTCGTCCGTCAGCGCCGCGCCCGCTTCAAGGAGCGCCTGCGCCACCGCGCGATAGATCACGCCGGTGTCGAGATGACGAAAACCGTAATGATGCGCGAGGCGCTTGCCGAGCGTGCCCTTGCCCGATGCCGCGGGTCCGTCGATGGCGATGATCATGAGAAATCCGCCCCCAGCGCGCGCATCATCGGAATGAAATCGGGGAAGCTCGTGGCGATGAAGGCGGTATCGTCCACCTTGACCGGTGCTTCCGAAGCGCAGCCCATCACCAGCGCCGACATCGCGATGCGGTGATCCATGTGCGTCTTCACAAGGCCGCCGCCCGGCACGAAGCCCTCGCCATGCACGATGAGGTCGTCGCCCTCGATCCCGACCTTGACGCCGTTGACGCGCAGCATGTCGGCGGTGGCTTCCAGCCGGTCGGATTCCTTGACGCGCAATTCCTGCAAGCCGCGCATCCGCGTGGTGCCTTCCGCGAAAGCGGCGGCGACCGCGAGCACGAGATATTCGTCGATCATCGAGGGCGCGCGCTCCGGCGGCACGGTAACGCCGCGCAGTTTCGAGGCGCGCACGCGCAAATTCGCCATCGGCTCGCCGGCGTCGCGCACGTCGCTCTCCTCGATCGACGCGCCCATTTCCCGCAAGGTCGTGAAAAGCCCCGTACGCAACGGGTTCGTCATCACGTCGGTGAGGGTCAAATCCGAGTCCGGCACGATCAATGCGGCGACCAGCGGAAACGCCGCCGAGGACGGATCGGCCGGCACCTCGACGCTCACCCCGTGCAGTTCGGGCTGGCCGGTGAGCGTGATGCGGCGTCCGTGCGCGCCGTCCTTTTCGACCCTGATCTCGGCACCGAACTGCTTCAGCATCAGTTCGGTGTGATCGCGGCTGGCTTCGGTCTCGATCACCGTCGTCACGCCCGGCGCGGACAGTCCCGCGAGCAATACGGCCGACTTGATCTGCGCCGAGGCCACCGGCGTGCGGTAGGCCATCGGGATCGGATCCTTCGCGCCGGCGAGCGTCAGCGGCAGGCGTTTTCCATCGCCACCCGACACAACCGCGCCCATCAATTCCAGCGGATCGAGAATCCGCCGCATCGGCCGCGAGCGCAGCGAGGCGTCGCCGTCGAAGGTCGCAGCAATAGGAGAGCCCGCGACCGCGCCCATCGCCAGACGGCAGCCGGTGCCGCTGTTGCCGAAATCGAGCGGCGCCTCCGGGGCCTTGAAGCCGCCGACGCCGACGCCGTGGACGGACCACGCGCCCGCGCCGGTCCGCTCCACCTTCGCGCCGAGCGCCGCCATCGCCTTGGCGGTGTTGAGGACGTCCTCGCCCTCGAGAAGTCCGGTGATCTTCGTTTCGCCGACCGCGAGCGCACCCAAAATCAGGGCACGATGGGAGATCGACTTGTCGCCCGGCACCCGGACCTTTCCGGTCAGGGGACCCGCGCCTCGCGCCTCCAGAGGGGTCGGCTCAACGGACTGGCTCACGGCGAAATTCCTCTACAATTTGAACGGCTCCTACCATGGGTGCCGGGATACGTCACCCGTCCTGCGGCGAGGAGCCAGAGTACTATTGACAGAGCCGCCGCAACCGCCCAAGTGAAGCACCGCTTTTTTTGAAATTCCCAGGATCCTCGCCCGTGGCCAAAGCCGATCTCGGAACCAAACGCACTTGCCCTGTGACGGGCAAGAAGTTCTATGACCTCAACAAGACCCCGGTGATCTCGCCCTACACGGGCGAAATCGTGCCGATCGCGCCGATCGCGCCGCCCCGTGGTGCGCGCAACGACGCCGCCGCGCGCGCCGCCGCCTCCGAAGCCTCGCAGGAAACCGAAGTCGCGGAGAACGAGGAAGAATTGGTCTCGCTGGAAGAGGCCGACGCCGAGGAGAACACCGGCAAGGTCAAGGCGAACGTGCCGGAATCCGAGGACGACATCGAGGTTGACGACTCCATCGACGACGACGATGACGATTCCACCTTCATCGCCGAAGACGAGGAAGAAGACGAGGACGTCACCGACATCATCGGCGACGTCTCCGGCGACGAGGAATCCTGAGACAAGAGACTTGAGATACGGCCTGAAACGTGGTTTCAGGTCGGTCCTGACGATTCACGGGCACCGGCCAACGGCCTGTTCCCTCCGCCAGACGCATCGGACCCATCCGAACGCGGTGACTTAAGGGGCCATAGCTCAGCTGGGAGAGCGCTTGCATGGCATGCAAGAGGTCGGCGGTTCGATCCCGCCTGGCTCCACCAACCGCCCTTCCCCACCTCCCCACAAATCAGGCATCTTGTCGTGCATGGCCTGTCCCGCGGGCCGCCCCGGCCTTGAACAGCCGCCCGAACATCGCCATATCGGTTGAAGCTGGACGGGCGGGAACGCTCCCCGGCGAAGGGTGCCGAAAGGGCCCTTGGCGGAACGCCCATCCGGGCGCAACGCCTGGCAAAGTCGCTTCGAGAGGACTTTGGAATGTCGCGTGTTCCTTCGTTATCCAGTCCGTTCCTGCTGGGATTCGACGAGATCGAGCGTGCGCTCGACCGCGTCGTGAAAGGCGCCGACGGGTATCCTCCCTACAACATCGAGCGATGCGAGCGTTGCAGCGGCCAGCCCGAAAAGCTGCGTATCACGCTGGCGGTGGCGGGCTTCACCCGCGACCAACTCGATGTAACCATTGAGGAAAACCAACTCGTCATCCGTGGCCGCCAGCAGGACGACAAGGCCCGGCAATACATCCATCGCGGCATCGCCGCGCGCCACTTCCAGCGCACCTTCGTGCTGGCAGAGGGGATGTACGTGCTTGGCGCGGACCTGAAGAACGGGCTGTTGTCGGTAGATCTCGCAAGGCCGGAACCCGAGCGGATCGTTAAGACGATAGCCATCAATGAACACGAATAATGCAATGGGCGGACTCGACCGCTGTCTGACTTAGAAGGAGTCGAGGACATGGCTACTATTCTGCACCACGAGCCAAGAGATCAATCACCGGTTTCGCTGGAGGCGCTGGCCGCGCTGGGCGAGGGTCATCTCGCCTACGTCAAGCAAATCCGTTCCGAGGACGTCCCTAGCCTGTTCCCACAGGCACCCGAAATCGCGCCGGGCGTGACGCTGTTCGCGCTGCACGCCGCCGATGGCACGCCGATCATGCTGACCGACAGCCGCGAGGCCGCGATCGCCAACGCCTGGAGCAACGAGCTTCAGACCGTCAGCCTGCACTGATCCCGTTCGGCTGAACGGCCCATGGACGAGTTTCGAGGCGGCAGCGCGAAAGCGTTGCCGCCTTTTGCATGCCCGGCCGCCCTCGCCCGCCCGCGTATGGCAGCTATCCGCACGCCTTATTGGCTTCGCCGCCACAGGCGCGTATGGAACCAATCAATTGTCCTTGAGGAATTCCAAAATGCCTCCCTATCGTTCCCGCACATCCACCCATGGCCGCAACATGGCCGGCGCGCGCGGCCTGTGGCGCGCCACCGGCATGAAGACCGAGGATTTCGGCAAGCCGATCATCGCGGTGGTGAACTCGTTCACGCAGTTCGTGCCGGGCCACGTCCATCTCAAGGACCTCGGCCAGCTCGTGGCGCGCGAGATCGAGAAGGCGGGCGGCGTCGCCAAGGAGTTCAACACCATCGCGGTCGATGACGGCATCGCCATGGGCCATGACGGCATGCTCTACAGCCTGCCCTCGCGCGAGATCATCGCCGACAGCGTCGAATACATGGTCAATGCGCATTGCGCCGACGCCATGGTCTGCATCTCGAACTGCGACAAGATCACGCCCGGCATGCTGATGGCCTCGCTGCGCCTCAACATCCCCACCGTGTTCGTGTCCGGCGGGCCGATGGAAGCTGGCAAGGTGAAGTGGAACGACACCGTTAAGGCAGTCGATCTGATCGACGCGATGGTCGCCGCCGCCGACGACAGCGTGACCGACGCCGAGGTGGATGCAATCGAGCGTTCGGCCTGCCCGACCTGCGGCTCGTGCTCCGGCATGTTCACCGCCAATTCGATGAACTGCCTCACCGAGGCGCTCGGCCTCGCTTTGCCGGGCAACGGCTCGGTGCTCGCCACCCATGCCGACCGCAAGGGCCTGTTCGTCGAGGCGGGTCACCTGATCGTCGATCTCGCGCGGCGTTATTACGAGCAGAACGACGAGACCACGCTGCCGCGCAACATCGCGAGCTTCAAGGCGTTCGAGAACGCGATGACGCTCGACATCTCGATGGGCGGTTCGACCAACACCGTGCTGCATCTGCTCGCCGCCGCCTATGAGGGCGAAGTGCCGTTCACGATGGCCGACATCGACCGGCTGTCGCGCCGCGTGCCGGTGCTGTGCAAGGTCGCGCCCGCGGTCGCCAACGTGCATCTGGAAGACGTGCATCGCGCCGGCGGCATCATGGGCATTCTCGGCGAGCTCGACCGAGCCGGGCTGATCGACACCAGCCTGCCGAACGTCCACAGCAAGAGCCTGAAGGATGCGCTGGATCGCTGGGACGTGATGCGCACCAAGAGCGACAGCGTGCGCACCTTCTATCGCGCGGCGCCGGGCGGCGTGCCGACGCAGGTCGCGTTCAGTCAGGATCGCCGCTACGACGACCTCGACACCGACCGCGCCACAGGCTGCATCCGCGATGCCGAACACGCGTTCCTCAAGGACGGCGGCCTCGCGGTGCTGTTCGGCAATATCGCGCGCGACGGCTGCATCGTAAAGACGGCGGGCGTCGATACCAGCATTCTCAAGTTCAAAGGCACCGCGCGCATCTTCGAGAGTCAGGATGCGGCGGTGGAAGCGATCCTCGGCAACAGGATCAAGGCCGGCGACGTCGTGCTGATCCGCTACGAGGGACCGCGCGGCGGCCCCGGCATGCAGGAGATGCTGTATCCGACGAGCTATCTGAAATCGAAGGGCCTCGGCAAGCAGTGCGCACTGATCACCGACGGCCGCTTCTCCGGAGGCTCGTCGGGACTATCGATCGGCCACGTCTCGCCGGAAGCCGCCGAAGGCGGCGCCATCGGACTCGTGGAAGAAGGCGACCTGATCGAGTTCGACATTCCGAACCGCAAGGTTCATCTCGCCGTCGATGACGCCGAGTTGCAGCGCCGTCGCGCGGCGATGGATGCGCGCGGCGACAAGGCATGGAAGCCCGGCCCGCGCACGCGGCGCGTGACGATGGCGCTGAAGGCCTACGCCGCGCACGCCACCAGCGCCGCGCTCGGCGCGGTGCGCGTCGTTCGGGATTGAGGTCGTCCCTCATTCCGACAAACCCAGTATTTGTCATGCCCGGACTTGATCCGGGCATCCATCTAAAAACTAAAAAAGAGTCGAGCCAAGAAGATGGATTGCCGGGTCAAGCCCTGCAATGACGAGTGAGTGCGGAAGTGAGTGGGGTGAATCTTACGCCGCGCTCGCGGGCGGCAGCGCCAGCACCGAATAGAGCGCCTGCGCGTCGCTCGAGGCGCGCAGCTTCTTGGCGACTTCCTGATCGCGCAACAGACGCGCGACGCGCGCCAGAGCCTTGAGATGATCGGCGCCTGCGCCTTCCGGCGCGAGCAGCAGGAACAGAAGATCGACCGGTGCGCCATCCATCGCCTCGAAATCGATCGGCCGCTCAAGCCGTGCGAACAGACCGAACAATTTTTCAAGTTTCGGCAGCTTGCCGTGCGGGATGGCGATGCCGTAGCCGACAGCCGTGGTGCCGAGCTTCTCGCGCTGAAGCAACACTTCGAAGATCGCGCGCTCGTTCTGTCCGGTCAGTTCAGCCGCACGCGCCGCCAGTTCCTGCAACGCCTGCTTCTTGCTGTTGACCTTGAGCGCGGGAAGAATCGCTTCCGGCGCAACCAGATCGGTGATCGTCATGGAGCTGTCCGCGCGTGAAGGGTGAAACCGTAAGCCGTTAAAAGGCGGGAAGCCGGTAACCGGCCTGATCCGAACGGACCCGCCCCGGGTCCGTCGAGGCGGCGGACCATAGGGAGGGCCCGGCAGGGCGTCAAGGTCTTACCGGGGCTATTTCGACCCCAAATTCCGCTCACGATGACTTCGCCGCCGGGGGATCGATCCAGCCGACATTGCCGTCGGAACGACGGTAAATGATATTCACCCGTCCGCTCGAGCCATGCTGAAACACGATGACGGGCGCGCCCGTCATGTCGAGCTCCATCACCGCCTCGCTGACCGAAAAGCGCCGCAGCGCCTGAGTCGATTCCGCGATCACCACCGGATTGAACGCGGTGACCTCGTCATCGTCTTCATCGTAGGAGGGTCCTTCGAGCACGTAGCTCGATGCGTCGATGCCGGCGAGACCCATCGCCGCGATCGCTTCGGATTCCGCATGCGCCTTGCGCGCGGAGCGATCCTTGAGCCGGCTCTTGTAGCGGCGCAACCGCTTCTCGATCTGGATGAGTGCCTGATCCGCGCTGGCATAGGCATCGGCGGCCATTGCGTCGGCCTCTAGCGTCACGCCGGAATCCAGATGCAGCGCGCAATCCGCCTTGAAGCCGAAACCATCCTTGCTGAAAGTGAAATGCCCCGAATAATTCCCGTCGAAATATTTTCGTAACACCTCTTCCGTTCGACCTTCCACACGACCGCGAATGGCTTCACCGATGTTGATGCTTTTGCCGGAAACTCGAAGCGTCATGAACGCACCTCGTCGTCTTGTTTCAACATCCCCACAATGCCATTGCCCGGCAAACCGTCAAGCGGGAGCTATGTCGCGCGGCCGGTCGCTGGAAGAAGGGGTTGCGGCTCCGGAATGGCCGGAAACTTGACCAAGCGCATAACGCTTTTCACGGCGGCGCTGAACGGATGACGGTATCCTCAGAGCTTCCCGGTATTTCGCCACGGTGCGCCGGGCAATATCAACGCCCTCAGCGCGCAAGCGTTCCACCAGCGTGTCGTCTGACAGAATATCGTTCGGCTCCTCGGCATCGATCATCTGTTTGATGCGATGCCGCACGGATTCGGCCGAATGCGCCTCGCCGCCGTCGGCGGAAGCGATGGACGCAGTGAAGAAATATTTCAATTCGAAGATACCGCGATTCGTCGCCATGTATTTGTTGGCGGTGACGCGCGACACCGTCGATTCGTGCATCTGGATCGCGTCCGCCACCGCCTTGAGGTTGAGCGGGCGCAAATGCGCAACGCCGCGCGTGAAGAAGCCATCCTGCTGGCGCACGATCTCGGTGGCCACTTTCAGGATGGTCCGCGCGCGCTGATCGAGCGCGCGCACCAGCCAGGTTGCGTTCTGCAAGCAATCGGCGAAATAGGACTTGTCCTCGTCCTTGCGCAGCGTCCTGGTGAGGCTCGCGTAATAGGACTGGTTGACGAGCACCTTGGGCAGCGTGTCGCTGTTGAGTTCGACGAGCCAGCCGCCGTCCGGCCCCGGCCGCACATAGACGTCGGGCACCACCGTTTGCGTCCGCCCGGTCGCGAATTTCAATCCGGGCTTGGGATCGAGATGACGGATCTCGCCGATCATGTCGGCGATGTCGTCGTCATCGACGCCGCAGATTTTTCGTAAAGCCGCGATCTCGCGCTTCGCCAGCAGATCGAGATGCTCGACCAGAGCGCGCATCGCCGGATCATATCGGTCGCGCTCGCGCAACTGGATCGCGAGGCACTCGCTCAGAGTCCGCGCGCAGATGCCCGGCGGATCGAACGTCTGCAACACCGCGAGCACATCATCGACGGCTTTCTGAGTGGTGCCGAGCTTGTCGGCGGCTTCGCCGAGATCCGGCGGCAGATAGCCCGCCTCATCGACGAGATCGATCAGGTACTGGCCGATCATGCGCTGCGCGGGATCGGTCAGCGCGACCGCGAGCTGTTCGGCCAGATGATCCTGCAACGAGGTTTCGGCGGCGACGAAAGCCTCCAGATTATAGTCCTCGTCGCTGGAAGCGCCGCCGCCCCATTCGGTGTAGGAGGTCGGCGCGGCATCCTGCGCCGCGCGCGTCGCCGTCTCCGAAGGCTCCTCAGTGAAGACGTTGTCCATGCTGGTGTCGAAGGTCTGTTCGATCTCGGCGCGGCTGCCGAGTTCGCGATTCATCCAGTCGTCGGACGGCTCGCCGGGGCCGCGCGCAGGCTCGCTGCCCGGCTGGTCGTCCCCGCCATCGTCATTTCCGGAAAAATCCTGTTCCCCTGCCGCGCCTTCGCCGCGCACCGGCGCTTCTTCGTCGTTACGCTCCAGAAGCGGATTGCGCTCCAGCTCGCCCTCGACGAACGCCACCAGATCGAGATTGGACAATTGCAGCAGCTTGATCGCCTGCATCAACTGCGGCGTCATCACCAGTGCTTGCGACTGGCGAAATTCCAAGCGTTGCGTCAGCGCCATTATGGCATCCAGCCTGAAGAGTCGGGCCAATTGGTCCAATTCTTGCTTAGCTCTTTTAAATGCCCCTGTATATGACTTGACGGGACTGAGTTTTCGCCCGCAACGGGCGGCTGTGTCCTCCCGCCGGGCGGTACCGCCGGAACTACAGGCGGAATTCCTCGCCGAGGTAGAGACGGCGCACGTCGGGATCGTTGACGATCTCCTCGGGCTGGCCCTCGGTCAGCACCTCGCCGGCATAGACGATGTAGGCGCGGTCGGTGAGGCCGAGCGTCTCGCGCACATTATGATCGGTGATCAAGACGCCGATGCCGCGATTGGTGAGGTGGCGCACCAGCTGCTGGATGTCGCCGACCGCGATCGGGTCGATGCCCGCGAACGGCTCGTCGAGCAGCATGTAGTTCGGCTTGGTCGCCAGAGCGCGCGCGATCTCGACGCGGCGGCGCTCGCCGCCCGACAGCGCGATCGACGGCGACTTGCGCAGCCGCACGATGTTGAATTCCTCCAGCAGCGAATCCAGTTCGTATTCGCGCTTGCGCCGGTCGGGCTCGGCGACTTCCAGCACCGCGCGAATGTTGTCCTCGACCGAAAGTCCCCGGAAAATAGAGGCTTCCTGCGGCAGGTAGCCGATGCCGAGCCGCGCGCGCTGATACATCGGAAGATTCGTGACATCGTAGCCGTCGAGTTCGATGCGGCCCTTGTCGGCCTTGATAAGGCCGGTGATCATGTAGAAGGCCGTGGTCTTGCCCGCGCCGTTCGGGCCCAGCAGGCCGACCGCCTCGCCACGACGCACATAGATGTTGATGCCGCGCACCACCTTGCGGGTGCCGAAACTTTTCTCGATGCCGTGCACGGCAAGATATCCGGCGCGCGGCTGCGAACGCTGCGCTGCGGCCCTACCCTGTTGCGGTGGCCTTTGCTGGGGCTGCCGTTGCTGCGCTTGTCGTGACTCTGGCTGTGGCGGGCGCCGCGCATCGCCGCGCGGGATCGGCGGCGACGTGCGCTCGAAGGATGTCACATCATCCTCCGTCAGCATGACCGCCATCTCGCTGTAGGAGGCCCATTGCTGCTGCTGTTCGGTCAACTGAAACGGCTGCCGCGATGCGGGCTGCGGCGCGGGATCGCTCTTCCCGCCCTTGAACATGTCGCCCATGCGGGCGCTGAACGAGGTGATGTCGCCCTTGATGTCACTTTTGATATCGCCTTTGGCGCGGCCAAAGCCCTGCTTGCCCCGCGAAGGGGCACGGCGGCGAAACATGCGCAGGAGATCCACCATCCGCTCGATCGGCCTTTCAAAGACTGGCTTGTTTCAAAGCCTGGCTTGCCAGCTTGCGACCCCGCGGCGTGAGAGGCGCGCCGGCACCCCGCCTGTCAGAATCCGTCCCCGCCCTTTGATATAGGCTCGCGGGCCAAGGTTCAACCGCGCGATCCCGAACGGCCTTGCAAGTTATTGAGTTTCATCGGTTTTCCGGGAGCGCGCGAGGACGGCGCGTTCTCCGTCTTGGGACTTGAGCCGGGCACGAGGCTGAGCCCGCCGCCATTCTTGTTAGGCGAAGTGGAATTGAACAGGCCGGAGACGCCGCGCCCGCCGCTGGATTCGACGCGCGAGACGCCGGTCGTCATATCCACCACCAGCCGGTCGCCCTTCAGCACGTTCTTGTCCTTGGTCAGCACCACGCCGCCGGTCATCGTCACGGTGTTGGTCTTCATGTCGAAGATGCCGGTCTCGCCGGTCACGGTCTGATCGTTCTGCGTGACGACGACGCCGCCGCGCGCTTCCAGCCGCCGCACGCTCGAATTGCCGCCCGGCCCCGGCTGCGCCGTCTTCATGCCCGGCTTCGCCCCCGCCTTGTCCTGATCGTAGAACACCACGAGCGTCTTCGAGCGCATCGTGGTGTCGCCCTGCACGACTTTCACATTGCCGGAGAAGGTCGCGATCTTGTCCTTGTCGCGCACCTCGAGCGAGAGCGCATCGATCTGGATCGGCTGGCCGCGATTCTTCGAGAAGCCCTGCACCGCGTTCGGCACGCCGGACACCGTGCTGGTCTGCGCCTGCGCGGCGGACACACACACCGCGAACGCCGAGAAAACAGCAATGAACACGGACAGGCCCAGCGCCGCGCGGCGGCACACCGCGCGCGCCTTCCGGCCGCCTGACAGATTGTGTCCCGTTACTCGCATCGTGCATCCATATCCGATTTCAATCGCCGCCTCATTGGGATTCCGCAGGTGCATCGGCGGGCGCGCCCCCCGCCGTGGCGGCGGCATTGGTCTTGTCCGCGGGCGGATCGAGCAGCATCGTCACGCCGCCGCCGAACACCGCCGACGCGCCGTGATCGGTGATGCGCAAATTCTGCGAGTTCAGCGTGCCGTTGGTGAACTTTACCGCCACCGGCTGGTCCGAGCTGATGATGCCGGTCGCGAGATCGACGCGCGCCTGCGTGAGCTTCGCCTCAGAACCGCTGGTTGTCTGCAAGAGAATGTCGTTGGCGAGATCGAGCAGTTGCGTCTTGGTGTCGAAATGGCCGTTCTGCGCGTCCACCCGCAGCGTCGACTTGTCCTGCATCTCCACCTGCGCGCGGATGCTGAGCATGTCCACCTTGGTCGGGTCGGTGACATCCTGCGTCGCGGCCTTCGCCCACACTTCATAGGGCCGCCGGTCGGGCAGATAGCCCGCGAGATGCGGCGCATCCATCGTGATCTTGGTACCCGAGACCGACAGCTTGCTGAGATCGATCGGCAGTTTTTTAAGGAAGCGGAACGGATTGAACACCGACGCGCCGACGATGAGCGCCAGCGACAGGATCACCACCGCAGGCACGGCGCGGCGCAGCCAGCGCACGCGGCGGCTGTGGCGCGCGGCGCGCACGAAGCGGGGATCGTTTCCCTGATATGCCGGCGTCTGTGTGGCCACCATGGTTCCCGGGTTACGCTATCAGGTTTACGCGCTATCGCGACAATATAAGGGCCGCGAACGGCCGCGCAGGGCCCCTGCCTTTCGGGCATCGCGGCTTTCGGACAATGCGCGCTCTTTACGAATGCGCGAAAATATCGGTTTCTTCCCAGCCTTGCAGATCAAGCCTCGCGCGTGTCGGCAGGAATTCAAAGCAGGCTTTCGCCAGAGGTTCGCGATTCTCGCGCGCGAGCATGGCGTCGAGCTTGTCGCGCAGCGCATGCAGATGCAGCACGTCGGAAGCGGCGTAGGTCAGTTGCGCTTCCGACAATGACGCAGCGCCCCAGTCGCTGGACTGCTGCTGCTTGGAAATCTCCACGCCGAGCATCTCGCGCACCAGATCCTTCAGGCCGTGCCGGTCGGTATAGGTGCGCACCAGCTTCGAGGCGATCTTGGTGCAATAGACCGGCTGCGCCATCACGCCGAAGGCATGGTACAGCACGGCGATGTCGAACCGGGCGAAATGAAACAGCTTGGTGATCGCGGGATCGCCGAGCAGCTTCTTCAGGTTGGGGGCGTCGGTGTGGCCCGCCGGAATCTGCACGACATCGGCGCTGCCGTCGCCGTTCGAAAGCTGCACCACGCACAGCCGGTCGCGATGCGGGTTGAGACCGAGGGTTTCGGTGTCGATCGCGACGGAGTCCGTGTAGCGCGAAAGGTCTGGCAGGTCGCCGCGGTGCAGCCGGATGGTCATGTTGCGTGTTCCGAATCGAATGGTTGGCAAACTAGCCTGCCAACCCTGAAAAATCCTGAAGCTGAAAAATCCCAACTGGCGGCAGAAAGCAAATTTTTAGCGGATTTCATGCAAGTTTTTAAAAAACAAATAAAAATCAATGGCTTGATATTTTGTGCGCCCGCAATTTTGTTTGCCGGCGCGCCCCCACCTCCCGCCTGTGGCCTTAATCTTTGTTTGTTCTGGAACCCATCCCGCCGCTCTCCGGTTTGTCGTGCGGGATGAGTTTGCGATCACGCACCAAAGTGAGGGTGGCGGCTTGAATATTGTCAGGACTGCGCTCCCCAAGACCGGGCTTTCGAACAGCGCGCCCGCGCGGGAGCGTCCGAGCGACTACGATGTGGCGGCTGTTCGCGACGAGATCAGGGCCAGGATCACGCGCGTGCTGGGCCATGAGATCGAGCGCGCGACGATGCACGACTGGTATCTCGCCGCAGCACTGACATTGCGCGAACGCATCGCCGCGCGCTGGCTGCCGGGCGTGCGCGAGACGCGCATCGCGGGAAAAAAGCGCGTCTATTATCTGTCGCTGGAATTCCTGATCGGCCGCCTGCTCACCGATGCGCTGAGCAATCTGCAATTGATGGAGACCTATGTCCGCGCGCTGCGCGACCTCGGCGTCGACTTCGCCGACGTCAAGGACATCGAGCCGGACGCGGCACTCGGCAATGGCGGACTCGGCCGCCTCGCCGCCTGCTTCATGGAGAGCATGGCGAGCCTTGCGATCCCCGCCATCGGTTACGGCATCCGCTACGAACATGGCCTGTTCCGGCAGGCCATCGCGCATGGCTGGCAGCAGGAATTTCCCGAATGCTGGCTGGAGGGCGGCAACCCGTGGGAGTTCGAGCGGTTCGAGGTGTGCTACGACGTCCAGTACGGCGGGCGCATCGAACATCATCCCTCCGCGCGGGGCGATTCCGTCACATGGATACCGGGCGAGACGGTGCGCGCGGCGGCGTTCGACACACCGATCGTCGGCTGGCGTGGCGCGCATGTCAACGCGCTGCGGCTGTGGTCGGCGCGGCCCGTGGCTCCGCTCGACATCGACGCCTTCAACCGTGGCGACTATGCGGCCGCCTCCAACCAGCGCACGCGCGCGGAAGCGATCTCGAAATTCCTCTATCCGAGCGACGAGACGGCGGCGGGCAAGGAGTTGCGGCTGCGGCAGGAATATTTCTTCGTCTCCGCCTCGTTGCAGGACATCGTCGCGCGCCACCTGCGCGAGCAGGGCAACATCCGCACGCTGGCGTCACATGCCGCGATCCAGCTCAACGACACACATCCGAGCCTCGCGGTGCCGGAACTGCTGCGGCTTCTGATCGATCATCATGACGTGCCGTGGCCACAGGCGCGGCGGATCGTATCGCAGACCGTCGCCTACACCAACCACACGCTGCTGCCGGAGGCGCTGGAGAGCTGGCCGGTCGAACTGTTCGAGAGGCTGCTGCCGCGCCATCTCGACATCATCTACCGGCTGAACGCCGACAACCTCGCCGCCGCCGAGCGGCAGCGGCCCGGCGACATCCGTTTTCGCGCGGCGACCTCGCTGATCGACGAGACCGGCGGCCGCCGCGTGCGCATGGGCCATCTCGCCTTCATCGGCTCGCACCGCATCAACGGCGTCTCGGCGATGCATTCGGAACTGATGAAGCATACGGTGTTCGCCGACCTCAACACGCTCTATCCCGACCGCATCACCAACAAGACCAACGGCATCACCTTCCGGCGCTGGCTGCACCAGTGCAATCCGGACCTCACCGCGCTGTTGCGCGAGGTCTGCGGCGACCGCGTACTCGACGACCCCGCGGCGCTGACCGGACTCGAGCCCTATGCCAATGATGCGGCCTTTCAGGAGCGCTTCCGCGCCATCAAGCAGCACAACAAGGTCGCGCTCGCGGGCATGGTCGAGCGCACGCTATCGCTGCGCCTCGATCCGGCGGCGCTATTCGACATCCAGATCAAGCGCATCCACGAATATAAGCGCCAGTTGCTCAACGCGCTCGACACCATCGCGCGCTATCTCGCGATCCGCGACAACCCCGGTGCGAACTGGGTGCCGCGCGTGAAAATCTTCGCGGGCAAGGCCGCGCCGAGCTACCATCAGGCCAAGCTGATCATCAAGCTCATCAACGACATCGCGGACACGGTGAACCGTGACGAATCGATTCGCGGCCTGCTGAAGGTGGCGTTCGTGCCGAACTACAATGTCAGCGCGGCGGAGATGATGGTGCCGGCCTGCGATCTGTCGGAACAGATCTCAACCGCGGGCATGGAAGCCTCCGGCACCGGCAACATGAAGCTCGCGCTCAACGGCGCGCTCACCATCGGCACGCTCGACGGCGCCAATATCGAAATCCGCGATCAGGTCGGCGCGGATAACATCTTCATCTTCGGGATGACCGCCGCTCAGGTGGCAGAGCGCCGCAGCATGGGGCTGGACGCGTCCGACGCCATCGCCGCCTCGCCGATGCTGGCGCGCGTGATCGAGGCGATCGACCGCGGCGCGTTCTCGCCCGACGATCCGGCGCGCTTCGCACCGATCGCGCACAGCCTGCGCTATCTCGATCACTACATGGTGTCGGCGGACTTCGACGATTACCATCGCGCCCAGGCGCTGGTGGACACACGCTGGGGGCATGCCGCGTGGGAAATGTCCGCGATCCTCAACACCGCGCGGATGGGCTGGTTCTCGGCCGACCGCACCATCCGCGACTATGCCGACGACATCTGGGGTGTGTGAAGAGCAAACACTCAGCTCACCGTCCCCAAGGCTTCCCTTCAACCCGCCGATCTTCGCTCAAGCCACCCGCACGGCGCTGATGAAGTTCACGACCTCTGATTTCAGCCGGCCGGAGTCCTGCGCCAGGGATTGCGCCGCGGCGAGAACCTGCGACGAGGCCGATCCGGTCGCGATCGCGCCACGCTGGACCTCCGTGACGTTGGACGACACCTGCTGCGTGCCTTCCGCCGCGTGCTGCACGTTGCGCGCGATCTCCTGCGTCGCCGCACCCTGTTCTTCGACAGCCGCCGCAATCGCCGACGAGATTTCGGACAGCCGTTCGATCGTGCGTCCGATCACCCTGATCGCCCCGACCGACTGCTGCGTCGCGGCTTGAATCCCCGAGATCTGCTGATCGATTTCGCCGGTTGCCTTGGCCGTTTGCTCGGCCAAAGCCTTCACCTCGGCGGCCACGACGGCAAACCCCCGTCCGGCCTCACCCGCCCGCGCCGCTTCGATAGTGGCGTTCAGCGCCAGCAGATTGGTCTGGCCTGCGATCGTATTGATCAACTCGATCACATCGCCGATTCGGGTTGCGGCCTTGGAGAGCTCGCCGACATGCTCATCCGTCAGGTGCGCCTGGGCAACGGCTTCCTTCGCAATTTCTGCGGATTCCTGAACCTGACGGCTGATCTCGGAAACCGAAGACGACAACTCCTCGGTCGCCGAAGCCACCGACTGGACATTGGCCGAAGCCTCTTCCGACGCCGAGGTCACAAACGTGGCAAGTTCACGCGAACGATCTGCCGTCCGCGTCAGGCTGTCGGCGGAAGCCTCCAGCCCGCACGATGCTTCGGAAACAGTTTCCACGATTTCACCGATCGCTGCCTCGAACTGCGTGGTCAATGCCTCAAGACGTTTGGCGCGCTCGATCTTCCCTTGGGCATCACGGGCGGCTGCCTCGTCCGCCGCTTTCTTGGCGATCAACGCATCCTTGAAAATCTGCAACGCCACCGCCATCGATCCGATTTCCGTCTTTTCTCCGCCCTGTGGAATTTCGGCTGTCAGATCACCGCGACCAAGCGCCCGCATCGGGCGGACAATCGAGCCGATGGAAGATGAAATGTCGCGAATAAACAGAAAGCCCGCGATGGCGGCCAGAAGGATAGCCATCACAAGGACGGAGCAAACGATCCTGAAAGCCCAAAGGTGGCCCTCTTCTGCGTTTCTCGTTTCTGCTTTCGCGCCGTTATCATTGATCTCGATGGCTTTCGTCAGATACCCGTCCGATTCGTTCGCCACCGGACGAACCGTCTTGATGAAAAGGTCTCTGGCCTGCTGAGCGGAGGCAGCATCGCCCTTTCGGGACAGCGCCAAAACGGCATCGGTCTCCTCGACATATTTTGTCCAGGCGCGCGACCAGTCGTTGAACAGCTCGCGCTCCTGCGGCGAAGACACCAGCGCCACGTAAGAATCGCGCGTCTGCGCGATTAACGCGAGGGTCTTTTTCATAACCTTGTCGAGAGTGGCGCGCTCCTTGTCATTATCAGCCATCATGTAGGCCCGGAGCTGCGCGCGGTTCAAATTGATTGCAGAGCGCAATTCGCCGAGATGACGAACGCTTGGCAGCCAGACCCTGGTAATGTTCGCCGTATGACCGCTCAGAACCTGAACGCTATGAAGTGCGATAGCTCCAAGCCCCGCCATCGACAGAAGAAGCAGAGCAATGACGGCGATCAATTTTGACCGGATCGAGATGTTTGGCATGAATGACCCATGAATCGATGATCCTTGCCGAAGACAAGGCTCGACAGACAAGCGATGGACGCTCGTCCTGTTTAACGGACCATTTCTCGAAAAAGAGTTAAATTAGGTAATTCTAATATAATAAGCGGCCAGCATGGATCGGGCCGCTTTCAAACGATCTCGATGAGCCAGCATATGAAACGCAAGCCGCACGCCACGATTAGCGCCAGAGCCCGTACGATGCCCACTTGGTTTCGGGAATCGGCCCGCCGATCTTGTAGCTGAACGACAGCACCTTGTAGTGGTCCGGCGATCCCTTGCAAGTGAAGGAGTAAGCGTACCACTTGCCCTTGCTGCGAAAGGCGCCGCCATTGCCCTTCACCGTGTCGCCGACGTGGCGCGGCGTGCTCAGCACGTCGCTCTTGGCGCGGTCGGGATGGTAGGGGGTGGGATCGCGGTCGATCCGGTTCATCGCCTCGATGTCGCAGACCTGTTCGAGTCTGGTCTCGGGATCGAGCCGCTTCAGGCTGTTGTAAAACCGGGCATCGACGGCGGCAGCCGGAGCAACCCGGAGCGCGGGCACGGCGGCCACAACTATAAGCGCGTATTTCAAAGCCACTCTCAAAGCCACTCCTGGAAGATTCTCTTACAGTAATGTGCTTGCCGAAACGGGCGCACCCAACGACACGCGTTGAGACGGCCCGCGATCAGCGGCGGTGAGGCTCTGTACCCGCTGAACAGAATCTCCGCAACCCCGGCCGGTTCACCAATGAGAGAGCCATTGCCCGGCCGCACCGCACAGAACCACCACAAGCCACGGCGGCGCCTTCCATACGAACAGCAGCACGAACGCGCCCAACCCGAGCGCGTAGTCATAGCTGTTGGTGATGCCCGCGGTCCAAACCGGATCGTAGAACGCGGCGAGCAGCAATCCGACCACCGCCGCGTTCACGCCCGCCAGCACGGCTTGCGCCGCCGGTTTTCTTCGCAGCGCATCCCAGAACGGCAGCACGCCGATCACCAGCAGAAACGACGGCAGAAAGATGCCGACAAGACAAACGGCCGCGATGGTCCATCCACCCATGACCGCGCCGAGATAGGCGGCGAACGTGAACAGCGGACCCGGAACGGCCTGCGCGGCGCCGTAGCCCGCAAGGAAATTGTCGCTGCTCACAAAGGCCGGGACGACTTCCGCCTTGAGCAGCGGCAGAACGACATGGCCGCCGCCGAACACCAGCGATCCGACGCGATAAAAGATGTCGAACAGTTTCAGTGACAGACTGTCGGTTGCCGCCGCGGCGAGAGGCAGACCCGCCAGCAAAACGGCGAACGCAACAAGCATCGCGACGCCAGCCCCGCGGCTGATCGGAAGCGGCAGCACGGCCTGATCGGCGGACGGTTTTCCCTCGATGCAAAACCAGCCGACACATCCGCCGAGCACGATGCCCGCGATCTGCCCCCACGCCGAGGGCAGCATGAGCGCCACCGCCATCGCGGCAATCGCAAACGTCACCCGGAGACGATCCGGCGTCAGCGTTCTGGCCATGCCGAGAATGGCCAGCGCCACGACGGCGACGGCGGCAACCTTCAACCCGTGCAGCCATCCGCCGCCGAAATGATTTTCAAAGACCGCGAGGCCATAAGCAAAGAGAACAAGTGCCAGTGCGGACGGCAGCGTGAATGCGGCCCACGCCGCGAGCGCACCGGGATAGCCGCCACGCAACAGGCCGATCGCGATTCCGACCTGGCTCGATGCAGGACCGGGAAGAAACTGACAAAGCGCCACGAGGTCGGCGTAGCTTTCCTCGCTCAGCCATTTCCGCCGCTCGACGAACTCGGATCGGAAATAGCCGAGATGCGCGACCGGCCCGCCAAACGAGGTGAGCCCCAGTTTCAGGAAAACTGAAAATATTTCGGCAGGATTGCTTCCGACCGCGCGACCGTTCATTGCCCTCTGCCCGCCCGCATGCATCACCTGCCTCTCACCTTACAGGCATCAGGCAGGCCGCCAGCCCGGCGATTTCATGTTTTGGCGCAAGATTTGTGGAAGCCGCATCGTGTATACCGCAAGACGGCGGAACAATCCCCGCGACGAGGGGAGATCAGCGATAGCCGCATGATCTAAAAATGGTGCCCAGGAAAGGATTGGCGACTCCTGAGCATTCATCTAGCAAAATCAGTAGGTTATTAGGGCCCCACTGCACTCCTTTGTACCACTAAATTGTCCCGAATCAACCCTCCAAAAAATCCGTGGGCCCTAGCCGCAATCGCTCCGAAAGCAACGGCGACTGCCTGCGAACACGAGCATTCACAGTCCTTTCACCGATCTCCTCCTTTGTTCGACGAACGCAGATATTTGACCAGCGCGGCCACCACAAGCAGCAGGACAACAACAACCAATAATCCAATGAGACCCATTCCCCACATCATGCCTGGCACCATGTCGTGCATCATGGTTCACCTCATTTCGTCGGGCTTCGGAATGCGCCCCCGTTTCGAGCACGTCCATCATGATGAGCTTCGGCAAACATCAAGCCGCACAAGTTGACGTTGCCGTTGAGCGTTGCGACCGACCGATCGCCGTCCCTCATAAAACGTCCATGATGGGCTTCATCTGCACCGACAATGACAACTAGAAGTCAATTCAACGAAGGCTTGCGCCGTTGATGAGGTTGGACGTTCGTTCACACGACCATGTGCCCGTTTTAGGTCCGCCGCGATAGTTGCAAGCTTTCGGGCCGAGATGCCGAGTAGCGACCCAGTTCTGGGGCGAGACCGTAGGAATCATCCGCTCCGCGGCCGTAGTCCGAAGACCAGAATCGGTCTTGGTCGCATGCGCAAAGCTTGGCGATGCGGAGGCGATCAGGAACAGCGACAGTAATGCAACCCTGTTTGATTTGCCCATTTTTCATCTCCCGGCTCGGCTTGATGGTCACAGCATGGACCTCATGTAAATGAGTTCGAACGTGAGGTCTGACGGGTTACAGGTCACGACGATGTGAGCGCGACCGTGCATACTTAGAGCCGAGCGGAAGCAGTGATCGAGATATGCCCCGTTTTCGACGCTCTGGTGTTCCCCGGCCGTCTCGGTTGATTTGTCCGACAACGCCAGACAGACCGAGCCCATCGCCGTTGCGATACTGCAATTTGCCCCGGCCAAAGGCACGCTATAATCTTGGGTGAGGTACCGAAGCGTTGAATGATACGATCGATGCACCCAAGCTGTTGCGCTCATCTTTTGTGACTTCTCCTGAACTTCGCCTGTCGCAGCCACCTGCACTCACTATCTCGTGAGTCTGTAACCACGGGCATTGTCCGTTCGAATCTAACGAGGGAGAGATGACAAAGGAGTCGGACCTCAAAGCGCTCATGACGGCGAGCCTCGAAGGCGACTCCAACGCGCATCGATTACTGCTGACGACTTTGGGCGGACATCTGCGGAGCTACTACAAGACCAGGCTTTTGCGATCCGGGCGGACAGCCGAGGAAACTGAAGACCTCGTGCAGGAGGCCTTGATCGTCATCCATACGCAACGTCACACCTACGATCCGGAACAACCGCTGACGCCGTGGGTATACGCTATTGCCCGCTACAAGCTCATCGACCATTTGCGACGCACCAGGGCTACGACGGCGGACGTACCGTTAGAAAACGCCGACAACATCCTGGCATCGGACGACAATGCTGCCGCAGAAAGTCAATTCGACCTTTCCAAGCTATTGGAAAGGTTACCGGAACGAATGAGACTTTCGCTCCAATACGTGAAACTCGAAGGCTTGAGTGTAGCCGAAGCCGCCGATCGTAGCGGGATGTCGCAATCTGCCGTCAAAGTGAATGTTCACCGTGGGTTAAAGATACTCACCGCGTTAATTGCTCGGGAGACAAAGGCGTGAAAACCAACGAATTGATTTCCATGCTCAGCTCACAGGTTGATCCGGTCGATACGCAAGAGGTCGTCCGGAATGTTCGGATTGCAATCTTGATAGGAGCTGCGGCATCCCTGCTGGTGGTGGTTTTTATCCTCGGCGTTCGCACCGACCTCGATGAACTGCACGCTCAAGTCTTTCTGGTTGCAAAACTGGCCTTCAGTTTGTCGGTCGTGATTTTGGCCTCGCATTATCTGGTCAAGTACATCCGCCCCGGCGGCGAATTCCGGGTCCGGTTCGCCCTCACCGTCCTACCGTTTCTCGCAGCCATGATCATTGCGGCCATCAATCTGGCCACGGCACCACGGTCACACTGGGAGACCATGGTGTTCGGCAGTTACTGGCTCGAATGCCTAATCGCCGTCCCCACGGTCGCGGTCGTACCATTCGCCACAATCATGGCGGCAGTCCGCCTCGCCGCCCCGACCGATTTGGTCCGCACCGGTGCGCTGGCCGGGCTGGTCGCGGGCGGCGTCAGCGCGACCGCCTATGCTTTGCATTGCATGGATGACCTGCTTCCCTTCATTGCGCTCTGGTATGGGGGCACGATCGTTTTGTGTACGGTCGCTGGCGCCGTGCTCGGCCCCAAACTGCTGCGTTGGTAAGGTTGGCATTGGCCGCGCTCGGCATTGCCCGGTGAAAAGACAAAATCCTTACTCCGTCTACACCAATGAGAGCTGAAGGTCGGGGCGGCGCGGATGAGCGCCGCCACGAAGGAAGACAGCACGTCACCTGTTTGTCCCCGCCGAGAAGAGAAAACTGCTTCTCCGGTCGGTCTCACGAGAGCGTGAGCTTGTAACCGGCATGCGCCCCTTCGCGAACTAACGGATGATGATCGCCCTCTTAAGCAAGCGGCGAGGGTGCAGGTGCATGGCAGGAGACGCAACCATGACATGGTTAACGTCGGCATTGGATCGACAAGACCTGCGGCGCAGGATTCCCGATGCGTTTGGTTTTTGTAAACGCACGCTGTGGCTGCTTTTGGCTGCATTGGCGTTGCTTGCCGGAGTCGCGTTCAACTGGCGGTGGCTCGTAGCATCAGGTGTCCTGCCATTTCTCCTGCCAGCCCTTCCCTGTCTGGCCATGTGCGCCCTGCACCTATGTTCTCATGGCAACGATGCCTCGGGATGCGACGAGCGGAGCGTCGCAGTTTGCCCCAAACCGTACCGCAGCACGCATTGATCACCGATCCGTGCCATCCTTTAGAAAGGCAACAAAATGAAGATCACCACCACTCTCATCCCGCTCGCATTGATTGCGTCGTTAGCGGCTTCTGCCGCCGTCCAGGCGGACGAAACGTCCACGCCATCGAATCCGCCGCCAGAAACCAATCAACCCATGATGGGCAACGGCTCACAGGGCATGCAGGAAATGATGGGCATGATGAGCCAAATGAAGCAGATGATGAAAAGCTGCAATCAAATGATGAAGGCCAGCAACGAACGTCACGACAAGCAAAATGCACCGAAGCAAAAAGACCATCACGGCTGAAACAGTCGCCGTCCGATCGCCATGCCGGTCGATGAATTTTGCACACCCGGAAGGGCGCCCATAAATCGTTCGGCCTCGGCATTAATCGACTTCGGAGCATCGAACGACCATTCAGGTGGGTCTTTCACATCGGCGTGAGCCTGTAACCGGTCCGGAGTCCGATGCGAAATAATCGGTGGTTCGTTTGCAAATAGGATTTTCGATCCGGTGCACTGATGTGCCCGGCAGAACACAGCTCGGTCGATACAGAGGGATAGCCAGAACATCATGGAACGGGCGACCTACTTACGATCGCTTCCCGGACTGGCATCGTTTCTGCCGGAAAGACCTAATCAGGTTCAGTTGCGGCATTCCGCAGCAGTGCCAAGGGTACACTGATGGATAAGTTGACTGAACACCGTCCATTCGAGGATGGACGCGTGAGGCCCCGCGCCCAAACCGGAAGATCGACCGCGAAACGGATCGCGCTCCTTGCGTTTGCAATAAGCGCACTTGTCGCAATGCTGGGAGTTGGCTATCGACTCGGTCACGCTAACCAAACGTTACCTAGCTGGGTTCCGCTTCGTGTCGCAGCCCTCCTCGGATCCCAGCCCGCCAAGCCCGCGGTAACCGGTCCGATCATTTACTACCGCGACCCCGACGGCAAGACGCTCTATTCCAAGAACGCGAAGACGACACCGGACGGGCGTCCGTATATTGCAGTCTATGCCAACGAAGATGTCAGCTTCGATAACCCTTCGGAAACTGCGGCGCCGGCCCAGGACACCGGAGCCAAGCGGATTCTCTTCTATCGCAATCCGATGGGCCTGCCCGACACCTCTCCTGTTCCGAAGAAGGACTCAATGGGGATGGACTACATCCCCGTGTACGAAGGTGAGAACGACGCCTCCACGATCCAGATTTCACCGGGCAAGCTGCAACGCACCGGCGTCCGATCGGAACCTGCCTCCCTGCGCACCGTGACACGGCCCGTTCGTGCTCCCGGAACGATCAAGCTCGATGAGCGACGCGTGGCCGTCGTCTCGTTGAGAGCGCAGTCGTTCATCGAGAGCGTCGAGAACGTCACTACAGGCGATCACGTCACCAAGGGGCAACCGTTACTGAAGCTATATTCGCCCGATGTGGCGGCTGCGGGTGCCCAATACCTGTCCATCGTCAGCGACAGCGGTGGAACGGCCAATCTTGCTGGGCGCAAGCAACTGATCGAAGGCGCACGGCGGCGGCTCGAGAACCTAGCCGTACCCGCCAGCGTGATCGCCGAAATCGATCGTACCAAAACGGTCCCACTGACCATAACCTGGACGGCCCCGCGCGATGGCGTGATTCTGGAGCGAACGGCGATCGAGGGCATGCGGGCGATGCCGGGCGACGTGTTGTTTCGACTGGCCGACACCTCCGTGATCTGGGTGATCGCTGACGTCGCCGAACAGGATATCGATGCCGTGAAGATCGGCGCGGCAGCGACGATCAAGGTTCGCAGTCTGCCGGGTCGGGTATTCAAAGGATCTGTCGCTTTGATCTATCCTGAGGTGAACACGCAAACGCGAACCACCAAGGTGCGCATCGAACTCCCCAATCCTGACGGCGTGCTTCTCCCCGATATGTTCGCCGACGTCGAAATCGCGTCCGGTGCCGAAAAGCCCGTGATCGCAGTACCAAACGGCGCGGTGATCGATACCGGAGCGCGGCAGATCGTTTTCATCGACAAAGGTAAAGGCCGTTTCGAGCCACGTGAAGTCAAGGTCGGCACACGTGGCGAGGACTACACCGAGATCCGCGAGGGTGTCGACGAAGGCGATCTCGTCGTAGTCGCCGCCAACTTCCTGATCGATGCCGAAAGCAACCTGAAATCGGCTTTGCAGGCATTTACAGATGGAGAAAAATCGAAATGATCGCCCGCCTGATCGCCTGGTCGGCGCGGAATCTCATGCTCGTCCTGATCGGGACCGTGTTCGCAGTCACAGCGGGTATTTATGCACTGCGCACCCTGCCGCTCGACGCCATCCCCGATCTCTCCGACGTACAGGTCATCGTCTACACTGAATACCCCGGGCAAGCGCCCCAAGTCGTCGAAGATCAGGTCACCTATCCGTTGACGACGGCGATGCTGACGGTGCCGAAATCGAAGGTGGTGCGGGGCTTCTCGTTTTTCGGCGCGTCTTTCGTCTACGTCATTTTCGAAGATGGCACCGATCCATATTGGGCTCGCAGCCGCGTGCTGGAATATCTCAACACCGTAGCGCGCAGACTCCCGACGGGTGTGACCCCAACTCTTGGGCCTGACGCAACCGGCGTTGGATGGGTCTATCAATACGCCGTTGTGGCCAAGAACATGACCCTTGCTGAACTGCGTTCCCTCCAGGATTGGACCATCCGTTATGGAATCTCCAAAGCCGAAGGCGTCGCGGAAGTGGCCAGCGTCGGCGGCTTCGTCAAGCAATACAACATTGTCGTTGATCCACAAAAATTGCGCGCCCAGGGCATTTCCCTGGACAAGCTTCGCAGCGCCGTCCGGGCGAGCAACATGGATGTCGGCGGGCGCACCGTGGAGCTGTCCGAGTTTGAATTCGTCGTCCGCGGCCGTGGCTACCTCAGAGGCATCGAGGACATCGAGAACATCGTTCTGAAGACTGATGCGGGCGCTCCGCTTCGATTGCGGGATGTTGCGCGCGTCGAACTTGGTCCTGACGAGCGCCGCGGCATTACCGAACTCAACGGCGACGGCGAAGTCGTCAGCGGTATTGCGCTGCAACGGTTCGGCGCCAATGCTCTCACCGTGATCGACAACGTCAAGGCGCGCCTCGCAGAGATCGCCTCAAGCCTGCCCAAGGGCGTCGAGATCATCCCAGTCTACGATCGCTCCGAACTCATCAAAGCTGCCATCAAGACGCTCAAGGGCACCCTGCTCGAAGAGAGCATCATCGTTGCCTTGGTTTGCTTTGTCTTCCTGCTTCACCTGCGCAGCGCCCTCGTTGCCATCCTAATGCTCCCCGTCGGCATCCTGATGGCGTTCGCGGCCATGAAGTTCATGGGGCTTGGCGCCAACATTATGAGCCTCGGCGGCATTGCCATCGCGGTTGGCGCTATGATCGACGCGGCGATCGTCATGATCGAAAATGCGCACAAACATCTCGAGCGCGCGGAGCCTGGCACACCGCGGATGCAGATCCTGATCGATGCGGCCAGCGAAGTCGGGCCGTCGCTATTCTTCAGTTTGTTGGTGATCACCGTCTCGTTCTTACCGATCTTTACCTTGGAGGCGCAGGAAGGACGCATGTTCGGGCCGCTCGCCTACACCAAAACCTTTTCGATGGCTGCGGCCGCCCTGCTCTCGATCACGCTGGTGCCGGCTCTCATGGTCATCTTTGTCCGCGGGCGCATCATCTCGGAACACAAGAATCCCGTGAACAGGTTCCTGATCTGGGTGTATCGACCGGTGATCCGGTGGGTTCTCAAGGCGAAGACATTGACGATCGTACTTGCGCTGGCGGCGCTGGCGGTGACGATCTGGCCCGCCCGCCAACTCGGCAGCGAGTTCATGCCGACCCTCAATGAAGGCACCCTGATGTACATGCCGACAACGCTGCCCGGCCTGTCCATCACCAAGGCTGCTGAGCTGTTGCAGACCCAGGACCGCATCATCAAGTCATTCCCCGAGGTTGCGTCGGTCTATGGCAAAGCGGGCCGCGCCTCGACCGCCACCGACCCGGCGCCGACCGAAATGTTCGAGACCATCATCAATTTGAAGCCGAAGTCGGAATGGCGGCCTGGCGTAACGATCGACAGCCTCAAGGCCGAGATGGACAAGGCGCTGCAGTTTCCGGGGGTCTCAAATGCGTGGACGATGCCGATCCGCGCCCGAATCGACATGCTGTCGACCGGAATCCGCACGCCCGTCGGGATCAAGATTTTCGGCAAGGATCTTGCGGAAATGGAGAAGCTCGCCCGCGAAGTCGAAGGGGTGGTCAAATCGGTGCCTGGTACCTCAAGCGCCTATGCTGAGCGCGTGATTGGCGGATACTATTTGGAGATCATTCCCGATCGTTTGGCGTTGGGCCGCTACGGGTTGACGATCAGCGACGTCCAAGACGTGATCGCCACGGCGCTGGGCGGCGAAACCGTCACCACGACGGTCGAAGGTCGGGAACGCTACGCCGTCAACATCCGGTATCCGCGCGCATTGCGCTCTAGCCCACAGACGATCAGCACCGATGTCCAGGTACCGCTGGCGTCCGGTGGGAGCGTCCCGCTCGGCCAGGTCGCCAGCGTGAAATTGACCCGCGGCGCCACCTCGATCCGCACCGAGAACGGTCAACTCGCGGTTTACATTTACGTCGACATTACCGGTCGCGATCTGGGCGGCTACGTCGCCGAGGCGCAGCAGGCGGTCGCGCAAAAAGTAAAATTTCCGCCGGGCTACTACGTCTCCTGGAGCGGACAATTCGAGTATCTGCAGCGTGCCGAAGCGCGACTCAAGATAGTCGTGCCGGTGACTTTGCTGATCATCTTTCTGCTGCTCTACCTGAATTTCCGGAAACTGGCGGAAACCCTGATCGTGATGCTGTCATTGCCGTTTTCGTTGGTCGGCGGCATTTGGTTGATGTGGTGGCTCGGATTCAACATGTCGGTCGCGGTCGCCGTCGGCTTCATTGCGCTTGCGGGTGTCGCGGCCGAAACCGGCGTCGTAATGTTGATCTACCTCGAGCAGGCCATGTCCGAATTGAAGGCGAAACGATCGGCCGCTGGAGAGCAGTTCACGCGTGCCGACCTGTACGATGCGATCATGCTTGGCGCGGTGGACCGGGTACGGCCCAAGATGATGACCGTCGTCGCCATCATGGCGGGCTTGGTACCGATTCTCTGGAGCACGGGGACCGGCTCGGAGGTGATGCAGCGAATTGCCGTGCCGATGATCGGCGGCATGGTTTCCTCGACCGTGCTGACCTTGGTTGTCATTCCCGCGATCTTCGCGGTGGTCAAGGGAATCGGATTGCCCGCCGTGCCGTGGCAGGACAGCGACGAGAAAGGTACCGGACATCGAGGCCCGACGCGAACGCTCGAACTGCACCATACGGAGAATGTGCAATGACGGCGAAACAGCTTCACAAGAATTGCGCACCGAAAACGGCGGCAATGGACGCGAAGACGATCCTAGCGGATTCAGTTCGTTCGCTCATCACCCTATCCACGCCCACCGTGGCATCCACAAATCATCACGCCAAACAGGAGAATATCAATGTATTACGTCGATAACCATCGCCGGACCCAACGTGCCGGAGTTCTTGCTGCCACGCTGCTCGGTGCCGCATTGACGCTGCAGGCAGGCGCCACTTTCGCTCAGGGAGGCGCGGGCATGTCCGACATCAATGGCATGAAGAACATGAAGAAGATGGCGCCGATGAGCGACGCGAAGGAGGTAAGGAGCGCGACCGCCTCCGGCACGGTCACGGCGCTGAACGCCGCGGATCACAAAATCACCTTCGATCACGGCCCAATTCCGGCTATCGACTGGCCCGCCATGAAGATGGAGTTCGCTGTTGCACCGTCGGTCGATCTCGCGAAGGTGAAGACCGGAGACAAGGTGAATTTCACCCTGAGCGGCTCCGGTGGCACCTATACCGTCCAGTCGATCACACCGACGCCCTGACGCATGCGGCAGGCAGGATCGGATCGCAAGGCATCCTAACCGCACTCCGATCAGGTCAGGGCATCCGGTGCCGCTTACAAACTCCTCTGAAATTTGAGCGGCTTGCCCTGAGGAACATTTGAGCAGTCCAACGGCGGTTAATCAACCGACGGGACGCAAGCCTTCGAATTCCATGTAGGCACGTCGACCATCCGGCCCGAACAGAACAACGACATATCGTTCGGGCTTGCCGCCCTCCATGCCGGGAGAACCCACTGGCATTCCCGGAACCGCCACGCCGGTGGCAACGGGGCGCTCCTTCAGCATCCGTTGAATGGCCGCGGCCGGAACATGTCCCTCGATGACATATCCGCCCGCTTCGGCTGTATGGCATGCGGACAGATCGGTCGGGACGCCCAAACGCTTCCGGATGACCCGGAGATCGGTGTCTTCTACAACCGCGACGCCGAATCCCGCAGCTTCCAAATGCCTCACCCATCCCGAGCAGCAGCCGCAATTCGGATCCTTGTGAACACGAATGACAGTGGTCTGTGCAGCCACAGAAACCGTCGGAGCGATCAATGCCGCCGCGACAAGTCCGAGCGCGCTCCGTCGCGATACGTCACCTGTATTCATCTTGATCCTCCCTTTAAGTTCATTTCCTTCATCTTCGATCATCTCTTTGCGTGAAGCCATTATCACTGCCCGACGGCCGGCTGCATAGTTCCGAGGATGCTTACCGCCAAGAGAACCGCGCATCCCAAAAACTGCTCACCGAGCACGTGACGGCGCAGCCTTGTGGACCACATGGCCAATTCACCTGCCGTATCCGTTCGAAGCTTGCTCATCGACGGCACGAGCCAGAACCGATTCGCAACCGCGAGCGCGAGCATTCCGACAAACAGCACAAGCTTTCCAAGGAGGATTTGGCCATAGGCAGTGTCCAGTAATCCGGAAAACGATCCAACCAAGAACCAACTGTTGACGAGACCCGACCCGATCAATGTGGCGACCGCGGCATAACCCATTCCGGAAAATCGCGTCAAAATGCAATTTAAGTCCTCCGACCTCACATTCACGTCTCTTATTTTGGAGCGATGCAGGATCACCGCAAGCGGAATGAGCCCTCCGAGCCAAGTCCCGGCGGCGAGAAGATGTGCGGCGTCGGCAACAACGTGAATGATGCCAAGCCGCCCTTCCTCGATCTGGGCGTGCCCCGTCCCGGCCAGCGATGCCAAAAGAACCGCGGTTAGGAGCGACATCATCCAATTATAATGATGCGCCGCTACCTTCGAACGGAGACCTGATGCCGCGACGCCAATCGTGAGCACCGCAAGAAGCATACGTAGCGCCCAGACATGACCGAAACTCATGTCGTGGACGATCGTCCAGAGCGTTTCTGCATCAGCGAGATCGCGCATGCTCCCGCTCATGTTCGCGGCAGCAAATGTGAACCAGCAAAGACCGCTCAACAGTGCAGCAATGGCGGTCCACAAGAGCCATTTGTGCCGCCAGCGGCCTAAGACTTCCGGTTCGGCTCCCGAGTATGCGTACAGCGGAAAAAACGATAGCCCCGCAAGGGCCGTCGTCGCCAGATAATGCAGAAGCCGCGCGATAATAAGCCCGACCTCAATCATCAGCGGGTCACGCTGAACGAATAGGTCCCCTTGACGCGATGGGTATCGTCCGAGACGGCGTGCCAATCGACCCTGTACTCGCCAGAAGGCAATGCCTCTTTCACCGGCACAATCAATCGCTTCTTGTCGGCGGGATCGACGGCCGGCTTCCCGACCGTGATCGTTCGGCCCGCCTTGTCCTTGATCTCAATTCCGGAAAATTGCGGGATGACGGTTTCGTTGAAGGTGATCTTGATCTGCTTGGGTGCAGTCGTCGCTGCTCCTGCGGCAGGTTCAGACGTCTCGAGTTGTGGATGAGCGAGGGCTGCTCCGCTTGAAAAGATTGCTGCGATCAATGCAATGGTAGCCGTTGAAGTCTTCGACATTTGTTTTCCTGTTGCGGTGAAGCGGAGGCTCATTTCACGTCGAGAACGAGCATCAGGCCTCCGCCGCCGTGCTGCTCGACATTGTTGTTAGCCGTGTGATGCGGAATGTGGCAGTGCACCAGCCATTTGCCGGGCTTGCGGGCGGTCCAGATCACATCGTATCGCTGGCCTGGGCCGACGTTGACGGTGTCCGCTTGATAACGCGCGCTTTCGTTCAACGTCACACCATCGACCGCAACGACCTCGAACGGACCGCCGTGGACGTGCATGGGATGAATGAAGTTATTGTTGGTGCCGATGAACCGCAGCTTGATGGTTTGCCCGACCTTCATTGCAATCGTGTCGGTCGAAGGATAGGCCTTGCCATTAATGGTGAAGTAGTTCGGCATCGCTCCTTCCATCGACATGGCGGGATAGGTGAGCCATTCGCGTTTCAGCCATTCCTGCAACTGGATCGTGTAATCCAGATCGGCTTTCACTTCAGCCGATGGATCCTTGGGCGCAATCAGCAATGCGCCATAGAGCCCGAGCGCCTGCTGCCGGTCCGGGTGGTCGTGGCTGTGGTAAAAATATGTGCCGCTTTGCCCGACCGTGAATTCGTAGGTGTAGGAACCACCTGGAGGCACCGGATCCTGAGTGATCTTCGCCGGTCCATCCATTTCGTTTGGCACGATCAGGCCGTGCCAATGCACGGTCGTGGATTCCGGGAGATTGTTGTGGAAGTTGATTCGGACGTGATCGCCCTCGGTCATCTGTAACCGGGGCCCCGGCACCTGATGATTGTAGGCGTAGGCATCGACCGCGACGTCGGGAAGGATGTTCCAGCGGATGACGGAAGCTTCCAGCTCAAACACTTTGACGCCATTCTCGATCCGCGGTTGCAGCACCTGGTCGCCCTTTGCGTCGAGCGGAGCAATATAAGTAACCTGTCGCGGCTTCACAGCGGCCATGTCCTTCATGGCCTCGCCGGGTAGATCGAACGTGTTGATCATACCTGGCGGCATGATGGAGGCATCGACGTCGCGGGCGCTGAGACCGAGGTTCACGGAAAAGCCGGGAATGACCATTCCGGATATCAGGAGAAATCCCGTCACGCCGGCGAGCGCCACCAACTGCGGAGTGGTTGCGTCGCCGGCCATCTGATGGCCGCTGCCGTGAGCCATCCTAGAATGGGCCATCTTGTCCATGGCCGGCTTCTTTGCGTGGTCATCGTGGGCTTTTGCGTCATCATTGGAGCGAACGGTCATCAGGCCGTGCTTGACCTTCTTCTTCACCATCCAGACGTTGAATGGATAGGCGGTCGAGAATCCGACCATGACGCCGATCGACATCACACCCCAGAAGACCAGTTCAAGCGGATCCATGGCGCGCATGTCGCGGCCCATCATCAACAAGCTCATCGTCGGCGCCATTCCCGCCATCATAGCATTCATGCTGATGAATTCGGGCATGAAGCTCTTGCGCACGTTTTCCCAGTAGGTGCCGCCCATCATCTTTTTCATGAAAAGCGACTGGAAGATGAAAAGCCCGAACGAAAACCCGGCGATATATTCGACGATCAGGTCGATCCACATCGGCAGTCCGAGCGACGCCGTCACGACCGCCGCGAGAATAATCCCGGTGGCGTCGCCAGCGACACAATGGATGGTGCTTCCGATTCCCTGCTTCCAAAGAGGCGCGGTGAACCGTTCATGTTCACCGGGACGCGGCTCCTTGTCCGCCAGTACGTAGAGCAGCAGACCGAATGGCCCCATGTAGAGAGTGACGAGGATGAAGCCCCACTTCATCACCGTCGGTTCCGGGTTGCCGTTGAACTGGTCGAACGCAACGTACGCCGTGGAAGCGGCTGCGAGGATGAACCAGACGATCAAGAAGTAGTCATATGGAAGAGCAATCATGGAGACCTCCTCGTTCAACCCAATCGCTGGCATATGTGGACCATCGACCGCAGGTCTGTTCCCGGTGCTTTTTAGACGCCCTAGCTATCTCATTGTTCTTTCCAAGAAGGCCGCCCACGTCGCAAAACGCGATGACCGGTGGGTGCATCATTCATTCTCCCTTTTCCGGCTGATTGCGTTGCGTGACCGGAGCGTTGGGAGAACGCGCGTCAAGAGTTCGGGACCACGTCCGATAGAGCGCGACGGCCGTCATCAGAAGAATTCCACCAACGCTCACTCCAATTTGGGTAAGCAGGCGGTCCGAATACATCTCCAAAATGAAATGCCCGACGAACGACAGGAAAATCCCCGTGCAGAACACTTCTAACGATCTCTGCCCGCACACGATGGCCGGGCGAGCCAGTTTTGAATCGAGACCTTTCCAGTTTCGTGGAACGAGGTGAACCACGATCACGGCAAGGGCTAAAAAATGTAGGATCCTATAGGGCGCGAGATTGGTTTTCTCACTGAGAACATTGAACATAGGCGACAACGCCGATAGCCCAAGGCGAGCGCCGACCGTCACGATGAATGCGAAAACCACGAAAGCCACGCTCGCGGTCAGGATCATTCGGGAGCGAGCCAACGCCTGTGCCCGGGAGGCGCCTCCCAATGCCGCCCAAGCGCCCATCGTGAACAGAAGCTGCCATGTGAACGGATTAAAGTACCAGCCGCCGGAAGGATGCGCAGGGAAATTCCAGCCGAAATGACGCGCCAGCACATAGACCAAAATTGCCGCAGCCAGCGCCGCGTCCGGAGCTCGCATCATCAGCATCAGCAACGGTGCAAATCCAGCCATCAGCACGATGTACAAAGGCAGGACGTCCAGGTTGAGCGGCTTGAACCTGAGAAGGAGTCCCTGCGTAAGTGTCGCCACTGGTTGCTCGATCAATCCGGCTACGTTGAATTCGTCCAGAAGGTGGGAATGTCCGTAGTCTTGCGCGACATACCCAATGGCGGCGGCGTAGAACACGAACAACAGGACATGCGCCACATAAAGTTGCCAAACGCGGCGGACCAGCAGGGCCGTCCCCGCGAGGTATCCCTGCGCGGCCATCCTGCGTGCGTAGATGAACGCGGCGGTGTAACCGGAAATGAACACGAAAACGTCCGCCGCATCGCTGAAGCCGTAGTTTCGCGTGGTTATCCAGGCAACCAAGTTGTTCGGAATGTGATCCAGGAAGATCGCCCAGTTAGCCAATCCACGGAACAGATCCAGCCGGAGGTCACGCTTGGCGGGTGAACTTTCTCGCTCCTTTGTGATCGCTCTCTCCGTCGGCATCGATATGGGCGCACCGGGCATGACGAGGCTCATCGCGGCCCTTCCGGTCCAGTGTAATTTCGTTCTGTTTCCAACGCCGTCGCTCTCCATGCGAACTTCTACTCCGCCGTATCCGACGCCGCCGACGTGAGATCGACGGCGTCGAACTGCCGGGTGCTATTTCTGCTTCTCGATCTTGGTGACGGTGATGCCCGCCGTTGCTCGTTCAGCCTGGAATTGCACTTTGTCGCCGACCTTGACCTGTTTCAGCATCGCTGGGTCCTGGACGCGGAACACCATTGTCATGCCGTCCTCGTCCATATCGAGGTTCTTGATCGGCCCGTGCTTCATGGTGATCTTGCCCGCGGACTCGTCGATCTTTTTGACTTCACCCTTCACCATGTCCGCCTGCGCCAATGCAGCGGAGGACGACAAGGCGAAAGCGAACGCGGCAATTCCCGCTATGATGTTACGTGTTTTCATTTTTTACTCCTCTTCAGTTACTGCACCTTCCCTTGGAAGGTCTTCTTTCACGCCGCCCGCGGTGTATCCTGTTGTGCGCGTCGCGGAGGATGAACAGTTCCGACGACCACGCGCTCGGTCACGTTTAGGCAGCAGTGAATTTTCGGACGGCAAGTAGATCGCCTCGCTTGTTCACGAGTTTTTTTGAATGCCGATGAAATGGACTCCCGACAGAATATGGCTCGATCGTTCGCTCCGTTGCCCGGAGCCATAAATTTCCGTTGGTCTTCCCTGCATGGCAATCATGCGGGTTACTTGACGACAACCGTGCCGATCATTCCCGCCTCGCGGTGACCTGGAATCAGGCAAGAGTATTCAAACGTGCCACTCTTCGTGAATTTCCAGACGATCTCGCCGGTCTTCTTCGGCGCCAGGCGCTTGCCGTTCGGATCATCATGCTCCATGTCGGGATTTTTCTTCATCGACTCGGCATGCTTGAGATTTTCGGCCGTGGTCGCGAGAATGAACTCGTGGTCGAATTCGCCGTTGTTGCGCAGCATGAACTTGATCTGCTCGCCTTTTTTGACCTCGATCTTGTTCGGCGTGAACGTCATCTTGCCATCGGCTTTGCCCATCGTCACTTGAACGATCCGTGCTGGTTTATTCGCCTCGCCCGGCTCACCAGCCGAAAACGTGTCGTCCTGATGTCCGGCAGGCCCTGCCCCGGCCCATGCCGGCGCCGCCAAGATCAGTGTTGCAAATAATGCGACGCCAGTTCGATGCAGTTCTTTCATGTCGCGTCTCCTTCGTTCGGTGAAACATTCGGTCTGAACGTCGCACTCACATCCCCTTCATCTTCATGCCTTTCATGCCTTTCATCTTTGCAGCGCCCGCATCGTCTTTGCCGTTCTGCGGTCGGACCGGCTCCGCGGCCGGAGCATCGACTTCATATGCGACGGTGCCAGGCGGGTTCTTGTAGGGCCCGGGATCGCTGTAATCGTCGCGGGCCATGCCTTCGCGGATCTTCATCACCGTGAACATCCCGCCCATCTCGATCGGCCCGAATTGTCCCGAGCCCGTCATCATCGGCAGCGTGTTGTCCGGCGCAGGCATTTCCATCTCGCCCATCGCCATGCCCGTCGATCCCATCACCATGGCGTCTGGCGCCAGCTTGCCGACCGCTTTCGCCAGATCCTTCTTCGAGACGCCGATCATGTTGCGCATGTCGTGGCCCATGGCGTTCATGGTGTGGTGCGACTTGTGGCAATGCAGTGCCCAGTCCCCCGGGTTGTCGGCCAACACATCGAACGCCCGAACCGCACCGACCGGAACGTCCGTCGTGGTCTCCGGCCTCTGAGCGCTTTCCGGAATCCAGCCGCCGTCGGTGCAGGTCACTGCAAAGTGGTGTCCATGCAGGTGAATCGGATGGTTGGTCATGGTGAGATTGCCGATCCGGACCCGTACCCTGTCGCCGAGCCGCACCGGCAGCGGATCGATGCCCGGAAACACGCGGCTGTTGAACGTCCACATGTTGAAGTTGGTCATCTCGTTGACCTTCGGCAGATAGGTCCCGGGGTCGATGTCGTAGGTGCTCATGATGAAGACGAAGTCGCGATCGACCGGACGGAACGACGGATCGCGCGGGTGCACAATGACCATGCCCATCATGCCCATTGCCATCTGCACCATTTCGTCGGAGTGCGGGTGGTACATGAACGTCCCACTGTTCTTCATCTCGAACTCGTAGACGAAGGTCTTGCCGGGCTTGATATGCGGCTGATTGAGACCACCGACGCCGTCCATGCCGTTCGGCACGATCATGCCGTGCCAATGCACGGTCGTATGCTCGGGCAGCTTGTTGGTGACGAAGATGCGGACCTTGTCGCCTTCGACGGCCTCGATCGTCGGGCCCGGCGCCTGGCCATTGTAACCCCACAGATACGCCTTCATACCGTCGGCGAACTCTCGCACCACGGGCTCCGCGACGAGATGGAATTCCTTCCAGTCGCCATTCATCCGCCAGGGCAGTGACCAGCCGTTGAGGGTCACGACCGGGCGGTAATCCGGACCGCTGGTGGGATGCAGCGGCGGCTGCATCGTCACCTTGTCCATGATCGGCGCTTCCGGAATGTTCGCCGCCTGCACGCGACCGCTGACGGCGCTCGCGCCGACCAGCGCGGCCGTTCCCAAAAATCCTCTTCGCGATAGCATGTTGGTCTCCATCAATTGCCTCCGCCGCCGGCCTGGGCGGTCGTCGTCGGACTGGACTTCGTTGGTGTTTCTCCCGAGCCGCCGCCGTTGACGGCGGTCTGCAGGTCGGATTGGGCGAGCCAGAAGCTGCGCTTGGCTTCGATCGCCGCGCGCAATGAGGCGGTGCGCTGCCGCGCTTCCGTCAACAGTGTGAACACGTCCACCTGCATGCTCGAAAAGCGCAGTTGCATCTCTTCGGTGATAATCTTCCGGAGCGGCAGAACCTCGCGCTCGTACTGCCGGGCGATCTCATAGCTCGATCGATACGTCCGGTACGCGTCACGCGCTTCCGAGCGCACGTTGATCGCCTTCTCGGTCAGACGATTGAAGGCCTGGTTGTAGGTCTCGCTCGCTTGCCGCACCCGGACCTCGCCGCCGTCGAAGATCGGGATCTGGAACTGGATGTCGAAGCCGCGTTCGCGGGACCGGGAGCCATCGGGGTTCCTGGTGGTCTTCGAAATTCCCGCAACATCGAGCAGCGTGACGAAACGGCTCGCTTCCGTCAGATTGAGCGCTTTTGCCAAAGCAACCAGTTCGATACGGGCGATCTGTAGATCGATACGGTGTTCAACGGCGTCGACTTCGATGCGTGGCAAGGTCTGCGGACGCGGCGGCAAAGCCGGCAGATGGCTCGGCAGCTTGAAATTGAGATCGCCGTCCCACAGCCCCAACAGCCGTGCCAGAGCTTCGCGCGAACTGGTCGCTTCCTGACGCACCGTCGCAAGGTCCGCTGTGGTTTCCGCATAGAAGACCTGCTCACGCGCCTGATCGAGTTTGTTCATCGATCCGGTCTGGCCAAGGTTCTTCGACAATTGCGCGATGGATTCGGCGGTGGCCTTGGCGTCGCTAAGAAGGCCGACCAGTTCGTTTGCGGCAACCGCGCGGTAGTAAGCACGTCTGACATCGGCGGCAAGGCGAAGTGTTTCCAGGGCGGCGCGAAGCTGTGCCTGATGGAAACGCTGTTTTGCGATTTCGGATCGGAACGGTAGCGTCGCAAGTGCGAGGATGTCTCCCACGATCTGGCGCTCGATCTCGGTCGCGCCATTGCCCGAAATGCGCGAGACTGAGAACGTCGGATTGGGCGGCAGGCTTTCCTGGACACGATCGGCTTCCGCCAATGCCAATTCATTGTATGCGGCCTGCAAGCCGCGATTGTTGAGCAGCGCGACCTGAACGGCGGTATCAACATTGAGCGTCCGGCGTAGCAAATGCTTGACTCTGTCGCTGGTCTGCTGCGCCTCATCCACCGAGCGGATCGCGATCACATCCTTCTTGATCGTATGGTCGGCGACATCGGCGACGACGCCCATTCCCAGATCCGGCGAGAAGGTCGCACAACCAGAAAGAAGGAGGGAAACGGTGAGTGCCAACGCCGACCGATTGTTTCGGAGGAGGCTCTGATGCGGCAGCACGCCACGGATAATTTTCATGACGCGCTCCTAGTGCTCGTGCCCGGATTTCGGTGACGGGGTGACGCGCTGGTTCTGCTCCGCCCAGCCGGTAGGCGTGGTCGGGCGGAGGCTGGTATAAGGAGCGATGGTCGATCGGTAGCCGACGCCCGCGACTCTTGCCCCAGCATCAGCAGGGTCTGCGCCGACGAGCGGCCCAGTCGGTACCGTGCAGCCGCCCAGTGTCATAGCCGCCAAAGCCACGCCTGCAAATGCTCTAAGTGTTCTTCCGAATATTTCGCGCACCACCGAACCAACGGCGGCGACGATCGCCCCAATTTGCGCTGACATAGATGTTTCCTGAACTGACGATGGACCACAGGTGCGCGTACCCCGAACGGGTACGGCGCCGCGTCACGCTGTTGTCAGGTCAGGAATTGGGGGGACGATAAAGCTGTGGGGGCGAATTATCCGCAAGCTTCCGATGGTTGTCGGAAGCTTGGATGGCCTTCGGCACTGACGGATGTGCCACGGCGAGGAGCGCGGGCGCAGGGAGCGCGGTGACGCAAATCAGGCCACAACACTTTCCATCCGCCGAATGCGGCGCCTTTGTCGAACCGACATCACTCTTCAACGCGACAAGGTTCGCATCATGATCTGCGGATGAACTCGCGTGGGTCTCGATGCCGGAATGAGGATGAGCATTCCCGTCCTTATGGACGTGGATCGCGCCTTCACTATGCATATGATCGTTGTGCACGTGAACCATGCCCGGCACATGATCATCGTCAGTCAGGCAGTAAGGCGTTGCCTGACTGCCTGGTAAGGCGAAGGACAACGTCGGCGCCATCACGCAAAACAGATAAGCCAGGGCGATGAACCACCCTGCTTTCCGCCGTTGCGTCTTGGTAAGTCCGACCAACATTAACGCGTTAGTACCCTCGATTTGCCGTGTCCGAATTTGCAACCATAGTCGCGAATCCTTGTACCGCCAAGATGGAACCTAGAGCTTATCGTTCCGTCCGTCCAACTACAGCCATCAATTCCGCGATCTTGCGGCGCTGATCCGCTTTGTCGCCACTCGCGATCGCATGCTCGACGCAATGGGCGACATGATCCTTCAACACCTCTTCCTCAACGCGGCGCAGAGCGGCACGAACGGCGGAGATCTGCGTTACGATATCGATGCAGTACCGGTCTTCATCCACCATCTTAGCAAGGCCCCGGACCTGACCTTCAATCCGGCTGAGGCGTTTCTGGCACGAAGTCTTGATGTCTTTGCGCATTCCTCCTATATACCCCCATAGGGTATAAGTTGCAAGTCCCACAGGAGACTTAGATGACCAGTCCGGAAAAGGCTAATTCCAAAGGAGAATGCGGCTGCTCCTCGAAAACGATCGCGACACCGGGCCCTGACGAAACCAAAGCAGCTTGTTGCGGTGGCGGCCATGATCACGACGCTCATGAGCATCACCACCATCCCGTTTCGGGAGACGGAAAGGTCGTGGACCCAGTTTGCGGGATGACCGTCGATCCGACGACGAGCAAGCACCGGTTCGATTACCAAGGTCACACCTACCATTTCTGCTCGGCCAGCTGTCGTACGAAGTTCGCCGCCGCCCCCGAAACGTATCTCGATAAGTCCAAGGCCGCACCGAAAGAGCCTGTTCCGGAAGGCACCATCTACACATGCCCGATGCATCCCGAGATCCGGCAGATCGGACCCGGCAGCTGCCCGATCTGCGGCATGGCTCTGGAGCCCGAAGTGGCAACTCTGGACGCCGCACCGAATCCCGAGTTAGCGGACATGACCCGGCGGTTCTGGATAGGCTTGGTGTTCGCCCTGCCTGCAGTCGTCCTTGAGATGGGCGGGCATTTGGTCGGCGGCCACGGCTGGGTCGACCAAACATTGTCGAACTGGATACAACTCGTCTCGGCGACACCGGTCGTGATCTGGGCGGGTTGGCCGTTCTTCGTGCGCGGCTGGCAGTCGCTGGTGACCCGCAACCTCAACATGTTCACCCTGATCGCGATGGGGACTGGCGTCGCTTACGTCTACAGCGTCGTCGCCACGGTCGCCCCGCAGATCTTTCCGCTCGCGTTTCGCGGACACGATGGTGCCGTTGCCGTCTATTTCGAAGCGGCGGCCGTGATCACCGTTCTGGTGTTGCTGGGCCAGGTGCTCGAATTGCGTGCCCGCGAGGCAACGTCGGGAGCGATCAAGGCTCTGCTCGACCTCGCTCCGAAGACGGCGCGCCTCGTTGCAGAGGACGGCACCGATCATGAAGTCCCGCTCGACGGCCTGAACGTGGGTGACAAACTGCGCGTCCGGCCCGGCGAAAAGGTGCCGGTCGACGGCGTTATCCTTGAGGGGCGCTCATCGCTCGATGAGTCCCTGGTGACCGGAGAATCCATGCCCGTCACCAAAGAGGCCGATGCCAAGGTCATCGCAGGCACCCTGAATCAATCCGGCAGCTTCGTGATGCGGGCCGAGAAGGTCGGTCGCGATACCATGTTGTCCCAGATCGTGCAGATGGTGGCGCAGGCCCAGCGCTCGCGCGCGCCGATTCAGCGGCTCGCGGATCAGGTTGCCGGATGGTTCGTTCCAACAGTCATCGTCGCGGCGCTTGTCGCCTTCGCCGCCTGGTGGATTTTCGGGCCCGAACCGCGCCTGGCGTTCGGTCTCGTGGCGGCTGTCAGCGTTCTGATCATCGCATGTCCGTGCGCCCTCGGGCTGGCCACGCCGATGTCGATTATGGTTGGCGTCGGGCGTGGTGCCCATGCTGGCGTGTTGATCAAGAACGCTGAAGCGCTGGAACGTCTCGAGAAGGTCGACACCCTGGTGGTCGATAAAACGGGTACGCTCACCGAAGGCAAGCCAAAGGTCGTCTCCATCGTTGCCGCTGCGGGATTTCAAGAAGATGAACTCCTGCGATTGGCGGCCAGTGTCGAACGCTCCAGCGAGCATCCGCTGGCCGATGCCATTGTACGGGCGGCCAAAGAGCGCAATCTGACATTGATTAATGTGGAGGAATTCGACTCGCCAACAGGCAAAGGTGTAACCGGCAGGGTGGAGGACAAATCGGTCTTGCTTGGTAATGCGGCCTATTTGAAATCGTTAGGTGTCCAGACACAAACGTTGGAGTCACAAGCCGAAATCCTGCGCGGTGAAGGTGCAACCGTGATCAATATCGCACTCGATGGAAAGTTGGCGGGCCTGTTTGCAATCGCCGATCCAGTGAAGCAATCGACGCCCGACGCCTTGAAGGCGCTGGCGGCAGAAGGCATCAAGGTCATTATGCTGACCGGCGACAATAGAACGACGGCAAATGCGGTCGCGAAACGGCTCGGCATCCCCGATGTGGAGGCAGAAGTGTTGCCGGATCAGAAGAGTGCAGTCGTTAGCGATCTGCAGAAGTCGGGTCGCATTGTCGCAATGGCCGGCGACGGTGTAAATGATGCCCCTGCCCTTGCTGCAGCCGAAGTCGGCATCGCGATGGGCACCGGCACCGACGTCGCGATGGAAAGCGCGGGAGTAACCCTTCTTAAGGGCGACTTGATGGGAATTGTTCGCGCTCGCCGTCTTTCCGAAGCGACGATGAGCAACATCCGGCAGAACCTGTTCTTCGCGTTCATCTACAACGCTGCCGGAATTCCGATCGCGGCCGGCGTCCTCTATCCGACGTTCGGATTGCTACTGTCACCCATCATTGCCGCGGCGGCGATGGCGCTATCTTCAGTCAGCGTCGTGGGCAATGCGCTCCGATTGAAGTCCGTGAACTTGTGAGGTGTGGCTGCTCGAACTTAGCGGATCTGCGATTGAGTACTCGCTGAGTTCGAAGATGATCGAGCCCCAAGATGTTCATATCCGAGCCTTGACCATATCTGTTCACGGGGAGACGCATTCAGATGTCACCTCGTTTTTGAAGCTGCTCCGAACCGATGTCGATTGACAATCGACATCGCTTCCAGTCAATTTTGATATCTGCTGAATCCGCTCTTTGACTGCGATGCCCGTCAAGAACGTGAAGCTGGACGTCTTGGACGCAAGACCAAGGGAGACAGTCCATGGGCGCGGAACAACCTACATCCGGCCGGACGACCAACGTGCCGCCGGCCCAGTATCTTGATGCAAGGCACGCCATCGAGGCAATAGCGATGTCCAGCGGACGGCGCATGCTGGATGCACCATTCACTCATGTCTGCGTGATGGCGGCATATGCTGGCGCACTGATTGCCCTGGGAGCGCTGTTCTCGGTACTTCTCTCCGCAGGGGTGGACACGCAGGGCCCGCGGCGGTTGCTTGAGGGCCTCGGTTTTAGTGCCGGATTCTTTTTCGTGATTCAGTCGCAAGCTGCGCTGTTCACCGAAATCAACGTCGTCATGCCTGTGACCTTACTTCACTACTCCAAAGGAGCTCTCCTGGCGAAAGCGGGACGATTCTGGGTATTGGCGTTTGTCGCCAATCTGGTTGGCGCGCTGGCAATTGGTTATCTCGTGCCGACAGTGCAGTCCTACCCGCCCGAAATGGCTTCGCGGCTGGCGGAAATTGTCTCGACCAAAATGGCGTATCGCGAAATCGGCGGTATCAATGGATGGATTCAGGCCGTCCTATCCGGGATGCTCGCAAACTGGCTCGTGGGTTTAGCAGCCTTCTTCGCCACAATGGGACGTACGATCATCGACAGGTTCGTCCCCGTGTTCCTCGCTGTGTCGCTGTTCGTCGCTGCGGGATTTCAGCACAGCCCGGCAAACATGGCGTATTTTTCGCTTGCTGCCGGGGCTGGAATGGGACCCGGATGGGGGGTGGCAATGGGTTGGAGCATCCTCCCTGCTGCCCTCGGAAATCTCCTCGGGGGATTTCTGCTCGTCACCATGCCGTTATGGATTTCCTTCGGCTCAAAGCACAGCGCCATGATCGAAGACGATCAATCAGGCTCTGGCCCCTGATCTACCGTTGGACTTCGATTGTTAGATGCGAGAGATCGGAAAATCTGGCCAATCTCTCGCGGTAGTATCCAACATCACGCGCTTTCGTAGTCGAAACAGACACGATGGCGCCAAGGTGTCCGGGTCCCAGTCGCCAGAGGTGCAAGTCAGTCACCCGGTCTCCGTCGCCTTCGATCGTCTGTCTGACCTTTTCCGTCATCCGCGGGTCCGGATTGCGGTCAAGCAGGATACCGCCGGTGTCGCGCAACAAACCGAATGACCAGTTCGCGATGACGACAGCGCCGATTAAGCCGGCGAGCGGATCCATCCAAAGCCATCCGAAGGTGCGCGCGAGGAGAAGCCCGACGATGACCAGCACCGACACGGCGGCATCGGCCGCGACATGGACGATCGCGGCGCGCATGTTGTTGTCACGATGATGGGCGCCCGCAGGCGCATTGTGATCGTGCTCTGCGAAACGTTCTTCAAATTCCTTGAACTGATCGTCATGCTTCAGACGAAGCTTGACCATGAACTCATGAGGTTCCGGAATCTCATCGAGCGATTCCAGATAATCTCCACGATCCGCGAACGTGAATGTCTGTCTGCTGTCGGCGGGTCTTATGGTCTCAACGGCGACGTGTGAAACTTGCAACCGCGAGCCATCCGGAAGCCGCAATCGGAAACGAGGCGGCACACCGCTTTCAAAAATCTCAAGTTCGATCACGCCGGCTCCGGACCCGAGATTTATCCGGCGAATATCATCACCGTGATCGTGTGGATGCTCATGGCCGTGCCCGTGCCCGTGGTCGTGCCCGTGATGACCGCCGGACAACAGCCACGCACTTGCCAGATTGACCGCAAGACCGAGCACGGCAATCGGGATAGCCTCGTTGAAACTGATGGCGACCGGGGAGAGAAAACGCGAGACCGCCTCGTAACCGATCAGCAAGGCGATCATCGCCAATATGATCGCACTGCTATATCCGGCGAGATCCCCGAACTTCCCGGTGCCGAAAGTGAAATTCCGATCGCCCGCATATCGGCGTGCATACGTGTAGGCCAACGCCGCCAGTAAAAGTGCGCCGGCGTGTGTCGACATATGCAAACCGTCGGCGATCAGAGCCAGCGATCCGAATAATGCACCGCCGACGATCTCAGCGATCATCATGGCCGTGCACAGCGCGATGACCGCCCAAGTCCGGCGCGCTGCCTTGTCGTGGTCCTCTCCCAAAAAAATGTGATCATGCACAGCGAGAGGATCGATCGTTCGGTCGGCGGTCATGGCGTGCCCTTACTTACTTCAGGTAGGTGTGAACGACTTCGATCAATTGATCCGTCGCATCCGCATTGAGCGCGCCGGGGTTCTTCTGGGGATCGACCAGATGAGTGCGGATGTGATCCTCGACCACCTCAGCCATCAGACCCGCGACACTGCCGCGGATGCCGGCGATCATATGCATAATGCGCTCGCACTCGGCCTCGTCGCCCAGAGCGCGTTCGATGGCTTCGACCTGACCGCGAATACGACGAACGCGAGCAAGCAGTTTCTTCTTCTCTCGGACGGTGTGACTCATGCGACAATATAGCCTACTCCCCTAACCTTAGCAACCTCCGCGCTCCGGATTGGCTTATCCCCCCGGGGAGGATAAGGTCCACGGATGGCAAAAGTTCATGTGCACGAAACTCATCCCAATATCGTCAAGCGACTCCGTCGCGCCGAGGGACACCTTCGCCGTGTCATCGGCATGTTCGACGAAGGTCGGTCATGCTTGGATCTGGCTCAACAGCTTCATGCCGTCGAGAAGGCCGTTGGCGAGGCGAAGAGAACGCTGATCCACGACCACGTGGACCACTGCCTCGATCTCGCCGTGAGCGGCCCCGGCAAATCGACAAGAACCGTCGTCGACGAGTTCAAGGCCATTTCCAAATATCTGTGACGGTGCCGCGCTGGCAGCACGTCGGAAGAGTATCATGATGAGTCGCTCGACAATCGTTGCGCTTGCGTTCGCGGCAGGAGCCGCGATTTTCGCGTTCACTCCGGGGCTGTCGACGATCGCCCAACGAGCGGTCGGAATAGGCCCCCAGTCGAAGAGAGCAATTTCGACGAAGCCGTCGGCACCTGAGCCGATCTCCGGCTTTCTTTCTATGAGCGATGAGCAAATCAAGCTCGCGCAGATCGATCTGGTCGATGTCGGACCGGCAGCAATCGCCAAGCGTCTCGTCGTTCCGGGTTCGGTCGTTCCCGACGCGAACCTGGTCGCGCATGTCTCAGTCAAGCTATCCGGGACGGTCGCAGAGCTGCGCAAGAATATCGGTGAAGATGTCGCAAAGGATGAAGTGGTCGCCGTCCTAGAAAGTCGCGAGGTCGCAGATGCCAAGAGCGAATACTTAGCAGCCAAGCTCACAAACGATCTGCAACAGGATTTGTCCACGCGTGACAAGACGCTTTGGGACAGCCGTGTAGGCACCGAACAGCAATACCTACGCTCACGCAACGCAGCGGCGCAAACCGAAATGCGCGTCAAGATCGCGCGGCAGAAATTACTCGCGTTGGGCCTCGGCGAAAGGGAGATCACCGCGGTGCCCGAGGCTCCAGAGGCCTCGCTTCGACGCCAGGATGTACGTTCGCCAATCTCTGGGCGGGTGGCCGAACGCAAGGTGGAGTTGGGCACAGCCGTTGGACGGGACAGTCTGGAGACCGAATTGTTCGTCGTGGTCGATCTGAGCCGCGTCTGGGTCGAATTGTCTGTCGCCTCCTCCGACCTCCCGTTGATCAAGGAAGGCCAATCGGTCAAAATTTCTGCGCGAGGTCTTGCCGACACAACCATCGGCAAGATCGTCTTCGTGAGCCCGCTGGTCGACAAGGATACGCGCACCGCGCGCGTTGTGACTGAAATCTCGAATCCCGACCAGGCCTGGCGTCCGGGATCGTTCGTCACGGCGGGGATCGTCCTTGATGAGCAGACCGTAGCTGTCGCGGTGCCAGCGACCGCAATTCAGAAGCTGGACGGCCAACCGATCGTGTTCGTCCGGACGAAAGACGGCTTCGAGAAGCGCAACGTCGTGGTCGGCGAGAGCGAGGATCAGGCCGTCGAGATCGTATCCGGTCTGACGCCCGGCGAGGCCATCGCGGCGACGAACACGTTCCCGCTTAAGGCCGAGCTTTCGAAGCTGCGGGACGAGGACTGAGCGATGATTGAACGCATCATCGATTTTTCGGTTCGGCGCCGATGGCTCGTCCTACTGATCACGCTCGCGGCGGTCGCCTCAGGTCTCTGGTCGCTAACCAAGCTTCCGATCGATGCGGTTCCAGACGTCACCAACGTCCAGGTTCAGGTCAACGCCGTGGCCCCGGCACTGACGCCCGTAGAAATCGAGAAGCAGGTCACCGTGGCTCTAGAGACGGTGCTGGCCGGCACGCCCGGTTTGGAATCGACGCGGTCCTTTTCGCGAAACGGTTTTGCCCAGATTACCGCCGTGTTCACCGATCGCACCAACATCTACTTTGCGCGCCAGCAGGTCTCAGAGCGCATCAACGAGGCCAAGGCCAATCTGCCGCCCGGCGTGGACATCAAGCTCGGGCCGATTTCGACCGGACTTGGTGAGATCTACTGGTGGGCGGTCGAATACGCCAAGCCGGGCGCAACTACGCCGGTGCGCGACGGGCAGCCGGGCTGGCAGTCCGACGGCACTTACCTGACGCCCGAAGGTGAGCGCCTGACCGACGATTTTCAGAGGACGGTGTATCTGCGCACCGTGCAGGACTGGATTATTCGCCCGCAGATGAAGACGGTCCCCGGGGTGGCCGGAGCCGACGCCATCGGTGGTTTCGTCAAGCAGTTTCAGGTGCAGCCCGACCCTTCAAAGCTGATCAGCTTTGGACTGTCGCTCAATCAAATCATCGAGGCGATTGAGGCCAACAATGTCAGCCGCGGCGCCAACTACATCGAACAAAATGGCGAAGGTTACGTCGTCCGCGCCAGTGGCCGGGTCGAAAACATCGAAGACATCTCGCAAATCGTCGTGGCCACGCGGGCCGGCGTCCCGATCCGCGTCAAAGATGTCGCCGAGGTCGTGATCGGAAAGGAGTTGCGGACCGGCAGCGCAAGCGTCAACGGCCGAGAGGTCGTTCTAGGAACGGCTCTCATGCTGATCGGAGGCAACAGCCGTACGGTCGCAGCGGCGGCGGATGCGAAGATCAAAGAAATCAGCCGCACGCTTCCGCCCGGCATCTATGCCCATACCGTGCTTAACCGGACGCAATTGGTCGATGCCACGATCGAGACCGTAGCCACCAATCTTGCGGAAGGTGCCCTGCTCGTCATTGTCGTGCTCTTCCTCCTGTTGGGCAACCTGCGGGCCGCAATGGTGACTGCATGCGTCATCCCAGTCACCATGATGCTGACTGCAACTGGCATGCTGCAGGGCAAGATAAGCGCCAATCTCATGAGCCTGGGCGCCTTGGATTTCGGGCTGATCGTGGACGGCGCCGTGATCATCGCAGAAAACAGTCTCCGTCATCTCGCTGAACGTCAGCGTGAGTTGGGGCGAGCGCTCGGGCTGGACGAACGGCTCCAGACCATCAAGGAATCTGCCATCGAAATGATCCGGCCGACTGTCTACGGCCAACTCATCATCATCCTCGTCTATGTGCCATTGCTGACGTTCACTGGCGTCGAAGGCAAGACGTTCGAGCCGATGGCGCTGACGGTCATCATCGCACTCCTTGCGGCTTTCGTTGTCTCGTTGACGTTCGTCCCAGCCATGATTGCACTGACCGTCACCAAACCCGTTAACGAGCAGGAAAATGCCATCATCCGCAAGCTGAAAGCCGGCTATGCGCCGCTGTTGACGCGAGTGATCGCGTCGCCGCTACCGGCGGTCGCCGTCGCTGCAGTGCTGTTCATCGCTGCGGGTTTGCTGTTCACCCGACTAGGGCAGGAGTTCACGCCAACGCTGGACGAAAAGAACATCGTGATGGAGGTCAAGCGCATCCCGAGTACGTCGATAACCCAATCGCAGGCGATGCAACTCCAGATCGAGAGTCTCGTTAGCAAGTTTCCTCAAGTGGCATTCGTATTCTCCCGCACCGGAACGCCGGACCTCGCCGCCGACCCGATGCCGCCGAACGCGTCCGACACCTATATTATCGTCAAGCCGCAGGCCGAGTGGCCCGATCCATCGATGACGAAGGACGACCTTATCAAGCAGATCGAAGCGGAAGCCTCCAAACTGCCGGGCAACAAACTCGGCTTCTCCCAGCCCATCGAAATGCGGTTTAATGAACTGATCGCCGGCGTACGCGAGGATCTAGCGGTGAAGGTATTCGGCGATGATTTCGAGCAAATGCAGCGGACCGCTGGCAGCATCGCAAATGTGCTGCGGCGCATTGACGGTGCTCAGAACGTGAAGGTGGAAGAGACCGCCGGTCTTCCTTTCCTGGAGATAAAGATAGACAAGGCTGAAATCGCACGCCGCGGCCTTAGCCTGCTCGCAATCCAGGACGTGATCGAGGCCGCGGTCGGCGGCCGGGTTGCTGGACTGGTCTTCGAGGGCGATCGGCGTTTCCAGATCGTCGTTAGACTGAACGACGATCTGCGCAACGACATCGCAGCACTCGAAAATTTGCCGGTTCAATTACCGCGCCTAACCGCGAACGCTGCAATGGCGTCTGTCCCTCTTCGCACTCTGGCGACGTTCAAGCAAACCGAGGGTGCCAACCAGATCAGCCGCGAGAACGGCAAGCGGCGTGTCGTCGCGACAGCTGAAGTCCGTGGGCGGGATATCGGATCGTTGGTTGCCGAGGCGCAGGCAGCAGTTGGAGAGAAGGTCAAACTAGCTCCGGGGACTTGGCTCTCCTGGGGCGGGCAGTTCGAGAATTTCTCCGTCGCTCGGCAGCGTCTGATGTTCGTGGTCCCCGGCTGTTTTCTCCTGATCTTCCTGCTGCTGTTTAGTGCCCTCGGTTCCGCACGCGACGCGCTTCTTGTCTTTAGCGCGGTGCCCCTCGCGCTTACCGGCGGCGTTGCCGCACTGTGGCTGCGCGGAATGCCATTCTCGATCTCGGCTGCTGTCGGCTTCATTGCGCTGTCCGGCGTCGCGGTGCTGAACGGATTGGTGATGATCACCCAGATACGGAAAATGATTTCGGAAGGTGTGGACACAGGCGCGGCCATCAGCCAAGGGGCACTGACGCGGTTTCGTCCGGTCATAATGACTGCGCTGGTCGCCTCACTCGGCTTCGTTCCGATGGCACTTGCGACGGGTACCGGGGCGGAGGTGCAGAGGCCGTTGGCCACCGTGGTGATCGGCGGTCTGTTGAGCGCAACGCTACTTACCCTGCTCGTTTTGCCGGCGCTTTATTCTTACTTCGTGCCGTTTGAAAATCAGGCAAAACCCGACCGCGCGTTCGTTCCGAGCCGGGTCGCTGAGTAGAGGTGGTCTTGAGTGGCAGACATAGAGAGCAATGTTATGGCACGCGGAATTCCAAGTATTGGATATCAACGTGGCGTCTTGAAGTTCACGCCAATGCCATTTTCCTTTTTGTAGGCATCAGCCCATTTCGCAAGAATTGGGTTACACGAAGGTCGAACTGGGCCCCGAGATGTCGGTCGCGAATGCTGGGACCGCCGAAGCAACGGCGAAACCGACAGCACTAGAACCTTTGTGAATTTCACTGGCCCTCTCCTGTTTGAGCGAGGCGCAGGTGACACCATCGGGCATCCCTTCGGGATTGGCCAATTGCGCTTCTATGCCGTTAGAAATACCGACATATTATGTCATAAGGTCGAATTGCGCATTTAAATCGGTTAGTCTCGACTTATTGAAGTTCGCCTCGGAGGCGGGGCGAACCGACAAATCAGGATGAACCACAGATGGGAGATTTTGGACCGAGATGAACCGTGGTGAACCAAATGGTCTTAGAATCCAGCCGCAGACATACTGGAAATGACGCATCGTCAGTATTCTGAAAATAAAAAATCATAAATTATGAAAACTGACGTGCTTAATTCTCAGGGCAGAATGATGATTTGGCGCTTCGATGTCTAATTAGGTATATGATTTAACATTTCTTTTATCGACGACAGAGCCTCTGTACCCCTTGGGCCTTTTAAAATCCATATTATGAAAATAACGGCCTTCCTGCTTCTCGGAGCTTTTCCCCTTTGGCCCATTGTTCACGGAGAGCCCTAAGACGCAATTCGTGATCTGCGTGTTGCATAGCCACCTTTTCAAGGCCGTTACGTTCATCGATCAGCATTTTTCGATATTCGTACTGCTCTAATTCCCACCCCGAACAGGCATCCACATCGCGCTTTTCTATTGCGAAAATTACTTTCAGGTCGTTTCCGGCTTTCCTCTGAGCATCTACGTCGATAAGCCGCGAAACACCTTTTCTCTGAGACGTAATTTTATCACCTGGCACCCAACCTAAGCGATGATCGATCTGCGTACGGTTGAAAAAGGCTAGATTGGCTCGATCGGATGGGGCCAAACCAGCACATAATTGTCTTATGAGATTCAGATGGACAGCCAACGGCTGACTCTTCGGGAACAACTCGATTTGAACCGGAGTTTCTGGATTCATCGCTAAAGCGCGCCGTCTGAAGAATTTATTCAGAATCCAGTTTGAAACGTCCGTCGCACAAGGAGGGAAATGGGCAGCTATTCGAGTAATAAGCCCATCCTTCGGATCGTTCTGGTGAACATAAAGCCAATGAAGATGATCGTCTGCCGATAACTTCGCTCGGTTGACGAAATCACGAAGCTCCCTGCCAAAATCAGTCAGATGCTGCTCGGACCCGCCCTTCTTATGCGGCCGAAGATGCTCGTGGCGGATCAAAATGCGGGTATTGAGGAGCGCACCATAGGCTTGGACCATGAAGGAGGCGGAATGCCAAAGCTCCTTTGCCTCGTCCAAATTCAAGAATTTGGTTTCCGGCGTCTCCACGCTCTGCACTGAGCTTACTTTTGCTTCCCGTTTTGTCTCACGGCTATACCTTTGTCGTCGCTCTGCAGTGACTTGCCAACGATCGACAATATCGCTCGCACGCTCGTGGTCTCCGATGGATACACCACTCACCAGGTCCTCAAATTCACTGGCTTTGCGAAGGAGCGTCGTTGGCCCCATCGCGGGCTCTGGATCCCATATTTGCAGCAATTTGCGAGCAAACAGAGTGGGCTGCTCCTTTAGGCTAGACAGGCATCTGTTCAGATCCGTCGCGAACTCGGCGCGCTGCTCCAAGCTTATGCGATCTGCCCTGCTACCGATGTGCGTCCTGAAAACCGTACTCAGATAGTCTCCCACCTGCCGCACCTTGTCTGGCGCAGGCGCCGACCATTCGTCCAAAAATGCAACTTGTTGAGCAAATGGCTTTCGTTCGAAGACGAGGCTAACATATCGAGAAGGCAACTTTCGGCCAAAGAGCCTTTCTACCGATTGGAGGGTAATGCTCCCCTCGTTCATCAGGACTTCCAAATCGCGTGCTAAGTCCCGAAATGAGCCTCCGGTGTACTCAGACAGCAATTCGAGTGCTCCTGAGTCAAAAGACACTTTTTCCTCGCGGCACAAAAACGATAGGTAATCCGATTGCGCTTTGGCGGTTCGTGCGTGCAGAGGGAGCGGATAAAATAGAGCGCGTGCCTTGGCAGGAACCTGATCTTGGTCCTCGCAACAAAGGATGAAGGTCACACCTAGATAAGGTCTGGCCATCTCTTCATGCAGGATATCGAAGGCCCGCATCGACATCAGCTGTGCTTGCTCGACTAAAACGACAAGCCGTCCACTCCCGAACGATTCTAGCCGAACACTGCGATCGACGCGCTTGGCAAATTCGACATCATCTATATGGCCGTGTCTCAGCCTTTTCAGATTCGGGTGATTGCCCGTCCGCAGATATTGGCAGGATTCACATTCAGACGACCCGCATGGTCGATTATTCAACGCCGGACACAGAAGAGCAGCCGCATACGCTTCGGCCAACGATGTTTTGCCAGACCCCGCAGGTCCAAACAGAAGCACGCTTCTACCTGCATCGGCTTGCACCTGGTCGAGAAGATAAGACGAAGCTGCCTCTTGTCCAAAAACGTCACCGAACGTTTCCGGTCGGTATTTTTCCGCCAAACTCAGGGTTTTCATGATGCTTTGCTGAGGCGTGAAGAAAGGTCGCTGTTTTCCAAACGAATCAAGAGAATGACCTATATATCGCTGACTTCCACTCAGAGATTGCTGAAAACACATGACGGAAAATGCTTCAACTGAAATGCCTTCGGCTGAAGGTGAAAATACCGGGCCAGATCTCTTCCAGGACGCTCAGTCGCATATAGATCTTGGGCCCCGACTTGATCCCAGTGAGATTTTTGACTTTGAATCGATCGATTTGGTCGACCTAGAAGACCGCGCCGAAGCAAACAATTTTGGACAGTTATCGACCGATTTCATCCCGCAAGCCTCAACCGGTGTCCAACGCCCCGAATTGACTGCTCCACTAGAGGAGTCCGAAATTGCCTTCGCGCTTCCCGAGACAGAGCTCCATCAAATTGTTGCGACCTTAGATGTTTTGTTTCGCCATTTGTCCAATCAAAGCCGACGTTGCCGTCTGACGATTGGTAATCAAAAGCTTGTTTGGCATGCGAACTATGGCAATGCCTTCATCGAATATATCTCGCACGACTTCGATGGGAACATTACGCCTAGACAAGAGGCCCCTCATGTCGTTGCATTTGACTTCGCTGATTTCGTCGCAGCTGCAGCGGCAACAAAAGGTCTCGGCACGTTTCGAATTACCGGAAAAGAGAAAGATCGGTCGATCGAATTCACGTCTGAGGGTTTTAGTCGTCCCTTGGCTCTCGCCAAAGATCCGCATGACCGAAAGTTTTCATTCCCGACCGATAAGCGGCTCGCTCTGCTCGATGATGTAAAATCATCTGAGTTTGTACCCTCGGACACGCTACATTCCGCTTTAACGTTCGTGGGGAAATTAGCAACTAATCATCCTGCGGAGCAACGCTTCGAGGTCGTCGAACTGAAAAACGGTGTCTGTCGATCAATATCGTCGGCGGGTGCAGCAACCGCAGCGTCAAAATTATTTCAAGATCTCGATTTTAGCTTTCGCCCGTATTTTCTAAGGCTGATCTTGCCTGCCCTGAAGCTTAGTCCGGGCTATCGCTTCACTCATGCGAGTAATTTTTGCGTTGCTCTCTCCGATCACAAAGTTTTCGGCTTTGAGGTCATCGAAGCTGCCCTTCCTGAAACACCTAAAATGAAGGCAGATGGCATCGTGCTGCTGCCACGACAGCCATTGATAAAATGTCTTTTAGCGGCGGCGCGGACATTCGGTGAAGAAGACACTTTAATTGAGCTCGACTACGAGAAGGTTGGCTCCCGAAGACTCCATCTGCGCTGTTACGAGCGCGAAAAGCCCCAGCGCTTGATGTTGTTCGACGCCGTTTGCGCCTTTGAGGGTGAAATCAAATCTTCTTTTAAGTCTAGACTCGATTTCAAACATCTCTTCCATGCACTCAGACAATTCGAGTCGCCCAACGTGGTAATGGAAATCGTTGAAAAAAACGGGATTGGGGTGCGTTTCACAGAGAAGCTGGAGGAGATCGAATACCTCTTTCTTTGCGCTGGAGTTAAACAATGAGCACACATACAAGCGCCGATGAAACTAACGCCGAAGTTATCCTGCCGATGGAGAGCTCCTCAAACGCAGAGAGCGCGGTGTTAAGCAGTGAGAGCGTCACAGACGTAGATACATTGAGCGTGAAGGCCCTCCCGACTTCGTTTTCGAACGTGGGGTTTACTTTGCCAGCTAAACAAGCTCGAGATGCTTGGCGTGCTGTCGCAGCGGTCAAAGATCGCGACGACTTTTGTTTGTTCGTCTCAGAGGACTGCATACGGTTCAGCGCAGCAGCAAACGGAGAAAGCCTCGATGTAGAATATAAGCTTGATCCCTCTCTGAAGCCGCGTCTTGGCGCCACCCAGCTTAGTTTTGATATCGAAACGAAGGGTCTGGCGGCACTCGGGGTCATCGACACCGAGGGAGATGTAACTTTCAAATTTCCGGAAATCGATCTGGCTGTGGGCTCGACTGGCGCCTTCATCATCACGGTCGCGGATGCCTTCACCGTCAACTGGGATTACGTTCTGACAGCTGCGACGCCCGTAGGTCAGCCGCCTGATGAACGGCCTTCCGATGTTTCAGAGGAGGGGCGTCCGATTGATCCTCGTGTCCTTCGAAAAGTCATCAGCCGACTTCGTGATTTTACGGCGGAAGAAAACGTGATGGGAAGTGATTATACCGCAGTGCAGGTGGGTGGTGGAGCTGCCAGGGCAGGCATCCATGGTGCGGGATGCGAAATAATCTCCACCGAGATCAAGGACATCTCATTTTCCGTCGAACGAAAACTCGCAGGGTCAATCAATACGCTGTTGGGCATTCTAGCGCCGGAACGCACAACCCTTTGCTCAAATGAAGAAAGACAAAAGCTGACTGACGGTCAGATGACTATCAGTGTTAAGCAAGGCGAATATGTGCCGGCGTTGCCAAAACTACAGAACCCGGTTGCGCAAATTCGTTCGGACGGTTTTGTATTCGACGAAGCGCTCACGCGGATACGCGCCCAAATCAAAAATCAAAAACGGACTGATGATGTCGTTGTCGAAATGGTACTGTCGCCAGACGACCAGACACTGACGTTTGCAACCGAAGTCAATGGCGGTGTGGCCCGCGTCGCAGCGAACGTCACTGCTGGGACGGGTGATCTTACGCCCACGTCGCTTAAATTTTTCAACTACCTCTTTGAAAAACTTGACGTCGAGATTCAGACAGTTGTCGAAATTGCCGTTTTCAAAAATGCTGTTTCGTTTATCCAAGATCACGACAAAGAAAGCTATCGGACGCTCATTGCACCGCGGCGCGAAAAGCAGCCGGAGGCCCAATTCGTTCAAGTTGACGGATAAATAAAGAGCGCCTTTCTTCAGCGCGAATCATCAATCAGCGGGACCCATATATTTCGCGCCTGACATTCGCTCGGATTCGCTACTTTCCTAAGTGACACCTTGGATACAGATTCTTGGCGAGGTTTCAGAGCAATGAAAGTTGCTCTGAAATAGCCAGCCCCCGATGGGCTCCGTTTCTTCAGGCTAGCCAGGCTATGAAGAGACTGCGGATCGCAAGCCGAAGGGCATCGGCAAAAGCGTTGAGATAAACTCATTTCAACGCAGGAGTGGGCTCCGGTGTCTCCCGACCCACAGCAGTCGCGCGGTTGATGGATGTGCCGCGTGATAGCCCCGCCATAAGAAGCGGCGCGTAAAGGCCGACCGGATGACCCCGGCCTACCCGTAATAGGGTGCGCTTATCCAAATCCCGACCGACGGCGTGGCTCCACAGTTTCGGCCCCCTTAGGAAAGCAGCTTCGCCTCGCAGGCGAAGCTGTGCCTTCGGACACAGACCCCTTCCTCAAACGTCCACCAAGTTTCGGTTCAAAGAAAAACAAGCCTTGGGTTATCCGAAACCTCCACGCTGACCGCTATATCTTTCAACTGAACGAGATGAGGCTTATGCACGTCGGATCTAATTATTCACGTCTGGAGAAGCGGATCACCCAATCCCTTGAAAGTCCCGGGCTAAATCTCCGTGAGGCATCATTTCTTCAGGAGCTTTCGGAAAAGATCGGCATATACCGCGCCGACACTTTGATTTCAGACTCTGCGGCCAAATGGCTTTTTAATATTCTTAATCGAGGCGAGACATTCGCCCAAAAGAACAAACGGGCGGGGGCCCGGCCAGTTGCAGGTCGCTCTCCACGGAAGATCCCGCCGGCAGGTCTTGCTCCTATCGACCTAAAAAGTGTCGGATCGGCGGAAACTAGGCCCGAGCCATCTCCGCAAAAGCCCGTAACCTCTTCGCCACCCGATCGTGCCACTTCAACTCCACGGCCATTGCCGGACGCCGCCACCGTTATTCTCCGAAGTCTCGAGAACTCTCAAAAAAGAAGACAACGGGATTTTCGTCTGCAGGAGGAATTTAAGCGCGGCATGCGACGCTCTTAAATCCCGAGTGTCCTCGCTTATTTAAGAACTCCCTAGATTCTAATCTTAGGATTATTTACCTATTCTGGTGAATACTTGAATTTTCCAGCTTTGGAGTTATTATACTCCAAATATGGAGAGAGCTATGGGTGCTTTGCCCCACTATCCGGCTTCCCGGTACGCGCCGTCCGCCCTCGTGAACTTCTCAGAGAAATCCGAGCGCGAGAAATTGAGCCCGGCCGCGGTCAAGGCGTTCTTCAACATCATGGACAAATGGTCCGTTCGTGACGAGGACGCGCGCGCCCTTATGGGCGGCGTGTCCAACGGCCAGTTCTATGGAATGAAAAAGGATCCGGAGCGCACGCTTGACGCGGATACCCTCACGCGCGTGTCCTTTCTCATCGGCATTTTTAAAGCGCTCAACATCCTGTACTCGGAAAAACTCGCAGACGTCTGGATTCAGCGGCCGAACACCAATCCGATCTTTGGCGGCCGGACGGCTCTCAGCTACATGGTTGAAGGCGGTCTGCCGGCCATGCAAACCGTTCGTCGCCTGCTCGACGCACGACGAGGCGCCGCGTGACACCAAGGGTACAGCTTGTCCGCCAAAACGACACCCACCGCCTGATCCCGTCCAAATACAGCGCTAACGGCGACAGCGTTCTGGTCCGAATCGCGGATGACGATGATCACTTGGAAGCCATCTTCGAGCTCGACAACGCGACCAACGACCGGCTTCTTGCCGAGAACAACCGGCTTCCTGGAATAGGCATCGACGAGCTCGTCTTCGGCATTCCCTACTTCCGGATTGTGAATGCCGCTTTCTGCCATGCGCATCCGAGCGGAAGCCGATTCAACAGCCCCGACCGCGGCGCGTGGTATGCCGGCTTTGACCTTGAGACTTCCCAAGCCGAAGTCGCATTTCATAAGTCGGTGGAGCTCGCGGAGGTCGATTGGCTCACCGAAGAGATCACCTACGACGATTACCTCGCGGACTTCAGCTCCAACTTTCACGACATTCGTGGCGACGCCAAATATGTCGACTGCCTCAATCCCGACAGCTATCTCGCATCACAAGACCTTGCCGAGACACTCCTCAAAAATGAAGCCCTTGGCATTATCTACCCAAGCGTTCGGCACACTGGCGGGACTTGCCTCGCATGCTTCCGGCCCGCTTTGGTCGGAAATGTTCGAAAAGCCAAGACTTATCTCTTCGCCTGGAATGGGACTACGTCTCCGGTGATCGTAGAAATATAGAGGACTACTCCCGTTCCATCGACGACCGCCCAATCGGCTATTCTGAAGTCGTTGTAAGACTTCGCTCAAGAAGTGTGACTGCCTGCCATTCCTGTTGTCGAAACTTGTATCCCGGCAGGCTATTGCACTCGAGTGCGCGTTGCACGCCAATAAGACCAACGACGTGGTCGCAATGATCTTCATGAACGCGCATACGCCCCTTGCGAAGGGCGAGATAGAGAGCTTCGGTCGAGTCTGGCACACCGAGGATTTCTATGACCTGCGGATGTTGAAAAATGTCTAGTGACCAGCACGGCAAGTTGCCATCGCAATTTGCTGGCACCCGTGACCGTCCTTTCCGCTCATCCAGGACCGGAAGATAGTTGCGGCAAGCGGCAACAGCGATCGTCGCTGCCTCGCCATCGTCTAGTGACGGCGTGGTTGACGTTAGCGTTTGGAAAACCTCGAACTCCGTCTCCGTCAAACTGACGAGCGTTACGATTCCATTCGTGATGAGAGAATTTAGAAAACTGTACTCTCCATCCCTGCGACTCGCCTCGAGCTCTAGTTCTCCGGCTACGACGTCCGAAATGACGATGTGATTGGGGAGGGCCGAGAGAATCCGTTCGCCATACATACAAGCGTGAAGATTAATCAAAACGCTCGTGTCGAGAACCAGTGAATCTGCAACATCAATCAGGGAGCTTGAGTAACTCATCAATCTCCCTTTCTTCCAACTCTATTTGATCGATGATGCCGCGAAGCTCTACTCGGCCAACCTTGAGCAATTCCGCCAGTTGTCCTTCTGACATAAGCCCCCGCTTCCAGGCGGCATGTGCCATCAAACTTAAGCGATGAGAGATTGCTCGGTTCGCATCATTCTTCCCCAGATCGAGATTATCGGGCATTTCACCGAGAACCTCCCGAACATGCTCCTCGGTAATCCCGCCGTTGTTCTCGAACCATGCCCACGTGCCTTTTTTCGCGAGCCCTAACTCCTCCAGCCGAAGTCCGCATGCTTGGCGCGAAATATTATATTGCCGAGCTAGGAGAATGATAAGCCGTCGGGTGATTCTGCCGGTGATTTCCTTTAGCTGGCGGAAGCTTTCCGAAAAGCTCTCAGCCGGCGTTAAGAATGCCCGGCCGAAAGCGTTGGCATAGCGCTCATCCCGTGACAGAAATTTCTCATCCACTTCCAATACTTCAGGAGTCTGGCGAGTGCCGTAGAAATGCCCAACTTCGTGAGCCGCGGATTGGATACGCCTCGGCAGTGGGTGATTGGCATTAAGCAGAATGCACGCTCCCACGCTTTCATCGTAAGTGAATAGACCTGCGACCTTTGAACCCGAAGAAAGGCGCCGCTGGTACAGCCGGATGCCGAGACCAAGTTCAATGATCGAGAAAATGTCTGGGATCGGTCCTGATCCAAGACCCAGCCAATCCCGTAATTCCTTGGCGTGCCTTTCGGCGAGAGCCACAACGTCACCCTCATTGATCCCACGTTCGGGAGGGTAATTTCGCCGACGTTGAACCCCAAGAACGTTCTCCATTTCAACGTCGGCTTTGATCAAATCGTTGAATAATTGAACGGCTTCGGCGGCATGAACGCCCTCGGCTTCTCGCAACTTACGGAAGCGAGGCATAAGATCGGTATGCACTGCTTCCCGGCGGAGAATTGAATTCACCGATACGCCGTAGTGGCGCGCGAGCATCTGGATTTCCTGGATGCGCACACGACGGACGCCCTTCTCGATGGACACCAGCGTGGGACGCGACATCCCAATGACTTGAGCTGCGTCATCCTGGCGAATCTCTGCATTTTCCCGTGCTATTCGGAGGCGGCGTCCTATTTCATGTGAGCTGAGCTCATTTAGATTGGACATAGCGTCCTCCATCCATCCAGCTTTTCAAAAAGCCTTGTTCTCCTTGTGCAGACAAAAAAGTCTGCCATTCCTGAGCATGGGTTACCAACATCGTCCTTAGTTTCTTCAGAGTGTCCTCGTAGCTTTCACCTATCGCCCGCGCGATTTGCGAGGCGTGAGCGCGAAGATCGTCATCGGGCCAATCGCTCATGTCCGCGAGATGCTGCAGGTGACGAGCACCAACGCTCCCGTACTCCACCATGATGTCTCGATCAGCCTTTTGAGGTATGACCGACAGGGCATCGCTCCCTGTGGAGACGGTAAGGTCGGATACGACATACGCGCCTGGCACCTCGTCAACGCCAGCGGCGTGCAGGCTGAGGCGTCTCAGCAAACAGGCAGCGCACAGACCGCAGTGCTTCCTATCGCCTACATTGACAACCCGGCGGCTCTGCCAACAGGAGCGAGTATCCGTTAAATGCGCTTTGGATTTCCCGTCTACACCCAGAAATGCTCGTAATGTCTGACCTTTCGTCGACCACAGGCGCGGTTGTTCAAATCGAAGCTGATAGCCCTGCAGCGACTTAATAAAGCGCTCCATCTTCCGGAAGAAAGTCGGATGGTTACGATAGTCGGCATAAATGTTATGCAGCGGCAGGAGCACTGGCCCGAGCGCACCCTGACCGCTTTCCGGAACGATGATACGTGACACGTTGGAGAGCTGTGCAGCAATTGCCGTCAGTGCAGCAAACTGAAATCCGCGCGAACGAAAACTACTCTCGTTACTGGGGCACCTCTTAACTTTGAATGGAATTTGCGTGAAGAACCTGTCGCCATTCCTTCGATTCTGGTGACTGCCAGCCACTCGAATGCATAGTGCTTCGCTCTCGTTACCACTCAGAGCGGACACCGCCCGCGAGTCCAGCCCCTCGCTGTAGGCAATGGCGAAGGTCTTAGTCTTGCCGAAGTCCAACAGCATCTGCCGCGAGCCGATTGGCGATAGGTTCTTCGCCTTTATAAAGGTAAATCGCCACGTATCCCCGGTCAGGTAGTTCAAGACGCCATGAAGGCTCTTCAATACCTCCGGCTTTTGCCAAGTTTTAAGATCTACAACAGGCAGCGTTACATTCAAGTTGCGGCGCCAACCTAGCGGACGCTTCCAGCGACGGTCAGCGAATTCAACGGCGGCACTCAGAACCAGCATATCGTAATGCAGCGACTCACATCCCTTCACGTCAAAGGTATCTAGAACCGCCGGGTCGAAGTAAATATGCTCCCCGATCTCCGCGGTCGCGGAATACTTCGAAGAGATACGAGCCGACTTCTGCCCCTTTTCGATGACGTGTAGATTTTTGTTGGACATTGATGGTTTTTTCGGGTTAGCGCTCACTATTCAGGCCCTTCATCCACGCCGTCTTTTTTCTGAACAGCTTGCTTAAAAGCTCGCTTATTACCGGTGACCAAAGCGTCGCACAGATCGCTGGACTTGATGGCACTGAACGTCTCTCGATTGCGGTCGATTCCCGTCTGGTAATCTTCGCGGCTCATATCGCCGAGTTCGCGAGCGCGTATGCATTCCTCATCGATTCGGTTCTTAGTGGTGCCGATCCACTCTCTTGCCGTGCTCTCGAGCGCTTTATCGAGCGCGTTCTCAGGAGAGACTTGATCTCCGAAGTTGGCAATCAAATGCCGTTGCAAAGCGTCAGCTAAAGTCGCCGTCGAATGATTTTCAAAAATCGTTTCGAGCGCCGGGATGGGATCAAGATCCATTTGGCGACGCTCAAGGTGCGCCTTGAGCTCTCTCAGAAGAGGATTGAACGTCTCCATCTCCGCATCGCCAATCATGCTAAGGCATGCTTGCGCTACGCGCTCTTCCTGGCTCGCAGCGTCGCTAACCAGTTGCTGGCCATAGCGCTTCCAGCAGCTAGGTAGCTTCGCGTTTCTGAACGGTCCATCGGTCATGACGCCCCTCCAATGTCTGGAGATAAATATATAAATCTGACAAAGTCAATATCTAATATAAATAATCTGACATTAACTGCGAAGCCAGAACCTGGCGCCTACATCGACCGGATCCGTTTAGGGTGGCTTTGGCAATACCTCGGCCCAAAGGCGATGGAGCCTATCGAGCAACTTATTCGGCTGCAGGATACTCGTTAACGCACACTGTCTATTTCGATCGGTCTTCGCTGAATCTCCGGCGTCAATAACCCGGAGACCAAAATGTCGACCAAGACTTCATCCTCTGAACGATCATCTCGCAAAGGGGCGCCACCGCCTCTTCTTCGCACGCCCTTCGTCAGCGACACCGTGGCCAAACACTACGACTCGCATTGCATGATCGATTCGCGCTTCCGTCGGGCAGCGCGCCTTCTCCAGATCCTCTGGATGCGCGATCAAAGCATTCCTAACGCGGCAGAAGAAGAACGTGGCGCCCACCTCGGCTCTTATCTGCGCGCCGATGCCGCCGAGGATGGCCTTAACTTCATCTCACCTCAGGTTCATCTGCTCGCGCTTCGTGAGCTTCTGCTTCGTGAGGAAGATGCCGCGATCGACGAAGACCGCCTGATCACCAACACCCTGAGTTCGATGCCGCTGGTATTCAACGCGTTCGGCCCACTCGCACTCGACACGAAGCTTGCGACGTCCGTGTTCCGCCAGTTGCTGCCCGACTTCGTTCATTCGGTCGAGGGGATCGCCTTCGAACATTCTCCTGGCCGCCGTGACGAGCGCTTTCTAGCCGACCGCTCCGCGTTCGACGTTGCCATTTACGTCGTAACGCCCGAAGGCGAGCTCGGGATCGTGTACTGCGAGGTCAAGTATAGCGAGGATATGGCTGGGCCATGCGCTCGTTGGCGAGATCGCTACGACGAAGCTCTGCAAGAAGTCGCGCTCTATAAAAATCCCGACAGCGCGATGCTTCGTACACCGCCGATCGAACAGTTGATGCGCGAGCACATGCTCGCTCAACTTGCGGTCGACCACCGTATCACACCTCGCGCCATGTTCATCGCGATCGGGCCGCGCTTGAATCGTCGTGCACAGGCGGCGTTCCGCGTCTACGAAAAGGAACTGCTGCCCGTCGACGACAGTGACTCAACCCGGGTTCGTTTCCAGCATTTTACGTTGGAAGCTTTCATCGACGCCATCGATGTTGCCGGCGATCAAGAGATCGCTGACAAGCTCTGGACGCGTTACTGCGACTTCCGGCGAGTTTACGATGCCGCGATGGCTGTCATCGCTCCCAGAGCGGATGACTCTTCAAATTCGATCTCAGCCAGTGAAAACATTCCGGCCGAAAGCGGAAGGCAAAAGGCTTCTCCTCGGGGCAAGCGCTCGACGCGCCGGACTCCCACGGCCCAGAATTCGGAGCCGATGGAGGCTGCCCATGGCTGAGAGGGACCTTCTTTCAGTGGAAGATCGCGTTCGCCTTCTGGTGAACGCGCTGGCCGACGAAAAAGACCACGAGCCGGTTCTGAAACTCTTTACGCCGGATGGCAAGGCGACTTGGCTTCTCACCGAGTCCGACCCTGACGATCCCGATCGTTTATTCGGGTTGTGCGACCTTGGTCTTGGCTCGCCAGAGATCGGTTACGTTTCTCTGGCCGAGCTCACCGCTCTTCGCGGGTTGCTCGGGCTACCGATCGAACGTGATCTGCACTTCATCGCCGACAAACCGCTTTCCGCTTACGCTGAAGAGGCAAGGCTTAAGGGTCGGATCAGCGCCTAAAGACAAATCGGCGGTGGCCTTCCAAGGCTGCCGCCATTTTCTCTGATTCGGGAGTGACCAATGCCGTTGTTTCGGAATTTCTACACCTGCTACCGGTGCGACTACGACTGGCAGGATACCTGGTCGGCGACCTGTGACGACGACTGTCCGCATTGCGGAGCTCGGCACGTGTCGCCGACAAAGAGTGAGAATGCTCAGCCTAACCTCGAAGTGGAATAATCACTTCTTTTTCCGGCCTTTCCGAAGAGTGGACGGCGGCTTTTCTCCTTGCTTAGGCACGGTAAGCATCTCGGAGACGGCAACGTCCAGCGCGCCAGCTAGTCGATCCAATGTCTCAACCGTGGGATTTTCTACGCCGCGCTCAATCCGCCCGACGTAAGAGCGGTCCACGCCGGCGTCTACCGCCAATGCCTCTTGAGAGATGGCACATTTCACGCGGAGACGTCTGAGATTCCAAGCCACGAGAGCCGTTGCCTTCATGGACCCAACAAACGGCTTGGCGGTCCATAAAAACACGCACTATAATGTCCCTATTTCTTGATTTCTGGTCCGAGGCCGCAATATCGGCCCCGCTCCAGTGAATTCCCGTCGCGGACATCCGCGTCGATCCATTAGAAAATTTGGGGGTTAAAGTGAGCGATACGATGCAGGGGGCCGGAACGGCTGTCGGAGAATGGTTTTTCACGGAGAACGGCCAGCGGAAGGGCCCGGTTTCAGCGTCGGCCCTAGTCGAGTTGCTAGGGGCCGAAAAGATCAATGGCGATACGCCGGTTTGGCGAAGAGGGATGTCGGAGTGGAGTCTTTTGAGGGCCACCGATCTCGCCATTCATCTTCAAGACGCTCCCCCGCCGGTGGCATCGTCCGAGATCAACAACGGCTTGGTCTGGACGATCGCGCTGGCACCGATCCCATACACGTTTCTGGCCGCCTATCGCGACCTTCAACTCGTCCAATTCCCTTATGAAGACCACACCTTCATTAAACTGGCGACATTCCTCGTCCCGGCAGTCATCAATGCCGTGCTCTGTTTACTGGATGAACGGCAGCTAAAACGGGCCGGGTATGCCAACAATTGGCTAACCGTGTCCGGCATCCTGCTTGCGCCCGCGTATTTGTTTCTGCGGGCCAAGCGGCTGAAGCAGACGCCGTACTATGGCTTTGTATGGATCGCCCTTTTCGTGATCGGTACCATCCTGATCGGGACCGACCGGTAGCAGCGTCCCAATGTCCTGGTCTGTTGCGGCCTTCACTCATCGCGGTCTTGTTCGATCCTCCAATGAGGATGCGATGGCCATCGCCGGTCAGCTCCTGACCGGCGATATGGACCATGTTCATCATCGTCATGTCGATGGAGGCAATTGCCTTCTGATGGTCGCGGACGGGATGGGTGGCCACACCCATGGGGCGCTGGCCAGCAGGACCGTGCTCGATCATCTGATTGCGAACGCTGATGAACTACTCGAACCTGAGGGTGCCGCTGCCGCAGTCGATGCAGCCAACGCACGGCTCTATACCGTGATGGCAGAGCGCCCTGAGAGTGAGGAGATGGGAACCACCTTGGTGGGGGCCGTGCTCTTCGCCGGATCACTGCTTGTCTTCAATGTTGGCGACAGTCGCTGCTATCGGGGCCGTGAAGGTGCGCTCTGTCAACTCAGCCTGGATGATGTTGCAAACACCGCGAAGGATGCATCTGGGCATCGGCAATCGCATGCCATCACCCAATGCCTGGGTGGCGTTCCGTTCCAGTTACCGCTGAGCCCGCACATCGCGGTTCATCCGCCGTTAGCAGTCGGTGAGACCCTGCTGCTCTGCAGCGACGGCTTGGCCGACATGGTCGACGACGAAGCCATCTCTCATCTTCTGACCGACGCCGCCGGTGGCGTTACTGAAGTTGTTCGCAAGCTAGCACGAGCTGCGATGAAAGCAGGCGGTGCCGACAATCTCTCGATCATCGCGATGAGGTCCGATCTGTACTCCTCTCCGATTGCACAAAAGGACCTATGAAATGATGCTCGTTATTCGAGGGTTGCTGCCGATCGTTTTGTTACTCATGGGATGCCATCAAACTGTCCAAGCCGCACCTGCAATGAACGTTCCGGCTGCCATTCAGGTTGGCTACTATGTCCAGGTCGGCTCGCGTTCTACGTTACCGGCCCGACCACCCGTGGCCGGCGGGATGCAAGATGCCAACGCGGTTAAAGCCGTCCTGCCACTTCCCGACTACGCGCAGCGCCTTAAATCCGGCGATCTCGACCTCAATGACATCGCTCAGGCCGAACTTTACGCCTTCAATCCCGAAACGCGGAAAGAAGACAAGGTCGGCATCGAGGTCCGGATCTTGGCTGTGCTGTGCGTCTACGGTCGCGGTCAATCTAAATGGTATCACGTCAGCGATCGCGAAGCGGTCCTGCGCTGCAAGATGGCTCCTGATCGGGATGGCCAAGTCGACGTGTTGAGCTACCGGTTCGTACCGACCCACGCCTTCCCCAACAACTATTCCAGGTTTCTGTTGGGCGGGATCAGCGTGAACGGACGACCGGTCGAGGACGTAGGCGCTATCTATCGCACCGCCTTCCGCACCCTCGCCGTGATGCCAGAGCTGAAAAAGTTCATGAGCCAGGATGACGATCAATGATCCTCAGACATTTCCTGATTGGATGCGCGGCTGCGGTTGCCATTAGCTCATCGGCTCTGGCTCAAACACCTTCCGAATCCTTCCTCAAGAGCCCGATCGTGCTGTCTTATCCCTCGGGCTTTGGCGGCATGGGCTACGATGTCCAGCATCTGGCGGACGTCTGCACGCGAGCCAACGGCACGGTGAGCTGGGAAGCCGTCAACACCGACACCATCCTAACCTGCAATCGGCTGGACCCGCTCACCAACGGCCGACTTATTATCCGCTGGTTGCTACGCACAGTTCATCAAGGCGAAGAAACCGGCACAGCTGTGGTCGAAATCTCGGCCAACCAAATCGTTCTCGACCGCACTGCAATGGAGCAACTGATGTCGCGGCTCTGACCAAATCTAAATTCGCCGGGAAAGCGAACGCCTTGCGCGACTCGTCTGATAGACCCTGACCGGCGCGCGGGACCGCGGCCGGACCGCCAGTTTTGGAGAAAAGAGAAGAGGGTAAGGGCTTGCTCTTTAAATGATCCACGGCTTCACATAGATGGCCAATTCATTGAAATAAATATACTATTGATAATATTGACATTTCCATTGATTGTTGTCAGGTTTTTGTTATATTGAATGTCAGGTTTTTGCAAAGGAGGCAGCTATGGCCGCCCATACGGCAAGAAAGTCTGCACCGAAGAAAACACTGCGCGGCAAGATCGAACACCACATCGCCCGCAAGGTGAATGATGAAGTGTTTTTGACCCGCGAGTTCAAGAAGCTTGGCGGGGAGAGCCAAGTGCTGCGCGCGTTGCGCGAGATGGTGCACGAAGGCCGCCTCGTGCGGCTCGGCTACGGCATCTATGGCCGCGCGCGCCCGTCCAGCTTGAGTGGCAAGACCGTCTTGAGCAGCCGTGAGGGTTTCTTGGGTGTCGCCCAGCAGGCGCTTGATAAACTCGGCGTGGAGTGGGAGCCAACGGAGGCGCAGAGCGCCTACAATGAAGGCCGTTCCACGCAAGTCCCGGTCAACCCGGTCGTGCGCGTCAAAGGCCGTTTCTCCCGGCATTTAAGTTACCGCAACGCGGAGTTGGTTCTTGAACGGTAAACCGTCGCTCGACGACTTCGTCGACGTGCAGGATCACTTTGGCTTGCCGAGCGCAGGCCTTGTTGAGAAGGACTGGCACGTGGCGCGGGCGCTAGCCGCCATTGCCGCTGTCGACACGGGCGATCTTCGCCTTGTGTTCGGCGGCGGCACGGCCTTGAGCCGAGCGTACAAACTGACTAACCGCATGTCGGAAGACATCGATCTCAAGATTGTCAGCGACAATAAGCCCTCATCCAACACACTTCGCAAGTTCCGGCAAAGCATCACCAATGCCCTGCTTGGGGTGGGCTTCGTGTTCGATCCCGCTAACGAAGCCCATCGCCGCGTGATGTATGGCGGCGAATACACGAAATATATGTTGCCCTATGAAGCGGTAGCGCAAGGCGCTGGGTTGCGCCCCGGCGTGCAGATCGAGTTTTCCGTCTGGCCCCTGCGCCGGCCTGCGATCGATAAGCCGATTGCGTCTTTCTATGCCGAGGCGAAGGGGCTTGACCCCGAGGTCGCCTCGATTCCGTGCTCGTCCGTACTGGAGACGGCTGCGGAAAAGCTCACGGGCCTCACATGGCGTGCGGGCTCGGAGCTTGCTGGATTGCGCAAGGATCGCGATCCGACCTTGGTGCGGCACATCTATGATTTGCACATGACGCGCGAGGCCTATGACGCCAAGGAAGTCGCCACGCTCGCACGCGAGGTGATGAAGGACGACGCCGCAACGCGCGGCAAGAGTTTTCCGGCCTATCGGAAAGACCCGTTGGCCGAGACGCTCCGCGCCATCGAAGGCATCCCGAAAGATAAGGTTTTTATCGACGGCTACGCCACCTTCCAGCGCGACATGGTCTATGGCGACAAACCGGACTTCGCCACAGCAATGATATCGCTCGACGCACTCGCGGATCATCTCAAGAAGCTATAGCCCGCGATGAGCACTGTTCCTTTCACACGTCCAACCATCGTCGCCGCGGTCGCGCTTCTCGGGAAGTCGGGACAAGCGCATTTCAATGACCTCGCCCTCCGGCTAGGCCTCGAAAATGAAATCCCCTTCGACATGGGATTGGCCGTGGCCAAGAAGGCAAACCTTCTCGGGCGGGAAGTATTGCAGCGGTCTCACGATACGATCGATACACTGGAGGGCAGCATGTCTCTGGCGGAGGCTGTTGTCCGGGAGGCCGTCAAACAAATACGACGGGAGCTAGCGCAAGAATCCGAGATCGCACTTGCTCGGGGATTGGCTAGAGATGGCTATGTGGTTTCGTTTGACGAAGATAATCATCCCCACTTGCGTGCCGCTCTCCCCGACGAACTCGGCCTGCCAGCGGTGGATGACGAGCTGCATACGCTTTTGAGGCATTTCGGTTTCGTTAAGCCGCTTGGCCATCTCGATCAGGGGATCGAAGCCCATGCGCGGGGCGATTGGGCGGCGGCGAACGCACAGTTCCGTACCTTTCTCGAAGGCCTGCTCGACGATATCGCGCGGCACATCGAAGGGCCGCAAAAAACTGTAGCGCTGACCTCGGAGAACCGCCGCCAGTTACTTCGGCAGATCGGCTTTCTGGCCGAGGACCGCAACGAAATAAACGCGGACGGAAGGGGTTACATCAACGGCCTGTTCAAGATGCTGCACACGGATGGCTCGCACCCAGGCCTTTCGGATGAGGATCACAGCACTTTCCGCCTTCATTTGGTGCTGGTGACGGGTCGCACTTTTTTGCGCCGCCTTTACTATCAGAAATAAGGAGCGGCGACGGAGCGGTGCCCCGTCGCCGCTCCGATTTTAAGCCGCTTCCTGTTGCGTCCCACCCTCGTCAGGTATCGCGGGCGCCCGCAGGACATTGGCAGCCAGCCTTTGCCCTTGAGCCGCTGGACGGCGGCTTCCGCTGTTGCCTGCTTCTTAAGCCCTGCGATGTTGCCGGCAACTTCAGGGGATGCGCCCTCTCGCACGGCTTCAAGGATACGATCTTTGGAGACACGCGCGAGGGGGCCGCCCAGAGCTTGGCCGAGAAGCTCAAGTCACTCCCCGTCATTAATGGACAGCCGGACATAGCCGCGCTTGGCGATCCTGCGTTAGTCGCGAAGCAATGGGCGGTAGAGTTGCATCTGAAACCGGAAGATGACCTAAAGCAATTCCTCGACTATCTGGAAGATATGCAAGCTAGCGCGCAACCGCAAAGCTAGTGAGCGAATGCCCCCGGTAACAAGCAGGCCACGATCGCAGGCACACCTCGCTGGCTATTATGTAAGCGCTTCAAACGCTGATCGTCACGAACTTGCTGAGGCTCTTTCCTCGCCAATCAATCCCCATGTAAAAACTGATAATCTTTCGCATGAAAGCTTATCAGTTTGGGCATATTGGATAGCCTTGCAGCCAAATCTTACCAGCTAAGTGATGGTCACGTCCGATCTAGCCCGAAAGCACACGTCATTTATTTGGCCACGACAGATGATTTCAAATCAATCTCCGGAATTTTACAGAGTTCGCGGTAGAGAGCTTCGATCGGGTATTCGCCGTAGTTGTCGGCAACACTCTTTTGTCCGTGACCCGTAATGGCCTCCAGGATGTCTTTTGCCAATCCATGTTTGCGACCGAGCGTCTTAATCCTGTGACGCCACGAGTGACTTGGGGAAAGGCGAGTATCAGTGATGCCAAGTGCCCTCACCCAGCGGCCAATGACTTTGGTGCCATTACCGCCTCGCTTTCCAAACTTGTCGGGCTTTAGATGGGGAAAGATCGGGCCGGGTTTAGCCTCCTCAACAAACTTTAGGAAACCGCTCTCAATCAGAGCTGGATGCAGCGGCACTGCACGTTCGGAGTTTGAATTTTTTAGAGGACCAGCCTCAGGATCGAATTTCATGCACCAAACACCATCGATTCGGATGATGTCACTTGTTCGTAACTGACAAAGCTCAGAGACACGAGCGCCAGAGTATGCGCCCAGCCAGGGTACCCATCGCCGAACAGAATCCTTCTCGCTGAGAGCATTTGAAAGAATGAGCCGCGCCTCTTCATCAGTGAAGCTACGCTTACGTTCGGTGGCAATCACTTTGATTTCGACAGAAACCTTTTCCGCCGGGTTATGCGCGAGCTTCCGGTTCTCGTAGCCCCACTGGAAAATGGCTCTGACCGGCGCAAGCTTTGCGTTCTGCACCGTACGCGTTCGAAGACCGCCTGAGATCATCGCCTCTTTCCAACGAACAACATCGTCGGCTGTAACGCGACCGGCGTCGTCGTGACCCAGAAACTTTTCGAATGCTCGCAGAACCCGCGTCCATTCATAGAGTGTCTTCTTCGCTGGCAAACGCTCGTTAGACCAGCCGCGAAGCAATTCATCGAATTTGACGCCGACCTTAGCTCCTAAGATAGGCCTCGGCACAATATCACTGCTCAATCCTGCCCCGAAATCACCTTTCGCATATCGAGCAAGTGTAATGCTGGCTCGCTGAACTGCATGACCGATCGCTCGAGCGACCAACCTTATGTTTTCCGGACTCTCAGCGAGGCCGCGCCATTGCAATGTTTCCTTCGCGCAGTCGCGGCAGGCCGCCTCCATATCCATGATGGCTCGAACATCAGGATGCAGTGGCGCAAAAATGTCGATGTCGAGTTTGTTTGTCCTGGGCGGCGGCATAAACAATCGATCGGCAAGGTCAACACGCCACGATGTCTGTGACGACGGACTGTCCTTGTATAGTTCGAGCCAGCGGTCGTGCCACGTAACTGCGAGTTCGTGCGCTTCCCGCTCGGTTAGCTTGGAAGAGCCTGCGCGTAAATTTGCCCAACGCTCTTCGACTTCCGCTAGTACCTTTGCGTGGCGTTGACGCGCCACTGCGGGGTCTTTCGTTTTGAGGCTCTGCTTCTCTTCTAGTTTGCCGACAAGCGCACGCAAATCCGCAGGGACGCCCCTGCGAAACCAATACACACCACTATTTGGATGTTGCCACGGACGAGACATTGATAAGGGCATTTGTACCAGCCTATTGTACCAAGCCGGAAGCCCTAAGTGTCTGATTTTGCGGATATGCTCTGCGTTTCAAGCGCTTAGCAAGCTAATGGTGCCCAGGAAAGGACTCGAACCTTCACGCCTTGCAGCACAGGTACCTGAAACCTGCGTGTCTACCAATTCCACCACCTGGGCGTGAGGCGGTTAGTAAGGATCGGCCGCACGCTTGTCAAATTCCGGGGAAATTTCCCCGGGCGGGTGGCACCATGGCCCCTGTACAGCCAATGACCGATGGCGTATCGCAAAATCCGCAAATACCCGCGCGGCTTACCCTTATCGAGGCAGGAATTCGACCATGACAGCCCCCATCGATACCCTCGTCACCGTCTTCGGCGGATCGGGCTTCCTCGGCCGTCATGTGGTCCGGGCGCTGGCGCAGCGGGATTACCGGCTGCGCGTCGGCGTGCGCCGGCCTGAACTCGCCGGTCACCTCCAGCCGCTCGGCAAGGTCGGCCAGATCAACCCTGTGCAGGCCAATATCCGCTACCCGGCCTCGATCGAGGCGGCGATGCGCGGCGCACATGTCGTGGTCAATCTGGTCGGCATTCTCTCGGAAAGCGGCGCCCAGCGCTTCAACGCGGTGCATGCCCACGGCGCGCACGCCATCGCGGAAGCCGCCGCGAAAATCGGCGCCCGGATGGTGCATGTCTCGGCGATCGGCGCCGACGTCAATTCCACCTCGCGTTACGCCGTCTCGAAGGGGTTCGGCGAACAGGCGGTGCTGGATGCCGTCCCCGGCGCGACCATCATCCGTCCCTCCGTCGTGTTCGGATCCGGGGATCATTTCGCCAACCGCTTCGCCGCGCTGGCGCGGTTGCTCCCGGTGCTGCCGCTGATCGGCGCGGAGACGAAGCTGCAACCGGTCTATGTCGGCGACGTCGCCACCGCGATCGCCGATGCCGTCGATGGCAAAACCCGGCCGGGCGCGGCGTACGAGCTTGGCGGGCCGGAAGTGGTGACGATGCGTCAGGCGATCGAGTACATCCTGCAAGTCGCCGACCGTCATCCGGCGCTGATGCCGCTGCCGTTCGGGCTCGCGAAGTTCAAGGCCGCGTTCCTGCAATTCGCGCCGGGCGATCTCAAGCTGACGCCCGATCAGGTCGAACTGCTCAAGTTCGACAATGTGGTGTCGGATGCGGCGAAGGCCTCTGGCCTGACGCTGGAAGGGCTCGGCATCGCGCCTGACTCGATGACGGCGGTGCTGCCGTCTTACCTGTGGCGCTACCGCAAAACCGGCCAGTTCGCCCACAAGAACGCCTGAAGTCTCACGCGCCCAACGCCAGCGCGATCAGGCCGAGCGTGCCGACGATCACGCGCCACCAGGCGAAGAACGTGAAGCCGTTGCGCGTGACGAAATCGAGGAACGTCTTCACCACGATGATCGCGGTGATGAACGACACCACGAAACCGACCACGATGATCAGCGCGTGATCCATCGTCATGTCGGCGCGATCCTTGTAGACATCGTAGACGAACGCGCCGATCATGGTCGGGATCGCGAGAAAAAACGAGAACTCCGCCGCCGAGCGCTTGTCGGCGCCGAACAGCATCGCCGCCACGATCGAGGCGCCGGAGCGCGACACGCCCGGAACCATCGCCGCACATTGCGCGATACCGATGCCGAGATACATCGGCAGCGGGAACGTCATGGCGTTGTGATGGCGCGGATTGACGTCCTGCTGATCGACCCACAGCAGCACCGCGCCGCCCGCGATCAGCGAGAAGCACACCACCCACGGGTTGAACAGCACCGCCTTGATGAAATGGCCGAAGATCAGGCCGAGCACCACGGCAGGCAAAAACGCGACCAGCACGCCGATCACGAACCGCCGCGCGGCGGGATCGGTGAACATGTGGGTCGCGACATGCCACAGCCGCTGGAAGTAGATCACCAGAATGGCCAGAATCGCGCCGAGCTGAATCAGCACCGCGAACGTCTTCCAGAAATTTTCCTGGTCGAGATTGAAGATGCGCTCCGCCAGCAGCAGGTGACCGGTGGATGAGACCGGCAGGAACTCGGTGACGCCCTCCACGATGCCGAGGAACAGCGCCTTCAGAAGATCAGCCAACATTGGGAAAATCCATCGTGCCGGGAGGGCCCGCGCGTTTGTGACTTATTCGCCGACCCCCCGCAATGCGGAAAACACGCAAAGATGCCTTGCCCCCGGCTCACGCTCGGTTAGGTTCGATACCTTGCTCGCGGGCCGCCACCAAGCGAGAGCAGAAAGCCTTTTTTAAGGCTCTCTTTAAGAATCTTCCGGCTAACACGGTGCCTATGATTACCCTTTTCCATCACGCCTTCTGCCCCCATTCACGTTTCATCCGTCTCGCGCTCGGCGAATACGGGCTGGAATCCGAACTCGTCGAAGAGCGGATATGGGATCGCGACGAGGCGTTTCTGGCGATGAATCCCGCGGGCACCACGCCGGTGATGATGCTCGACGGCCAACCGCCAATTCCGGGCGCCGCGATCATCGCCGAATATCTGGACGAGACGCATGGCGAACGGCTCGGCGAGCGCCGCCTGATGCCGGCCACCTCAGCCGGCCGCGTCGAAGTCCGGAGGCTGATGTCGTGGTTCAACGACAAATTCTATGATGAGGTATCCGGCCCGCTCGTCACCGAGCGCGTCTACAAGCGCTTCATGACCGCCGAACAGGGCGGCGGCGCACCCTCGACCGAGGTGATGCGCGCGGCACGCTCCAACCTGCGCTATCATCTGGCCTATATCGGCTGGCTGGCGCGGACGCGGAATTTTCTCGCTGGCGACCGGCCGACCTATGCCGACCTCGCCGCCGCCGCGCATCTGTCGGCGATCGATTATCTCGGCGACGTTCCGTGGACCGAGGACGATGCCGCGAAGGCGTGGTATGTGCGGATCAAGTCGCGGCCCTCGTTCCGTCCGCTCCTGAACGAATGGCTCGCGGGCCTGCCCGCGCCCGCGCACTACATCGATCTGGATTTTTGACGTCCTTCGTCATTCCGGATCGGCTCGCAGACGCTCGCGCCCCGGAATGACGCGAACCTTACCCCTCCGCCAATTCCGTCACCGCCGCGAGAATGCGCGCGATGTCCTGCGGCCGCGACAGGCGGTGATCGCCGTCCTGCACCAGCGTCAGCACCACATCGTCGCTCGGCAGAATGTGGGTGAGCTTGAAAGCGTGCTGCCATGGCACATCCTCGTCCTGCACGCCTTGCAGGATGCGGATCGGGCAACCGAGTTCGAGCAGGCTGCCGAGCAGGAGATGATCGCGCCCCTCCTCGATCAATCGTTTCGTGATCGGATAGGGATCACCGTAATCGGAGGGGCGATACCACACGCCGTTGCGCTCGATCTCCTCGCGCATCTGCGGCGTGAACCGCTCCCACATCAGGTCTTCGGTGAAGTCCGGCGCGGGCGCGATCAGCACGAGGCCCTTGAGCTTCGCGCGTGATTTGGCTTTTTGCGCCGTCATCGCGCGCGCGGCCAAAAGCGCCATCCATCCACCCATCGAGGAGCCGATCAGGATTTGCTCGCCCTCGCAGCAGGCCCCGATCACGGCAAGGCTCTCTTCCAGCCACGCGCCGATGGTGCCGTCCTTGAAGTCGCCGCTGGATTCGCCGTGGCCGGAATAATCGAAACGCAGACAGGAGCGGCCACGAGCCTGCGCATAGGCGTCCAGTTCGCGCGCCTTGGTCCCCAGCATGTCCGACTTGAATCCGCCGAGCCAGACGAGGCCGGGCCCGCGCCCCTCGCGGCGACGCACCGCGATCCGGCGTTCGCCATGCGGCGTTCTGACATCGATAAAATCAGGCGGAGAATCGACAGAAAGTGTCATCTGGAGGCCGTCATGAAAATTTTGCGGTTGGTTTCTATCGTGCCATCATGATCGACCGTGTTATTGATGGTGCGATCATGTTCGTCAACGCCCCGGTCATATCCCCTTCACATTGCTGCAATCCACCGCTGGCCGCGCTGTGCGCCCGTCCCGCGCCGATCGCATTGGCCTGAACGAGACACGCCTCCGATGCCGGACCCTTCCACGGCCAGACACCAGTTTTTGTCCAGTTCACCTGACGAGGCGGTGGATCGGAACGAAACGGTTCTGCATCCCGGAGACAATACGCCTCCTCGCACGCTCACCGTCCTGATCGCCGTACCGACGCTGGAATCCGGCGCGTCCGATCTCAACGCGCTGACACTCACGCAATATCTCGCCAGCCACGGCCATCATCCGATCGTGGTGTCGCAAGGCGGCCGCCTCGTCCCCGAGATCGTTGCCGCGGGCGGCGAGTTCATCGAGATGGATGTCGCGAGCCGCAACCCATATCGCATGCTGCGCTGCATGCGGCGATTGTCCTTGCTGATCGCGAACCGGCAATGCGACGTGGTTCATGCACTTGGCCGCGCCCCGGGATGGAGCGCCTATCTCGCCGCGCGCGCGCAGCGGCGTCCGTTCGTCACCACATGGTTCAAGGGCTTCCGCGAGCAGAACCGGCTCAAGCGATTCTACAACAGCGTCATGGTGCGCGGCGACCGCATCATCGCCGCGAGCGACGATCTCGCCGACCTCATCCGCGACCGTTACCCGGCCGCGCGCGGCCGGGTCGCCACGCTGCCGCTCGGCTTCGATGCGACCACCTTCGACCCCGACCGCGTCACGGCGGAGCGCATCGCCCGCATCCGCCACGCCTTCGGCGCCGGGCCGGACACCCGCATTATTCTCGCGCCGGGGCGCATGGTCCGCCGCAAGGGCCATCACCACATCGTGCAGGCCGCCGCATGGATGAAGGCCGCCGGGATGAAGAATTTCCTGATCGCCTTCACCGGCGAGGATCAGGGCCGCACCCATTTCACCGGGCAATTGTGGGATCTTGTGCTCTCGACCGGGACCACCGACGTGGTGCGCTTCGCCGGGCTCAGCGACGATCTTCCGGCGGCGCTTGCGGTCTCCGCGGCGGCGGTATTCGCCTCGACCCAGCCGGAAGGCGCGTTGCGCACCATCCTCGCGGCGCAGGCGATGGGCGTCCCGGTCGCCGCCTCCGATCTCGCCGCCGGTTCCAGTCTGATGCTGTCGCCGCCGGCCGTCGGCGAGGACCGCATGACAGGCCTGCGCTTCCCCTCCGGCGACATCGAGGCCATGGCAACAGCGTTAACGCGCCTTCTGAACCTGTCGGAGCCGGAACGGCAGGCCATGGGCGCGCGCGGCCGGGCATGGGTTTCCGACTTGCAGGAGCCTGCGGCAGTTGCCGAACAGACCCTTCGCCTCTACATGGAACTGACACAGGCGCGCGCACCGTGACTGGAATGCGGCTCTCCGGGTTTTTCGCCCGAGCCGCCCTTCGTCGCCTTGCCCACGCCCGGGAATTCCTTCAAAATCACCGCTTCTTTCAACAATCGTGGAGACCTTCCCATTCGCCGTCCCAACAGAGCCCCGCCCACAGTCGCCAAAGACGGGCCCCGCACCAATGATGAGATCCGCAATCTCGAAGTCCAGTTGATCGACCAGCACGGCGTCAATGTCGGCGTCACCGAAACTTCGGCCGCCGTGAAGATGGCGATGGAAGCCGGCATGGATCTCGTGGAGATTTCGCCGAACAACAGCCCGCCGGTCTGCAAGATTATGGACTACGGGAAGTACAAGTTTCAGGCCCAGAAGAAAGCGGCCGAAGCGCGCAAGAAGCAGAAGATCGTCGAGATCAAGGAGATCAAGCTCCGCCCGATGATCGACGACCACGATTACGACGTGAAAATGCGCGCGATGCTTCGCTTCTTCGAGGAAGGCGACAAGGTCAAGATCACGCTGCGTTATCGCGGCCGTGAAATGGCTCACCAGGAGATCGGCACCAAGCTGCTCGACAAGGTGAAGGCCGCCGTCGCCGATATCGCCAAGGTGGAGCAGGACGCGAAGTTCGAGGGCCGTCAGGTCGTGATGGTGCTCGCGCCACGCTGAGCACCGGACTTCAAGCCGACGAGACACAAAAAGGCGCCCATCGGGGCGCCTTTTTCAGTCTCGGAAACTCAAAACGGCTCGCTCAGAAGCCCCGCGCGATCAGCGCCCCGATCACCAGCGCGCCAGCGCCGAGCCATACGGCCAGACGGGTGGTATCGGCTTGAATTGCGGCAGCCCTGGCCCTGGCACGGCTCTTTGTCTTCGGCATTTCAAATCCTTCCGTCTCGGTGTCACCGAAATATGGGGTTTCGGGGCGATTCTCCAATGCGGCATAACATGCGCGGGCCTCATGGCAGGATGGCGGCAGACGCCGTTTAACGTTGCAAACCGGGCCTTCCTCTGCCATAAGCCCCATCTCATCGCCCGGCTGATCAAGGGCTGCCGTGGCGATGTTTTTTGCTGGCTTTGCCATACGGGCAAATACCCCAAGCAATTCAACGCTCTAGCGAGCATTTAGCCGCCCCGGCGAGCCGTTTCGGCGCGCGGGAAGCGGCTTTTAAGGAGAGCCAAATGCCCAAGCTGAAGACCAAGTCGGGCGCCAAAAAGCGCTTCAAAGTGACCGGAACAGGCAAGGTGGTGTCCGCCCATGCGGGCAAGCGCCACGGCATGATCAAGCGGACCAAGAAACAGATCCGCCAGTTGCGCGGCACGCGCACCCTGTTCAAGACCGACGGCGACAACATCAAGCAGTACTTCCTGCCGAACGCCTGATCCACTTGCGCCGCGTCCGCGCGGCGGTCTGTCACCACTCACATTTTCAGATTTAGGAGATCAGTCATGGCACGCGTCAAACGCGGTGTGACGGCTCACGCCAAGCACAAGAAAGTCTACAAGGCCGCCGAAGGTTTTCGTGGCCGCCGCAAGAACACCATCCGCGCCGCAAAGGCCGCCGTCGACAAGGCCGGCCAGTACGCCTTCGTCGGCCGCAAGCTGAAGAAGCGCAATTTCCGCGCGCTCTGGATCCAGCGCATCAACGCGGCGGTTCGTCCGTTCGGCCTGACCTACAGCCGATTTATCAACGGCCTCGCCAAGTCGGGCGTCGTTGTCGATCGCAAGGTGCTGTCGGATCTCGCCATCCACGAGCCGGCGGCGTTCCAGGCGATTGCCGAAAAGGCCAAGGCCGCTCTCGCGGCTTAAGGCAGCCTCGGCCGTGCGCGGCCAAGGTCAGCCTGAAGGCTTGCCCCTCTTGCACGAGGCCGGGATGACCGGGATGCCCTGAGGCGTCCCGCTTCGTTCGGCTGGGCCGATTGTACCCCGCCGGGCGGTTTCAAATGAACCGTTCTGCTGGGGCTACGCATGTCCGATCTCGCCGCACTCGAATCCGAAATCCTGAACCAGATCGCAGCCGCTTCCGACGAAGCCGCTCTTGAAGCCGTGCGCGTCGCCGCGCTCGGCAAGAAAGGCTCGATCTCCGCGCTCTTGTCCACGCTCGGCAAGATGACGCCGGAGCAGCGCAAGACCGAGGGTGCCGCGATCAACGCCGCCAAGGACAAGGTGACGGCGGCGCTTACCGCGCGGCGCGACGTTCTGAAAAACGCGGCGCTCGATGCGCGGCTTGCCTCCGAGACCATCGACGTCACGCTGCCGGTGCGTGAGACGCCCGCCGAACAGGGCCGCATCCATCCCATCTCGCAGGTGATGGACGAACTCACCGCGATCTTCGCCGACATGGGTTTCTCGATCGCCGAAGGGCCGGACATCGAGACCGACGATTACAACTTCACCCGGCTGAACTTCCCCGAAGGCCATCCGGCGCGGGAGATGCACGACACCTTCTTCTTCAACGCCAAGGAAGACGGCTCGCGGCCGCTGTTGCGCACGCACACCTCGCCGGTGCAGGTGCGCACGATGCTCTCGCAGAAACCGCCGATCCGCGTGATCTGCCCCGGCCGCACCTATCGCTGCGATTCTGACCAGACCCACACGCCGATGTTTCATCAGGTCGAGGGCCTCGTGATCGACAAGGGCTCGCACCTTGGGCACCTGAAATGGATCCTTGCGGAATTCTGCAAGGCGTTCTTCGAGGTCGATAACGTCAACATGCGCTTCCGCCCCTCCTTCTTCCCCTTCACCGAACCGTCGATGGAAGTCGATATCCAGTGCCGGCGCGGCAAGAACGACATTCGTTTCGGCGAGGGCGAGGATTGGCTGGAAATTCTCGGCTGCGGCATGGTGCATCCGAACGTGCTGCGTAATTGCGGCATCGATCCCGATGTCTATCAGGGCTTCGCCTGGGGCATGGGCATCGACCGCATCGCGATGCTGAAATACGGCATCAGCGATCTGCGTCAGATGTTCGAGGGCGACGTGCGCTGGCTCAACCATTACGGCTTCAAGCCGCTCGACGTGCCCACGCTGGCCGGAGGGCTGTCGTCATGAAGTTCACCCTCTCCTGGCTGAAGGAACATCTCGACACCGATGAACCGGTCGAGAAGATCGCCGAGACGCTGACGATGATCGGCCTCGAGGTCGAACATCTCGAGGACAAGGCGAAGGCGCTGGCGCCTTACGTCATCGCCAAGATCATCACCGCCGAACAGCATCCCAATGCCGACCGTCTGCGCGTGTGCATGGTCAACACCGGCAACGGGAAGCCTATTCAGGTCGTGTGCGGCGCGCCGAACGCGCGCGCGGGGCTGGTGAGCGTGTTCGCGCCGCCCGGCACCTACATTCCGGGCAAGGACATCACCCTCAGCGTCGGCAACATTCGCGGCGTCGAAAGCCACGGCATGCTGTGCTCGGCGGCCGAGCTTGAACTGTCGGAAGATCATGACGGCATCATCGAACTGCCAAACGATGCACCGGTCGGCAAGGCTTACGCGGAATGGGCCAGGCTCGGCGATGCGGTAATCGAGATCAACCTCACGCCGAACCGCGCGGACGCGACCGGCGTGCACGGTATCGCGCGCGATCTCGGCGCGGCCGACATGGGCAAGTTTCACAATGATGCACCGAAGCCGATCAAGGGCGCGTTCGCCGCACCCGCGGCGGTGACGGTCGAAGACGCAACGCTATGCCCCGGCTTCGCGTTGCGCCTTGTGCGCGGCGTCAAGAACGGCCCGTCGCCGGACTGGCTGCAACGCCGCCTGACGTCCATCGGACTGCGCCCGATCAACGCGCTGGTCGACATCACCAACTTCATGACCTTCGACCGTGACCGCCCATTGCATGTGTTCGACGCCGCCAAGGTGAAGGGCAATCTCGTCGTGCGCCGCGCCAAGGCAGGCGAGAGCCTTGTTGCGCTCGACGGCAAGACCTACGCGCTCGACGACACCATGTGCGTGATCGCGGATGACACCGGCGTGCAATCGCTCGCGGGCATCATGGGTGGCGAGGCGACCGGCTGCGACGAGAATACGACCGACGTGCTGATCGAATCGGCGTTGTGGAACGAGATCAACATCGCCCAGACCGGCCGCAAGCTCGGCATCAATTCCGACGCGCGCTATCGTTTCGAGCGCGGTGTCGATCCGGCCTTCATGGTGCCGGGGTTGGAGCTTGCCACAAAGCTCGTGCTCGATATCTGCGGCGGCGAGCCGTCCGAGATCGCCCTCACCGGCAAGCCTTACGGCGACGACCGCATGATCGAATTCCCGATCGACGAGGTGAAACGCCTCGCCGGGATCGACGTGCCGCTCACCGATATCAAGCGCCACCTGACCCATCTCGGCTTCATGGTCGCAGGTGCCGGGCCCGTGGTGAAGGTCGCTGTGCCGTCATGGCGCGCGGACGTGCACGGCAAGGCCGACATCGTGGAGGAAATCGTCCGCATCATCGGCGTCGATCGCGTGCCGCTGACGCCATTCGACCGCGGCGATGCGCCGCGCAAGCCCGTTCTGACCGCGCTGCAATTGCGCACCCGCCGCGCCAAACGCGCGCTGGCGGCGCGCGGCATGGTCGAGGCTGTGACGTGGTCGTTCCTCTCAAAGGCGCAGGCCGAATTGTTCGGCGGCGGCAAGCCTGAGTTGGCGCTCGCCAACCCGATTGCTTCGGATCTGTCCGACATGCGGCCCTCGCTGGTGCCGGGCCTGATCGCGGCGGCGCAGGCCAATGCCGATCGCGGCTTTGGCGACGTCGCGTTGTTCGAAGTCGGGCAGGTGTTTCTCGGCGACCAGCCCGAACAGCAGCTCACCGCCGCGACCGGCGTGCGCCGCGCGATGGCGTCCTCGAAGGGCTTTGGCCGCGCGTGGTCCGGCTCATGGACGGTCGATGCGTTCGACGCCAAGGCCGATGCGCTGGCCGTGCTCGCCGCCTGTGGCGCGCCGATGCAGGCGTTGCAGATCCTCCCCTTGAATGAGGCGAAGAATGCGCCCGCATGGCTGCATCCGGGCCGCGCGGCGGCGATCCAGATCGGACCGCAGAACGTGCTCGGCCATTTCGGCGAACTCCATCCGCGCACGCTCGATGCGCTGAAGGCCGACGGCCCGCTGGTCGCGTTCGAAGTGCTGCTCGACCGCCTTCCCGAACCGAAGGCGCGCGCGACGCGCGCCAAGCCGCCGGTCGAACTGGCCGCCTTCCAGCCGGTGTCGCGCGACTTCGCCTTCCTCGCGGATCGTTCCGTGAAGGCCGCCGACATCATCCGCGCCGCGCAGGGCGTCGACAAGAAGCTCATCACCGAGGTGACGCTGTTCGACGTCTATGACGGCAAGGGCATTCCCGAAGGCAAGAAGTCGGTCGCCATCGCGGTGACCTTGCAGCCGCGCGAGAAGACCCTGACCGATCAGGACATCGAGGCGGTGGCGGCGAAGATCGTCGCGGACGTGGCGAAGAAAACCGGCAGCACGCTGCGGGAGTAAGGCTTTTCGCGCCGGTTAGACGCTATCAATCATCAAGGCCGGGCGTGACGGAAAGTAGCGCCTGAAGCTCAGCGCCGCTCCATCAGGGCTTCGGCGGCCGGGGGCGCCATGTCCTCATCCTCGTGTCCCGCGCCGGGGACTTCACGGAGGTGCCAGGCGAATTTCGCGCCGATGCGCCTGGCGTCCGCAGCCGCACGGTTGAAGTAGAAGTGGCCGCGCGCAAAACGGGTCGCGCCCTGCACGCTGGTTTCCCTGTTGTTGCGGATGATGCCGCCGGTCTGCACGTCGCCCTGCCCGAGCAGCAGCACGAAGTCGGTGGCGAACGCGCCGCGCAGCGTCGCCGGGGTGATCGACGTGCCCTTGATGCCATAGGGATAGGTGAACTCGTCATCCGGCAGCATGTACCAGCCGGGATTCGCGGCCACCGCGCGCTCGATATAGCGGCCGCCGCTATGAAGCACGTAACGCTGCACCCATTGCGCGCCGCCGCCATGCCCGAAAATCGAAAAGCGCTGGCGATGGCTGCCGGTCATCGCGACCGCGCGCTGGAACGCCATCTCGACCACGGCGAAACCTGAATCCTGCCACGGCACCGGCTTCAGCGATTTCGTCATGACGTTGCCGAACTGGAATTGCCACGAGGTCGGCCACGACTGTTCGACGAATTCCGGCACCAGCAGCAGCGCACCGGCCTTCTCCGCCAGCGGCGCCCAGACATCGTAATAATCGAACGCGCTGTGCTCGGCGACGTTGCGCTTCTGGCCGTGGATCACCACCCAGATCGGGCTGTTCGGCGTGAAGGATTTCGGGCGATAGGTGAAGACATTCACCGGCCCGCGTTTGACGATGAGCCTGAACTCGCCCTCGCCGACCGGAATGGTCTTGTTCTCCTGCGCGAAGGCATCGTTTGTCTGCGCGCTCGCGCTGCGCACCTGCGCCATACCGCCGATGCATGACGCCAGCACGGCGGCGCAGAAGACGGAAACCAACTTCTTTGTCTTGATCATGTCTCTGCCCTGACTCGAACGGTGCCGCTGCCGGAGATTGTCCAATTAGAATTTGATCCGAATGCCGGAGAACACAAGATTGATGTCCTTGATCGGTGCCGGCGATGCAATCGATCCGCCCGGCGCGCTGCTGCTGTCGCGCAGGCCCTCGATATTGAAGGAATAGTGGCGATAGCCGAGATAGACCTGCGTGTTGTAGGCGTCGATATCCTGCATCACGCCCGCGCCGACCATATTCAACTGGCTCGCGGTGACGACCTTGGGCCCGCCCTCGCGCAGGCCGGTGAGGCCGTTCTTGGCGAGCGCCGTCTCCGCATAGAACTTGGTGTCGCCGAGCGCATTGAACTGCCGCCGCAGACCCGTCTTGAGATAGCCGTAGCGCATGTCGGGGCGATGGGTGCCGGGAATGACGTTGCCGAGCACATCGACCATGTTCTCGCCGAACACCGCCTGATTCGATGAGTCAAACCCGCGGAACTGGCGATTGACGAAAGCCGTGGTCACGAACAGGCCGGTCGGGTTGTGAAGAAGGCTGGCGCTGCCTTTCCACTCGCGGCGATCCTTCCTGAAGCCGAGATCTTCGCGCGTTCCCTCGGTATCGCGCACATAGCCGACGCCGGCGCGGAAGCGCCAGTTCGGCAGATCGGCCCGATAGCTCAGCGCCGCGTCCCAGAATTTCTCGCGCGCGGCGACATCGAACTGGAAGCCGTTGATGACCGGCGTCTCGTAATGCGCCACGTTGCGGCGAAGCGTGTCGATGGTCGCACCGCCGACGAAATCGCCGATCGAGGTGCGGGTGATGAGGCTGCCCGAGCCGGTATCGAGCGCATCGGCCGCGCGCAGCATCAGGTCGCCGCCGATCATGGCGATATTCGCCGAAGCGGCGGCATTGGTGCCGCTGAAATCATTTAGGACAATTCCGTCCGTCGCGGTCGAGGTATGACCGACCGTGAGCGTGCCGTAGCGATTGCTGCGGATGAACCAGTCGAGGTAGCGCAGATCGGGTGCCCAACCGGTTTCGCCGCCGGGCAGATCTTGGCTGACGGCAATGGAGCGGGCCTGAAGAAAGCCCATCTCGGCGTGACCGCCGGTGGTCCAGCCGCGCGCGATCTCGGCGGCGACACGGGCACCGAAGATGGACGGAGCCGAATAATTGTCGACGGCACGGGTCCTGCTCTGAACGCCGTCGTCCCACGACAGCGCCATGCGGTTGATTTCACCGTAGACCATGAAGGGCAGCGGCGTCGCGCCCTGGCTCTCCAGCATCTTCGCTTCCAGATAGCGCCTGCTCATCGGCGGCGGCGAGAATTTCGCCAGCGTATCGAGATCGACGCTCACGCCCGCCTGCACACCGTAATAGAAAATACGATCCTTGGCGCGCACATTGCGGTCACTGACATCCGTCACGGTCGCATATTGCGGGAACGCGGTGCTGACATTGTTCAGCCAGAGGAAGGTGCCGCCCGCAGTGAGCTTCACGCCCTGCATCAGCGGGACTTCGATGCGCGGATTGAGTTCGTAGCCTTGCGCGAACGTGGTGTCATTGGTGAAATTCTGCAAGGCGCGCGACTGTGTCTGGTTGCGCGAAATGTAGGAGCGTTCGCGCTCGACCATGTTGGCGAAAAGCCCGACCTTGGCGCTGCCGCCGATCCTGATGCCGCCGCCGATATCGAACATGCCCTCAAACCCGATCTGCGGGCCGAGCAGGAAGTTGCGGCTCTGCACGGAGACGGCGTCGATGGCGGTCGTGGAATTGAATTTCGTGGCGACCGAGCTGAGTTCGTCGCCGAAATAGATCGACCGCACGCCAAGCATCAGGCCGGGAATGCCGAACACGGATTTCGCGTTCGCCTCGGCGCCGAACAACTGGCTGCTGTGGTTGAGATAGAGACTGTTGATCGTCTGCGAGTTGGTATAGTTGAACGGCGCACCGCCGGGATTGAGGCTGGAATCGGCGTAAGTCGTGTTGGTGCGGATCGCTGAGGTGCCGCTGCCGGTGCTGAGTCCGCTCAACGTCACCTCGTTCCGGAACGGCGCGGTGTAGAACCCGGAGAACTCGACCGGCGCATCGAAAAGCTCGGCGTCGATCGTCGCTCTAAATCCGGGCGTCGTCTTGCTTCCGCTGTCGACGATGGACGAGGACACCGGCACGAAGCGCGAAGGGCCGTTCGCCACCGTCAGCGCGGTCCCTCCCGGCCCCTTGCGCTGAAGCATCAGATATTCGATCCGCAGCCTGGTGGACGGATTCTCGGTCCAGAACGATTTGGGGGTTTTATAGGCGACATCGACTCCGGGGCGAGCCGCGGCGTCGAATGTCAGCGTCGGAAGCGTGAACCAGGACGGCGGCAGAAACGCACCATCTTCCGCGTTCGCGGCACTCACCGAATTCAGCAGACCGAGCACGGCCACCAGACTGCCGGCGGCGACGCCACACAGATAATTTGCGCGAAATCCGGCGAACTTTGCCCTGGTACGCATGCCCCTCATCCCCGCCCTGGATGCCTGTTAAAACGGCACCCGCTTCCCCCGAAGCGTTCTTTTGTTGGGGTCATCTTCCGTGACGGGTTTTCAAAAGAAAATTTGAAATAAGACAAGACTTGCTGCGAAAAGCGGAATAGTTGCAATAATATATAATAATATCAATGATTTGATTGGAGCGATAAATATTGCCGAACTGTAAATGGCGGCCTCGGGCTGTCACAAATCGGCATCCACCCGGGCCTCAATCGAGCGCCTCGATGGAATTGGCGTAGTCCGGACCGCGCGCGCGCAATTGCGCGACGATCCGCTTCAGGCAATCGAGAAAATGCAGCGCATGCGGCGAGAGCGTCGCGCCGCGCTGATAGATGCAGCCGAACGAAATCCAGCGCGCGGGCTCGATCGGCCGCAGCGTGAGGCCTTTCAGATCGATCGCCTGCGCGCAGACACGATCCAGCACCGCGATGCCCGCGCCGTCGCGCACCATCTGGCACGCCATCAGCGACGAGCGTGTCTCCACCGTGTAGCTCGGCACCGCGCCGCCGGAGCGGAAGAAATCATCGACCTGCTGGCGCCAGATCTGGTTCGGCCACAGCCCGAGCATTGGGTAGGGCGCGAGATCGGAAGCGGTGAGCTGTTCTTTTTCAGCGAGCGGATGGTCTTCCGGCAGCAGCGCTTCGGCGCGCACGCGCATCAGGGGCTTGTTGTCGATTTCGATCAGCGAATGCGACACGGGGAGCGAGACGATGCCGAGATCATAGCGCCGCGTGCCAATGCGGTTTTCCAGATCGAAGCGCGACTGGATATCGACGATGCAGCGGACGCCGGGCGTTTCCTTCTGCATCAAGGCGAGCGCGGGCGAGACGAGTCCTTGACCGATGCGCGGCGCGGTGACGAGACGGAAATTGCCGCCGGTCTTGGCCTTGATGTCTTCAATGATGCGCGGAATTTCATCGAACCCCGCGAGCAGATGTTCGGCCTGCCGGTAGAAAGCCTCGCCTTCCGGCGTCAATGTCAAGCGACGCCGCGTGCGATAAAACAGTTGCAGCTTGGCTTCATGCTCCAGAAGCGAGACCAGACGGCTGACCGCGGGCTGGCTGAGATGCATGGATTGCGCGGCGGCCGCGAGCGAACCGTTCACGACAATCAGCCGGAAAGCCTTCAACGACTTGATATTCATGCCGCCTCAACACCATCAAGATATTGATATTACTTGATAAGCATTCGAATCATCATAAACACGAAACCGTTCATTCGTTATTTCACATTTTGTTTCTTATCCGGCCCGCTAACATGGAGGAAGCCCGACAACAAGAGCGGACACCATGCGGAGAGGCAAAACCAGGGAGCGCTTGCGCGCGGCGATTGTCGCTGCGTGCCTGACGATCATCGGCGTGCAGGCCGCTTATGCCGGCCGCGCGGACGATACGCTCGTCGTCGCCATCGAAGGCGAGATCCCGACTCTCGATCATCTCTACACCACCGCGCGCGACACCATCGTCGTCTCCGAACTGACGGATGACGGGCTGTTCTATGTCGACCCCGACACGCTGGCCTATGTGCCGCTCGTCGCGGAATCGTACGTGCAGGTCGACGACACCACCATCGACGTCACGATCCGGCCCGGCGTGCGCTTTCACGACGGCTCGCCGCTGACCGCCGACGACGTCGTCTACACCTACAACTGGGTGATCGATCCCGCGACCAACACCAATCGCGGCCGCCTGATCGCGAACTGGCTCGGCAGCGTGGAGCGTACCGGTCCGATGACCGTGCGCTTTCATTTAAAGCACCCCTATCCGCTGGCGATCCGCGACATGGCCTTCAGCGTCCAGTTGCGCAAAGTCGGCGCTTATCAAGGCGCAGACGGCAAACCCGACCCCAACGCGGAATCCCTGAAGCTCAACGGTGTCGGCCCCTACAGAGTGGCCGATTTCCAGCCCGGCAAGAGCGTCACGCTCGAGCGGTTCGACGGCTATTACGCCGGAAGTCCCAAGGGCCGCCCGGCGATCAAAACCGTGGTCTTCCGCACCATTCCGGATCTCTCCACGCAGCAGGCCGAGCTTGTCAGCGGCGCGGTGGACTGGATGTACAACGTGCCCGCCGATGTCGCGGCCAATATCGGCGCGACCGGCTACGCGGTTCATCTCACCGGGCCGACGCTGCGGGTGAATTTCATTCCGCTCGATGCCGCGGGCCTCACCGGCGCCGACAATCCGCTGACCAAACTCGACGTGCGCCGCGCCATGATCCACGCCATCAACCGGCAGGACATCGTCAAATATCTGGTGCAGGGCGACGCCGAGGTGATCGATTCCGCCTGCCACCCGCTGCAATTCGGCTGCGAGCAGGATGTGCGCAAATATCCCTACGATCCCGCCGAAGCCCGCCGCCTGCTCACCAAGGCCGGTTATCCCGACGGATTCGAGTTCGAGTTGTGGGCCTATCGCGAGCGTCAGGTGGCGGAAGCGATCGCCGCCGATCTCGCCAAGGTCGGCATCCGCGCGAAGCTGCGGTTCGTGACGCTGACGACGCTCAATCAGGCGCGCAAGAAACACCGCGTGCCGGCGTTCTTCGCAAGCTGGGAATCCGGCAGCACCGCCGACACCGCGACCATCGCCGAGACGCACTGGTCGCTGAAGTCGGACCGCAATTTCTCGAACGATGCCGCCGTGGCGCGCAACATGGAAGCCGCCGCCAGAACCATCGATCCGAATGAACGCAAGCGGCTCTACAGCGAGGCGCTGCGCCGGATCGCCGATCAGGCCTACTGGATTCCGCTCTACACCTATTCGCAGAATTATCTCGTCTCGAAGGACCTCGCTTATCCGGTGCCGAAGGACGGACTGCCACGGCTGTTCCGCGCGCACTGGCGCCCAGCCAAAACTTCACCAGCCAAAGCCTCGTAAGGGACCATTCGATGCTTCGCTACGCATCCAAGCGCGTCGTCCTCGCCATCCTCGTGGCGCTCGCGGTCTCGTTCGCGGCGTTCCTGCTGTTGAGCGTCGCGACCGATCCCGCCTCCGCCATCGCGGGCGAAGGCGCGGAGCCCGAGGTGATCGAGCACATCCGCGAGCAGTTGGGGCTCAATCGCCCGCTGCTCGTGCAATATGGAAGCTGGCTGCTGCATGTCTTCCACGGCGATTTCGGCACCAGCTATTACTGGCACCAGCCGGTCGGCACGCTGATCCTGCATCATCTGCCGGTGACGCTGACGCTGGCGCTGTCCGCGATCTTCGTCACGCTGATCGTCGCGATCCCGCTCGGCACCATCGCGGCCCTTTATCCGAATTCGCTGATCGACCGCCTCTCGCTCGGCATCGCGGTGTCGGCGCAGGCGATGCCATCATTCTGGCTGGCGCTGGTGCTCATCATCCTGTTCGGCGTGATGCTTCCGATTTTTCCGATCTCCGGCGACGCCCATGCCTGGAATTACGTGCTGCCCGCCATCGTGCTCGGCGCGCATTCCGTGCCCGCGGTGATGCGGCTGACGCGCGTCGGCGTGATGGACGTGATGGCGTCCGACTACATCCGCACCGCGCGCGCGAAAGGCTTCTACGGCTATCGGCTGTTGTCGCGGCAGGTGATGCGCAACGCGCTGCTGCCGGTCGTCAGCGTGCTCTCCGTGCAGCTCGGCTACAAGCTCGGCGGCTCGGTCGTCACCGAAACTGTGTTCGCGATGAACGGGCTCGGCCGCTTCGCGCTGCAATCCATCGTCGGCGGCGACATCCCGACCGTGCAGATGCTGGTCGTGCTGTTCGCGATGACATTCATCGGACTGACGCTGCTCGCGGATCTCCTCAATGCGTGGCTCGATCCGCGCATCCGGCTGGCGTGAGGCCGCGATGACCGAGATGGACCTTCAGTTCAAGGCGGCAGTCGGCGCGGAGCCGGGCAGCGAGTTGCTCGATGCCGCGCCCGCGAGAAAAGCGCTGTGGCGGAATATCCCGCGCCATCCCGGCCTCGTGATCGGGCTTGCGGTGCTCGCGAGCCTGATGATCGTCGCCGTGTTCGCGCCGTGGATTTCGCCCTACAACCCTTACGACCAGCATCTGGCGCAGCGGCTGATGCCGCCGGTCTGGGTTCATGGCGGCAGCGCCGCGCACCTACTCGGCACCGACCATCTCGGCCGCGATTATCTGAGCCGCCTGCTGTTCGGCGCGCGCGTCTCGCTGCTGATCGGCTTCGGCGCGGCCAGCATCGGCTGCGTGATCGGCGTGACGCTCGGCATGTGCGCGGGCTTCTTCGGCGGCGTGATCGACCGCATCGTCTCCTTCATCCTGACCTGCCAGCTTGCGCTGCCCGGCCTGTTGCTGGCGATGGCGCTGGTGTTCCTGATCGGCCCGTCGGTCGGCGTGGTGATCTGCGTGATCGGCTTCCTGCACTGGAGCTACTATCTGGTGGTGACGCGCGCCGCGACGCAGAAGATCCGCGACCTCGAATACATCACCGCCGCCCGCGCGATCGGCTCCAGCCGGTTGCAGATCATGGTCACGGAAATCCTGCCGAATCTGTTCAGCGAAATCATCGTGATCTTCTCGCTGGAAGTCGGCGTCGCGGTGCTGGCGGAAGCGGCGTTGTCGTTCCTCGGCGTCGGCATCCAGCCGCCAACCTCCTCGTGGGGCCTGATGATCGCGGAGGGCAAGATTTCGGTGTTCCTGCGGCCCTGGCTTGTGATCCTGCCCGGCATGTTCATTTTCCTGCTGGTGCTCGCGGCCAATCTCGTCGGCGACGGGCTGCGTGACCTGTTGAGCGCCGAGAGCCGGAGATAGATGATGACCCCGGATCGTCCGCTTCTCGAAGTCCGTAATCTCTGCGTCACGCTGCCGGTCGGCGAGCGCAAGCTCTACGCCGTGCGCGATATCAGCTTCACGCTGGAGCGCGGCGAGGCGCTTGGCGTCGTCGGCGAATCCGGCTCGGGCAAGTCGATGACCTCGCTGGCGCTGATGAATCTGTTGCCGCGCAATGCGATCCGCGAGGCAGACGTGCTGCGGCTCGGCGAGCAAGACCTTCTCGCCATGGACAGGCAGGAGTTCTCCCGCTCGCTCGCCGGCAAGCGCATGGCGATGATTTTTCAGGAGCCGATGACATCGCTGAACCCGGTCTACACCATCGGCCAGCAGATCATGGAAATGACGGCGCCTAGCCTTGCGAAAACCGCGAAGGACATTCGCGACCGAGCCGTCTATCTGCTGGAGCGGATCGGCATTCCCGATGCGGCGGGCCGCCTCAAGCAGTACCCGCATGAATTGTCCGGCGGCCTGCGCCAGCGCGTGATGATCGCGATGATGCTGATGAACGAGCCGGATCTGTTGATCGCGGACGAGCCGACCACCGCGCTCGACGTCACCGTGCAGGCGAGCATCCTCAAGCTTCTGATGGAGCTGCGCAAGGAACTCGGCATGGCGCTCATTCTGGTGAGCCACGATCTCGGCGTCGTGTCGCAGAGCATGGACAAGATCGCGGTGATGTATGCGGGCGAACTCGTGGAGACCGGGCCGGTCGCGGACGTGCTCGGCGCGCCGCAACATCCTTACACGCAAGGACTGCTCGCCTCGATCCCGGCCGCCCGTGATGGCGGCGCGCGGCTGCCGAGCATTCCCGGCACCGTGCCCGCATTGTTCGCCGAGCCGAAGGGCTGCGTGTTCGCGCAACGCTGCATCCATGTGCAGGCCGAGTGCCGCACCTCGCGTCCGCCGGAACAATCTCTGGGCGAGACTCATCTTTATCGCTGCGTGATGACGCCGGACTCGCACCGCCTCTCTCTCGCAACTCCACCATCCGCGCACGCCATCGCATCGAAAGCGGCATCCGGCGCGCTGCTCTCCGCGCGCCATGTCGGCTGCACCTTCACGATCCGGACAGGACTTCTTGCCAAGAGCCGTACGCTCACCGCCGTCGATGACGTTTCGCTCGACATCGCCGAGGGCGAGATCGTGGCGCTGGTCGGTGAATCGGGCAGCGGCAAGAGCACGCTGGCGCGGATTCTGCTCGGCCTGCAAGCGCCCGACAAAGGTGAAGTGCTGATCGCGGGCACTCCGGTGCAGTCGGTGCCGCCGTTCGAGCGCGCGAAACTCGTTCAGCCGGTGTTTCAGGACCCGTATTCGTCGCTCAATCCACGCAAGACCATCGGCCAGAGCATCGGCCGCCCGCTCGAACTGCACGGGCAGGATTCGCCCGCCGAACGTGAGAAAATCGTTGAGCGGACGATGGAGCTGGTCGGCCTGCCGAAACGCCTGTTCAACAATTATCCGTCGCAACTCTCCGGCGGCCAGCGCCAGCGCGTCGCCATCGCGCGCGCGATCATCCTCAAGCCCAAACTCCTGATCTGCGACGAGCCGACCTCGGCGCTCGACGTTTCCGTGCAGGCGCAGATTCTCAATCTGCTGCTCGACCTGCGCGACGAGCTGGGGCTGTCGTATCTGCTCATCACTCACGATCTCGCGGTCGTGGACTGCGTGGCGACGCGGATCGCGGTGATGCATCGCGGCCGCATCGTCGAAACGGGCAGCAAGAACGATGTTCTTTCGACGCCGCGCGATCCCTATACGCGGACGCTGCTCGGCTCCGTTCTGAAAATCGATATGCCTGCCCTGAAGGCGCGCGCCGGTCATGCGCCGGGCTTGCAGGATCACAATGGTTTGTTGCGTTAATTTTGAGGGATGACATGAATCAGGTCACGATGGGCGTTGTCGAGCAGCCGCTTCCGGAGCGGAAGACGGTTCAGACGCCGGGCGGCGCCGTCAGCTATCGCGAGGCCGGGCGCGGGCCGGCGCTGTTTCTGCTGCACGGGATGAACGGCAATTCCCGAAGCTGGGCGCCGCAGCTTCGAGGGTTTTCGGATTCCTATCGGGTCATCGCGTGGGATGCGCCGGGCTACGGCCTGTCCGATCCGGTCGCGCCCGATGCCGACGCCTATGCGGCGCAGGCCGCGCATCTGCTCGATCACCTCAAGGTCGAACGGGCGCATGTCGTCGGCCATTCGATGGGCGGGGTGATCGCCGAGCGGTTCTGCGCCCGTCATCTCGATCGCGCGACATCGCTCGTGCTGTCCGGCACGCATTGGGGCAACGCAGCACCCGAAGGCGCGCCGCTCGCCGCCAAATATGCGCGGCGGCTGCAAGAGCTTGAGGACATGCCAGCGGAGGAATACGGCAAGGTCCGCGCCGGAAAGATGCTGCCGTCCTCGCCACAGCCTGACGTGTTCGATCAGGTCGCCTGTGTCGCCTCGGAGATGCGCCGCGAGGGGCTGCTCAACGGCGGACAGATGGTCGAGAGGACCGACAACCGCCCGTTCCTTCCCGCGCTCAAGCTGCCGGTGCTGATCATCACCGGCGACCGCGACCCCGTGGTGAAGCCGCAACGCTCCGAAGCGATGATGGATTATCTGCCGTCCGCGCGCGCCGTCAGCCTGCCGGGCGTCGGCCATGCCGCCTATCTGGAAGCGCCGGATGTCTTCAATCAGGCGGTGCGGGAGTTCTTCACATCAATTGAACGGACCTAGCGGCCAAAGCCCGGCCAGCGCATGCCGCCGGATGGCGCGGGATGCGCGGGCGCCGACTGATGCCTCGGACTCGATGAACGCTTCTTCGCAGGCTTTGCGGCCGCGGGCCGCTCCGCCTTGCCGCTCGTGACCTTGCGCAATGCGGCCTCCGCCGCCCGCTCGCCCGAGATCCATGCACCGCCGACGGTGCCGCCAAGCTGCTCGTGCAGCGCCTCGCCGGCGAAGAACAAGGGCCCCAGCGGCTCGGCGAGAATCCGCCGTGCCGGTTGCCCGCCGGGCGACGCCACCGACATCGCGCCCATCACATAAGGTTCGGCGTTCCAGCGCGTCGCGCTGGAGCGCGTCACCGCTTTCTGGATATCGCCGCCGAACAGATCGCGCAGCCAGCCTTGCGCGAAGTCCACCATCGCGGCCTCGCCCTGCGCCGACAATTCGCGGCCGAACGCGCCGCCGACATCGACCTGACACAAGGATGAGCCGCCGGTGTTGGCGAGCAAAAGCCCCGTGCGCGGCCCGCTACTCTGCTCGATGAACACCTCGTCACGGCCAAGCCCGAGCGGATTGCCGGGCAGATCGAGCGCGATGCGGTCGCAACTGCCGAGCGACAGATGCGACAGCGCGTCCGCCTGCCGCTTCGGCAAATCGGGCGTGAATTTGATCGTGCCTGCGTTGAGCACATTCACCGACGCGGTAACGATCACCGCGCGGGCGGTGAGCGTGCCGGATTGCGTTCCGAGTTCCGCATCGCGACCGTTCCAGCGCACGCTCGTCACCGGCGTCTGGAGCGCAACCGGCAATTGTCCCGCGAGGTGCGTCATGAACGTGCCGAGCCCCTGACGGCAGACCATCGCCGGATCGCGCGGCGCGAAACTTAATGTATCCGCGGTCGATATGCGGTCGAGTTGACCGCCATTGGCCAGCGGACCGAACTGAAATTCGACGGTGCCGCGCCATTCGCGCAGATCCTGCGGCAGCGCTTGCGCGACCGCGAGGTCCCCCTTGCCGCGCACAGCGTCGCTCATCGCGCGATTGACGCGCACCATCAGCGCCAGAAAATCTTCCGTCTCGCCCGCGCGCGCATTCCGGCGACCGACACGGATGCGTTGCCCGCGCGCCGCCTGCGCGACCTCGATGCGTTCGAGGCGCGCGAGCCCGGCGAGCGGATTGGAGGAACTGCCGTAAAGCCACCGCGCGCCACGGTCGAACGGCACACCGAAGGTCGTTGCATCGGTGACGCAGCGACCACCGAGCCGGGATGCCGCTTCCAGCACCAGAACCGAACGGCCCGCGGCCGCGACCTTTCGCGCGGCGGCGATTCCGGCGGCTCCCGCGCCGATAATGGCGACATCGACCTCGCGCGGCAGACCGGCGGCAAATGCACGGCGTGGCGCTGTCACCGCCAGCAAGGCCGCCGCGGCCATCAGCTCGCGGCGCGTCAATTTCATTGTCATGGTTTCCGAAACTTCAATCGCGCGGGGAAGTCTGGCGGCAACTTGCCGCAATGACACGGCTTTCGCAACGGTCATGGTGAATTGTGCGTGAACCCCGGGCCCTGTGCCATCAACGAAGTTGCAATCGCTTTCCGCAACACTTAGGACCGAAACTGGCTGGCATGCGCACACCATGCCCGGGGGAGACCAGAATGGGCTTCGTGCTCGATACCGTCGGCAAGATGCTCGCGGGCTACCTGATGAAGGAAGCGCCCGACTACGAGCCGTTCACGTCGAGCGATCCGGAGCGCCTGCGCAATCTCCTTCAGGAAGGCGACGTGTTGCTGATCGAGGGCAACAATCGCATCGCAGGCATCATCAAGTATCTCACGCAATCGACCTGGTCGCACTCGGCGCTGTATGTCGGGCCGATCGAAGGCGCCTCCGAGCCGGATGGCGAGCCGCACGTTCTGATCGAGGCCTATGTCGGCGAAGGCGTCATCAGCGCGCCGCTGTCGAAATATTTCACCCATCACACCCGGATCTGCCGCCCGATCGGGCTGTCGTTCGAGGACCGCAACACGGTGTGCCGCTACGCGATCAATCGCATCGGTTTCGGTTACGACACCAAGAACATCGTCGACCTGCTGCGCTATCTGTTTCCGCTGCCGGTTCCGGCGCGCTGGCGGCGGCGGATGCTGGCGCTCGGCTCCGGCGATCCGACCAAGATCATCTGCTCGGCGCTGATCGCGCAGGCGTTCGGCGCGGTGCGCTATCCGATCCTGCCGCGCATCACCCGCGCGGGCAGCCGTCAGGCCCGGCGCGAGATTCTCTATATCCGCGATTCCTCGCTCTATACGCCGCGCGACTTCGACATCTCGCCCTATTTCGAGATCATCAAGCCGACCATCGAATACGGTTTCGACTACACCAGGCTGCATTGGGCGGACACGCCAAAACCGCCCCGGGAGGTGGCGGCTGAAGACGATCCCTTTCCAGAGGGAGTCTTCGAGGGCACCGAGGGCGCACTCGCCCTACGGCTTGCCGTAGATGGCCATCTCGCCACGCTGGTCCCGGCGAACGAGAACGGGACCGTGCCCGCCGAGGCGGCCGAGTAACGTCGCCTCCACATCTTCGCAAGAATTCCATCGTGCAGAATACCGCAAGCCCGCCTGAAGGCTTGCCCTCGCGCATGCGCGTCGCCATCTTGTTCCGCGAGGAGAGGAGACAGCCATGCTCGATGCCGCCGTCCGCGCGCTCGCGGAGATTTTCTCAAAGCCGATGCGCGCGATCCTGTGGAAGTCCATCGGACTGGCCCTGATCCTGATCGTGGTCGGTGCGATTGCGCTTCAGCGCGTGCTGAACTGGCTCGCGGGTACGGGCGAAGCCTGGGCCGAGCAGATGGCGGGCGGAAGTTTTCACGGGCTGCTGGAAACGCTGTCGTGGGTCGTGTCGATTGCGGCAGGTCTTGGCGTGGTGTTCGGCGCGGTGTTCCTGATGCCGGCGGTGACCTCGCTGGTCGCCAGCGTGTTCGTCGATGACGTCGCCGATCATGTCGAGCGCAAGGACTATCCCGCCGAGATGCCGGGCAAGGCGCTGCCGATCGTGCGCGCGCTGATCGAGGGCGGCAAGACCGCCGGATTGACGGTGCTGGTCTATCTGGTGGCGCTGCCGTTTTTGTTCTTCGCGGGCATCGGCCTCGTGGTGTTCTTCCTCGCCACCGCATGGCTGCTCGGCCGCGAATATTTCGAATTGGCCGCGATGCGTTTCCGCTCGCCCGCCGAGGCCAAGGCGATGCGCAAGCATCACGGCACGCAGGTGTTTATCGCGGGACTGTTCATCGCCGCGTTCGTGTCGATCCCGATCGTGAACCTCGCGACGCCCTTGTTCGGCATGGCCTTCATGGTTCACATCCACAAGCGGCTGTCCGGGCCGCGCCCGGAATTGCTGGAGCCGGAACGCAAGGCGCGACTGCAAACCTTCACCGAATAGGACCTAGACGCTTTCTGCGGCTTCCATGAACGTGGTCTTCTCCGGCCAGCGGCACAGATCGTTGATGATGCAGACCTCGCAGCGCGGCTTGCGCGCGATGCAGGTGTAGCGCCCGTGCAGGATCAGCCAGTGATGGGCGTGGCGCATGAATTCGTCCGGCACCACGCGCAGCAATTCCAGTTCCACCTCCAGCGGCGTCTTGCCCGGCGCGAGATACGTACGGTTGCCGACGCGGAACAGATGCGTGTCCACCGCGATGGTCTTCTCGCCGAATGCGATGTTGAGCACGACGTTCGCGGTCTTGCGGCCGACGCCGGGCAGCGCCTCAAGCTCCTCTCGCGTGCGCGGCACCTGCCCGCCATGCATCGCGATCAATTGCTCCGACAGCGCGATGACGTTCTTGGCTTTCGCCCGGTACAGCCCGATGGTCTTGATGTGTTCGCGCAGGCCCGCCTCGCCGAGCGCCAGCATCTTCTCCGGCGTGTCGGCGACCGGAAACAGATTTCGGGTCGCCTTGTTGACACCGGCATCGGTCGCCTGCGCCGACAGCACCACCGCGACCAGCAGCGTGAAATGGTTGAGGTGTTCGAGTTCGCCCCTGGGATCGGGATTGGCGGCGCGAAATCGCGCGAAGGCGGTGTGAACCTCGGCTTCGCTCCAGCGTTTGAGCTTTTGAGCGGGTTTTTTCGTAACCTTACCGGCAGGTTTCGGTTTGGTCTGGGATACGGACTTTGCAGTCCCTGTCCCTGATTTACGAATCTGTGAGGCTCGCGCCGTTTTTTTTGCCATGAAGATGGATATACTGAACGGCCATGAGAGACGGCAACGATTTTCAGGACGCCTTCGAGCAGCCGATTTTCACGGCGGAGCTGACGCCGCATCGCTCGCTCGGGCGCAGCGGCTTTCTCGCGCTGATGCTGTTTCTGAGCATCGTCAGCTTCATTGCTGGCATCGCCTTCCTGCGCATGGGCGCATGGCCGGTGTTCGGCTTTTTCGGCCTCGACGTGTTGCTGATCTACTGGGCGTTCCGCGTGAACTATGCCCACGCGCGGGCCTCCGAACATCTGGTGCTGACGCCGCACGAACTGCGGCTGCGCCGTATCAGCCATCGCGGGGATGTGATGGAATGGACCTTCAATCCGCACTGGGTCCGGCTCGATCAGGAGGAACACGAGGAATTCGGTATCCAGCGGCTTTACCTGCGTTCGCGCGGGCACAGCGTCGCGGTCGGCAGATTTCTAGGGCCTGACGAAAAAGCGAGCTTCGCCAAAGCCTTGCGCCTCGCCTTGCAGGATGCCCGGCGCGGCGCGGTGTACAATCCGCTGAATTGAGCGTTATCGGGAATCGGGTGGAGGCGCGGCGATAGCGCGCCTAGCTTTGCCCGATGATGATACAAAACCCCATGACCTCGTTCGAGCCCGCCCCCGCAAAATCGCTGCGTGCCCAGATCGCGCAGACGCCGGCTGCAAGCGATGCGTTGCGCGATTACGAGACCGTGCATCGCGCCATCGCCTTCATCTCGGAGCATTGGCGCGGCCAGCCAACCATCGAGGAGATGGCGGAAGCCGTCAGCGTGACGCCGGACGAGCTGCACCATCTGTTCCGCCGCTGGGCCGGGCTGACGCCGAAGGCTTTCATGCAGGCGGTGACGCTCGACAACGCCAAGCGGCTGTTGCGCGATTCCGGCAACATCCTCGATGTCGCCTATGATTCCGGGCTGTCGGGCCCAAGCCGCCTGCACGATCTGTTCGTGACGCATGAAGCGATGTCGCCGGGCGAATGGAAGAAAGGCGCGGCGGGGCTGACGCTGCGTTACGGCTTCCATCCTTCTCCGTTCGGGACCGCCGTCATCATCGCCACCGAGCGCGGACTGGCGGGTCTGGCCTTCGCCGACGCCGGCGAGGAAATCGCGGCGCTGCGCGACATGCAGCAGCGCTGGACACTCGCCACCTATATCGAGGATCACGCGGGCACCGCCGCGCTCGCAAAGCGCATCTTCGAATCATCGGAGTGGCATGCGGAGCGGCCGTTGCGCGTGGTGCTGATCGGAACGGACTTCGAGATCCGGGTGTGGGAGACGCTGCTGCGCATCCCGATGGGCAAGGCCACCACCTACTCCGACGTCGCGCGCACCATCAACGCGCCGAAGGCGTCGCGCGCGGTTGGTTCCGCGGTGGGGCGCAATCCGATTTCGTTCGTGGTGCCGTGCCATCGCGTGCTCGGCAAGGGCGGCGCCATTACCGGTTATCACTGGGGCCTGACGCGCAAGCGCGCGATGCTGGGCTGGGAAACCGCGCGCACCAACGGCTGCGATTAACCAGCAAGATCCATTTTCGATTCCATCGTCGCATCGGCCCTGAGCCGGTAGATGATCGGAACGCCGGTGCCGACCTCGCGCTTGAGGATTGCCTCCGGCGAGAGCTTTTCCAGCACCATGATCAGCGCGCGCAGCGAATTGCCATGCGCGGTAATCAGCGTGCGCTCTCCGCGCAGCACGCAGGGGAGAATCTCCTGCACATAATAAGGCAGCGTCCGCGCCAGCGTATCCTTCAGGCTTTCGCCGCCCGGCGGCGCGACATCGTAGGAGCGGCGCCAGATATGCACCTGCTCATCGCCCCATTTCTTGCGCGCCTCGTCCTTGTTGAGGCCGGAGAGATCGCCATAGTCGCGCTCGTTCAGCGCGATGTTTTTCGTCACGGGAATGCCGGCCTGCCCAAGCTCGTCGAGCATCAGCGACAACGTGCGCTGGGCGCGCGTCAGTTCCGAGGTGAAGGCGACATCGAAGGCGAAGCCCTTCTCCTTGAGAAGCCTGCCCGCGCGCATGGCTTCCTCGACGCCCTGCGCGGTGATGTCGGGGTCCTTCCAGCCGGTGAAAAGATTCTTCAGATTCCACTCGCTCTGACCGTGACGGACGAGCACGAGAAGGCGGTCATTCATCGTTTCTTACTCTGTCTCAATAACTGGATTAGCCGCCGATGCCAAGCACGTCGGCCATCGAGTAATGGCCGGGCTTGCGGCCGCGCGCCCAGCACGCGGCCTTGATCGCACCGCGCGCGAAGATCATGCGGTCCTCGGCGCGATGGGTGAGTTCGATGCGCTCATAGGGGCCCGAGAAGATCACGCTATGCTCGCCGGTGACGGTGCCGCCGCGCAGCGTCGCGAAACCGATATCGCCACGGTTGCGTGCGCCGGTGTAGCCATCGCGCGAGCGCACCGATTTGCCTTCGAGCGCGATGCCGCGCCCTTCCGCCGCAGCCTGGCCGAGCAGATAGGCCGTGCCGGACGGCGCGTCGATCTTGGCGCGGTGATGCATTTCCAGAATCTCGATGTCGAAATCGTCGTCGAGCGATTTCGCGACCTGCTTCACCAGCGCGGCAAGCAGATTGACGCCGAGGCTCATATTGCCGGACTGCACCACGATGGCGCGCGAAGTGACGCTCTTGATCACCGCATTGTCGGAAGCCGACAGGCCGGTGGTCCCGATGACGTGCACGAGGCCGCGCTCGGCCGCGATCGCGACATTGGCGATGGTCGCCGCGGGCACGGTAAAATCCAGAATACCGTCGGCGTCTTTCGACAGGGTCCACAGGTCGGCCGACAGCGGAATGCCGTTCGGCGCGAGCCCTGCCAGCACGCCGGAATCCTCGCCGAGCAGTTCGGAATCCGGCGCTTCCAGCGCGCCGACGACCGTCGCGCCCTCGGTTTCGTGCAGCGCACGGAGCAGCGTCCGGCCCATCCGGCCACCCGCACCCGCAACGATCAAACGCATATCCGACATATCCCGGCCTCACATGTCTTTCGGGTATAGCGGGGGCGGGTTGCGGCGGCAATCCGCTATCCGGCGCAGATATTTCGGGGAAGCGGCTCAGGACGCCGCAGCGATCTCCGCGACGATGGCCTGCGCCGCCGCTTTCGGGTCGGCGGCCGCAACGACCGGGCGGCCGACCACGAGGTAATCCGACCCGGCGGCGATGGCGCGGGCGGGCGTCATCACCCGCTTCTGGTCGCCGACCGCGCTTCCGGCGGGGCGGATGCCGGGTGTCACCAGCGCGATGTCGCGCCCCAGAATGGCGCGAAGATTGGCCGACTCCTCGGCCGAGCAGACGATGCCGTCGATGCCGATCGCCCGCGCCTGCCGCGCGCGTTGCGCCACCATATCGGCCACGCCCAGCGTATAGCCCGCTTCCTTGAGGTCATCGTTGTTGTAGGAGGTCAGCACCGTAACCGCGAGGATCTGAAGACCCGAGCCCCGGCTCGCCTCGACCGCCGCCTTCATGGTCTGCGGATAGGCGTGCACCGTGAGGAATGCCGCGCCGAGTTTTGCGATACCCGCGACACCGTTCGCCACCGTGTTGCCGATGTCGTGCAATTTGAGGTCGATGAACACCTTCTTTCCGGCGCGGATCAGATCGTGCGCCATCGGCAGCCCGCCCGCATAAGCGAGCTGGTAGCCGATCTTGTAGAACGTCGCGCTGTCGCCCAAGGTGGCGACGAGCTTCTCCGCCTCCGCCACGCCCGGCACGTCGAGAGCCACGATCATCCGGTCGCGCGGATCGGTCGGTGTTATGGTCACGTCATCTCCTCACATCATGCGTTGCGCGGCGTCGATCAACGCCCGCACCAGATTCTGCATCGCGGCGAATTCGTTTTCGTCCTGCAAACGATCCATCCGGTCGAAGGCGTCATTCCCGCGCGCCACGATCAATTGCGGCGCGATCACATCCGCATTGAAACCCGCGGTCAACATCTGGCGCAGCGTCAGCGCGGCGTAGATGCCGTCATTGCGGTCCGATACGGACGCGATGGCGAACGGCCTGCCGCGAACCACCTGCAACGCAGGCTCGCTGCGCTCACGCACCGAGGCAAGCCAGCTCATCGCGTTGAGCAACAGCGGCGGCGGCAGCGCATGGCGCTCCGGCGTCACCAGCATCACGGCGTGATGCGCGCCGACCATGCGCTTGAGATCGAGCGCGGCAGGCGGCGTCTCGCCGCCGTGAGAATCATCATGCAATGGCAGCATAAAGTCCGCGAGCGAAATTCGCGTCGCCTCGTGATCGGCAAGCGCGATCTCCTTGACGATGGCGGCGGCGAGACGCACATCCGCCGCGCTTTCGCGAACCGATCCCGGAATCACGAGAATTTTGACGGCTGCCATGGCGACAGGAGTAGAGCGTTTTCCCGGGCAAGGAAAGAAGGATATCCCGCCTCGCGCCCGTGCCGCGTCAGTGAGGCGGCCGCGACGGCGCATGAAGCGCCTGCCTGATCCACAACGACAGGGCTTTCATCCAGGTAAGATTCTTACGAGGCAGCGTCCCTCCAAGACTTTGATAGAATCTTTTGATGGCCGCGCGCTGCGCCTTCGACGCATTGAAAAGCGCCTTCAGGGAAGGCGGCAGATTTTTTCCCACGCCCAGCACACCAAGACCGTGTTCGTGAGTGAACTCAAAATTCGGATAGGCCGCCGTGATTTCAGGCCAGTAGCGAAACACGCCAAAGTCGTCTTTTTCGACTTGCGTGTCGTGAAACAAAACAACCGCGCGATCGGACAGTTTCGGGAGCCATGTTTCAAAATCCTCCTTCACGTCCTCGTAGCGGTGGCGCCCATCGATATGAAGCAGATCAATCGATCCGTCTTCAAAACTCCCGGCTGCCTCCACGAAGGTCGAACGCATCAGCCGGGAGAACGCGCCATAGTTCTGGTCGTTGATCCGCTTGACGGTATTGAATATTTCTTCGCCATAGAATCCGGAATGCTCGTCGCCGCCCCATAGATCAATCGCAGTGCATTGAGTGGCGAGACCTTGCTTCGCAACCTGCTGGCAAAAGCAGAAATAGGAATAGCCGAGATAGGTGCCCAGTTCGACCAGGACCGAAGGCTTCAGGTTTTCGACAAGCCAGAACGCGAATGGGCCATGTCCGATCCAGGCGCTTGCCGGAATATATCGTGGCTCTTCGAAAGATGCGCTCGATACAAATCCGCCGCGGACAGTTTCGGGCAACATCAAGACATCCCTTCCTCGCGCAATCCCGGATTCAGGATAACGATAAGTCCGCGCATTTTTTCTTTTGATATAAGGGAGCCGCCAGCAATGACCGCCCGCCTTTCGCTGACATGAAGCCAGGTCGCGGCTGCGGCCTCATGCCTTGCGATAGACCCACACGCGGGCCGGCGGCACGTTCATCCAGATCCGTTCGGAAGCCTGCGTCAGCACGCCCGGCAGCGATTTCGGAATCGGCGGCGCGACGGAATAGGTGAACTGCACGAAGGGCGCGCCGGGAATCAATTTCATGAAGGCTTCGCGCATCAGCCGCAGCCGCATCAGCATCGGCTTGGTGACGAGCGGCAGGCCCGACACTACAGCGCTCGCGGGCTGCGCGATCGCCGCGAGCGTCTTGTCGAGCTGATAGGCATCGCCCTGCACGACGGTCGCCTGCGGATAGCGCTCGCGCAACAGCGCGCAGAAGCCGGGGTTGAACTCGACGAGGACGAGGCGTTTCTGCTCGACGCCATGCGCCACCAGCGCGTCGGTGATCGCGCCGGTGCCGGGCCCGAGTTCGATGACGGGCGCCTCGGAATGTTTGTCGACATAGCCCGCCATCGTGCGCGCGAGCATCTTGCCCGATGGCATCACCGCGCCCATGTGCAGCGGCTTTTCGATCCACGAGCGAAGAAAACGGACCTCATCGTCGAGACGGAGAGGTTTTTTGAGGACGCGCGCGGACTCTAGAGTCATGGCGGGGGTACCAGCGGGGAGCCCGACGAGCACGGGCTTTTTCAAATTTTCTTCATAAAGACGTACAGGAGACAGACCGGAACGGTCAAGTTCCGGCTCAGGCGGTATCCGCCCGGTTGCCGAAGAAGTCCTTGACCATTTTGAAGAAACCCGCAGCCTCGGGTTGGGTTTCACCGGACGACAGTTTTTCGAACTCCGCCAGCAATTCCTTCTGTTTTTTGGTCAGATTCTGGGGCGTTTCGACCACAACCTGGACGTACATGTCACCCGTCTGGCGCGAGCGCAGCACCGGCATCCCCTTGCCGGTGATGCGGAACCGGCGGCCCGACTGGGTGCCGGAGGGAACCTTGATCCGGGCCTTGGTGCTGTCGATCGCGGGAACCTCGAACTCGCCGCCAATGGCCGCCGTCACCATCGAAATCGGCACCCGGCAATGCAGATCGGCGCCGTCGCGCTGGAATAGCTGATGCGAGCCAACCGACAGGAAAATATAGAGGTCGCCCGCCGGACCGCCCTGCACCCCGGCCTCGCCCTCTCCGGAGAGGCGGATGCGGGTCCCGTCCTCGACGCCGGCGGGAATGTTCACCGACAGCGAGCGGTCTTTCTGGACCCGGCCCTGACCCGAACAGGACGGGCATGGCGTATCGATGGTCTGGCCACGGCCATGGCAGCTCGGGCAGGTCCGTTCCAGCGTGAAGAAGCCCTGCGCCTGCCGCACGCGGCCGGCACCGCCGCAGGTCGTGCAGACCTTTGGCTTGGTGCCGGGCTTGGCGCCCGAACCGGAACAGGCCTCGCAGGCGACCGCGACCGGAATATTGATCTGCGCGGTCTTGCCGGTAAAGGCTTCCTCGAGCGTGATGTCCATATTGTAGCGCAGGTCGGCGCCGCGCTCGCGGCCGCCGCCGCCCCGGCCGCGCCCGGCCATGCCGAACAAATCCTCGAAAATATCTGAGAAGGAGGAGGCAAAGCCCGCGCCGAAACCGTGGCCGCCACCGCCGCCCTGCTCGAACGCGGCATGGCCGTAGCGGTCATAGGCGGCGCGCTTGTTGCCGTCCTTGAGGACCTCGTAGGCTTCGGAGATTTCCTTGAACTTGTGTTCGCAGGACGGATCGCCCGGATTCTTGTCCGGATGCCATTTCATCGCGAGCTTGCGGAAGGCCGACTTCAGTCCGGCTTCATCGACGGTGCGCTCGACTTCCAGCGTTTCGTAATAGCAAGTCTTAGTCATGAGCGATCAGGTGCATGGGTATCTGAGCCTGAGAAATCTTAAGAACAGGAACTCGCCCTGCAAAAACCTCCCCTGCGAAGGGGAGGTTTTCAGTGAAGCGCTTACGCTGACTTCTTGTTGGTCTTGTCGTCGTCCACCTCGGTGAACTCCGCATCGACCACGTCATCATGCGCGGCGTCCTTCGCCGCGTCGGCCTTGGCGTCGGCTTCGGCCTGCTGCTGATACATCGCCTCGCCGAGCTTCATCGACGCCTGCGCCAGCGTGTTGGACTTGGCCTTGATGGCTTCCGAATCGTCGCCCTTCAGGGCTTCCTTCAGATCGGCCAGGCCGTCCTCGATCGCCTTGCGGTCGCCTTCGGACACCTTGTCGCCATGCTCGGCCAGCGCCTTCTCGGTGGAATGCACCAGCGCGTCGGCATGGTTCTTGGCATCGACCGCCTCGCGGCGCTTCTTGTCCTCGGCGGCATTCGCCTCGGCATCCTTGACCATCTTCTCGATCTCGGATTCCGACAGACCGCCGGAAGCCTGAATGCGGATCTGCTGCTCCTTGCCGGTCGCCTTGTCCTTCGCCGAGACGTTGACGATGCCGTTGGCGTCGATGTCGAAGGTGACCTCGATCTGCGGCATGCCGCGCGGCGCCGGCGGAATGCCCATCAGGTCGAACTGGCCGAGCGCCTTGTTGTCGGCCGCCATTTCGCGCTCGCCCTGGAAGACGCGGATCGTCACCGCGTTCTGGTTGTCTTCGGCGGTCGAGAACACCTGGCTCTTCTTGGTCGGGATCGTGGTGTTGCGCTCGATGATGCGCGTGAACACGCCGCCCAGCGTCTCGATGCCGAGCGAGAGCGGGGTCACGTCCAGCAGCAGCACGTCCTTGACGTCGCCCTGCAACACGCCCGCCTGAATGGCCGCGCCGATGGCGACGACTTCATCCGGGTTGACGCCCTTGTGCGGCTCCTTGCCGAAGAACTGCTTCACGATCTCCTGGATCTTCGGCATGCGGGTCATGCCGCCGACCAGAACCACCTCGCCGACCTCGCCGGCCGAAAGACCGGCATCCTTCAGCGCCTTGCGGCAAGGCTCGATCGTCTTCTGCACGAGATCGTCGACCAGTGCCTCGAACTTGGCGCGGGTGAGCTTCATGGTCAGATGCTTCGGACCGGTCGCATCCGCCGTGATGAACGGCAGGTTGATTTCGGTCTGCGTCGTCGAGGACAGCTCGATCTTGGCCTTTTCGGCGGCTTCCTTCAGGCGCTGCAAAGCGAGCTTGTCGTTGCGCAGGTTGATGCCCTGCTCCTTCTGGAATTCATCGGCGAGATAGCCGACGAGGCGCATGTCGAAATCCTCGCCGCCGAGGAAGGTGTCGCCGTTGGTGGACTTCACCTCGAACACGCCGTCGCCGATCTCAAGGATCGACACATCGAAGGTGCCGCCGCCGAGGTCGTAGACCGCAATGGTGCCCTGCTTCGACTTGTCGAGGCCGTAGGCGAGCGCCGCGGCGGTCGGCTCGTTGATGATGCGCAGCACTTCGAGGCCGGCGATCTTGCCGGCATCCTTGGTGGCTTGACGCTGGGCGTCGTTGAAATAGGCGGGAACGGTGATGACCGCCTGCTCGACCTTCTGGCCGAGATGGGCCTCGGCGGTCTCTTTCATCTTCTGAAGGATGAAAGCGGACACCTGCGAGGGCGAGTAGGTCTGGCCCGAAGCCTCGACCCAGGCGTCGCCGTTCGATGCCTTCATGATCTTGTAGGGGACGAGCTTCTTGTCCTTCTCGACGGTCGGATCGTCGTAGCGGCGGCCGATCAGGCGCTTCACGGCGAAAATCGTATTTTCCGGATTGGTGACAGCCTGGCGCTTGGCCGGCTGACCGACGAGGCGCTCGCCGTCATTGGTGAAGGCGACGATGGACGGGGTCGTCCGCATGCCTTCCGCGTTCTCGATGACTTTCGGCGATTTGCCATCCATGACGGCAACGCACGAATTGGTGGTGCCGAGATCGATCCCAATGACCTTTCCCATTGTCTCTCTATCCTTCTTTTTTCGGCGGATTGGCCGGGCCCTGACGGCGCACCGCACCCAACCCCCTGAGAATCCAAGCGCGCCGCTCTGCGACGCTCCGCCTCATATAGGAGGGGCGGTAGGGGCCGCAAGGACCGAGGGACGAGAAAGCCGTTATTCGGCGGCATTTGTTTTCACCGGTTAACATTCCGGAGAGGCCGTTTCGGGAACGGCGCGCCGGGCCTGTCGGCGTATCCCGGAAGCTGCTATCGAACCCCCCATCCATCGATCCGCCTCAATCGCGCGTCAGGGAGCCTAGCGATGACAAAGATGCCCCTTACTCTCCGCCGCGTGGCCGCCGCGACCGCGCTCCTGCTGGCGATGCTCCTCGCCCCGGCCACACGGGCGCGCGCCGCCGACGCCGTTTTCCCGGCGGGCGTCCGCGTCGGCCTCGTGCCGCTGGAAGGGCTGACAGCCTCGCCCCAGTTTTCCGGCTTCATCAGTTCCGACCAGAAGGTTCGGGTCGGCCTGTCGGAAATCCCGGAGGCCGCGTTCACGGCCGTCGAGACGGCGGTGAAGAACAATTCCACGCCGGCGGGCTCGCCGAAGCCGCAAGTCTTCCCCACCACCGCGCGGCAGGGCTATCTGCTGACCGAAACCGGCAAGGACGGCGACGACGAGGTATCGAACTACACGCTGCTGCTGCCCGGCAACAAGTTCACCGGCTACGTCATCGTGCAGGTGCGCGGCGACGCGGGCGACGCCTATTCCGAGGCCAATATCCGCAAGATGCTCGCGAGCGCGGTGACGCGCGCCGAAATTCCGGTCGAGGAGCAGCTTGCCCAACTCGGCTTTAAGCTCGGCGATCTCGCGGGCTTCAAGCATGTGCGCACCATCGCGCCGCGCTCGGCGGTGCTGCTCAGTGACGGCGATGACGACGCCAGGCTCGACAGCTCCGCCTACATCATGGTCGGGATCATGCAGGGCGCCCCCACCCAGCCGGAGGATCGCGGCCGCTTCGCGCGCGATCTCGCCGCCAACATCGCGGGCCTGCGCGATGTGAAGATGACCAACAACGAGCCGCTGCGGATCGACAGCACGGCGGGCTACGAAACCCGCCTTGAGGGAGTCACTGGAAAAGACAACACCCCGGTGCGGGTGGTGCAGTGGCTGCGCTTCGGCTCAGGCTCCGCGACGCTGCGTATTGTCGCGAGCGCCCCGCAGTCCGAATGGTCCGACGCCTTCACCCGCTTCCGCGCCGTGCGCGACGGCATCAGCGCGAAGTAAGACCGGGACGTCTCAGGCCGCAGGCTTGGGCTCGTTCTTGGAGACGCCGACCATCGCCGGGCGCAGCATCCGCTCGCCGATCATGTAACCGGTCTGGATCACCTGCACGACGGTGCCGGGTGCAACCGAGTTATCCGGAACCTCGTACATCGCCTGATGCAGGTTCGGATCGAACTTCTCGCCCATCGGATCGAATTTCTTCACGCCGTTCTTCTCGAGCGAACGGTGCAGCGAACGCTCGGTCAGCTCGACGCCCTCGATCAGCGCGGTGAGGCCCGCATCGGCCCCGGCGCGTGCTTCCGCGGGCACAGCGTCGAGCGCGCGTTGCAGATTGTCGGCGATTTCCAGAATGTCGCGCGCGAAACCGGCGATGCCGTAGGCGCGCGCATCCGCGACCTCGCGCTGGGTGCGCTTGCGCAGGTTTTCCATCTCCGCCAGCGTGCGGAGCATCTTGTCCTTGGCTTCAGCGGCTTCCTTGACGAGTGCCTCGGAGGGCGTCTCCTCCGGATCGTCGGGCATGATGTACGGCTTGGAGACGCGCGGTTCGGCGGGCTTGGTCCCTGCGTTCTCCGCCGCTTCCGAATATTCCTTCTGGCCGTCGTTATCGGTCATCACGCTTCCACTGTCTGATTAAAGGTGTACGGCTGGCATATCGTCGTTTGGCGGCCAAAAATCAAGCGCGGCCACGCGCCCAAAATACCTATTTGCCGAGCATCTGGCTGACGATGCGCGCGGCATAATCCACCATCGGGATGACGCGCGCGTAGTTCAGCCGCGTCGGGCCGATCACGCCGAGCACGCCGACGATGCGGCCGGAGCCGTCGCGGTAGGGCGCGGTGATGGTCGAGGAGCCCGACAGCGAGAACAACTTGTTTTCCGAGCCGATGAATATCCGCACGCCGTCGCCGCGTTCCGCGAGGCCCAGCAAATCGGCAACGCCCTTCTTGGTCTCCAGATCGTCGAACAACAGGCGCACCCGTTCCAGATCCTCCATGGCGTGGAGGTCTTCGAGCAGATTGGCGTGGCCGCGCACGATCAGGCGGCGCTCGTCGCTGGAGCCGCCCGACCATGAGGCGACGCCGGCCGAGATGATCTTCTGCGTCAACTGATCGAGTTCATTGCGGCTTTGCGCCAATGCGGCTTCGAGATCGGCGCGCGCCTCGCTCAATGTGCGGCCGCGAATGCGCGCATTGAGGAAGTTCGAGGCTTCCACCAGCGCCGAGGACGGCACGCCGGGCGGCAGCGCGAGGATTCGGTTTTCGATCTGGCCGTCTTCGGCGACCAGAACAACGAGCGCCTGTTCAGGCTCCAGCCGCACGAACTCGATATGCTTGAGCCGCGTGTTGGATTTGCCCGTCAACACCACGGCGGCGGCGCGGGTGAGACCCGACAGCCGCGTCATCGCATCGCTCAGCGTGGCCTCGATCGACTGCGGCTTGCCGATCGCCGCCAACTGCGCCTGGATCGATTGCCGCTCGTCTTCCGTGAGGTCGCCGACCTGCATCAGCGCATCGACGAAGAAACGCAGGCCGAGTTCGGTCGGCAGCCGTCCCGCCGAGGTGTGCGGCGCATAGATCAGGCCGAGATGTTCGAGGTCCGCCATCACGTTGCGCACCGAGGCGGGCGACAGCGGCACCGAGATCATCCGCGAGATGTTGCGCGAGCCGACCGGCTCGCCGGTGGCGAGATAATTCTCGACAATTTGCCGGAAAATATCGCGGGACCGCTCGTTGAGCTGGGACAGCGCCGCGCCCGGCGTAATCAGCGAATCTTTCGGGTCGTGATGCGACAACCGTTGCTCCTTTGGAGGTCTCGATCCATTTTAGGACTTATCTGTTCGCGGCTTCAATGTGTTCCCGCCGCGCACGGCTGACAAGGCCGAATGCCTGTTCGGCCTTGCCGCGCCCGGCGCGGGCCCCTAAAAGCAGCCCAACATCCTTTCCTGCTTTGGAGAAACATATGCGTCCCAGCGGCCGCGCGCCCGACGAACTGCGTCCCGTCTCGCTCGAACGCGGCGTGGTGAAATACGCCGAAGGTTCCTGCATGGTGAAATTCGGCGACACCCATGTGCTCGTTACCGCTACGCTTGAAGAGCGGCTGCCGCCGTGGCTCAAGGGCCAAGGGCGCGGCTGGGTCACCGCTGAATACGGCATGCTGCCGCGCGCCACGCATGACCGCGTCCGCCGCGAGGCTTCCGCCGGCAAGCAGAGCGGCCGTACCGTGGAAATCCAGCGCCTGATCGGCCGCTCGCTGCGCACCACCGTCGATCTCGTCGCACTTGGCGAGCGTCAGATCACCGTCGATTGCGACGTGATCCAGGCCGACGGCGGCACCCGCACCGCTTCGATCACCGGCGCATGGGTCGCGCTCGCGGACTGCCTGCAATGGATGAAGGCGCGCAACATGCTCAAGACCGAGAATGTGCTGCGCGACAACGTCGCCGCGATCTCGTGCGGCATCCACAACGGCACGCCGGTACTCGACCTCGATTATTCTGAGGATTCCGAAGCCGAGACGGATGCGAATTTCGTCATGACCGGCGACGGCCGCATCGTCGAGGTGCAGGGCACCGCCGAGCGCACGCCGTTCTCGCAGGACGAATTCCTGAAACTGATGGCGCTGGCGCAAAGCGGCATCGGCCGTCTCGTGGAATTGCAGAAGATCGCGATGGCGTAATGCCCAATCACCGCCCCATCACCGGACGCCTCGTCATCGCCACCCACAATTCCGGCAAGCTCGCCGAGATGCGCGAGCTGCTCGCGCCTTACGGCATCGAGGCGGTGTCGGCGGGCGAGTTGAACCTGCCGGAGCCGGACGAAACCGGTACCACGTTTGCCGCCAATGCGCGCATCAAGGCGGCGGCCGCGGCGAACGCCACGGGACTGCCCGCATTCGCCGACGATTCGGGTCTTTGCGTCGATGCGCTCGACGGCCAGCCGGGGATCTATTCGGCGCGCTGGGCTGGGCCCTCGAAAGACTTCATGGCGGCGATGGCGCAGATCGAGCGGCTGTTGCAGGAGCGCGGCGCGACAGAGCCCGCGCAACGCAAGGCGCATTTCGTCTCCGCGCTGTGCGTGGCTTGGCCCGATGGCCACATCGAGGAAGTCGAGGAGCGCGTCAACGGCACGATGGTGTGGCCGCCGCGCGGCGACGCGGGCTTCGGCTACGATCCGGCATTTCTGCCTGATGGTCATACGCGCACCTTCGGCGAGATGACCAGCGTCGAGAAGCACGGACTGCCGCCGCTGGGCCTCGGTCTGTCGCATCGGGCGAAGGCCTTCGTAAAGCTCGCGGAGATCTGTCTTGGGCGCTGACGCACAAAATGCCTTCGGCGTTTACGTGCACTGGCCGTTCTGCCTGTCGAAATGCCCGTATTGCGATTTCAACAGCCATGTCCGCCACACCGCGATCGACGAGGAGCGCTTCGCCCGCGCCTTCGCGCGCGAGATCGCAACCACCGCCGCGCGCACGCCGGGCCGCACGGTGACCTCGATCTTCTTCGGCGGCGGCACGCCGTCATTGATGAAGCCACAGACGGTCGGCGCCATCCTCGACGCTATCGGACAACACTGGAATGTCGACAGCGGTGTCGAGGTCTCGCTCGAAGCCAACCCCACCAGCGTCGAGGCGACGCGCTTTGCAGGCTATCGCGCAGCGGGCGTCAACCGCGTCTCGCTCGGCGTGCAGGCGCTCGATGATGCCTCGCTGAAATCACTGGGCCGCATGCACAGCGCGCAGGAGGCGCTCGATGCGGTGGCGATCGCGCGCCGTTCGTTCGACCGCTATTCGTTCGACCTGATCTACGCGCGGCCGGGCCAGAGCGCGGAAGCATGGACGCAAGAACTTGAAGTGGCGATCTCGGAAGCCGCCGAGCATCTGTCGCTCTATCAATTGACCATCGAGGAAGGCACGCCGTTCTTCGGTCTGCACCGCGCGGGAAAACTGAAAACGCCCGACGAGGATCTCGCGCGCCAGCTTTATGACGTGACGCAGGAGGTCTGCGCCGCGCACGGCCTGCCGTCCTACGAGATTTCCAACCACGCGCGCCCCGGCGCGGAGTGCCGCCACAACCTCGTCTACTGGCGTGGACAGGAATATGCGGGCATCGGTCCCGGCGCGCATGGCCGTCTCGACATCGGCGGCCGCCGTCACGCCACCGCAACCGACAAACGCCCGGAAGCGTGGCTGTTGCGCGTCGAGGACAACGGCCACGGCATCGCGACAGAAGATTTGCTCGACAGCGAACAGCGCGCCGATGAATTTTTGCTGATGGGCCTGCGGCTTGCGGAAGGCATCGATCCGCATCGCTATGCGGCGCTCGCCGGACGCCCGCTCGATCCGCATCGCATCGCCGCGCTGAAGAACGACGGCGCCATCGTGATGGACGACAACGGGCGGCTGCGCGTGACGCAGGATGGCTTTCCACTGCTCGATGCCGTCGTCGCCGATCTCGCGGCGTAATCGTAAAAATTACGCCCCGAAACTTTTCGGCGAGGCCGACGCGATCTGTCCGCCGCCCGCCGCCACGCGCAGCACGGCGAGACCGCGCTCGTTGGTGCCGTTGGGACGAAAGCGAAACAGCCCGTCGATGCCGGTGAAGCCCGACACGTTGGTCAATACATCCGGCGAGAAGCGCGGGCCGCCGGAATTCACGCGCGACAAAGCCGCCACCAGCGCCACCGCGTCATAGGCCAGCGTCGCGGTGCGCACCGGGTCCTGTCCGTATTTGCCGCGATAGCGCTTGGCAAAGGCGCGATACCCGGACGGATCGGGTGCCGCGTAATAACCGCCCTGCAAATGCGGATCGGCGAATACCTTCGGATTGTCCCACAGCCCGGTGCCGAGCAGTTGCACGCGCTTGAGGTCCGCGCCCGCCGCCGCCAGTTGCGATGACAATTGCACCAGCACGTCGCCGTCATCGGCGAGCAGCAGCGCATCGGCGCTCCCCAGCGCCTGCGCGATGTTGCGCACGGCGGTCTGCACCTGGTTCGGATCGGTGGTGTACTTCTCGAAGGCCACCATGCGCGCGCCCTTGCGCGGCACGGCCTGCTTGAAGGTGGCCTCGACGACATTGCCGTAAGCGTTTTCCGGCAGCAGCGCCGCAAAGGAGCGCTTACCCGTGCCCGTGGAATAATCGATGATGCGGCTGACGTCGGTTTCCGGCAGGAAGCTCAACAGATAGACGCCCTGTCCGGCGACGCTGGCGTCGGTGGAAAACGCGATCACAGGAATGTTGCGCGGCCGCGCCTGCTGCGCGACGCCCGCCACCGAAAGCCCGAACAGCGGGCCGAGAATGATCTCCGCGCCTTCGCCGAGCGCCTGTTGCGCGGCGGTCTGCGCGCCCTGCGGCGTGCCGGCATCGTCCTTGATGAGAAGCTGAATGTCGGGATTCTGGAATTCCGCCAACGCCATCTCGGCGGCGTTCTTCATCGAATTACCGGCGATGCCCGCATTGCCCGCGCCCGACAAAGGCAGGATCAGCCCGACCTTCACCTGCCCCTTGCCGACGGCAATCGCTTCCTGCTGCGGGCCGGAAGGACCCGGCGGCGGCTGGTCGGTGCCTGTCAGCCCGGACATGCCGGCGCATCCGGCCAGAAGCGGCGCGCCGAGAATGAGCCCGACGGCGCTGCGGCGGGTGGTCAACAGGCTGGGTTTTGAAGGATGGGTCGGGACCGTCATCAACTCTCTTTCAGACCGGCTCCCTGATCGGCCCGGACACCATGACGGACCGATCTGGAGCCAAATTCAGACTTCTTGGCGGCCACCATACGGGAAAACGAAGAATTTGTGACCCCTGCGAATTTCCAAGCCCTTGAAATTTCCAAGTCCCTGGACTTCTCAAGCCTTTGAACTCTGAAGTTTTGGAATTCTGAAGTCCGGATCGTTCATTCCTTGCCCATGCAGCAAGACGATCGCGCGCGGACAGGCTACACTGTCCGCATGGCTCGCCCCTCCCCCCGCCCGAATACCGACACCACCACAGTTTCGCGGCAGATTCTGGTGGCGGGGCACGCCATCATCGTTCCGAAAGCGCCACCGGGACTGCATCTCGCCGCCACGCCGATCGGCAATCTCGGCGACATCACGCTGCGCGCGCTGGAGACGCTGGCGGGCAGCGACGTGATCTGCTGCGAGGACACCCGCGTCACCCGCAAGCTGCTGGACCGCTACGGCATCACTGCGCCGCTGTCGCCCTATCACGAGCACAACGCGGCTTTCGTGCGGCCGAAGATTCTCGCCCGCCTCGCGCAGGGCGAGTCGGTCACGCTGGTGTCGGATGCCGGCACGCCGCTTATTTCCGATCCCGGCTTCAAACTGGTGCGCGAGGCCTGCGCCGCCGGCTTTCCGGTTCACGCGCTGCCGGGCCCTTCCTCGATTCTCGCCGCGCTGTCGGTCGCGGCATTGCCGACCGACCGTTTCTTCTTCGAGGGCTTCTTGCCCGCGAAGGACGGCGCGCGCCGCAACCGCATTCACGAGCTGGCGCGGATCGGCGTCACGCTGGTGCTGTTCGAATCCGGCGCGCGGGTGCAGGAGACCCTGCGCGATCTCGCCGACATTCTCGGGGCCCGCGACATCGCGATCTGCCGCGAGATGACCAAGCTGCATGAGGACATCCGCCGCTTCTCGTTGGCTGACGCGGACACGCAATCCGCTCAACTGGAGACGCGCGGCGAATTCGTGCTGGTGATCGGCCCGCCTTCGGAGGAAACCGGGCGCATGAGCGAGGACCAGCTCGATGCGCTCTTACGCGAACAGCTCGCGCATGGCAGCGTGAAAGATGCCGTCACCACGGCCGTCGAATTGTCAGGTCATCCAAAACGCGAGGTCTATGCCCGCGCGCTGGCGCTCGCCCGCAAGGACGAGCCCGAATGAGCGCGCCGTCCGGAGATTCCGCGGCAGACACCGAACGCGTCACCGCGTTTCAGACCGGCCTCTCGGCCGAGCGGCGGGCCTGTCTTTATCTCGCAGCGAAAGGCTACCGCATTCTGGCGCGGCGCTACCGCACGCCGCATGGCGAGATCGACGTGGTGGCGAAGCGGCGCGCGACGCTGGCATTCGTCGAAGTCAAGGCGCGCAACACGCTCGATGATGCCGCCACCAGCGTCACGCCGCGCCAGCAGCAGCGCATCGCCGCCGCCGCCTCGCTCTGGCTCGCCGCGCATCCCGACCATGCAAATCTGGACTGCCGATTCGACGTGATACTGATTGCGCCGAGGCGGCTTCCGCGCCATCTGGAAGCGGCGTTCGAGACTTCCTCATTCTGATAACCGAATTCATCCCACAGCCGGACCGACCATGACCTTGAAAGTTGCCGTTCAGATGGACCCGATCGCGCGCATCAACGTGCGCGGCGATTCGACCTTCGCGATGCTGCTCGAAGCGCAGAAGCGCGGACATCAACTGTTCTACTACACGCCGGAGCTTCTCTCGCTCTCGGGCCGGGATGTGGTCGCGCCGGTGCAGGCCCTGAGCGTGCGCGACGAACCGGGCAACCATTTCACCCTGGGCGACGCCAGACGCACCGACATGCAATCCTTCGACGTGGTGCTGTTGCGGCAGGACCCGCCGTTCGATCTCGCCTACGTCACCACCACGCATCTGCTGGAACGCATCCACCCCAGGACGCTGGTGGTGAACGATCCCAGGAGCGTGCGCGACGCGCCGGAAAAAATCTTCGTGATGGAATTTTCCGACCTGATGACGCCGACGCTGATCTCGCGCGACAAAGCGGAAATCGAATTGTTCAGGAAAGAACACGGCGACGTGGTGTTCAAGCCGCTCTATGGCCATGGCGGCGCGGCGGTGTTCAGGATCGCCGCGCAGGACATGAATTTCGGCTCGCTCTATGATCTCTTCTCGGTCACCTTCCGCGAGCCTTGGGTGGTGCAGAAATTCCTGCCCGGCGTGAAGGCGGGCGACAAGCGCATCATTCTCGTGGACGGCGAATTCGCCGGCGCGGTCAACCGCGTTCCGGCACCGGACGATCTGCGCTCGAACATGGTGCGCGGCGGCGCCGCCAAGGCGACCGACCTCACCCCCCGGGAGCGCGAGATCTGCGAACGCGTCGGCCCCAGCCTGAAGGAAAAGGGCCTTTTATTCGTCGGCCTCGACGTGATCGACGGCCATCTCACCGAGATCAACGTCACCTCGCCGACCGGTATTCGCGCCATCGCCAATCTCGGCGGGCCGGACGTTGCCGCCCATATCTGGAATGCCATCGAGGCGCGGCGACGATAGTTTTTTTCGATTCCACTTTAAGGAATTACTGATAATCATCTGCCAGATTATTGCCCGCCCTTATCTTGGGTTTATTGCTGGTAAGCGGCGCCGTCTTTAATTGCAGATTGTTGATTTATGTCCCTCGAGGTTTTCAGCGGCACATCGATTCCGCGCGAGCTCACGACGGCCGCGATGGAATTCCTGTGGGCCAAATGGAAAACCTTGCAGGCGACCGGCGACCTGACATTGCAGCGCCTCACCGAGGAATCGAACTATCCGCTGCGTGAGAACCTCGTCTACCTGATGACCACGGGCGACGACTTCGTCTACACCTATGTCGGCGGCGCCGTGCAGAAGGCGATCGGCCGCGATCGCGCCGGGGTCCTGCTGTCGGCCAGCGGCAATCCGATGAGCCGCGAATACGCGCAGGTCTATCGCAAGGTCGCCGACAACCTGATCCCCGCCTGCCTGCGCTACACGCTGCCGACCACGCAGAACGGCAAGATCTGGCAGCGCCTGGTGCTGCCGGTCCCGATCGCCGAGGCGGCCGTCTGCCTTGTGGTCTATTCGGAACTGATCGATCACCACCGGGAAGTCTACGACCAGTTGTTCAAGACCGCGCCGGACGCCATGGTAGTGGCCTGCCCGATCGCCAACGATGTCGGCCACACCAAGGATGGCTGGATCATCATGATGAACGACCGCGCCCGCGAGATGCTGAACTTCACCGGCAGCATCGGCAATCTGCGCCTCTCCCAGGTACCGCAATTCGCCGGGATCGACGTCTGGGGCCGGCTCTACGGCCCGAAGGCCGCCCACGAGGCGATCCCGATTTCCGCTGCCGGTTTCGATATCGAGCTGATGCGCTTTCCGCACGTTTTCGGCCTGAAACTGCGGCCCAGGATGCCGAATCTCGCGGCCGGGAATGTGACTCTGGCGCCTGCCGGAGCCTGAGTCTTTCAGGTCACACAATCTGCATTTGTTCTTTTAATGTTCTTGCACTGATCCGCCAAAGGGGTAGAGTTCCACCAGTTCGTTTCGGCGAGGTGGGCTTTCGGATGGTTCAGCACGTCTCCACCATGGCCTTTGAGGGCATCGAGGCGCGCGCCGTCGATGTCCAGGTGCAGGTCGCGCCGGGGCTGCCCGCTTTCTCCATCGTCGGGCTGCCGGACAAGGCCGTCTCCGAAGCCCGCGAGCGCGTTCGCGCGGCGCTGATCGCCTCGGGCCTTGCGCTGCCCGCGCGCCGCATCACCGTCAATCTCGCGCCAGCCGATCTGCCGAAGGAAGGCAGCCATTACGATCTGCCCATCGCGCTCGGCCTGATGGCGGCGATCGGCGCGATCCCGCCCGACGCGCTGGCGGATTTCACCGTGCTCGGCGAACTCGGCCTCGACGGCTCGATTGCGTCTGTCGCGGGCGTGCTGCCCGCCGCGATCGGCGCCAACGCGCGCGAGCACGGGCTGATCTGCCCGGCGGCCTGCGGCGCGGAAGCCGCATGGGCCAGCCCCGATCTCGATATCGTCGCCGCAGGCTCGCTCATTCAGATCGCCAATCACTTCAAGGGCACGCAGGTGCTGTCGCGCCCCGAACCGAGGATCGCCGAGCAGACAAGCGAGACGCTCGATCTGCGCGACATCAAGGGGCAGGAAAGCGCCAAGCGCGCACTGGAGATCGCCGCCGCGGGCGGACATCACCTGTTGATGGTCGGCGCGGCAGGCGCGGGCAAATCGATGCTCGCCGCGCGTCTGCCCTCGATCCTGCCGCCGCTGTCGCCGTCCGAATTGCTGGAAATTTCGATGATCGCCTCCGTCGCCGGACAGATCGACGGCGGCGCGCTGACATCGAAGCGGCCGTTTCGCGCGCCGCATCATTCCGCAAGCATGGCCGCCCTCACCGGCGGCGGCATGCGCGCCAGGCCCGGCGAGATTTCGCTCGCCCATCACGGCGTGTTGTTCCTCGACGAACTGCCGGAATTCGACGCGCGCGTGCTCGATTCGCTGCGCCAGCCGCTGGAAAACGGCGAAGTCTCGGTGTCGCGCGCCAATCACCGCCTGACCTATCCCGCCCGCTTCATGCTGGTGGCGGCGATGAATCCATGCCGCTGCGGCCATGCCTATGAGCCGGGTTACTCCTGCAAGCGCGGGCGCGTCGATCGTTGCAGCGCCGATTATCAGGCGCGGCTGTCGGGGCCCTTGCTCGACCGCATCGACCTGCGCATCGAGGTACCTGCGGTGACCGCCGCCGATCTGATCCTGCCGCCGCCGGCGGAGGGATCGCGCGAGGTCGCGGCGCGCGTCGCCGCCGCGCGCGACATCCAGCTCAAGCGCTACGCGGCGCTCGGCCTGCCGCAGATCCGCACCAATGCGGAAGCGCCTGCCTCCGTGCTGGAGGAGATCGCCACGCTCGATACGCAAGGCTCCACGCTGATGCGCGAAGCCGCCGACAGCATGCGGCTGTCGGCGCGCGGCTATCATCGCGTGCTGCGGGTGGCGCGCACGCTCGCCGATCTCGACGGCGCGGACAGGATCGGCCGCGTGCATCTCGCCGAGGCGCTGTCGTACCGCGTGCTCGCCGAGGACCTGCAACGCGCCGCCTGATAACGCGAAAGTAACGATCGCTCTTTACACTTTACGAACCATGGCCGCAGTCCGGCCTGTTGTAGTGTAAGCGTTGAGTAGCGTTCCATGTTGCATCTTCGAATGCTGGCGTCAGCCATTCCTCTCCTCGCCGTCGGCGTTCTGGCGGGCGGACAATTCACTTCCGCCTCGCAACCCTGCATCGCAATCGGACACACCTCCGTGCAGCTCGCCACCGCACCGTGGCAGTCGCCGCAGCATGTCTCCTTCACCGACGATGCCAACCGCGCCACCGTGCGCGTGCAGCTCGTCGATCGCCCCGAGCTTGCGGACTTCGCGGTGGCCGACGATGTCGATGCGTCCGCCGATGCCACGCCCACCCGCAAGGGCTGCCCGATCACGGCGGCGACGCGCTATGTCACCATCGCCGCCCACGAAAAAGCATCCGAGCCGGTCATCTATCTGTCGGAACAGCCCGGCGATTATCGCCTCTATGTCAATTCAACCAGGGTCTCGATCCGCGATGCGGCAGCGCTGCTGATCGGAGCCGCGCCACGCCCCGGCAAGCTGGTCCTGTCCCAGCTTTAAGGATTCATTAGCCATCTTTTCATCTCGCGCGGCGAGAGACCGCCGCCTCAAGCCATTCGCAAGGGAGGGGCGGCAGTCTTTCCTTCAAATGAGCGAGGCGACGACAACGGGGATGCGGCCATGAACACTGGCGGAATGAAGCGTTTGAAGGCACGGCTGCGCCGGTTTTCCCGCCGCCACCGCCGGATCGTGAGCGCCATCCGCCTGTCCATGATCTTCTTCGCCACGTTCGGCGGCGGTTACGGTTTCGTGCGTGGCAGCCTGTCGCCATCGGCGAATTACGATCCGCAGACGTTCGCCGTCGGCATCAGCTTCCTGTTCGCGCTCGCCTGCCTCGCGCTCGCCATCCTGAGCATGCGGATGCGCTGGCTGAGGAAGAGCATGCGCAAGGTCTCGCTTCACAACGAGGCGCTGATCGATCGCAACTGGGAACTGAAGGAGGCCGAGGAGCGCGCGCGCAGCCTGTTCGAATCGCAAAGCGATCTTGTCGTGCTGCGCGATGCGCGCAAGCGTCTCACCTTCGTCAACGACACCTTCTGCGCCTATGCCGGCAAGCCGCGCGCGGAGCTGATCGGCAGCAATTACTGTCTGCCGGTAATCGAACAGGGCGACGACGCCACCGAATCCGGCGGCACCCGCATCCACGACCAGAAAGCGCAGACCGCGTTCGGTCCGCGCTGGATCGCCTGGCGCGAAACCCTCATCCGCCCTCACGCCAATGAGTCCGCCGAATTCCAGTGCGTCGGCCGCGACGTCACCGACCGCGCCGAGAGCGAACACGCGCTCGGCCTTGCCCGCGATCACGCCGTCTCGGCCAACCGCGCCAAATCGAAATTCCTCGCGGTCGCCTCGCACGAAATCCGCACGCCGCTCAACGGCATCCTCGGCATGAGCGCCTTGCTGCTCGACACCCCGCTGAACCCCGAGCAGGCCGCCTACGCCAAGGCGGTGAAGACCTCCGGCGAGGCGCTGATGTCGCTCGTCGAGGAACTGCTGGATTTCTCCAAGATCGAGGCGGGCAAGATCGACCTCGAACATCGCCCCTTCCATCTCGCCGGCATGATCGAGGAGATCACCGAATTGCTCGCCCCGCGCGCGCAGGCGCGGCGGATCGAGATCGCCTGCTATATCGACGAGCGCCTGCCGCTCGAGGTGACGGGCGATGCGGCGCGGCTGCGGCAGGTGCTGCTGAACCTCGCCAGCAATGCCGTGAAATTCACCTCGAAGGGCGGCGTCGCCCTGATCGTCGAGCCGGGGATCTGGCCCAACGAAATCAGCTTTATGGTGCGCGATACCGGCATCGGCATCCCGCCGGACGCGCAGCAACGGATTTTCCGCGAGTTCGAGCAGGCCGACGAACACATCGCGCTCCAATACGGCGGCTCGGGGCTTGGCCTCGCCATCAGCGAGCGCATCGTGCGCCGGATGGGCGGCCGCATCGCACTGGAGAGCGTGCCCGGCGAGGGCACGACCTTCGAAGTCTCGATTCCGTTGCAGGCTTCCGACACTTCGGCGATGACCACATGGCGCACGCCGGATCTCACCGGCAAGGCCGTGATGGTGGTGATGCCGCAGACCATCGGCGCATCGCTGGTGACGCGGCGGCTGGGGCGCTGGGGCGCACAGACCTGCGAGACATCCGACCTCGCCGTCGCCGAGGCGCTGCTGCCTGAGCGCGCATGGCACGCCGTCATTATCGACCACGCACTGGGCGCGGACGCCGTGCAGGCCCTCGGCGAACGCGCGATCTCCCACGCGACGCACCGTCTCGCGATGTTCACGCCCGCGGAGCGCCACGACCTGCGGCCCGCCGAAATGGCGGCCTTCACCGGCTACCTCGTCAAGCCGGTGCGCGCGGCCTCGCTGGCGGCGCGGCTCGCACCGGAAACGACGTTCGTGCCGGAACTGCCGGACGATCCCGAGACCGCGCGGACGCCTGCCGCGCCGAAGAAACTTTCGATTCTCGTCGCCGAGGACAACGAGATCAACGCGCTGCTGATGCGCTCTCTGCTGACCAGGCTCGGCCATCAGCCGGTGATCTGCATCAACGGCCGCGAGGCTCTGGAATCCTGGATCGCGGCGGAGACGGCGGGCGCGCGTTACGATGTCGTGCTGATGGACGTGCAGATGCCCGAGATGAACGGCATCGAGGCGACGCGGATGATCCGCGCCCGCGAATCGGAGCGCGGCCTGTCGCGCACCAAAATTCTGGCGCTGACCGCCAACACGCTGGTCGAGGACCGCTATGCCTGCTTCGAGGCGGGAATGGACGGCTTCCTCGTCAAGCCGCTGGACCGCGAGAAACTCGCGCAGGCTTTGAGCGACATCGTTCCGGCACACCTCGCCGCCTGATCTGTCATCGAAACGTCGCATGCGGACCTGGCCGCCGCTGTCATAAAACCATTGGACTAGGCGTGCTTAATCCGCCGCGAAACCGCTTCTGACCGATTCGAAAGAAGCGCCGCGGGGAAGAAGGATGCGTGGCGACAATGATGCCGGGTTGATACCCGGCGCGATGCAAAACTGGTTCAAACCTGAACTCGCGCGCACTGCGGCGATGGCCGCCGCGAACTGGCTGAAACCCGCCCGCCGCAGCATCGACATCCTCCGCCCCGATTTCGCGGCACCCCACATCGACACGCTCGGGCGCCTCGGCTCGCTCGAGGTTCGGCTCGCCACGTCGCGCGACGACATCAAGCGCGCGCAAAAACTGCGCTACAAGGTTTTCTACCGGGACGGCACCGCGATCGCGGATGCACCGACGCTGCTGGCCCGACGTGACAAGGATATGTTCGACAAGATCTGCGACCATGTCCTTGTTATCGATCACGACGCGCCGCTGACACGGCGCGGCAAGCAGCAGGTGGTCGGCACCTATCGCCTGCTGCGCCAGGAGATCGCGCGGCCCCACGGCGGTTTCTACACCGATGACGAGTTCGACATCTCCGCTTTGATGGAACGCCACGCGGGGCTGCGCTTCCTTGAACTCGGCCGCTCCTGCGTGCTGCCGCCCTATCGCACCAAGCGCACCGTGGAATTGCTGTGGCACGGCATCTGGACCTACGTCCGCCGTCACCGCATGGATGTGATGATCGGCTGCGCGAGCCTGCCCGGCACCGACCCCAACCGTCTGGCGCTGCCGCTGTCGTTCCTGCACCACCATGCGGCAGCACCCGAGGAATGGCGCGCGCGGGCGCATGCCTCGCGCTATGTCGCGATGAACCGGATGGCGAAGGATGCGATCGACGCCAAGGCGGCGTTGCGCGAACTGCCGCCGCTCATCAAGGGCTATCTGCGGCTCGGCGCCTTCATCGGTGACGGCGCCGTGATCGATCATCAGTTCGGCACCACCGACGTGCTGGTGGTGATGCCGGTCGCGGCGATCGCCTCGCGCTATATCGGCCATTTCGGCCCGGATGCGAGCCGCCACGCGGCCTAAGGCTCAAAGCCGCCGCAGCGACACTTTCTCCACCACATGATCGCTGCCCTTTTTCAGGATCAGCGTGGCGCGCGGCCGGGTCGGCAGCACGTTTTCATGCAGGTTGACGAGATTGATCGTGTTCCAGATCGAGAGCGCTTTCTTGCGCGCCTCCTCGTCGTTCAATCCCGCATAACGGTTGAAGTACGACCGCGGATCGTTGAACGCGGTGTCGCGCAATCTCAGGAAGCGCGTGACGTACCATTCGCGCAGGATGTCCTCATCGGCGTCGATAAACACCGAAAAGTCGAAGAAATCGGACACGAACGGAACGGCCTTGCCGTCCGCGGGCAGGCGGCCAGTTTGCAGCACGTTCAAGCCCTCAACGATCAGGATGTCCGGCTGGTCGATCTCCACCGTCGTGTTCGGCACGATGTCGTAGGTGAGATGCGAATAGACCGGCGCACGCACGCCGGGCCGTCCGGCCTTGATGTCGGAGAGAAACGCCAGCAACGCGCCGAGATTGTAGCTTTCGGGAAAGCCCTTCTTGTCCATCAGCCCTTCGCGCTCGAGATAGGCGTTGGGATGCAGGAAGCCGTCCGTGGTGATGAGATCGACCTTCGGCTTCGGCGACCAGCGCGCCAGCAAGGCTTGCAGCACGCGCGAGGTGGTGGACTTGCCGACCGCGACCGAACCCGCGACGCCGATGATGTAGGGCATCTTGCGGTCGCGGATGCGCAGGAAGCGGCGTTCGGATTCGAACAGCCGCTGGGCCGAACTGACGTAATAGGACAAGAGCCGCGACAGCGGCAGGTAGATTTCCTCGACCTCCTTGAGATCGAGCCGGTCCAGCATCGAGTGCATCTTCTCGATCTCGGACGCCTTCAGCGTCATCGGCGTGTCGTCGCGCAGCTTCGCCCATTGCGCGCGCGTGAACGACCGATAAGGATCGTATTTCTGCGGCTCGGCCCCGGTCGTCATGGCCCGTCTCTCTTCTTTCTTATTCCGGAACGGCGGACCGCGACGGATACGCAAACACTTCGGCGCTCACTCGGCCTTTATTAGTCCGCCTTGCGCGCCGCCTTTTCTTCCAGACCCGACATCTGCGTGCGGCGGGCGAGCTCAGCCTCGACCTCGGACAGCGCGATGCCGCGCGATTTCAGCAGCACCAGAAGATGGAACAGCAGGTCGGCGCTCTCGGCCACGATATGTTCGCGCGCACCATCGCTCTCGACCGACGCGATCACGACTTCGATCGCCTCCTCGCCGAGCTTCTTGGCGCAATGTTCCGGTCCCTTGTCGAGAAGCTTGCGGGTATACGACACCTCTCCGCTGGAGGCGGCGCGGGCATCGATGATTCCAGCCAGATCGTGAATGGTGAAACCGCTCATCGCATTGTTCCTTGAGCCTTTCCGGTTTCCGCCCGGGCGGCCAATCCCGTTATGTCTCTGTCATCCTACCAAAGACCCGGCAGCGTTCACGGGTCAAGACGCATCGGCAGCCCGGCGCGGGCCATATGCTCCTTGGCCTGCCGGATGGTGAATTCGCCAAAGTGGAAAATCGAGGCCGCGAGCACAGCGGTGGCGTGGCCCGAGCGCACACCTTCCACCAGATGATCGAGATTGCCGACGCCGCCCGAGGCGATCACCGGCACGGAAATGCTGTCGGCGATCTGCCGCGTCAGCGGAATGTCGAAGCCCTGCCGGGTGCCGTCGCGGTCCATCGAGGTCAGCAGGATTTCGCCGGCACCGAGCGACACGACTTCCTGCGCGTATTCCACCGCATCGATGCCCGTCGATTTGCGCCCGCCATGGGTGAAGATTTCCCAGCGGTCGGAATTGCCCGCGCGCGGCACGCGCTTGGCATCGATCGCGACCACGATACACTGGTTGCCGAATTTCTCCGCCGCTTCCTTGACGAATTCGCGGCGGGACACGGCGGCGGAATTGATCGAGACTTTATCCGCGCCGTGATTGAGCAGCGTGCGGATGTCGTTCACCGTGCGCACGCCGCCACCGACCGTGACCGGCATGAAGCAGGCTTCCGCCGTGCGCCTCACCACGTCGAGAATGGTGCCGCGATTCTCATGCGTCGCGGTGATGTCGAGAAAGCAAAGCTCGTCCGCGCCCGCCGCATCATAGGCAATCGCGGCTTCCACCGGATCGCCAGCATCGCGCAGATCGACGAAGTTAACGCCCTTGACGACACGTCCGTCCTTGACGTCGAGACAGGGTATGACGCGGGCCTTGAACATTCAGGCCGCCTTTGCCGCCGCGATTAAAGCGAGCGCCTGCGCCGGATCGATCCGCCCGTCATAAAGCGCGCGGCCGGAAATCGCACCTTCGAGCTTTCTGGCGCGCGGCGTGAGCAGCGCCTTCACATCGTCGATGGACGCGAGACCGCCGGAGGCGATCACCGGAATCGAGATCGCGTCCGCCAGCGCAATCGTCGCGTCGAGGTTGAGGCCCTTGAGCAGGCCGTCACGCGCAATGTCGGTGAAGATGATCGCGGCGACGCCCGCATCCTCGAACCGCTGCGCGATCTCGAGCGCGGTGACGGTCGAGGTTTCCGCCCAGCCTTCCACCGCGACCTTGCCGTCGCGCGCATCGAGCCCGACCGCGACGCGGCCGGGATATTTTTTCGCGGCTTCCTTCACGAACGCCGGATCGCGCACCGCGGCAGTGCCGATAATGACACGCGCGATACCCTTACCGAGCCATGCCTCAAGCGTGGCCATGTCGCGAATGCCGCCGCCGAGCTGCACCGGCATTTTCACGACCTTCAGGATCGCCTCGACCGCCTGCGCATTCTGCGGCTTGCCCGCGAACGCCCCGTCGAGATCGACGATGTGCAGATATGCGAATCCCTGCCGCTCGAAAGTCGCGGCCTGCGCGGCCGGATCGAGGTTGAACACGGTCGCACGATTCATGTCGCCCTGTTGCAGACGCACGCACTGGCCGTTCTTCAGGTCGATGGCGGGGAAAAGGATCACGGCTTCCACTTCAGAAAATTGGCGATTAGAGCGAGGCCGAAGCGCTGGCTCTTTTCGGGGTGAAACTGCGTGCCGAACATGGTGTCGCGGGCGACGATCGCGGTGAGCGGCCCGCCGTAATCGGCGCGCGCAACCACATCGCCCTCGCTCGCAGCGTTCAGGTGATAGGAGTGCACGAAATAGGCGTGGCGGCCCTTGTCGCCGAGCGGCAAACGCTCCAGCACCGGATGCTCGCGGGCAAGATCGAGGGTGTTCCAGCCCATGTGCGGAATCTTCAGGCTCTCGTCGCGCGGCGCGATCTTTTCGACGTCGCCGGAAATCCAGTCGAGCCCCGGCGTGGTGACATGTTCCTTGCCCTGCGTCGCCATCAACTGCATGCCGACGCAGATGCCGAAGAACGGCCGCGCCTTGCCGCGCACCGCCTGCGTCATCGCATCGACCATGCCGTCGAGCGCATCCAACCCTTTGCGGCAATCGGCGAACGCGCCGACGCCGGGAAGAACAATACGATCCGCGCGATAGACTGTCTCCGGATCGCGGGTGACGACAACTTTCTCCGGCAATTCAAGCGCGCGCGCGGCCCGCTCGAAAGCCTTCGCCGCCGAGTGCAGATTGCCGGAGCCGTAATCGATCAGCGCGACGCTCACCGCGAACCGTCCGGCATCGGGAAGAATCCAGCCGCATCCTGCGCGGCAATGGACGAGCGCGGCATCGGGATCGCGGGCGATGCCTTGGGCGAAAACGCAAAACTGTCCGCCGAACCGCGTTCAAAAAATCGCCGCTCGGCGGCTTCCTCGTCATCCGCCGCCACAAGACCGATCTGCTGCCATTTGCGGCGCGACAGCGTCCAGCGGCGCAGCGCACCGGCTTCGCTGCCGAGAAACAGCGCGATCACCAGCATCGTGACGGCATAGGCGAAGCCCGACGCATGGGTGAAGCGCAGCATGATTTCCGCCGCGAGCTGCACCACGATATAGCCGAGCAGTACCAGCCAGAGCCTGCGATAGATCAGCCAGATGAAGCCGAGCAGGAACGCCCAGACATGAAAGCCGTCGCGCACGAACACGATCTTTTCAGGCGCGGCGCGAAAATCGTTGCCGAGGCTCTTCGGGGCGTGAACGGTGTAGACCGGCATAATTCATCTCCGGCGGCGCGCGAATACGCTAGCCGCCTAACTGACCCTTGGTCGAGGGCACCGCGCCATTCGCGCGCGGATCGATCGCGACCGCGGCGCGCAGAACGCGCGCGAGCCCCTTGAAGCAGGACTCCGAGATGTGATGGCTGTTCTCGCCATACAAGGTCTCGACATGCAGCGTGATACCCGCGTTCATCGCGAACGCGTGGAACCATTCGCGCACCAGTTCGGTATCGAACTCGCCGATCTTGTCGCGCGGAAATTCCACCCGGAACACCAGCACGGGACGGCCGGAAATATCGATGACGACGCGCGACAGCGTCTCGTCCATCGGCAGATGCACGTCCGCGTAGCGGGTGATGCCCGCCATGTCGCCCAGCGCCTGTTTCACCGCCTGACCGAGCGCGATGCCGACATCCTCGGTGGTGTGGTGGTGATCGACATGCAGGTCGCCCTGCGCCTTCACCGTGATGTCTATGCCGGAATGGCGCGCCAGCAGATCCAGCATGTGGTCGAAGAAACCGATGCCGGTCGCGACGTTGGAGACACCCTTGCCGTCGAGATTGACGCTGACGGCGATGTCGGTCTCCTTGGTCTTGCGCTTGATCGTGGCCGTGCGCATGAAATTCGCTCCAGAACCCAATTTTGAGCGCCTTTTAACAGGCAGATGACGCCTTCGCTACTGCAACAGTGGCCGGGAGGGCTCCCAATCGCCGCTATGGTGACCGGATTTTTCCGGATTCCGGGCTCCCATGGCCGCCGTTTGCATCCCAGGCGCGCCTTTCCTAAATGGAAGCCAGTCAGGGGACAGATTCCATGCAGAATTCGCAAGCCGAGAGCTGGCACGGCACCACGATCCTCACCGTGCGCAAGGGCGGCAAGGTGGTGGTGGGCGGCGACGGCCAGGTCTCGATCGGCCAGACCGTCATCAAGTCCAACGCCCGCAAGGTCCGCAAACTCGGGAAAGGTGACGTGATCGGCGGTTTCGCCGGCGCGACCGCCGACGCCTTTACGCTGTTCGAGCGGCTGGAGAGCAAGCTCGAGCAATATCCGGGACAACTGACGCGCGCCTGCGTCGAGCTCGCCAAGGACTGGCGCACGGACCGCTATCTGCGCCGCCTTGAGGCGATGATGATCGTCGCCGACAAGGATGTCTCACTGGTGCTGACCGGCACCGGCGACGTGCTGGAGCCCGAGGACGGCATCATCGCCATCGGCTCCGGCGGCAATTATGCCTTGGCCGCCGCGCGGGCATTGTCGGATTCCGCGCATGACGCCGAGGCCATCGTGCGCCGTTCGCTCGAAATCGCGGCCGACATCTGTGTCTACACCAACCGTAACCTGACCATCGAGACGCTGGCGACCTGATGACCGACTTTTCTCCCCGCGAAATCGTTTCCGAACTCGACCGCTTCATCGTCGGCCAGCATGACGCCAAGCGCGCGGTCGCCATCGCGCTGCGCAACCGCTGGCGCCGGCTGCAACTCACCGGCAGCCTGCGCGAGGAGGTGCTGCCGAAGAACATTTTGATGATCGGCCCCACGGGCGTCGGCAAGACCGAGATCGCGCGCAGGCTGGCAAAGCTCGCGGGCGCGCCGTTCATCAAGGTCGAGGCCACGAAATTCACCGAGGTCGGCTATGTCGGCCGCGATGTCGAACAGATCGTGCGCGATCTCGTTGATGTCGCCATCGCGCAGACGCGCGAGAAGAAGCGCAAGGATGTCGAGGCGCGGGCGGAACTCGCCGCCGAGGAGCGCGTGCTCGATGCGCTGGTCGGCGCCAACGCTTCCGCCAGCACGCGGGATTCGTTTCGACGAAAATTGCGCGCGGGCGAACTCAACGACAAGGAAATCGAGGTCGAGACGCAGAGCGCGGGAGGCGCCCCGATGTTCGAGATTCCCGGCATGCCGGGCGCGCAGATGGGCGCGATCTCGATTGGCGACATTTTCGGCAAGATGGGCGGCCGCACCAAGACGCGCAAGCTCACGGTCGCGGATTCGCATCAGGTGCTGGTCAACGAGGAATCCGACAAGCTGCTGGACGACGAGGCGCTGACGCGCGACGCGATCCATGCGGTCGAGAACAACGGCATCGTTTTCCTCGACGAGATCGACAAGATCTGCGTGCGCGACGGCGCGCGCACCGGCGACGTGTCGCGCGAAGGCGTGCAGCGCGACCTCTTGCCGCTGATCGAGGGCACCACGGTTTCCACCAAGCACGGGCCGGTGAAGACGGATCATATTTTATTTATCGCCTCGGGCGCGTTCCACATCGCCAAGCCTTCCGACCTGCTGCCGGAATTGCAGGGCCGCCTGCCGATCCGCGTCGAGTTGCAGGCGCTGGTGCGGGACGACTTCCGCCGCATCCTCACCGAGCCGGAAAGTTCGCTCATCAAGCAATATGTCGCGCTGATGGAGACCGAAGGCGTGACGCTCGACATCACCGACGATGCCATCGACGCGCTGGCCGATGTCGCCGTGGCAGTGAACGCAAGCGTGGAGAATATCGGCGCGCGCCGCTTGCAGACCGTGCTGGAGCGTGTGCTCGACGACGCTTCGTTTCAGGCGCCCGATCTGCACGGCCAGACCGTCATCATCGATGCCGCCTACGTGCAGAAGCACATCGGCGATCTGGCGAAGAACGCGGATTTGAGCCGGTTTATTTTGTAGATGTCACTCCGGGGCGCGCGTGAAACGCGCGAACCCGGAATCTCTCGCGAACAACATAAAGATTCCGGATCATCCCGCTTCGCGGGATGTCCGGAATGACGCACCAAGCCGAAATCTATCTCGCCCGCCGCAGCCGCACATAGAGCGCGCCCGCGCCGCCATGGCCGATGGAGGCCTCCTCGAAGCCGACGACGAGGCTGCGGAATTCCGGCAGGCCCAGCCATTCCGGCACCTGACGCCGCAATACGCCGCGCTCGGAATCAGCCGCGCCGCTGCGGCCCTTGCCGGTAATCACCAGCACGAAGGTCAGTCCGTCCTCGCTTGCGCGCGACAGAAACCCGATCAAGACGCGATGCGCGCGCGCCTGCGTCATGCCGTGCAGATCGAGCCGCGCCTCGATCTCCTTGCGTCCGCGCGCGAGATGCGAGCGCTCGCGCCGTCCCAGCGCGACCAGCGGCGGCGGCGCTTTCGGCTGGGGCGCGGCCGGTTTTGCTGTTTCGATCATGCGCAACGATCGCGTTTTTTCAGCCTCAGGGACCGGGGCAGTCTCCATCGCATCGGGCGGTGCGGCGGCGTCCTTTGGTTTTCGCTTGCGCAGCGGTTTGATCTGTTTCGTCACCGTCTCCCACAACGCACGCTCCTCGGTATCGAGCGCGCGGCGGCGGCGCGAAGGCGGCGGCGACAAATCGGGCGGGCGCGCGCGTTTCATGAGTTGTCCGCATGGCGGCGGCCGCGCCGTTTCTTTGGTCTGGGCTTCTCCTCGGCAGGGCGGGCGTCCGGCAACGGCACGGTCCTGCCGCGCGCGACAGGGTCCAGAGATTTCGGCAGCAGGATGGTGAACCGTGCCGCGTTCTTGATGCGCCCCGCGATCCTGCCCGCCTCCGCGCCCGCGCCAAAATAAAGATCGGCACGCGCGGGGCCGACAATCGCCGAGCCGGTGTCCTGCGCGATCATCAGGCGACGGAACGGCGTGTTCGAGGTGTCGCTCTCGATCGGCAGATCGCCGTCGATGAAGAACGGCGTACCATAGACATGCAGCGCCTTGTCAACCGCGATCGAGCGGCCCGCCGTCAGCGGCACGCCCTGCGCGCCGATCGCCTCGTCATCCGCCTTGAGCGACACTTCGTGAAAGAAGATGTAGGAGCGGTTGGTTCGCCGCAGTTCATCCGCCGCGCCGGGATTCTGTTCCATGTATTCGCGGATGCGCTGCATCGACATCTGGTCTTTGGGAATGATGTTGCGCTCGATCAGCACGCGCCCGATCGGGGTGTATGGAAACCCGTTATGCGAATCGTAATTGATCCGCACCATCGATCCATCCGGCAGCTTGATCCGCGCCGAGCCCTGAATCTGGATGAACAGAAGATCGGTCTCGTTTTTCAGCCAGACGATCTCAAGCCCGCGCCCGGCGATCGCGCCATCCTCGATCTGGGCGCGGTCGTAATACGGCACCAGCTTGCGGCGGCCGATCTTGCGGAACACATCACCCTTGTTCGGCAGGCTCGGCGAGGCCTGACTGTATCCGCGCACGAACAGATTCGAGGGGCGGCGATAGACCGGCACCGTGTAGACATCGGTCCTGGTACGCGAGCCTTCGACGATGGGTTCGTAATAGCCGGTGACGAAGCCCGCATCCTCGCCGAGTCGCGAGATCGTGACCGGCGCGAATTGCTCTTCGAAAAATGCGCGCGCGGACGCGACGTCATGCACCTTCGTTCCGCGCGCGGCGAGGCAAGGCTCGCGCAGCGCATCGCCCAGAAACTTGTCGGGCGTATCGTCCGGCTTTTTCGGCTTGCGCGCGAGGACCGGCGCACAGCTGGCCTTGAATGTCCTGAACGCCTTGAACTGGTCGTCATCCGCCCAGCCGCGCAGATCGCTCCAGGCAACGGGATTGTATTGCACGCCGGGGATGGCAAGCGGCCAGTGGATGCTTTGGGGCCGCGGCCGCACATGGTGCGTGGCCTCAAGCTCCGGCCGGGAAACGCGGCGGTGGCTGCGGGCATCCGCGACCGCGCTGCATGTCAGAACCGCCGCCGCGAACACCAATGCCGCGGCGGAGCCGTAGGGGAAGCGTCCGTCAGCGTCCGCTTTCTGTTCCAACCAGCTTCCAATTCGGATCGCGGGAGGAAACGTCACGTGAGAACGTCCAGACATCGGTGACATCGGTGAGCTTTTCAGGGTTGCCATCGATGACCGCACCGCCCTTGTCGCGCGTGGCGGTGATCATCTGCGAAACAAACCGAACGGTGAGGTGCGCGAGCTTGTCCCGGACACCGGCGCTGACGAGTTCGGCCTTGTCGATCGAAGCGAACTTGGTCTCGACCTTTTCGCCCTGCTGCTCGCGGCCCTTGATGACGGCCTCGAACCCATCATAGACCTCGGAGGACAACAGATCCTTCAGCGTGCGGCGGTCGCCATTGGCGAAGGCCAGCACGATCATCTCGTAGGCGCTTTTCGCGCCGGAGATGAAATGCTGCGCATTGAAGGACGGATCGGCGGCGGCAACCTGATCGAGGCCGGTGGCCAGTTCCGAATCGGGAGCGGCGATGCCCTTCCAGCGTTCGCGCGGCGAAACCGGATCGGCGGAAGGCGCCAAAGTCGCCTGATCGACGGCGGCGCCCGGCATGCGGACCACATTATTGTCGTTGCCCGTGGGGGCTACATCGCGCGTCACGCGATCGTATGGCGGCCGCTCGCTGCCGGTGCGCTGCCCAAGAACATTGCGCAGCCGCAGGAAAATAAAGACAGCCAAGGCCAAAAAGATGATGGTGTAAATGTCCACGTTACGTCACTTCCGATCTGGCGTGTTCCCGTCCGGCACGGGGTTATGTAAGCACGAAAGATAGCCGCGCCACCGTGTCTTAAATCCTTAACGTGGCGGCCGTCAGGCTCCCGATTGCGGTAATTATTATGATTCTAGCCCAATCCCTTGCTCCCAGCCAAGCTTTTGGCCCCGATCGGGACAGCCGTCCTTGTCGAGAGCGGCAGCCCTATGATAGCCACTGCGCCCAAACCAGCTTCCCAAACGAGATTGCAGGAGAGATCGATGACTGACACCACTGCCGCTCCGGCCGAGGCCGCCGGTCCTCCGCAGCTTGGCGTTCTGACGCAATATATCAAGGATCTCTCCTTCGAGAATCCGAATGCACCTGCATCATTGTCGCAGCAGGACAAGCAGCCCGAAATCTCGATCCAGATCAATGTCGGCGCCACCAATCTCGGCGGCACCGATTTCGAGGTCCTGCTCGCCATCGAGGGCAAGGCCAACAACGGCGACAAGGTGCTGTTCGCATTCGAGCTGGCCTATGCCGGCGTGTTCCGGATCGAGAACGTGCCGCAGGACAGCCTGCATCCGTTCGTGATGATCGAATGCCCCCGGCTTTTGTTCCCGTTCGCGCGCGAAATCGTCGCGACCGCGACCCGCAATGGCGGCTTCCCGCCCCTGATGCTCGATCCGGTGGATTTCGTCAGCCTCTATCGCCAGAACATGGCGCGCCAAGCCGAGCAGGCCAAGCCGAACTAGGCTCAGCCGGACTGAAGAAGAGCGGGCCCAACGGCCCGCTTTTTTATTCCGCGCCGGAAAATTCCCGCCAGACCGGATTGTCGCCCAGCGTCGCGACAAACGCGCGATGCGCTTCGATCTCTTGCGCCGTCACGCGTGGCGGCAGCGGCGCCTCACGCACGCGCCGTTCGACCTCGACCACACGGACCGACGTGGTTCGCGTTTCCGCGAGAATGAGCGAGGACTGCCGCGCGCCGATCAGATCGATATAGACTTCGGCAAGAAGCTCGGCATCGAGCAGCGCGCCGTGTTTGGTGCGTCGCGAATTGTCGATCGCATAGCGCGAACAAAGATCGTCGAGCCTGTTGGAGACGCCCGGATGCTTGCGGCGCGCCAGCAGAAGCGTATCGACCAGCCGCTCGCGCGGAATCGCCGCTCGCTTGACCCGGTCCAGCTCCATGTTGATGAAGCCGATGTCGAAGGATGCGTTGTGGATGATCAGCGGCGCGTCGCCGATGAAGGCGAGGAAATCCTCCACCACCGTGGCGAACAGCGGCTTGTCCGACAGGAACTCCGACGACAGGCCGTGCACCGCGAACGCCTCCTGCGGCATGTCGCGCTCGGGATTGATGTAGACGTGATAGGTCTGCCCGGTCGGCATGTGGTTGAACATCTCGACGCAGCCGATTTCCACCAGCCGATCGCCGCGCAGCGCATCGAGGCCGGTGGTTTCTGTGTCGAGAACGATTTCGCGCATCTTTGCTATCTCTTGGAATCAGGAACGGCGCTGCGGCATGGTAGCGGCTTTCGTCAGAACATGGCGGATTTGTTCGCGCGCGGAATCGAGCCCGTTCGACGTATCCACCACAAAATCCGCGCGGGCCCGCTTGTCGGCATCGCTCATCTGCCGTGCCAGAATCGTCTCAAGCTTGGCGGCCGTCATGTTCGGCCGCGCAAGAATCCGCGCATGCTGCACATCTTCCGGCGCGCTTACCACCAGCACGGCATCGACACGACTTTCCGCGCCGGTCTCGAACAGCAGCGGAATATCCAGCACCGCGACCGGCGCGCCGGCCCGTTCCGCACCGGCGAGAAATTCCTTTTCGTGCGCGCGCAGCATCGGATGCACGATCGCCTCAAGCCGCTTCATGGCCGGCGCGTTGCCGACGACATGCGCGGACAGTTTCTCGCGATCGACCCCGCCTGCCCCGGTCGTTCCCGGAAACGCCTGCTCGACCGCCGCGACCGCCTCGTCCTCATACAGGCGATGCACGGTGGCGTCGGCGTCATAGACAGGCACGCCAAGTTCCATGAACAACTCCGCCGTGGTGGACTTGCCCATTCCGATCGATCCGGTCAATCCGAGCACGAACATCGGCAATCCCTAGCGCAATGGCGCGAGACCAAGCCCGCGCAGGAAATCGAGCAACGGCAGCAGCGGCAGGCCGAGGATGGTGAAGTAATCCCCCTCGATGCGCTCGAACAGATGCACGCCCGCGCCCTCCAACTGATAGCCGCCGACGCTCGCCGTGACCGCTTCCCCCGCGAGATCGAGATAGGCTTCCACCTGTGCATCGCTTAAAGGCCGCATGGTCATCCGCGCGGTCGAGAGGGATTCGAACAAAATCTCCTCGCCTCTCGCGACCGCCACCGCCGAGTGCAGTTCATGCGTGCGGCCGCACATGGATTTCAACTGCACGCGCGCCTGCGCCCGATTGTCGGCCTTGGCAAAAATCCGTGACCCGAGCGCCAGCGTCTGATCGGCTCCGATCACGTAAGCGGCGCGATGCGCGCGGCCGACATGCAGTGCCTTTTCTTTTGCAAGCAATGCGGCCACGGCGGCCGCATCAGAAAGGCCCGACGATTGCTCGATTGCGCGTTCATCGATGTTCGCGGGCAACGCCTCGAATTCGATGTTCGCGCCGCGCAGCAACGCCTGCCGCGCGGCACTTTGCGACGCCAGGATCAACCGGGGTGAGGAAATCTCCGTCATCTTTTACGTGCGCTGCCGCTGCCGGTCGGCGTGGAGTTTCATCACCGCGGCGGCCGTCTCCTCGATAGAACGGCGGGTGACGTCGAGCAGCGGCCAGTCGTATTTGGCGCTGAGCTTGCGCGCGAACGCAACCTCCTCCGCCACCGACTGGCGCTCGACATAGGCATCCTCGCCGATCCGGCCGAGACCACCCGCCGCGCCCATGCCGAGCAGCCGGTTCTGGCGCACCTGCACCAGCCGTTCCGGCGTGGCATGCAGGCTCACCACCAGCGGCTTTACCAGCGTCTCAAGCTGCGGCGGAATCGGGATGCCGGGCACCAGCGGCACATTGGCGGTGCGGATACCGCGATTGGCCAGATAGATCGAGGTCGGCGTCTTCGAGGTACGCGAGACGCCGACCAGCACCACGTCGGCTTCTTCCAGCCCTTCGACATGCTGCCCGTCGTCATGCATCATGGTGTAGTTCAGCGCGTCGATGCGCTTGAAATAATCCGAATTGAGTGTGTGCTGCGCGCCGACGCGCTGGGATGTTTCGCGGCCGAGATAGGCGCGGAACAACTCCATCACCGGGCCGATGATCGACAGGCTCGGAATGTTGATTTCCTTGCACTTGGCTTCCAGCCGCTCCACCAGATCCTTTTCCAGCAGCGTGAACAGCACGATACCCGGCGCCTCCTCGATCTCGGCGAGCACGCGGTCAAGCTGCTTCTGGCTGCGCACCAGGGGGTAGACGTGCTCCACAGGCGTGACGTTGGAATATTGAGCGGCCACCGCACGCGCCACCATGATGATCGTCTCGCCGGTCGAGTCCGAGATCATGTGAAGATGAAAATAATTATTGGCGGTGGTCGGCATCGCGTTTCAGCCTCCCGTCCTGTTTGCCGCGTTCGTCGTTTTCGCTCTGTGCATTGCTGTGAATCCGTGTGGGCAGATCGGCATGTTCGCCGGTCGCCCGGAGGGGCTTGCGTAAAACCTCGCCGGTTGTTCACATCGCTGTTTTCGGGATGCAACCGTCCGGTCCGTAAAAAGTGTAACGGGGTTATGTGGATTTGTCTCGAACAATGCGGCCGGGATAATCTGGCAAGGCGTTGCGATAAATATGGTTTTATCGACCGCAGCCGATGGCGCCGGAATCGGGGATAATGTCCGGAGATGTTGAAAACGGTGCAAGAAACACAGGACGGTTTTGAACCGTCGCAATCCACCGTTACACAGACTCAAACCTTAAGAATCTAAAAGATTGATAGAGGAAGGAATGGATGCGGAAAGACCCGATCCTGTGGCTCTCCTCCGTAACGGCTTTGCGATGGGATCGTTCCGGAAAGTCACGATGAGCGGTTGCAGGGTCCCGGATTTTTGGCGATATCAGGTCCTTCTTTTCCGACGAAGGCTGTCCCGATGTACGAGTGGATCAAGGCGCTGCACATTCTCGCGGTGATTTCCTGGATGGCCGGGATGCTCTATCTGCCCCGGCTGATGGTTTATCATTGCGCCGCCGAGATCGGTTCGCAGCAGTCCGAAACCTTCAAGATCATGGAATGGCGGCTTCTGAAGATCATCATCAACCCGGCGATGGTAGTCACCTGGCTTGCCGGAGGATGGCTGGTCTGGCAGGGCGGCTGGTACATGTCCGGCTGGTTTCACGTCAAATTCGCTCTCCTCATCGTGATGTCGGCGATTCACGGCATTCTGGTGCGCCGGGTGAAGGATTTCGCCGCCGATCGCAACACGCGCAGCGCCAGATATTTCCGGATAATCAACGAAGTGCCGGCCGCCTTGATGGTCGGCATCGTCATTCTGGTGGTGGTGAAGCCGTTTTAAGGTTTCTCCGCCTTTTCGCCTTCATCCTGCGCAAACTGATGGCTCCGCTGCCTCAAGGATGTTCTTGCGCGGCGGGGACTGATTTTCTATATTCGTCTCATCCTTCCGAACGCAGGCGGATGTGATGCGCTCCGGTTCTCACCGGTCGCCACATCAAGCTCGAAGCCGCCCGGCACCTTTCTCAGCCCGAGATTCCGGACAAGTCCTTCAGACAGGCCCTGCGCTAACCGAGACCTTTCTTTTCGCATTTCGCAGGCGAAAACCCCCTTCTCTACTTCTCATCAGGATACTCCCATGCGGGAAATGAAACTTCAGGACCTCAAGGCCAAGACGCCGGCCGAACTCGTCTCGTTCGCCGAAGAACTCGGGGTCGAAAACGCCAGCACCATGCGCAAGCAGGAGCTGATGTTCGCCATTCTCAAGCTGCTGGCGAGCCAGGAAACCGACATCATCGGCGAAGGCGTCGTCGAGATCCTCTCCGACGGCTTTGGCTTCCTGCGTTCTTCTGACGCCAACTATCTGCCGGGTCCGGACGACATCTACGTCTCACCCTCGCAGATCCGCCGCTTCGGCCTGCGCACCGGGGACACCATCGAAGGCCAGATTCGATCTCCAAAGGAAGGTGAGCGTTATTTCGCGCTGCTCAAGGTCAACACGCTGAACTTCGAGGACCCGGAAAAGTCCAAACACAAGGTCAATTTCGACAACCTCACGCCGCTGTTTCCCGACGAGCGCTTCAAGCTGGAACTGGACGATCCGACCCGAAAGGATCTGTCGCCGCGCGTGATCGATATCGTGGCGCCCATCGGCAAGGGCCAGCGCGCGCTGATCGTGGCGCCGCCGCGCACCGGCAAGACCGTGCTGATGCAAAACATCGCCCACGCCATCACCACCAATCATCCGGAATGCTATCTGATCGTGCTTCTGATCGACGAGCGCCCGGAAGAAGTCACCGATATGCAGCGCTCGGTGAAGGGCGAGGTTGTCTCCTCCACCTTCGACGAACCTGCGGTGCGTCACGTTCAGGTCGCTGAAATGGTAATCGAGAAAGCCAAGCGTCTGGTCGAACACGGCCGCGACGTGGTGATCCTGCTTGATTCGATCACCCGCCTTGGTCGCGCCTACAACACCGTGGTGCCGTCATCCGGCAAGGTACTGACCGGCGGTGTCGATGCCAACGCGCTGCAACGCCCGAAGCGCTTCTTCGGCGCGGCGCGCAACATCGAGGAAGGTGGATCGCTCACCATCATCGCGACCGCGCTGGTCGATACCGGCAGCCGCATGGACGAAGTGATCTTCGAGGAGTTCAAGGGCACCGGCAACTCCGAACTCATCCTTGACCGCAAGGTGTCCGACAAGCGCACCTTCCCGGCGATCGACATCGCGCGCTCCGGCACGCGCAAGGAAGAGCTCATCACCGATCCGCAGCTGCTCAAGAAGATGTATGTGCTGCGACGCATCCTCAACCCGATGGGTACGATGGATGCGATCGAGTTCCTGCTCGACAAGCTGCGCTCGACCAAGAACAACGCCGAGTTCTTCGATTCGATGAACACCTGAGTGGCATATGCCGTTCGTTCTCAAGGCCCGGCTATGTGCCGGGCCTTTTGTTTTGATTACTGCAACAACTGGCTCGCGGGCGCGCTCTCGCGAAGAACCAATGCGGCCAGTGCATCCGGCTTCGTCACCGGCAGCGAGCAGGTTTGACCACGACAGACGAACGCCGCCGCTCCTCCGCCTGGCGTAATCTTGTCGGTGGCCGGATGGTGCGACGGCAGTTTGGCGGGGTCCGGCACATGCAGGACGATGGTGCTGGCATGAGGCAATGCGCGCGCTGCTTTAAGCAGCGCCTGCGCTTCCTCGCCCTGCCCTGTCACGATGATCTCCGCGCCTGCGAGATAAAGGTCGAGTGCGTTAAGCAGCGAGAGATGGCCGAACATGTTGGCGGCCGCGACCGGCAGCAGATGCTTGAACAGCATATCGAGCTGACGCCGCCAGCGCTCATCGCCGGTGAGGACGGCCAGCCGCGCGAGGTTCTGCGCTGTGAGTCCAACATGGTTGGGTATTGCGTCGTCCACGGTGGAGTGCGGCCGCAGGATCAACCCTTCGGCGTCGTCGGAGGTGAGGAAGTAGCCACCATGCTGCGGGTCGTCGTAATGCGTATCGAGGTCGGCCTGCCACAGCACCGCCTGATCGAGAAACAGATGGTCGCCGGTTGCTTCGTGCAGCGCCAGCGCGGCGCGGATCATTGCGGCGTTGTCCGAGGCAAGGGCCGGTTGCAGCAGTTTTCCCGCGCGCCATGAGTGGCCGAGACGATCGCGCCGGCTCATGGTGGTGGTGACGAATCCGAACGCGGTCGCGGCCAGCGTCAGCCATTCCGGCCGGTCGAACGCATTGGCCGCATGCGCAAGGGCTGCGATGGTCAGTCCGTTCCAGTCGGCCAGCACCTTGTCGTCGAGGCCGGGATGGATGCGCTGCGCGCGCGCGCGGAACAGGATCGCGCGCAGCGCTGCAAGCTGCTCGGCTTCCGTCGCGGTTTCACTTCCATCATCAAGCCGGTTGAGGATGGTGTGCCCCTCGAAATTGCCCTCGGCGGTGACGCCGTATTTGGCGGCGAAGAACGTCGCGTCGTCAGGGCCGAGCAGATGTGCGATCTCCGCCTGCGACCAGACGTAGAATTTTCCCTCCTCGCCTTCGCTGTCGGCATCGAGCGAGGATGCGAAGCCACCCTCCTTCGTCAGCATCTCGCGCTTGAGCCAGCTAACGGTCTCTTCGGCGCGCTGGCAATAAAGCGCGTTTGGCGCGCGCGCGTGCTCCAGCGCCAGCATGTCGAGGATCTGCGCGTTGTCGTACAGCATCTTCTCGAAATGCGGCACCAGCCACTTGGCATCGACCGAATAGCGCGCATAGCCGCCGCCGAGATGATCGTAAATGCCGCCCTGGCTCATCTGCGTCAGCGCCAGATTCGTCGTGATGAAATAGCGCTCGTCGCCGGTGCGCGCGCCGGCGCGCCAGAGAAATTCGAGCATCGAACATTGCGGAAATTTCGGCGCGCCGCGCAGTCCGCCATTTGTCGGATCGGTCGCGCGCGCGATCGAGACCGCCGCGTTGTCGAGTTCCTTGAGGCCGATGGATGCAGCGTCGGCGCTGCCGCGCTGGCTCAGGCTTTTTTCAATGGCATTCTTGTTGGCGGCGATCTTGCCGGGCTCGTCGCGGAAAATCCGCGCCAGTTCGCGCAGCACATCGACGAAGGCGGCGCGGCCATATTGCGCGGTCTTCGGAAAATAAGTGCCGCCCCACACCGGCGCGCCATCGGGCGTGAGAAACATCGTCAGCGGCCAGCCGCCCTGCTCGCCCAGCAGGTGCAGCGCGTTCATGTAGATCTGGTCGATGTCCGGCCGCTCCTCGCGGTCGACCTTGATGCAGACGAACAGCTCGTTCATCACCGCCGCGGTGGCGTCGTCCTCGAAGCTTTCATGCGCCATCACGTGGCACCAATGGCAGGCGGCGTAGCCGACCGAGAGCAGGATCGGCTTGCCGGTTTTCTGCGCCTCGGCGAGGGCTTCCGGCCCCCACGGCCACCAGTCGACCGGATTGTGCTGGTGTTGCAGCAGATAGGGGCTGGTTTCCCCGGCCAGACGGTTTGTGTGCGATGCAACATTTTCCATGCTGCGGCTCCCTCAGCAATATATTGCACCGCAGCAAAGCGGCGAAACCGGACGAATCGCGGTTTTCGGTTGCCCTTGCCCGCGCTGTCGAACAAATAAGCCATGCCGTTGCAACCACCAACCATTTACGCGCTGGCCTCGGGCCGCCCGCCTTCCGCCATCGCCATCGTCCGCGTGTCGGGGCCGCAGGCGTCGGCGGCGCTGGGGACATTGTGCGGCCGCCTGCCCGGCCCCCGCGTCGCGACACTGGCGACACTGACTTCGCCCGATACTGGCCCGGTCGATCAGGCTGTCGCGTTGTGGTTTCCGGCGCCCCATAGCGCGACCGGCGAGGACGTCGCCGAATTCCAGTTGCATGGCGGACGGGCGGTGATCGCGGCGCTGTTCGCGGCGCTGGACAAGATCGAGGGCCTGCGTCCGGCCGAACCCGGCGAGTTCACGCGTCGCGCATTTGAGAACGGCAAGCTCGACCTCACCGAGGCCGAAGGTCTCGACGATCTCATTCATGCCGACACTGACCGGCAGCGGCGGCAGGCGCTGCGGCAGTTGCAGGGATTGCTCGGGCATCGCGCGCAGGACTGGCGCAGGCAGATCATCGAGGCGATGGCGCTGGTCGAGGCGGGCATCGATTTTTCCGACGAGGGCGATGTGTCTGCGGAGTTGATGGCACCGGCGTTGCGGCGCGTCGATGCGCTGAAAAACAAAATTCAAGAAACCCTTGCGGCATCGGCGCAAAGTGAACGCCTGCGCGAAGGCTTGCAGGTCGCGATCGCGGGCCCGCCGAACGCCGGCAAATCGACTTTGCTCAATCGTCTCGCGCGGCGCGAGGCCGCGATTGTATCGCCGCACGCCGGCACCACGCGTGACGTGATCGAAGTGCATCTCGATCTCGACGGCTATCCGGTGACGCTGATCGACACCGCGGGCCTGCGTGAGACCAGCGATCCGGTCGAGCAGGAGGGCGTGCGCCGTGCGCGCGCGCGCGCGGAAGCGGCCGATCTCGTTTTGTGGATGTGTGAGACGGACGACGATGTGCCGCCATCATTTTCGGATGGCGCGCCGCGCTGGGTGGTCCGCAACAAGATTGATCTGGCGGCGGTGCCAGCGGGAGGCGAGGGCACGTTCGCGATTTCGGCGGCAACCGGGCAGGGCGTCGATCCGCTGGTCGGCGCTCTGGTCGAATTCGCGCAGACTTATTTCGGGGGCGGGGAGGCGGTGCTGGTGACGCGCGCCCGGCACCGGACCTTGCTCACGGAGACGGTCGAAGCGCTGGGGCGGGCCGGTCAGCGGGCAGGTGAGGGAGACGAAATAGTCGCGGAGGAGCTTCGAATCGCGATTCACACACTAGGACGGCTTTTGGGCCGCGTGGATGTGGAAGAGATTCTGGATTCGATCTTTCGGGAGTTCTGTATTGGTAAATGAAGGGTTGTTTCACGTGAAACGATATAAGGCCCTCCACCCATTTTACGCCGCACCGTCCGCCTGTTTCACGTGAAACAGATGGAACTGGGTTGCCGTTTCACGTGAAACACGCCTCGATTTCCTGAAATCAATATTGTTTTGGACGGTTTTCTGATCCCGCTGTAGAAGGGCGCATGCGCGCGACATTCGACGTCATTGTGGTGGGAGGAGGCCATGCCGGCACTGAGGCGGCGGCGGCTTCCGCGCGTTTCGGCGCCAAAACAGCGCTTCTGACCCATCGTTTTGCGACCATCGGTGCGATGTCCTGCAATCCGGCCATCGGCGGCCTCGGCAAGGGCCATCTGGTCCGGGAAATCGACGCGCTGGACGGCCTGATGGGCCTGATGGCGGACAGAGGCGGCATCCAGTTCAGGGTCCTGAACCGCCGCAAGGGCCCGGCGGTGCGCGGCCCCCGCGCCCAGATTGACCGCGCGCTCTATGCGGCTGCGATGCAGGCCGAAATCCGCGGAACGCCCAATCTCACGGTGGTCGAAGGCGAAGCCGACACGCTTGTGCTGGAAAACGGCCGCATCGCGGGGCTGAAGCTGGCCGATGGCCGGGAGTTCGGCTGCGGAGCGGTGGTCATCACCACTGGGACATTCCTTCGCGGGATCATCCATCTTGGCGAGAAAAACTGGCCGGCCGGGCGCATCGATGAGGCCCCGGCGATGGGCTTGTCTGGGTCTTTTGAGCGGATCGGCTTCACCCTCGGGCGGTTGAAAACCGGCACCCCGGCACGGCTCGATGGCACGACCATCGACTGGAATGCAGTCGAGCGGCAGCCGGGAGACGATCCGGCCGAGCCGTTTTCGACCCTGACCGCGAAGATCACGACCCCGCAGGTCGAGTGCGGCATCACCCGCACCACTCTAGCGACGCATGAGGTGATCCGGGCCAATGTACACCGCTCGCCGATGTATTCCGGCCAGATCAAGAGCACCGGGCCGCGTTATTGCCCCTCGATCGAGGACAAGATCGTCCGGTTCGGCGACCGCGACAGCCACCAGATTTTCCTTGAGCCGGAAGGGCTTGAGGATACCACGGTCTATCCGAACGGGATTTCGACCTCGCTGCCGGAGGAAGTGCAGAAGGCGATTCTGACCACGATTCCGGGACTTGAACGGGCGCGGATGATCCGGCCCGGCTATGCCATCGAATACGACCATGTCGATCCGCGCGAACTCGAACCCACATTGGAAACGAGGCGCGTGCCGGGGCTTTTCCTGGCCGGGCAGATCAACGGCACCACGGGTTATGAGGAAGCAGGCGCGCAGGGCCTTGTGGCGGGCCTGAATGCGGCGCGGGCGGCCGGGGGCGGCGAGGGCGCGGTGTTCGACCGCGCCGACGGCTATCTCGGGGTGATGATCGACGATCTGACCTCGCGCGGCATCACCGAGCCGTACCGGATGTTCACCTCGCGCGCCGAATATCGCCTGACCCTGCGGGCGGACAATGCCGACCGGCGCCTGACGGAGCGCGGTCTCGCGCTCGGCATCGTTGGACCTGCCCGCGCCGCGAGTTTTGCCGCCAAGATGCAGGCGCTGAATGCCGCCAAGGAGGCCGCGAAGTCGCTGTCGCTGACGCCGACCGAAGGCATCCGCCACGGCCTTTCGCTCAATCGCGACGGCCAGCGCCGCAGCGCCTTCGAGTTGCTGGCCTATCCCGAGATCGGCTGGGCGGAGGTGGCGCGGATATGGCCGCAGCTCGCGGATGTGTCGCCGGCTATCGCCGAACATATTGAAATCGATGCAAAATATGACGTGTATCTGGCCCGACAGGCCGCCGATGTCAGCGCTTTCCGCCGCGACGAGGCGCTTGTCCTGACCGGCGTCGATTACGCAGATGTGCCGGGGCTATCCAACGAGGCGCGGCAGAAACTGCAAGCGGCGCAGCCGCGCACCATCGGGCAGGCGGCGCGTATCGAGGCGATGACCCCGGCGGCGCTCGGCATCCTCGCCGCCTATCTGCGGCGGCAGTCCCGTCATCGGCGCGACGCAAAGGCCGGATAGGGGTTTGCCGTGAGCAAGGTCAGGCTCCCGATGCCCGATCCCGCCGACAAGGCTGCCGCGCTGGCGCTGATGCCTGTTTCACGTGAAACACTGGCGCGGCTGAAAGCCTACGTCGATCTGCTGCTGCAATGGCAGGCGGTGACCAATCTGGTCGCGCCTTCGACGCTGCCGACTTTGTGGACTCGCCATATCGCCGATTCGCTCCAGCTTCTCGAGCTTGCGTCCGATGCCAAAACCTTCGCCGATCTCGGTAGCGGCGGCGGCTTTCCCGGCATCGTGCTGGCTTGCGCGCTGGTGGACCGGCCGGGCGCGCACATCGATCTGGTCGAGCGTAACGCCAAGAAGGCGGCCTTCCTGCGCGAGGCGTTGCGAATCACAGGGGGCGCGGGCGAAGTTCATCACAGGGACATCGTGGATTACGTGGATAGTCGTACCGCGCCTGTCGATTGCGTCACCGCGCGGGCGCTGGCCCCGCTACACCAGTTGCTCGGCTTCGCGGAACCCTTGGTCCGGAACGGTGCCAAAGCCTTGTTTCTCAAGGGTCAAGATGTAGAGAGTGAATTGACGGAAGCCACTAAATATTGGACAATTGAGAGCGCCTTGCACCCGAGCCGCACCGGCGGCGACGGGTGCGTGGTCGAGGTAACGGGAATTTTGCGCTGCAATATGACTGCGGCGGGAGGGGCGAGATGAACGGCATCGACGGGATTTTTCAGGACACGCCATCGGATCGCAAGGGCCAGCCGCGAATCATCGCGCTCGCCAACCAGAAGGGCGGCGTCGGCAAGACCACGACCGCGATCAACCTCGGCACGGCGCTGGCGGCCATCGGTGAGCGGGTGCTGATCGTCGATCTCGATCCGCAGGGCAATGCTTCGACCGGCCTCGGCATCGACCGACGCAACCGCAACTGCTCGACCTATGACGTGCTGATCGGCGAGGCGAAGCTGCGCGAGGCCATCGTGCCGACCGCCGTGCCGCGCCTGCATATCGCCGCCTCGACCATGGATCTGTCCGGCCTCGAGCTTGAACTCGGCACCGCGCGCGACCGCGCTTTCCGCCTGCGCGACGCCATCGCCGATCTCAACACCGATGCCGCGGAAGGAGCCGACTACACCTATGTGCTGGTCGATTGCCCGCCGTCGCTGAACCTCATCACCGTCAACGCGATGGCGGCGTCGCACGCGATCCTGGTCCCTCTTCAGTGCGAGTTCTTCGCGCTCGAGGGTCTGTCGCAATTGTTGCAGACCGTGGAGCAGGTGCGCTCGACGCTGAACCCGACATTGTCGATCCACGGCATCGTGCTGACCATGTTCGACTCGCGCAACAACCTGTCGAACCAGGTCGTCGCCGACGTGCGCCAGTTCATGGGCGACAAGGTCTACGACACCATGATCCCGCGCAACGTGCGCATTTCGGAAGCGCCGTCCTACGGCAAGCCGGTGCTGGTCTACGATCTGAAGTGCGTCGGCAGCGATGCGTATCTCAAGCTCGCGACCGAAGTGATCCAGCGCGAGCGCGCGCTGCGGGTGCATTGAGGCCGATCGTTTCGCCGTCATTGCGAGCGAAGCGAAGCAATCCAGAACAGTAAAAATAAAATGGATTGCTTCGTCGCAAATGCTCCTCGCAATGACGAATTGAGAATCTTGGTTTGGAGTGCGTGAGATGAGTCCGAGGGAGGCGACGATGGCCGAGGAGCGTTCGCGACTGGGTCGCGGTCTGGCAAGCCTGATCGGCGATGTCGGCGGTGAGGCCGCGCATGTCGAGCGTCCGTCGCGCACCGCGCGCAAGGTGCCGATCGAATTCATCAAGGCCAACCCGAACAATCCGCGCCGGGTGTTTTCCGATGCAGAATTGGACGAACTCTCCGCCTCGATCAAGCAGCATGGCGTGATCCAGCCGATCGTGGTGCGTGCGGCCAAGGGCGCGGCGGATCGTTTCGAGATCATCGCCGGCGAGCGCCGCTGGCGCGCCTCGCAGCGGGCGGGTCTGCATGAGGTGCCGATCGTCACGGTCGAGGCCAGCGACAGCGCGGCGCTCGAGATCGCGATCATCGAGAACGTGCAGCGTTCGGACCTCAACGCGATGGAAGAGGCGCTCGGCTATCACGCGCTCGCCACCAGCTACAATCATAGCGCCGACGACATCGCGAAACTCGTCGGCAAAAGCCGCAGCCATGTCGCCAACACCATGCGGCTGACCAAACTGCCGGACAGCGTGCAGACCTATATCTCCGAGGGCAAGCTCTCGGCCGGTCATGCCCGCGCACTCATCAATGCGAAGGACCCGGCCGCCGCCGCGAGGCAGGCGGTCGAGCAGGGCCTGTCGGTGCGTCAGGTCGAGGCGCTGTCGCATGAAGAGGGTGTGCCTTCGCGCGGCGCGCAGAAGGCACGCGGCAAATCCTCCGGCGGTGCGAAGAAGGACGCCGACACGCTGGCGCTGGAGAAGCGCATCAGCGACGTGCTCGGGCTGAAGGTCAGCGTCGATCACCGCGATCCCGGCGGCAGCGTGCACATCGCCTATCGCGATCTCGATCAGCTCGACGAGATTCTGCGGCGCCTCGAAGGCGGACGCTGACATTGCCTGGTTGAGAATTAAAAGGCCCGGATTGCCAGGCCTTTTTTGTGCGCGTTACTCCGCTTCCACCAAAGCGGGACGGGTGATGCGGCGGCGGTCCTTCACCACGCCGATCAGCGTGCCTTCGCGTTCGATGGTGGCGATGGTGCGGCCCTTGAGCAATTCGTCGCAATTGCCGTGGGTCGGCGCGATGAAGAAATCGGCGTGGTCCCAGTCGTCCGTCCAGCGCAGGCGATTAGTCAGATGCTGCACCCTGAGTTCACGCTCGAAAGCATGCCGGTCGCCGCAGACATCGACATTGTAAACCGGCGGCACCGGCTTTTTGTGGGCCTCGGTCCGTTTCAGGTAACTGGCGAGCTGCGCCACCGAGGCCGGCATGATCTCGACCCAATAATCCATCACGTAACGCCGTGACGCGCCGCTCAGGCCGCCGACGATCTGGTTGTAATAGAGATATTCGTAAGGATGCAGCCGGATGAGCTGACGGGTGTTCCAGCCGGCATCTGCCAGCACCAGAGCGAAGGCGGCAGCGGCCAAAGCGAGATGTTGACGCCCCAGTGAGGCGATCACGGCATCGAGCGCGATGGCGGCGAGCACCGTGAGCAGCGGCACCACGAACAGGAAATGCCGCATGCCTGTGAAGGCCGGCCCGTGCCCGATCACCTGGCAGGCGAGCGGAAACAGCACCATGAAAATCACCATGGCGGTTTCGCGCCGCCGCTGTTGCGGCAGTACGCGCGCCATGGCTTGCGGCAGCATCACGAGAGCGAGCGAGAGCGCGGCCGCGCCGAGCACCAGCAGCGGAAGGCGGATCGCGAGATAGATCGGCACGTAGAGACGTGGTGCGGTCGCCATCTCGTAGCGCTGGCCGTCGAGCCACGTCTCGATGTGGTAGTGGAATTCGGCGAACTGAAACAGGCCGCGCACCGGATTGAGCGGCGACAGCGCCGCCCATGGCCACGCGGCGAGCATGATCGGATAGGCGATCAGCAGCGCGGGCAGGAACCGCAGCACGCAAGCGCCGATGAAGGCGGACGCTTCGCGTGCCGTTGCCGGGCGCGGAATGCTCGCAAGCACCAGCACGCCGGTATAGCCGATCAGCAGCAGGCCCAGCACCTTGATGCCGAGCGCAAGGCCGGTGAAAAGCCCCAGCCCGATCACGTCGCGCCAGCGTGGCTTCGGCAGATCGCGCGCGGTGCGGATCAGGAAGTAGCTCGCCGTGGTCATCATCGCGGCGAGCGGGATGTCCTTGGTGTGGTTGAACATGGTGCCGTACCATGCTCCGCAGGTCGCGAGCAGCAATGCGGCGAGGAAGCCCGCGCGCGGCCCGGCGATCTGACGCGCAAGCGCGGCCGCCGCGGCGATGCCGCCGATGCCGCACAGCCCCGTCATCAGATGGCGCAGGTCGTAGACCTCCATCGGCACGATATGGCTCAGCGCCACAGCGGCCATGTCGAACAGCCCGCCATACAAATAGAGATTATCGAACTGAAACAGCGCGCGGTCGGTGAAACCGCTTTTGTAATAATTGAGGATCAGCTCGCCGTAATGATGCTGCACCCATTCGTCGTTGGTGACGGCGTAGATGCGGAAGGTCAGCACCACGAGAATGAACAGTGTTGCCAGCAGCGCCAGCGTGGCGAGGTCGAAGCCGTCGAGGCGGGACAGATTGAAGCGGGACAGAAACGGGTTGGCGTTCGGCGATCGATCGGCTCGCCGCAGCAACGCACCATCACTCTCCTGCCGGTCCCTTTCGAGAGCGGTCATCGACGCACACAGGCAGACAAGGGATCCCCGGCAGATCTGCGATCAGGCGCGCGCAGCCAATCACAGCGCGGGAACCCTGACAATTCTTTTGAATGTGCTGCGGCGCACCGTGCCCCGAAAGGATTAACGGCGTTGCCGGGCGTTGACCGCGATCGCCATCAGGGCGCGCTGGCCGATGGTGGCGGCGAGGTCGGCCTGCCGGCGCATCTCAAGGGCGGCATCGGCCAGAAGCGTGATGATCCGCAGCAGCCGCTCGGAGGAGAGATTTCGCAACGCGGCTTCGACCGGTGTGCGTCGCGAAAAGTGCAACCGGGGAAAGCCGCCATCGAGCGCGTCGCCCTCGCTGCGGCCGTCGTCGAGCGCGAGCCGCGCCTTGTGCAGTTGCGCGGCATGGCGCTGGGCGGAAGCGATGATCTGGCCGGGGTAGGTGCCGGCCGCGATCGCCTTTGCGTAGGCCGCTTCCATTACCGTGACCTTCCCCGAGAAAGCGCCGTCGATGATCGGATCGAGCGCCAGCGCGGAGGCGTCGGTAACCACGGCGGCGACATCGGCCAGCGTCACTTCCTTCGCGCCGTGGGCGTAGAGCGCGAGCTTGCGGATTTCGTTGCGTGAGGCCTGCCGGTCGCCGCCGAGCAGGCCGACCAGAGCCGCGCGGGCATCGGACGAGATGGTCGCTCCAATGGGCCGCAGTTCCTCGTCGATCAGGCGGGCGAGGTCGCGCTCGGTGTCGGCGTAACAGGCGATCGCGACCGCGGTGCGGGAACGCTCGCAGGCCTTGCGCAGCGGCGCGTCCGGGCGCAGTTCGCCGGCCTCGATGACGATGAGGCAATCCTTCGGCGTCATGTCGGCAAGCGTGTCGATGCCGCTGGCGAAATTGCGCGCGCCCGCGCGGATCCGGATGGCGCGCCGGCTGCCGAACAGCGGCACCGTCATCGCTTCATCGACGAGACGCGAGGGATCGGCGGCCAGCTCGTCGCCGTCGATTTTCACCATCGAGAACGGATCGTTGGGGTCGTCCACGGCGGAAGCGAGCAGCGCATCGGCGCGCTCGCGTACGAGGCCCGCATCCGGCCCGTAAAGCAGGATCACCGGTCGCGCCGGATCGGGCCGGGCGAGGAAGGAATCGATCTCTTTGCCGCGCAGCGCCGTCACGGCCGCGCGTTACATGTTGGAGAAGAAGAACGAGGCAAGGCGCGTGGAGATATTGTCGGCGATTTCCTTGGCCGCGCGGTCCTCGGCGTCACGCTGGGCGCGTTGCTGGGCGAAGCGTTGTTCCTGGCCCGGAATGTCGTACGAGACGCGAGCCGTCGTCGCGCCGGCCACCAGCGGCTTGTTGGTCTCGATCTCGCGCAACTCGTAAGTGGCGTCGATGCCGTAATTCTCGACGTCGGGCCGCGCAGTGTTCGGGTTGATGATGATCGACAGCCGCTGGGTGTTGAGGCGAAGCGTCAGCTTGTAGCGGGGCGGCAGGCCGGTGGCCGCGCCATAGGCGTTGAACATCATCGCGTTGCGGATCGCGACGCCGATGCGTGCCTCGCGCGAGCCGTTGCTGACGTTGAGCGGCACGAACTCGACTTCTTGCAGCTTCTCGCGCAGGCCGGGACCGCCATTGGGGGTCCGTTCGGCATACATCGGCTGGAAGCAGCCGGCGGTCAGCGCCCCGAGCAGGGCAACAGCCGCGAGCCGCGCGGCGATGCGGGCGTTAAACCACGACATTCACGATCCTTTGCGGAACCACGATAATCTTGCGGGGGGTGGCCCCAGCAAGGGCGGTTTTTACCGCATCGAGGGCCAAAACGGCAGCCTCAATTTCCGGATTCGGCGCATTTCGGCCGACCGTGACATCGGCGCGCTTCTTGCCGTTGATCTGGACCGGCATCGTCACGGTGTCCTCGACCAGCAACGCCGGGTCCGCTTCCGGCCAGGCGGCTTCGGAGACGAGCCCTTTACCGCCCAGAACCTCCCAGCATTGCTCGGCGAGGTGCGGCATCATCGGAGAGATCATCCGGATCAGGATATCGAGCGCCTCGCGGACGGCGGCGGCCCATGCCGGGTCGGTCTTTAGCCGGGCATCGTCGATCGCCTCCGCCAGCGTGCCCACGAAGGTATAAAGTTTGGCGATGGCGGTATTGAAGCGCAGCCGCTCGATGGCCTGCGAGACGTCGGCCAGCGTGCGGTGGGCGCTCGCGCGCAAGGGTTTGACATCGCTACTCCCGCTTGCGGCGGCGGATGCTTTCGGCAGATGTGGTGCTGCGAGATTGACCAGACGCCACACCCGCTGCACGAAACGGTTGGCGCCCTGTACGCCTTCCTCGCTCCAGATCACGTCGCGGTCGGGCGGCGAATCCGAGAGCATGAACCAGCGCGCGGTGTCGGCACCGTAGGTACCGATGATGTCGTCGGGGTCGATGGTGTTGCGCTTCGACTTCGACATTTTTTCAATCGAGCCGATCTCGACCGGCGCGCCGCCGTCGAGCAGCGTGGCGCGGCGGGCGTCGCCCATGCCCTCGATCGCGATCTCGCTTGGCGCGGCCCAGCTTCCGTCCGCCTTCTTGTAGGTCTCGTGTACCACCATACCCTGCGTGAACAGGCCGGCGAACGGCTCGTCGATGCCGACATGGCCGGTCGCCTTCATCGCGCGGGTGAAGAAGCGCGAATAAAGAAGGTGCAGAATCGCGTGCTCGATGCCGCCGATATACTGATCGACCGGCATCATCTTGTCGGCCACGCTGCGTGTGGTCGGCGCGGTTTCGTTCCACGGATCGGTGAAGCGCGCGAAGTACCACGACGAATCCACGAACGTGTCCATGGTGTCGGTTTCGCGCCGCGCCTGGCCGCCGCATTGCGGGCAGGCGACGTGCTTCCATGTCGGGTGACGATCGAGCGGATTGCCGGGGCGGTCGAAGTTGATGTCGTCCGGCAGCTCCACCGGCAGGTCTTTCGCCGGCACCGGCACGATGCCGCAGGTCTCGCAATGGATGATCGGGATTGGGCAGCCCCAGTAGCGTTGACGCGAGATGCCCCAGTCGCGCAGGCGATAGTTCACCTGACGTTTGGCGACGGGTGCGTTGCCGTTGCCGAGCGTTGCGCTCTCCAGCCGCTTCGCCACTTCTTCCTTGGCTTGCGCGATGGTCATGCCGTCGAGGAAGCGCGAATTGATCATGCGGCCATCGCCGTCATAGGCGGTATCGGTGATGACGAAGGTTTTCGGGTCCTGTCCTTCGGGGCAGACTACCGGCGTGTTGCCGAGCCCGTATTTGTTGACGAAGTCGAGGTCGCGCTGGTCGTGCGCGGGGCATCCGAAGATCGCGCCGGTGCCGTAATCCATCAGCACGAAGTTCGCGACATAGACCGGCACCTGCCAGTTTGCATCGAACGGATGCCGCGCGCGGATGCCGGTGTCGAATCCCATCTTCTCGGCGGTGTCGATTTCCGCCTGCGCGGTGCCGTGGCGGCGGCATTCCTCGATGAAGGCGGCGAGCGCGGGATTGGCCTTGGCCGCTTCCGCCGCGAGCGGATGATCCGGCGACAGCGCCACGAACTTCGCGCCGAACAATGTGTCGGGGCGCGTGGTGAAAACCTCGATTTCGCTCTCGCCGTTGGGCGCGGTTTTGGATTCGAGCGCGAACCGCACGAGCAGACCTTCGGAGCGTCCGATCCAGTTCTTCTGCATCAGCCGGACTTTCTCCGGCCAGCGGTCGAGCGTATCGAGGGCGGCGAGCAGCTCTTCCGAATAGTCGCTGATCTTGAAGAACCATTGCGTCAGTTCGCGCTGTTCCACGAGCGCACCCGAACGCCAGCCGCGGCCATCGATCACCTGCTCGTTGGCGAGCACGGTCTGGTCGACCGGGTCCCAGTTGACCTTCGACTGCTTGCGCTCGACCAACCCCGCTTTCAGGAAGTCGAGGAACATCCGCTGCTGGTGCTTGTAGTATTTCGGATCGCAGGTCGCGATCTCGCGCGCCCAGTCGAGCGACAGCCCCATCGACTTGAGCTGCTTCTTCATCGCGGCGATATTGGCGTAGGTCCATTTCGCCGGATGGGTCTTGTTCTGCATCGCGGCGTTTTCCGCCGGCATGCCGAACGCGTCCCACCCCATCGGATGCAGCACGTTATGGCCCCTGGCGCGACGATAGCGCGCGACCACATCGCCCATCGTGTAGTTGCGGACATGGCCCATGTGGATGCGCCCCGATGGGTAGGGGAACATCTCGAGCACGTAGTATTTCGGGCGGGGATCGTCGTTACGGGAGGCGAAAACGCCCTTTTCGTCCCAGATCTGCTGCCAGCGAGACTCGGCCTCGCGGGCGTTGTAGCGTTCAGTGCTCATAAGGATAAGGCGGCCTGCATCGGAGGAGAAAAGCAGACCATCTCATAAAGGGTTTCGGCGGTTGAGGAAACCGCCTCGGAGCGAGGTTGTGAGCCGTCCGGAAGGTCTAGCTCGCCAGCGACAGCGGCTTTTCGTCCGCCCGGATCAGGGCATGGGCGACCACATTGTTACGGCCGCGATGCTTGGCGACATAAAGGGCGGCATCCGCCGCCTCGATCAGGTCCTGCACCGAGGTTGCCTGTCCCGGCGCCACGGCGGCCATGCCCGCACTGATGGTAACCTGCTGGAAGGCGCTCATGCTATGCGGAACGTTCAGGGCTTCGACCGCCGCACGGACCCGTTCGCCGATCTCCATCGCGGCGATGCCGTTGGTCTTGGGCAGCAGCAGGCAGAATTCCTCGCCGCCGTAGCGCGCGGCGAAGCCCGCCGCCTCGCCCGCAATCGCCGCCAGGACCTCGCCGATCCGGCGCAGGCACTTGTCGCCTTCGAGATGGCCATAGGTGTCGTTGAACAGTTTGAAATGATCGACGTCGATCATGATGAGCGACACCGGCCCGCCGGTCTGCTCGGCCTTCTTCCATTCGAACTCGAGCCGGTTCTGCAAGCCGCGGCGGTTGGCGAGGCCCGAGATCATGTCCACCGAGGCCATCACCTGAAGGCGATCGTTGGTGGCCACGAGTTCGCGCTCACGCTCGCGCAATTGCACCGCCATGCGGCCGAAGGCGCGCGCCAGCGGCTGGAATTCCGGCGGCAGCCGGATGTCGTTTTCCGGCGAGGACAGATCTCCCTGTCCGACGCGGTTGGCGAGGCTGGTGATGATGCCGATGGGGCGGATGATCAGCCGCTCGCCCGCGAGCCAGCCGCCGAGCAACGCGAACATCACCAGAATCCCGAGTTGCATGTAGGCGGTGCGGATGCTGCGATCGATGTCGCCGAGAAGCTCGCTTTCGTCGATCGAGACGATCATGCGCGCCTGCGTGCCATCGACGCGGGCGAAGGTGATTTCCTTCTTTCCGTCCCTGGACTGAAAAAGGAGAGACCCGGAATCCTTCGCGGTATCGATCTCGTGATTGGCGACCGCCGTCAGCAGCGCCTGCTCCTGAAGCGGTTTTCCGATCAGGGATGCATCCTGCGAGCGCGACGCGGCGAGAACGATGCCGTTGTTATCGACAAACAGGGCGGAAAGGCCGGCGCGATCTGTCCGCCGCCGCATCAATTCCGAAATCCATTTCAGATCGATCGCGGCGATCATCACGGAATGATCGCCGGAGATCGTGTTGGCGGCCGGAAGCGCGGTCATGATGGTGGGAAGGTTGGCCGCGCGGCTGAAGATGTAGTCGCTGACCACGAAGCTCTTGGCGATTCGCGCGCGCGTGATGTAGCTGCGGTCGGACAGATCGAGGCCGACGATGCGATCGGAGGTCGAGCAGGAGACTTTTCCCGAATTGCCGACCACCGAGATGCTTCTGATCCAGGGCAAATCCGAGCGCATGCTGGCGCGCAGGATGTCGCAGGCCTGATCCGGCGTGCGCGCCAGACCATAGATGAAGGCCGACGACTTCAGGACCGCCTGCACGGTGAGAATGACTTCGCGCTGCGCGTCGGCGGTGTGACGCGCAAGCTCCGCGAGTTCGTTGTTCGCGATCTGGACCTGCTGCTGGCGGCTTTCCTCGAGCAGGCGCACGCGGTCGAGCATCATCGGCACGACAAGAATCAGCGCGAGCAGGATCAGGCGCGCGCGAATGCCGACAAGCGTCTTTAACTTTGACGTATCGCCGACGAAACTGTTAATCGACATGAGCTTCCCTGTCCCCGATCGGGATTTAAGAGCCAAGGCCTCAAGAAGTATTTCTCCGATCCGATAAAATTTGATCTAAGTCAGGGTTTATCGCCGGATTTGCGAGAACGGGATGACTGAGAATAAACCATCTTCGGTAACGCCGGATTCACCAGAGGGCCTTGCGGCCGTCGAGCGCGAGATTGCGCGCGCCTGCGCGGATGCGCGGCGGGACCGGACCTCGGTGGAATTGATCGCGGTCTCCAAGACCTTCGATGCGGCCGCGATTTCCCCCGTCATTTCAGCGGGGCAGCGCGTGTTCGGCGAGAACCGCGTGCAGGAAGCGAAAGCGAAATGGCCGGAGCTTGTGGCGACGACGCCGGACATCAAACTGCATTTGATCGGACCGCTGCAATCCAACAAGGCGCGCGAAGCGGTGATGCTGTTCGATGCGATCCATTCAGTGGACCGCCCGAGCATTTGCGAAGCGTTAAGCAAGGAAATCAAATCGCGGGAACGAAATCCGTTGTTGTTCGCGCAGATCAACACCGGCGAGGAGCCGCAGAAGGCCGGCGTTATTCCGCAGGACGCGGACGGTTTTCTCGCGGCCTGCCGCGAACGCTATGGATTGACCATCTCCGGGCTGATGTGCATTCCGCCGGTGGATGAAGCGCCCGCGCCGCATTTTGCGCTGACCGCGAAGATCGCGAAGCGCAACAACTTGAATTTACTGTCGATGGGCATGAGCGCCGACTTCGCCGTGGCGATACAATTCGGCGCGACGCACATCCGCGTCGGCTCGGCGATTTTCGGTACACGATAGTTTTTTTAATCGCCGTTGCGGGAAGCAAAGCGACGAAGCAATCCAGTTTTTATGTGTGGGTCTGGATTGCTTCGCGGAGCCTGTTATCGGGCCGCACTTCGTGCGGACCCGTTGGCTCGCAATGACGGATACGATCTCACCCGATCACGATTTGGGTCTTCGACCCGATGCGCGCCAACAGCCGCAGCATCGCTCGTTTGGTCATGCCGACGCATCCGGCGGTCGGCGCGAAATTGCCACGCGCCAGATGCAGGAACACGGCGCTGCCACGTCCCGGAATCGTCGGGCGGGTGTTATGATCGATCTCGATGATGAAATCGTAGAGATGATCCTCGCGCGTCAGGCGGTCGCCCGGCTCGCCGTCCCTGATCCGGATCGGCTGGTTGTAGCGGCGCCCGGCAGGGTCTTCCGACCAGGCGTCCACGGTGGTGATGCGACGCGTGGGCAAACCCGTGCGCGGCCGCGCGTGGCGGTCAGCCCGCCACCACAGCCGCACCGGATGAAACACCCCGCGCGGCGTCCCGCCGTCGCCCTCGCGCTTGTCGGTCAGGATGCCCCCGCGCCCGAGCGCCACCGGAATGGCCCGGCCATCGAGCTGGAGCCAGCCGCGCTGCCTATTCCCGGCCGCCGTCCGGATGATGATTTCCCGCACCGGGCGATCACGCAGGATTGTCTGATAAGTATATGGATTCGCTCGGCTTCTCATAAATACGCCGAACTCCTATCTTGCGTCGCGGATGCCAAATGCTATCCCGGACATTGTTTTGCCCCGGTTCAGCGTCTTTGGTCGAGCTTCTTATTTTCAATAGTCTCAAAGGATTGAATGTATGCCCACCGCTCGCAAGATCCTGATCGTGGACGATGACAACGATCTGCGCGAGGCGCTGATGGAGCAGCTCGCGCTGCATGAGGAATTCGAGCCGACTGCCGCCGACACCGGCGCGAAGGGCGCGCATGCGGCGAAGACCGAAGCGCCCGACCTCGTGCTGATGGATGTCGGCCTGCCCGACACCGACGGGCGCGAAGTGGTGCGCGGCTTGCGCAAGAGCGGCTTCAAGGCGCCGATCATCATGCTAACTGGGCACGACGGCGAGTCCGACACCATTCTCGGGCTGGAATCCGGTGCGAACGATTACGTCGCGAAGCCCTTCCGTTTTGCCGTGCTGCTCGCGCGAATCCGCGCGCAATTGCGCCAGCACGAGGCGAGCGAGGATGCGGTTTTCACGGTCGGGCCCTACAGCTTCCGCCCCGGCTCGAAGATGCTCACCGGCGCCAACGCCAAGAAGGTACGGCTGACCGAAAAGGAGACCGCGATCCTGCGCTTTCTCTACCGCGCCGGCCAGCAGCCGGTGACGCGCGAGACGCTGTTGCAGGAAGTGTGGGGTTACAATTCCGGCGTCACCACGCACACGCTGGAAACCCATATCTACCGGCTGCGCCAGAAGATCGAGAAGGACGCCGCCAATCCCGAAATCCTGGTGACAGAGTCCGGCGGCTACAAACTTGTCCCCTGATCTGTGGCATAGCATGATGCGGGGTTCGCATCGCGGCCCCGCAGGCCACAGTCCAGGACCTCATGTCGATTGAAGACGATATAGCTCTGCTTGCCCGCGTGCCGGCGCTGAACCTGCTCGGCATGTCCGCCTTGCAGGTGCTGGCGATCGGCGCGGAGCAGCGCGACTACGGCTATGGCGACGTGCTGTTCCATCAGAACGATATCGCCGACGCGGGCTATGTCGTGCGGCGCGGCTCGTTCCGTGTCGCCGCCGAGGACGGCCCCGATATGGTGGTGGGCGTCGGCGAACTGATCGGCGAGCTGGCGCTGATCGTCGACATGCGCCGTCCCGCGACCGCGACCGCGCTGGAGCATTCCACGGTGGTGCGTGTCTCGCGCACGCTATACCAGCGCGTGCTGGAAAGTCATCCCGAGGCGGCGCGGCGGATTCGCGACGATCTCGCCGCGCGCACCAACGCGGCGGCGACCGCGATCGCGCGTTTGACCTCGAAGCTGGTGTGATCTGTCGACGCGCGGCGTGCGCTAAATATCCAGCACCGCCGTCACCGGCACATGGTCCGAGGGCCGTTCCCAGCTTCGCGCATCACGCAGGATCTTATAGTCGCTGACCTTGTCGCCGAGCGCGGGCGAGACCCAGATGTGGTCGAGCCTGCGGCCGCGATTGCCAACGGTCCAGTCGGCGGCGCGATAGCTCCACCAGGTGTAGACCTTCTCGTCCATCGGAATGCGCTGGCGCGCGATGTCGATCCAGTTACCCTGCGATTGCACGGCGAGAAGTTTCTCGCATTCCACCGGCGTGTGCGAGACGACGTTGAGAAGCTGCTTGTGCGACCATACGTCATGCTCGTGCGGCGCGACGTTGAGATCGCCGACGAGGACATGATGCGCATTCTCGCCGGGATGCAGCGGCGCGCAATCGCGCATCTCGTCAAGGAACGAGAGCTTGTGCTCGAATTTCGGATTGGCGGCAGGGTCGGGAATGTCGCCGCCCGCGGGCACATAGAAATTGTGCAGCACCAGCGGCGCGGCGAGACCCGCGCTTTCGCCGAACGCGACCGAGATGTGGCGTGAATCGACCTTGCCGCAGAACGTGCGCACGTCTTTCGAGAGGAACGGCCGCTTCGAGACGATGGCGACGCCGTGATAGCCCTTCTGTCCGTTCAGCGCGATGTGCTCGTAGCCGAGCCGCTGAAACCGCTTCAGCGGAAAGGCGTCGTCGATGCACTTGGTTTCCTGCAGGCACAGCACATCTGGCCGCCGGCTTTTCAGAAACCTGGCGACCAGATCGATGCGCAGACGAACGGAATTGATATTCCAGGTGGTGAGCGTGAAGGGCATAAGCGCGATGTGCGAGGGCGAGGCGGGCCTTATCGCACAGGCGGATCGGGATGTCTAAAGCCGTGCCGGGCCTGCCGCCTCAGTTCGAGCCGCCCTGATAATTCGTGTAGTCGATCTTGAACAGCGCCGGGTCGAGCTTCCTGGTGGTGTCGAGATTATAGACAGCGACGGTGGTGTCGTAGCCCTGCGGGTCGGTCACGGTCCACTGCTTGAGCTTGCCGTCCTTGGCGCCGGTCATCAGCGTCAGGCGGCTGGTGCCGGTCACCGCCTGTTTTTCCTCGATGGTGATGCTGACATAGAGATCGTCGGCGCTGATGCTGGTGACGTTGGTGTCGCGCAAGAGATCGAGCTTCGAGGCGAGCAGGTAGCGTAACGGCGTCTGCGACAGGGGATACACGTCCTGCGTCGCGAGGCGGCGGTCGCGCACGATCACGCTGGTGCCGTCGGCGACGAGCGCGATTGGCGAAGGATCGTCATATTCGAAGCGGATCTTGCCGGGCTTCAGCAAATAGAAATTGCCGGTGGTGCGGCTGCCATCGGGACCGACCTGAACGAAATTCCCCGACAGGTTTTGCAGCGACGACAGATAGGCGCTGACCTTGTCGGCCAGCGCGCGCTGGTTGGCGTCGAATGCCTGCACCTTGGGCGCCGGACTGTCGCCGCCGAACAGCTTCTTCAGCGTCGGCATGATCGGATTCGGCATCGGCTCGGATGCCGGCTGCCGCGGCGCGTTGCCTGGCGCGACCGGCGGAGCAGGTGCCGCCGGTTCGGATGCCGCGACCTGCATATCGCGCGATTTCGGCGCGGGACGCGGCAGCGGCACGGCATAGGTTTGCGCGACGGACGCGGCCACGAAAACGATGGCGAGTGCTGCGCTCTGCCAGTTCGCGAAAACGGAAGTGCCGGGCATGGGAGGAAGGCCGTTCTGGTGTTTCAAGGAAAGCCCTGCTGGACGGTGGAGATCGATTGCTTATTTAGCGGCGAGTGATGGCGTTTTCACGGCCCATGGCCCCGCCGTGCTCAAAAACCTTCCTCCTCGGGCACCAGAATCTCACGTTTTCCGGCGTGATTGGCCTGCCCCACGATGCCGGCGTCCTCCATCCGCTCCATCAGCGTCGCGGCCTTGTTGTAGCCGATCTGCAACCTGCGCTGGATGTAGCTGGTGGATGCCTTGCGGTCGCGTTTGACGATGGCGACCGCCTGCGCGAACAGATCGCCCTCGCCGCCGCCACCCATGCTGGTGTTGTCGAACACCGCGTTGCCGTCCTCGTCAACCTCCTCCTCGGCGGTGACCGCTTCGAGATATTCCGGCACGCCCTGCGTCTTGAGGTGACGCACGATCTTTTCGACTTCCTCATCCGACACGAAGGGGCCGTGCACGCGGCTGATGCGTCCGCCGCCCGCCATGTAGAGCATGTCACCCTGGCCAAGCAGTTGCTCCGCGCCCATTTCGCCGAGCAGCACGCGGCTGTCGATCTTTGAGGTGACCTGGAAGGAGATGCGCGTGGGGAAGTTCGCCTTGATGGTGCCGGTGATGACGTCCACCGAGGGACGCTGCGTCGCGAGGATGACGTGCAGACCGGCGGCGCGCGCCATCTGCGCGAGACGCTGCACCGCGCCTTCGATGTCCTTGCCCGCGACCATCATCAGGTCGGCCATCTCGTCCACGATGATGACGATATAGGGCAGCGGATCGAGGTCGAGTTTTTCCTCCTCGTAGATCGCCTTGCCGGTTTCCTTGTCGAAGCCGGTCTGGACGGTGCGCGTCAGCTCCTCGCCCTTGGCGCGCGCTTCGGCGAGGCGGGCATTGTAGCCGTCGATGTTGCGCACGCCGAGCTTGGCCATGTTCTTGTAGCGCTGCTCCATCTCGCGCACGGCCCATTTCAGCGCGACGACGGCTTTCTTCGGATCGGTCACGACCGGCGTCAGCAGATGCGGGATGCCGTCATACACAGAGAGTTCGAGCATCTTCGGATCGACCATGATCAGGCGGCACTGGTCCGGCCGCAGCCGGTAGACCAGCGACAGGATCATGGTGTTGATGCCGACCGATTTGCCCGAACCGGTGGTGCCCGCGATCAAGAGATGCGGCATGCGCGCGAGATCGGCGATGACCGGATCGCCGCCGATGGTCTTGCCGAGGCACAGCGGCAGTTTCGCGGTGCTGCCGGTGGCTTCCTTGGAGGTCAGAAGTTCGCGCAGATAGACCGTCTCGCGCTTGGCGTTCGGCAGCTCGATGCCGATGGCGTTGCGCCCCGACACGACCGCGACGCGCGCGGAGACCGCGCTCATCGAACGCGCGATGTCGTCGGACAGGCCGATCACGCGCGACGACTTGATGCCCGGCGCGGGTTCGAGTTCGTACAGCGTCACCACCGGCCCCGGACTGGCCTTCACGATCTCGCCACGCACGCCGAAATCCTGCAACACGCCTTCGAGTGAACGGGAATTTTCCTCAAGCTCATCCTTGCTCAGGGTGAAGCGGTCGGAGGCCTTCGGCGTCGCCAGCACGGAGATCGGCGGCAGCACGAAAGCGGACGATTTGCGCGAGGCGGATTTGGATGTCTTCGCCGCGCGCTTGCGCGGAGCGGGCTCCTCCTCCTCTTCGTCCTCCCCCTCTTCCTCGTAGTCCTCCTCTTCGTCTTCTTCGACGTCCTTCGGCACCAGCGAGGGGCTGGAACGGCCGCGCAAGTTTGGTTCGGTGCGCTCGAAGGAGTGGCCGCGCGGGGATTCGCTGCGACCGACCGCGAGCGAGAACAGCGCCTTCAGGGCGCGGCCGATCCGCGCCCTGGTGCTGATCGCGGCATGCAGGATAAAGCCCAGCGAGAACAGGCCGGGTGCTGACTCTTCCTCGAATGCTTCCTCGTCGTCCTCGATGGCGGATATTTCATCCTCGGGATCGGCTTCCTTCGCGCCGTAACCGCCCGCGATCGCGCAGGTGACGATGACGCCGATGCCGAGCAGCACGCCGAAGCACAGCCGGTACAGAATGCCGGGCGGCCCGAATATCACGGCGGGCACGCGCACGATGGCATCGCCGACCACGCCGCCAAGCCCGGTCGGCAGCGGCCATGACATGCTGTGCGGCCAGCAACTTGCGAAGCCCGAGGCCAGCACCGCGCACATGATCCAGCAGCCGATCCGCACAGCCTCGCGGTCGAACGGACGATGGGTGAGAAGCCGCCAGCCCCACACCGCGACCGGCAGCACGAACATGATGGTGCCGAGGCCGAGAATCTGCATCAGGAGGTCGGAGCCGATCGCGCCGGGCCAGCCGATCAGGTTGCGGATCTTGCCGGAGGTGGCGTGGCTCAGGCTCGGGTCCTGCACCGACCATGTCATCAGCGCGGCGGCGACGATGCCCGCGAACACGATCACCGCAAGGCCGATCAGTTCGCGCAGACGCCGCATCAGCATCTCGCGGATGGGGTCGGAGAGTTGTCCGACCAGAGGAACGACGCGTTCGATTGCCATATCCCGCCCTCAACCCCGCGGTTCGTGATCGTTCAACACAGCCACCATGCGCGTGAGCGCCTCTTTGGTGGCGTCGGCCGGCTGCACCAGAGCGACGCGGATATAGCCCGCGCCGGGATTGGAGCCGTCGGCGCCGGGACGCGCGAGATAGCTGCCGGGCAGCACCCGCACGCCGCCGTCCCGGAAAAGCCGGATCGCGGCCTGCTCGTCGCCGCCATGCGCGGAAACGTCGAGCCAGGCACAGAAACCGCCCGCCGGGCGGCGATAACCGAAGCGCGTGCCGAGGATGGCGTCGGCGTGATCGAATTTCAGCCCGTAGAGGCGGCGGTTTTCATCGACATGCGCTTCGTCGCCATAGGCGGCGATGCCGACATGCTGCAACGGCACCGGCACCTGAGGCGCCGCGACGTTGCGCCATTCATGGAAGCGGCGGATGAATGCCTTGTCGCCCGCGACGAAGCCGACGCGCAGGCCCGGCAGGTTCGAGCGTTTCGACAGCGACTGGAAGGCGACGACGTTCTTGAAATCAGTACCCGCGTTTTCGAGAATGCTGCCCGGCGGCGTGCGGGTGTAGATCTCCGAATAGCATTCGTCGCTCAGCACCATGAAGCCGTGACGCTGCGCGAGTTCGGCCAACCGCGCGAAGTAGGCGGGCGTTGCGACCGAACCTTGCGGGTTCGCGGGCGAGGCGAGATAGAACGCTACCGTGCGCGACAAGAGCTTGTCGCCGAGCGCATCGAGGTCGGGCAGGAAGCCGTTGTCGCGCGTCGCGGGCAGGAACACCGGCTCGCAGCCCGCGCCGCGCGCGCCTGCTGCGTAAGCCGGATAGAACGGGTTCGGCATCAGGATCGCGGGCGTACCGTTGCGCTTGCCGACATAGGCGGCCGCGGCGATTGCGGCATGAAACAGTCCCTCGCGGCTGCCGTTCAGCGGCAGGATCTCGCTCTCGGGGTCGACCGCGCGCGGCAGCTGGTAGCGCCGCGACAGCCACGCGGCGGCGGCGGCGCGGAAGGCGGGAATGCCGTTGGAAGCCGGATAGCGGCCGAAATCGGCGAGGCTTTGCATCAGCGTCTCGCCGACAAAGGACGGCATCGGATGCTGCGGTTCGCCGAGCGACAGGTTGATGAGCTTTTGGCCGGGCTGATAGGGCGCGAGCAGCTCCGTCAGCCGGGCAAACGGCGAGCGTTCGCCGGCCGCGGGCGCGGCGGCGGTCTCCGGGCGCAAGGATGCAGACGAGACCATTACGAAAAGCCCAGCACTTTCAATCAGTCAGCCATCACCAATGGATCAGGAAATGGATCGTCCCACCATAGCGGCGCTGAGGTTAAGACGCGATTAACCATCGGGCGCCGCTGCGATTTTAAGCCCTCCGGGAAAGGCGGCCGGAAGGCGCCCGGACTGCGGTTAAAAAGAGAGAGGGCCCCGGCTTTGAAACCGGAGCCCTCCACGGTCGGGGCGTTGCCGGGAAACAGGCCCCGACCGGATTTTGTGACGTGCGCTTACATGTTGTAGGCGCGCTCGCCGTGGTCGGTGATGTCGAGACCTTCGCGCTCGGCATCGACCGGCACCCGCAGGCCGACGATCAGATCGACGATCTTGTAGAGGATCGCCGAACCGATACCCGACCACAGCAGCGTGGCGATCACCGCCTTGCCCTGCGCCATCATCTGCGTGACGAGGTCGTACGTGCCCGCGTTGTTGCCGGTGATGTTGGTGTAGTCGGTGATGCCGACGCCGCCGAGCGCGGGGTTGACGAGGATGCCGGTCATCAGCGCGCCGAAGATGCCGCCGATGCAGTGCACGCCGAACACGTCGAGCGCATCGTCATAGCCGAGTGCGTTCTTCACCGTGGAGACGAAGAACAGGCAGATCGGCGAGACGAGCAGACCGAGCACCAGCGCGCCGATCGGGCCGCAGAAGCCCGCAGCCGGCGTCACCGCGACAAGGCCCGCGACCGCGCCCGAACAGATGCCGAGCAGCGAGGGCTTGCCCTTCGCCATCCATTCCATCATCAGCCAGGAGAACGCGGCGCCCGCGGTCGCGACCATGGTGTTGACGAAGGCGAGTGCCGCGCCGCCGTTGGCCTCGAGGTTCGAACCCGCGTTGAAGCCGAACCAGCCGACCCACAGCAGCGAGGCGCCGATCATGGTCATGGTCAGCGAGTGCGGAGCCATGATCTCTTTTCCGTAACCGACACGCTTGCCGATCATCAGCGCGCCGACAAGGCCCGCGATGCCGGCGTTGATGTGCACCACGGTGCCGCCCGCGAAGTCGAGCGCGCCCGCGCCCGCGAGCCAGCCGACGCCGCCGGTGAGTTCATCGAGTTTCGCCTGCGCCGCAGCCTTTGCCGCGGCATCTGTTGCCGCCGCAACCGCCTTGGCGGCCGCCGCGATGTCGTCGGGCGCCGCGACGTACCAGACCCAGTGCGCCAGCGGGAAGTAGATGATGCTCACCCACAGGAACACGAACAGCATCGCCGCCGAGAACTTGATGCGTTCGGCGAACGCGCCGACGATCAGCGCGGGCGTGATCATCGCGAACGTCATCTGGAACACCATGTAGGCGTATTCCGGAATCACGACGCCGTTGGAGAAGGTGCCGACGGTGGAGTTCGCATCGATGCCCGCGAGGAACGCCTTCGACAGGCCGCCGACATAGTTGGTCAGGCTGCCGCCATCGGTGAAGGCGAGCGAGTAACCGTAAAGCGTCCAGATGATGCCGACCATCGCGACGATGGCGAACACCTGCGTGAGGATCGACAGCATGTTCTTGGCGCGCACGAGGCCGCCGTAGAACAGGGCAAGGCCGGGGATCGACATCATCAGCACGAGCAGCGAGCTGACGAGCATCCAGGCGGTATCGCCCTTGTTGGGAACGGGCGCGTCGGCGGCAAAGGCTATGCCGGTGCATCCGATCACGGCGATTGCTGCGATCAGTGCGGCCGATCCCAGACGTGCGGGACGGTGAAAACTCATGGTGGAGACTCCTGATTGAATGGGATGAAAGGCGTGGAGATCAGAGGGCTGCGTCATCGGCTTCGCCGGTGCGGATGCGCACCGCGTGTTCGAGGCCGGTGACGAAAATCTTGCCGTCGCCGATCTGGCCGGTCTTGGCGGCAGAGGTGATGGCCTCGATGGTGCGGTCGACCTGGGCATCGGCGACCGCGACCTCGATCTTGATCTTGGGCAGGAAACTCACGGCGTATTCGGCGCCGCGATAGATTTCGGTGTGGCCCTTCTGGCGGCCATACCCCTTCACTTCCGTGACCGTGAGGCCATGAACGCCGATGGCGGTCAGGGCATCGCGGACCTCTTCCAGCTTGAACGGCTTGATGACAGCCATCACGATCTTCATGTCTGTTCCCCGCTTGGCCCGGCGTGCCGGGCGCTTTCGATCGGGACTCACCGCGCGAAGAAGGACACTTCGCGGGCACCCGCCGGAACATGACGAATCAAAAGCTGTGCCAGAGCGCGCCTGCGCGCTATCGCTTTGGAAAATCAGATGATTTTGTCGGGGTGCAAGGCGAGGGAACGGCACCGCACAATCAGCCGCTCAAAACAGCGACAGTGAAGCCTGCAAAATAGGCAGGACAGAAATCCGCCGCAAAGCTGCACAGACGGCGGGCAGCGGGTTACGACATTCTTAAAAAAGCCGCCCCGCAGCCAAGGATGGTCCGGAGGGAGCCGTGGGCTCAGGAAAAGTGGCCTTGGAAAATTACTGCAACGCTTCGCCGTGCTGGGTGATGTCGAGGCCCTCGACCTCGTGCTCGTGCGAGACCCGGACCGGCACCCGCGTGTCGATCAGCTTCAAGAGCACCCAGGTCGAGCCGCCGGACCAGACGATGGTGACAACGACGCCGACGATCTGCGCCAGCAGGAGATGCGGGTTGCCTTCCAGCAATCCCGGAACGCCGCCGATCGCCTGCGTGGCGAACACGCCGGTCAGGAGCGTGCCGATCAGTCCGCCGATGCCGTGAATGCCGAACACGTCGAGCGTATCGTCGTATTTGTAACGATGCTTGAGGCTGGTGCAGGCCCAGTAGCACACGCCGCCCGCGATCAATCCGATCAGGATGCCTTCGCCGGGCGTGACGAAGCCCGACGCGGGCGTGATGGTGCCAAGCCCCGCGACCGCGCCGGAGATCATGCCGAGCACGGAGGGCTTGCGGCGCTTGATCCACTCGATCGCGCTCCATGTCAGCGCGCCCGCGCAGGCGGCGAGATGGGTCGAGAGGATCGCCATCACCGCGCGCGAATTCGCCTGCAATGCCGAACCGCCGTTGAAGCCGAACCAGCCGACCCACAACAGTCCGGTGCCGATCACCGCGAGCGACAGATCGTGAGGCGCGAGATTCTCGGAGCCATAGCCGCGGCGGCTGCCGAGCATGATGGCCGCGACAAGACCGGCGCTGCCCGCGCTCAGATGAATGACGAGGCCGCCCGCGAAATCCAGCACGCCGAGCTGGCCGAGAAAGCCGCCGCCCCAGATCCAGTGCGCCAGCGGAATATAGGCGATGGTGAACCAGCCGGCGCAGAACAGCATGTAGGACGAGAAGCGCATCCGGTCGGCGACCGAGCCCGCGATCAGCGCAACCGCGATCACGCCGAACGTCATCTGGTAGAGCACGAACAGCGATTCAGGAATAGTTTTGGCGAGCGGGTTGATGCTGTCCATCGTCATGCCCGAGAGCATGAAGCGTTGCAGCGTGCCGAGGCCGCTACCGCCGCCGACGAAGGTCAGGCTGTAGCCGTAGGCGACCCACAGGATCGAAATCGCAGCGACCGCGCCGAGGCTTTGCGCCATCGTCGCCAGCACGTTCTTCTTGCGCACCATGCCCGCATAGAACAGTGCAAGGCCGGGCACCGTCATCATCAGCACGAAGGCGGTGGCGACGATCATCCAGGCGGTATCGCTGGTGTTGATTCCGGTCCCGCCGCTTTGCGCGAAAGCGGGGCTTGCCAGTGCGGAAAGGATCAGCGCGCCAAAGCCGGTTGCGGCGGTGCGGTTACGAAGCCAAGAAATCGTCATGGGAAGGTTCCGGCAGTCGTTTGAAATGAAGCAGGGCGGGCGGTCTAGAGGGCGTCGGCGTCGGTTTCGCCGGTCCGGATGCGTACCGCGTTTTCGATGGGCGTCACGAACACTTTGCCGTCACCGATCTGTCCGGTGCGCGCGCTGCCGGTGATGATCTCGACCGTCTTGTCGGCGAGCTCGCTGGTGACCGCGACTTCGATCCTCAGCTTGGGCAGGAAATGCACGGCGTATTCGGCACCGCGATAAATCTCGGTGTGGCCTTTCTGGCGGCCGTATCCCTTCACCTCGGTGACGGTCATCCCGTGGATGCCGATGTTGGTGAGGGCCTGACGCACCTCGTCGAGCTTGAATGGCTTGATGATCGCGGTCACGAGCTTCATGGGCACGCCGGTCCTTCTGCTGCAAGCGGTTCCGCGTCTTTACAAAAGCGCGCGGACCTGTGCCATCGAATTCATCGGCCGTCCGAAGATCGGGTGATTAAAAAAAGGGCAGTCGGCTCAGCCGGCCGGTTTCGGCCGCCGCACCCTGATTGAGCCTTCCTGCGCCACGGAGGCGACCAGCGTGCCGTCGGCCCGGAAGATCTCGCCGCGAGAGAAGCCGAGCCCTTCACGGGCGTTCGGGCTGTCCTGGGAATAGAGCAGCCATTCGTCGGCGCGGAAGGGGCGGTGAAACCACAGCGCATGGTCGAGGCTTGCGGCGGTGATGCCGTTCTCGAACACGGTGCGGCCGTAACATGCCAGCGCGGCGTCGAGCAGCGAGAAGTCGGACGCATAGGCCAGCGCGCACATGTGCAGGGCCGGATCGTCCGGCAGCCGCTTTGCCGCCTTCAGCCAGATGGTGACATGGCCATCGTCGATTGTCTCGCCGACATATCGTTTCAGATTGGTCGGGCGCAGTTCGAACGGCATCTCGGCCTCGAAAAAGCGGCGGATGAAGTTCGGCATCTCGCTACGCTGCTTTTCATCGAGCAGTTTGTGCAGATCGAGCGTTCTCACGTCATCCGGCGATGGCACCGGCGGCATCAAAGCCTGATGCTCGAAGATGCTGTCCTCGTGCACATGGAACGAGGCGATCATGGAAAAGATTTCGGCGCCCTTCTGCGAGGCGATGACGCGGCGGGTGGAAAAGCTGCCGCCGTCGCGCAGCCGCGCCACGTCATACTCGATCGGAACGGCGGGATCGCCGGGCAGGATGAAATAGGCATGCAGCGAATGCGGCAGCCGTCCCTCTACCGTGCGGCAGGCCGCGACCAGCGACTGGCCGACGACCTGACCGCCGAACACGCGCTGCCAGCCGCTTTGCGGGCTGAAGCCGCGGAATCTGTCGTTCCCCAGCGTCTCAAGATCGAGAATCGAGATCAGGTCGGCAAGGGAAGCGGGCATGGCGTGACCTTTTGCGCGCGTCCGGCGCGGATGACGGTGCCGCGGAGGTATCCGCAGGGAAGGCAACAGACTATAAACACGCTATAAAACGCTCAAGGCCGGGCTCCGCAAGCGGTCTCGCGCGTTGATGTAACGGCAATTGGTGAAAAGAGTGATGGCGAAACCGCAGGGCACACACCAGGGCATCGTGATTGGCGGCGGCGGGCTGGCCGGGCTGTCGCTCGCGCTCGCATTGCGTCAGGGACTGGGACCGGAGATTCCAGTGATCGTCGCGGACCCGGCTTTCGCCGTGCGGCCGAGCCGCGATCAACGCGCCTCCGCCATCGTTGCGGCATGCCGCCGCCTGTTCGAGGCGCTCGGTGTGTGGGGCGAGGTCGCGCCGACCGCGCAACCGATCCTCGACATGGTCGTGACGGATTCGAAATTGCGCGATGCGACGCGGCCGGCGTTTCTCACTTTTTCAGGAGAAGTCGCGGGCGGCGAGCCGTTCGCGCACATGGTCGAGAACCGTCACCTGATCGATGCGCTGACCAATCACGCCGAGGCGGGCGGCGTCGAACTGCGCAGCGATACCGTGGCCGCGTATGAGGCGAACGACGACGGCGTGCAGGTCGTGTTCGGTGGCGGCGACATCGTTTCGGCGCGGCTATTGGCGGCGGCCGACGGCGCGCGCTCGAAACTGCGCCAGCGCGCCGGCATCGCCACCCATGGCTGGGATTACGATCAGTCCGCCATCGTCGTCACGGTCGGGCACGAGCGCGAGCACGAAGGCCGCGCCGAAGAACATTTTCTCCCGGCGGGTCCGTTCGCGATTTTGCCGCTCACCGGCAGGCGCTCGTCACTGGTCTGGACCGAGCAGCCGAAAGAGGCCGCGCGGATCGTCGCGCTCGGCGCGGATGAGTTCAAGGCGGAGCTTGAGACGCGCTTCGGCCTGCATCTCGGCGAATTGGAAGTGCTCGACAGACCGCGCACGTTTCCGCTCGGCTATTTCGTGGCGCGATCGTTCATCGCGGATCGTCTGGCGCTGGTCGGCGACGCCGCGCACGTCATCCATCCCATCGCGGGACAGGGCCTCAATATGGGGCTGAAGGATGTCGCCGCATTGGCGGAAGTCGTGGTCGATGCGGCGCGGCTCGGCACCGATTTCGGCGGCGCCGCCGTGCTGGAAAACTATCAGCGCTGGCGGCGGTTCGACACCATGGCGATGGGGTTTGCGACCAATGTCCTGAACGGGATGTTCTCGAACGATTTCGCGCCGCTGCGCGCGGTGCGCGATATCGGGCTTGGGCTCGTCGATCGGATGCCGCCGCTGAAAAACGCGTTCATTCGTCAGGCGGCGGGCCTCACCGGCGACGTGCCGCGCCTGCTGCGCGGCGAGGCGTTGTGAGGATCAGTCGATCTTCCGTGCTTCTTCCGGCAGCATGATCGGAATGCCGTCGCGGATCGGATAAGCGAGCTTCGCGCCGCGCGAAATCAGTTCCTGCTTCGCGGCGTCGTATTCCAGCACGCCCTTCGTCACCGGGCACACCAGAATTTCCAGCAGCTTGGAGTCGACGGGATCGGAATCGCTCGCGGGCGGAATGTTGGTCGTCATGTTCGGTCCATCACATCAAACGAAAATTATTGCACCGGCGGATCGCCCGAGGTCTGCTTCTTGGCGAGGTCCATCTGCGTCACCGCGATCAGGATTTCGGCGCGGGTCTTGAGGTCGGGCGCTTCCAGCAGCGCCTGCTTCTCGGCGGGGCCGTAAGGCGACATCATCGCCAGCGCGTTGACCAGCGCCTCGTTGGGCGCTGCGCGGATGCCGTCCCAGTCCACCTTCAGCGAGTTGGCCTTGAGGAATTTGGTGAGGGTGTCGAGCACGGCGTCGCGGTCGACCTCGTCCTCGCCCTTGCGCGCGACGAAATCGTCGATGAAGGGAAAGAAATCGACCTTGCACTGGCGATAGGGCGTCAGCACCGTCAGTTCATCGACCACCTGAAAGCGCGCGATGCCCGTCAGTTCGAGAATGTAGCGCCCGTCGCCGGTCTCGCCGAACTGCGTGATGCGGCCGACGCAGCCGACGCGAAACAGTTTCGGATGCTCCTCGCTTTGCGAATGCGCGGCGTCGGGCTGGATGATGCCGATCATGCGGTGGCCGTCGCGCAGGGCGTCGTCCACCATTTCGAGATAGCGCGGCTCGAAAATGTTCAGCGGCATCTGCCCGCGCGGCAGCAACAGCGCGCCGGAGAGCGGAAACACCGGGATGGTTTCGGGAAGATCGCCCGGCCCGTGATATTCGGAATTGATGGCCATTCGACTGATCCCCGCCAGCTTTGCGCGATCACGAGAACAGAATGGTGGACAGGCGCTTGCGGGCATCCACGGTGGCCTCGTCCTCGCCGCCCCATGCCTCGAAGAATTGCAGAAGCTGTTTGCGCGCGCCGTCCTCGTTCCACTTGCGGTCGCGCCTGACGATTTCCAGCAGATGATTGGCGGCGTCGCCGCGTGCGTTCTTGGCGTTCAGCGCGATGGCGAGATCGTAGCGCGCCTGATGGTCGAGCGGATTGGCGGCGACCTTCTGCTCAAGCTCCGCGACCGGGCCGACCGATTGCGCCTGCTCGGCGAGATCGAGCATCGACTGCGCGGCGGCAACGGCGGCATCATTGCGCTTCGCCTCCGGCACCATGGCGAGCGTCTGTTTGGCCTGCTCGAGCGAGCCCGCGACGACATAACAGCGCGCCAGCCCGGCCATCGCCGGAACGCTGGTTGAATCCTGCGCCAGCACTTCGGCATAGATCTCGGCGGCGGTGGCGGCGTCGCCCTCGGCCAGATGCGCCTCCGCTTCCGCGATCAGGTCGGCGTCGCCGCCCGGCATGCCCTTGGTCAGCTTGTCGATGAAGGCGTTGATCTGGCTTTCCGGCTGCGCGCCCATGAAGCCGTCGGCGGGCTGACCATTGACGAAGGCGATCACTGCCGGAATCGACTGGATGCCCATCTGCCCCGGGATCGCCGGATGATCGTCGATGTTCATCTTGACGAGCTTGACCTTGCCTTTGGCGGCGCGCACCGCCTTCTCGATGATCGGCGTGAGCTGCTTGCACGGGCCGCACCATGGGGCCCAGAAATCGATCAGCACCGGCTGGCGCTTGGATTCCTCGATCACGTCCTGCACGAAGGTCTGCGTTGTGGTGTCCTTGATGAGGTCCGGTCCAGCGCCTGTGGCGGCGTCGTTATCGAGTATCGTCACGTCGTTTCATCCCGGCTGATGGCTGTGGTCGGGCACGTTTACCATGCCCGGTCCTAAAATGGCGGCGAAAGTGACGATTTCAATCGGGGAAGCGCTTGAAATCGTTCCCGAACATGAACTTAAAGCCCATGCCGGGGTCAAAAAGACCGGCTTTCTCTGTTGCATTGCCACGCGGGGTTTGGCATAGGTTGCGCCCGGCGGCGCGAGCCGCCCATTTCTGATGCGGGTGTAGCTCAGGGGTAGAGCACGACCTTGCCAAGGTCGGGGTCGAGGGTTCGAATCCCTTCGCCCGCTCCAGAATCTTCCAGCCATGCGAAGAAAATTGGCAACCACGCAAGCCGCCGCAAGGCGGCTTCGTCGTTTTTGCGTACCCGACTTTTGGTTCCTTCGGCGTTATTATCGGCGAGACCGGAGGCAAGGCCATGGCGGGACGGGATGCGGGAGAGCTGCAACGCTTCATCGATGCGCAGTGGCCGCTTTACGACCGGGTCCTCTGTGAATTGCGCGCCGGACTAAAACGCACGCACTGGATGTGGTTCGTGTTTCCGCAGATCGAGGGCCTCGGCCACAGCGCGATGGCGCAGAAATACGCCATCGCCTCGCGCGAGGAAGCGGCGGCCTATCTGAAGCATCCCTTGCTCGGCGGGCGATTGGAGGAATGCACGGCGCTGGTCAATGCGGTTGGCGGAAAGTCCGCGCACGGCATCTTCGGCTCGCCCGACGATCTCAAATTCGGCTCGTCGATGACATTGTTCGCGCAGGTGGCGAAGGGCCACAGCCTGTTTCACGAGGCGATTGAAAAATATTTCGGCGGACGGTTTGATGAAGCAACGCTCGCAAGGATCGGAAGGTCATGAAAATCAGCGGACACCGCTCGCGCATTGCTACCGTCAAGCCCGGGCTGATCGTCACATCCGCGCTGACGGTGAAGACGCCGGGGCGCGGCTTCTTCGACATCACCGCCGAAGCTCGCGATTTTCTGCGGGAGGCGCAGGCGGCGGCCGGCGCACTGACGCTGTTTGTGCGCCACACCTCGGCATCGCTCACGATTCAGGAAAATGCCGATCCCGACGTGCTGACCGACCTCGCCGATGCGCTCGACCGTCTCGCGCCGGAAAACGGCGGCTGGATTCACGGCAGCGAAGGCCCCGACGACATGCCCGCCCACATCAAGACCATGCTGACGTCATGCAGCGTGCAGGTGCCGGTGGAGAGCGCGGAGATGATGCTAGGCACATGGCAGGGCATCTATTTGATCGAGCATCGCGCGCAGCCGCACCGCCGCGAGATCGTGCTGCAATTCATCGGCAGCGCGTTGCCCTAGATCGTTGCGGAGACGGAAGCTCCGTCGAACAGATCCGACGCCAGCCGCTCGACGTGGCGGCGCACGTCCGTCGGCCAGTCCGCGATCAGCGCATGAAAGCGCGCGCCGTCATTGGCGTAGAGCGCGCGGAGCACATCCTCGTAATGCGGCTTGTTGCCCGCGATGGCCGACAGAAAACGATGCACCGATTCCTGGCGCTCGCGTGCTTCATCTTTGGCGGCGGTCTTGCGCCGCGCGTCCTCGATCAGCTTTCGCAGCGTGACCGACGCGCCGCCGGGTTGCGCGGCGAGCCATTCCCAGTGGCGCGGCAATAGCGTGACCTCGCGGGCGACGACGCCGAGTTTCGGCCGGCCCGGCCCGCGCGGGGCCGGTTCGGGAGACAATGTGTTTTTGAGCCGCATGGTGACGTCCGCGACCGAGCCGCGAAAGTCGATTTCGACCGGGCGGCTGGTCTCAAGGTCGAACAGCAGGATCCGGCTCTGGGGCGACAGGATCTGTTTGACCCGCGCGGCGACGTCCACGATGTCGCCGGAGGCGACGCAGCGGTCTTCGTCGAACGCGATAATCTGGGCAAAAGGCATGACAAACCGAATGGTTGTGACGATGCCGATGATATACCCGGGTAAAATTAAGCTGTCAATATTATCCGGGTATTATTTTGGAAGGCCCGGTAGCTTGCCGAGCACGACGCCCGGCGGCGGGGTGTCGTCGTCCGGCACGAAAAGGTCCGGCATCAGCGGCACCGAGGCATCGACTCTATAAGGCTCGAAATCGGTGACGCCTTCGGCGGCGAGCACTTTGTCGTCGATGCAGAAGTGTCCGGTGAAATCTCGCGCCGGCCTGGTGAGAATGACGTGCGCGGCGTCCGCCACGATCTGCGGTTTGCGGCTGGCGCGCACCATCGCCTCGCCGCCGAGCAGGTTGCCGACCGCTGCGGTGGCAATCGTGGTGCGTGGCCACAGCGCGTTGACCGCGATGCCGTCGTCCTTCAGTTCGCCGGCGAGGCCGAGCACGCACATGCTCATGCCGAATTTCGCCATGGTGTAGGCGGTCGAGGGCGCGAACCATTTCTCCCGCATGTCGAGCGGCGGCGACAGCATCAGGATGTGCGGGTTCGCGGCTGTCTTCAAATGCGGGATGCAGGTCTTGGAAACCAGAAACGTGCCTCGCGTATTGATCGCCATCATCAGGTCGAAACGTTTCATCTCGGTCGCCTGCACCGGCGTGAGACTGATGGCGCTGGCGTTGTTGATGCAGATATCGATGCCGCCGAACTCATTCACGGTCTGATCGACGGCGGCGATCACCTGCGCCTCGTCGCGGATATCGCAGGCGACGGGCAACGCGCGGCCGCCCGCCTGTTCGATCTCCTTCGCGGCCGTGAAAATCGTGCCTTCGAGCCTCTGTTGCGGCGTCGTGGTCTTCGCGGCGATGGCGATATTGGCGCCGTCGCGCGCCGCGCGCCTGGCGATCGCAAGGCCGATGCCCCGGCTGCCGCCGGTGATGAACAGCGTCTTGCCTTTGAGGGATGTCATGTGGCCTCCCGAATTTGCTTAATAACCCGCCGCCTCCGCGCCGCGCGTGCGCGGGTCGGCCGCGCCGAGCCAGCCGTCTTTCGAAGCCGCAATCGAATTCGCCGAGGTCTGGCCCATCGGCGTCACGAGCGTATGGCCCATGGCGCGCAACGCATCGCGCGTCGCCTGCGGAAAACCGTGTTCGATCCGCACTTCGTCCGGCATCCACTGATGATGCAACCGTGGCAGGCTGACCGCCTGCGCGATGTTCATGCGATAGTCGAGCGTGTTGACGATGACCTGAAGCGTGGTTGAGATGATGCGGCTGCCGCCGGGCGAGCCGGTGACGAGCACGGGCCTGCCATCCTTCAGCACGATGGTCGGGGTCATGGACGACAACGGCCGCTTGCCGGGGCCGGGCAGGTTGGCTTCATAGCCGACGAGGCCATAGGCATTGGATGCGCCCGGCGCGGCGGTGAAATCGTCCAGCTCGTTGTTGAGCAGCACGCCGGTGCCCTCCGCGATGAGGCCGACGCCGTAGCTGAAATTCAGCGTATAGGTGTTGCTGACCGCGTTGCCTTGCGCGTCCACCACAGAGAAATGCGTGGTGTTGGTGCCTTCATGCGGCTGCGCGGCGGCCGCCTTCACCGCCGTCGATTTATCGGGGCTGATATCGGCGCGCAGTTGCGCGGCGTAATCTTTTGAGAGCAATCGTGTCAGCGGCGCTTTGCTGAAAGCCGGATCGCCGAGATAGCGCGCGCGGTCGGCATAGGCGCGTTTCATCGCCTCGATCAGCACATGCAGCGAGGCGGGCGTCTGCGCGCCCATCTTGTGCAGATCGAAGCCTTCCAGAATGTTCAGCGTTTCGATCAGCACCGTGCCGCCGGAGGAGGGCAGCGGCATCGAGACGATGTCATAGCCGCGATAGCTTCCGCGCACCGGCTCGCGCCAGACCGGGCGATAGGCTTTCAGGTCGTCGCGGGTGACGATGCCGCCCGCCGCCTGAATGGCGCTCGCGAGCTTTTGCGCGACCGGTCCATCGTAAAAGCCGTCCGTTCCATGATCGGCGATGGCTTGCAGCGTGTTCGCAAGATCGGGTTGAATAAGTTTATCGCCTTCGCGCAGCGGCGTGCCGTCCGCGCGCGCGAGAAGCGCGGCGCTCGACGGCCATGGCGCGAACCGCTTGCGCGCATCGGGCAGCGTGTCGGCGATATCGTCGGTGATCACAAATCCGTCACGCGCGAGCCTGATCGCGGGCAGCAGCAATTCGCGCAGGGTGAAATTGCCCGAGCCATAGCGTTGCAGCGCGTCAGTCAGTCCCGCGACCGTGCCCGGCACGCCGATGCCGAGCGCGCCGTCGCGCGATTTTGCTGCATCTGGTTTGCCGTCCGGCCCGAGAAACATCGTCGGCGTGGCGGCGGCGGGTGCGGTCTCGCGGTAATCCAGCGCGAGGTCTTTGTTCTCGCGCGCCAGATGGATCACCATGAAGCCGCCGCCGCCGATATTGCCCGCGCGCGGATAGGTCACCGCCATCGCGAAGGCGGTCGCGACCGCGGCGTCCACCGCGTTGCCGCCGTGCCTGAGCACATCGGCGCCGATTTTCGCCGCGATCTTTTCCTGCGCCACCACCATGCCATGGCGGGCGGACGCCGGCTGCGCGTGCATCGGCAGCGACGAGATGCGGGCATCCTGCGCCGACCCGATGGAGGGCACGAGGATCAGCAGCAAGGCGAGAATGAAACGGCTCAAATGGCAGCTTCCTGTTTCGGGGAATGTCAGAACGCGATAATCATCGCGAATTGATCTATAAGATGGCGACAGGCTAACCCGCCCACGCGTTCACGCCAACGAACATGAAGGTGAAGATGACGTCAGCCGCATCAGGCCTTGCGCCAGCCATGCAGCGTACCTATCCGCCGCGCTCGGCGGTGATCGGATGGATTTTCTTCGACTGGGCGGCGCAGCCTTATTTCACCCTGATTACCACCTTCGTGTTCGCGCCCTATTTTGCCACCCGCGTCGCGCCCGATCCCGCCACCGGCCAGTCGCTGTGGGGCTTCGCCACATCCATCGCCGGATTCCTGATCGCGTTTCTGTCGCCGGTCTTGGGCGCCATCGCGGATGCGGGCGGGCGGCGCAAACCGTGGATCGCGGCGTTCGGCGCGCTGCTGGTGATCGGCTCCTCGCTGATGTGGATCGGCAGGCCCGGAGATCCCTCGGTAATCGTGCCGGTGCTGGTCGCGTTCGGCATCGCGACTATCGGCGCGGAATTCGCGACCGTGTTCAACAATGCGATGATGCCGTATCTGGTGCCGCCGGAGAAAATCGGCCGCCTCTCCGGCACCGGCTGGGCGACGGGCTACATCGGCGGCATCGTCAGTCTCGTTCTGGTGCTGGGCTTTCTCGCTGCCAATGAGGCGACCGGGCGCACGCTGTTCGGGCTGACGCCATTGTTCGGGCTCGATCCCTTGACGCATGAAGGCGACCGCATCTCGGGACCGCTCACCGCGGTGTGGTTCGTCGTGTTCGTGCTGCCGATGTTTCTGTTGACGCCGGATCACGCCTCGAAGACACCCGCGCTCGGTGCGGTGCGCGAAGGTTTGCGCGAATTGCGCCAGACGCTGCGCGCGCTGCCGTCACAGCCCAACATGGCGACGTTCCTGATCGCCAACATGGTCTACACCGACGCGCTGGTGGCGCTGTTCGCGTTCGGCGGCATCTATGCGGCGGGCACGTTCGGCTGGCAGACCATCCAGATCGGCACCTTCGGCATTCTGCTCGCGGTGAGCGGCACGCTGGGCGCATGGATCGGCGGCAAGCTCGACGATCTGTTGGGACCGAAGACCGTCATCATTGGCGCGATGGTGATTTTGTTGCTGGCGATTCTCGCGATTCTCTCGATCGACCGCGACACGCTGTTCTTTGTCATGAAAGTCACCCCTCCCGCGCCGGGCGGCGGATTGTTCGCAGCACCCGCCGAGAAAGCCTATCTCGGGCTCGGACTGTTCATCGGTTTCGCGGCGGGGCCGTTGCAGGCGGCGTCGCGCACACTACTGATTCGTTTGGCGCCGCATGAGCGCATCACGCAGTTCTTCGGGCTGTTCGCGCTGTCGGGAAAAGTGACGTCGTTCTTCGCGCCGCTCGCGGTCAGCGTCGTCACCGCGATCACCGCCAGCCAGAAGGCCGGCATGGCGGTGCTGATCGTGTTCTTTGTGGCGGGGCTTGCGCTGCTGTCGCGGGTGAAGGAGCCCGCGCGGCCCTAATGCTTGAAGTGCCGCGTGCCGGTGAACACCATGGCGATGCCGTGCTCGTCGGCTGCTGCGATCACTTCGGCGTCGCGCATCGAGCCGCCGGGCTGGATCACCGCCGTGGCCCCGGCCTCGATGGCCACGAGCAAGCCATCGGCGAACGGGAAGAAGGCATCCGAGGCCACCACCGAGCCTTTGGTCAGCGGGTCTGAAAGGCCCAGTTCTTTCGCCGCGTCCTGCGCCTTGCGCGCGGCGATGCGTGCAGAATCGACCCGGCTCATCTGGCCCGCGCCGACGCCGACGGTGGCGAGATCCTTGGCATAGACAATCGTATTCGACTTCACATGCTTGGCGACGCGGAAGGCGAAGCGCAAATCCGCAAGCTCGGCATTGGTCGGCGCGCGCTTCGTGACAGTGGTCAGCGTCATGTCGTCGACCACGGCGTTGTCGCGCGACTGCACCAGCATCCCGCCCGCGACCGTCTTGGCGATGAAACCCTTTGCACGCGGGTCCGGCAGTTTTCCCGCAAGCAGCAGCCGCAAATTCTTCTTCGCCGCGATGATCTGGATGGCCTCTTCGCTAGCGTCGGGCGCGATGATGACCTCGGTGAAGATGCCGGTGATGGCGCGCGCGGCCTCCGCGTCGAGCGGACGGTTGACCGCGACGATGCCGCCGAATGCGGAGGTGGAATCGCAGGCCAGCGCCTTCTTGTAGGCGCTGACGATGTCATCGGCCTCGGCGACGCCGCACGGGTTGGCGTGCTTGACGATGACGCAGGCAGCACTTTTCGCCGGATCGAATTCCGCAACGCATTCGTAAGCGGCGTCGGTGTCGTTGATGTTGTTGTAGGAGAGCTGCTTGCCCTGCACCTGCCGCGCGGTGGCGACGCCGGGGCGCGCTTCCGCGCTGACATAGAACGCCGCACTCTGGTGCGGGTTCTCGCCGTAACGGAGTGCTTCCGCGAGCCGCCCGCCGATGGCGCGGAAATCCGGCGCGTCGATCTTCAGTTCGGCCGAGAACCAGTTCGAGATCGCCGCGTCATAGGCTGCGGTGCGCGCATAGGCCTTCGCCGCGAGCCGCTTGCGCAGCGACAGCGTGGTCGCGCCCTTGTGGGCGGTGAGTTCGTCGAGCACGGCCTGATAGTCGGAGGCTTCGACGACGACGGCGACGTCGCCATGGTTCTTCGCGGCGGCGCGGATCATCGCCGGTCCGCCGATGTCGATGTTCTCGATGCAATCCTCTTCGGTAGCGCCCTTTGCGACGGTGGCTTCAAATGGATAGAGATTGACCACCAGAAGGTCGATCGGCGCGATGCCGTGATCCTTCATTGATCTCGCATGGTCGGCATTGTCGCGGATCGCCAAAAGGCCGCCATGTACCTTCGGATGCAGCGTCTTGACCCGGCCGTCCATCATTTCCGGAAAACCGGTGAGGTCGGAGACGTCCATCACCTTCAGGCCCGCATCCGCGATCGCCCTGGCGGTGCCGCCGGTGGAGACGAGTTCGACGCCGTGGGCGGCGAGGGCTTTGGCGAAATCGATCAGCCCGGTCTTGTCGGAAACGGAAAGCAGGGCGCGGGTCACGCGGCGCGGATGGTCGGTCATGCGATGTCCAGAAGCAGGAAGGGATTGCGGCTACGCGCTAACATAGTTTGTGCGCCGGCAAAACCTTGGATTCCCGCTTTCGCGGGAATGACGGGGAGCGAGAACGCTACAGCGGTAATTCCGGCTCGCGGCGCGGGTCGCGCCTGGCATTGGCGGCCGCCGCACTGGCGGATTTGGCGAAACTCCAGTTCACGGTGGCCACCTGCCGCGCATGCTGGCGGATCACGATCTGGGTGGTCCGTCGCGGGCCGTCCGATCCGGCCAGAAACACGCTGTCCTCGAGGTCGATTTTCTGGTGCGGAGCCTCGAAGGTCCAGACATCGCGGTTGGGCAGCATCAGCATCGCGCCGCGTCCGTCGCTCAGGCGGTTGACCTTGATGGAGGGATGCAGGTGAAAGCGGATGGCGTAGTCGTCCATGCTGCCGCGAAACGCCGAGCCGGGGTCCTTCGCCAATTCGTCCTCGCCGTCGATGCGGCTGCCGTCGGCGGCGATAGTCAGGACGCGACGATGGATGAAGCCGAACTGCTTGCGGTAGCCGTCGTGCGACATCGTCAGCACGGTGCCTTCCGAGGTGATTTCGCGATAGGATTCGACGGTCTCAGGCCCCGCGACGATCGGCGAGCCTTGCAGCATCCGTTTCATCGCCGTGCGTTCGACGAACTGGCAGGACGATGTTTCGGCATAGGTCAGCGTCGAATGCGCCGCCGTGGACCGCGCGAAGCTGCGCCAGTTGTCGCGTCCGGTCGAGGGTATGCCGCAATTGACGACGATGCGGTTGACCCCGCTCGACATCTCGAACGACAGGCATCCCGCATGGGCGTCGCGGCTGAGAGACGGCGGCGGCGGCGGGCCGGTGTCGGCGATGATGGTGAGCGTGCCCGCGTCGAGCCGCTGGAATCCGGTGTGCGGCATGTGCGGCATCGGCGTGCCGTGGGTGTCGTCATAGGCGAGCAGCGTGGCGAGCACGCCGGGGGCGGCGGCGTTCATGCCGTTGAACAGCGCGAACGAGCCGTCGCCGTGGCGGAAGAAACGCAGCATCGGCATCATCCGGTCGATGGCGTTGAGGAGCGCGGGCGGCGGCGCGATGTTGCGCGCGGCGAAGGTCTGGCGCAGCGGCAGCAGATCGAGCAGCAGTTCGACCAGTGCTTCCGGGTTGCGCGAGACATGGCCGCCATCGGGGAGGATCTGGCGCTGCAATTCGTCGGAGAGTTTTTTCGTGGCGCCCTTGATGTGCTTGGCCTGGTTGGCAAGGCAGAGCGAGGCGTAGCAAAGCGCGATCAGAACCTGTAGCCGCGCGAGGCCATCGGGAATGTCGGCCTTGGTGTAGCGCAGGAAACGGATTTCGCGGGTGAGGTTTTTCAGGAAGCGGCGGTAGAAGCGCGCATCGGCGTCGTGCAGCACCAACGGCGCCTGCGACAGCAGCGAGATGATGCGGCGTCCCACCACATCGGCGCGCTTCGCCACCGCGCTCTTGCGCGGATGCGCGAGCCAGTCGTCCAGCAGCGCGCGGGCGTTGGCGCGGGTGATCGCCGAATCGGCGGCGCGCAGATGGCGCAGCCAGCCAAAGCCGAGCAGCGCGACTTCCCACTCCTCGGAGGGCGGATCGAGTTCGAACACCGAGCGGCCATGGCAGGTGACGATTTTCCCCGCGAACACGAAGCGGCCTGAATAGATTTCGGCGGCACGGGTGGCATCGGTGGTGCGCAGATCGTGCGGAGCAATCAGCAGGCGGTCGGAGCGGCCGGGCAGGATGCGCGTTAAGGCTACCGATGTACCGCTGGCGCGCGCCAGCACCTTCCGCCCGACTCGTCCGAGCAGAAGTGCCGATATGCGTCTTTGTCCGGTAACCGACATCGTCCCCGTGCCGGAGGGAATCTCCGTGTGTCCTTTTTAGTCCGGAATTCCGGACAAGGCACGTCCGCATGGGGACAAAAGCCGGGAGGCGTCTGTGCGGAAAGGAGAAATCAGGTCAGGCCTTGGTCAGGCGCGCGGCGTAAAAGCCGTCCAGCCCCGACAGCTTCGGGTCGGCATGGGGCAGGTGGCAGGGCAGCGTGCGGACATCGCCCTCGGCGGTGATGAGTTCCGCCAGCCCGGCCAGTTCGCCGGGTTCGACGGGCATGCGCTTCATCTGCGGTTCGGAGGCGAGCAGCGATGTGATCGCCTGTTCGCCTTCCTCGGGTTCCAGCGAACAGGTGCAATAGACCAGCGTGCCGCCCGGTTTCAGCAGCGTCACGCTTCTTTGCAGCAGGCGTTTTTGCAGGGCGTTGAGCGCGCCCATATCGGCCTCGTTCTTCAGCCAGGCGACATCGGGATGGCGGCGGATGGTGCCGGTCGCCATGCAGGGCGCATCGAGCAGGATCGCATCAAACGGACCGCCGTCCCATTCGGTCGCATCCGTTGCCACGCAATCGGCTTCGAGCGACAGCCGCGCGAAATTGTCCTTCAGCCGCGCCAGCCGTCCGGCGGAGCGGTCCACCGCGATGACATGCGCGCCCGCCTGTGCGAGCTGCGCGGTCTTGCCGCCCGGCGCAGCGCACAGATCGGCGACGGATTTGCCGGCGATGTCGCCGAACAGCCGGGCCGGGATCGCGGCGGCGGCATCCTGCACCCACCACGCGCCCTCGGAGAAGCCGGGCAACATCGTGATCGGTCCGTGCAGTTGCGTGCGCACGGTGCCGGTCGGCAGCGTTTCGCCGTGGAGCCGCGTCGCCCAGCTTTCGGAATCGGCCTTCACCGTGAGATCGAGCGGCGGCTCGTGGCCGATGGCGCGGGCCATCGCGCGTGCATTGTCCTCGCCATAGGCCTTGATCCAGCGCGCCACCAGCCATGGCGGCAGGTCGATCATCTCGTCCCTGACTTCCTCGACCAGCGGCAGGCCCTCGCGCGCGCAGCGTCGGAGCACCGCGTTGACAAGACCGGCATATTTCGCGGCGCGGCGGTCGGCCTGCACGAGACGCACCGACAGATCGACGGCGGCATGATCGGGTACGTCCATCCACAGGATTTGCGCGGCGCCGATCAGCAAGGCGCTCTGCGCGCGCGGCGCATCGCTCGGAATGCCGCGATCGAGCAAACGCGACAACAGATGGCCGAGCGTGCCGAGACGGCGCAGCACGGTGGCGACGAGACGGCGCATCAGCGCGCGGTCGCGATCCGACAAGGTCTTGAGAACGGGATGCGCGGCGGGGCCTTCAAGCTGATCGTCCAGCGTACGCCGCTTGTGGAGAACGCCGTCGATGATGTCGGCGGCTATGCGGCGCGCGGCGAGGCCGGGCACCTCGGTCGGCGGAACGAATCGCGAAGGCTTCATGGAATACTGTACAACCAAAGCAGGAAAGGACGGACATGCCGCAACGAGGACGCAGGGATGACATGCGAATATGCCAAATGTAAGAATCGTGACGCGGCTTAAGTAAGACGCGGGACGATTTGGAAGCGGCGGGTTTCATCGCTGTTTGTGCACTGAGTGATACGGAGGCTGACATGGCCGATGAACCGAACAAGAACGATACCGAGGCGGTGCCGCCGTGCCGTCCGCTGCCTGCCGCCGCCCAGCGCGCGCTCGCCGAAGCCGAGGCCCGCAGGGCGGAAGCGGCCAAGGCAAGTAGCAAGGAAAATGATCCCGGCCATCATCCCAGCGGACCGAAAGAGATCAACGGCCCGAAAGGCCCTGAGCCCACGCGCTACGGCGATTGGGAAATCAAGGGGATAGCCTCGGATTTCTGAAGCGTGGGGTCTCCGGCGGCCTTTACGTAAAAATCCACACCCGCTTGCCAGCGGCGCATTGCGGCGGTATCTAGGGATATGTTCCTAGATGCGCCGAATCGCATGACGACCCGGTCCGCGCAGCGCCGCGACCGCCTGTGGGCGGGGACGCTGCTCGCGGTGATGTTCAGCGCGGGGCTGGTCGCAGGTGCGTGGCTGCCGCATGGCAGGTTCAGCAGCTCCGCGACCGATCCGGTGCGGGTGGAACGCGACCGGCTGGTGGAAGCCTCGCGCAGCGGCGACGCGGGCGTTCGTCAATCCGCACAGGTCATGTACGTGATCGACGGCGACACCTTCGAGGCGCGGGTCCATCTGTGGCAGGGGCTCGACATCACCACGCGCGTGCGGCTGCGCGGCGTCGATGCGCCGGAACTGAAGGCGCGATGCCTCGATGAATCGCGCATGGCGCAGGCGTCACGCGACGCGCTCGCCGCCATGCTCAAGGAAGGCGACGTCACCATCTTCAATGTCGGCCCCGACAAGTATAATGGTCGCGTGGTCGCGGACGTGGCCACGCGCGCGACGCCGAATGTGTCAGCCGCGCTGATCGCCGCCGGGCACGGCCGTCCCTACAATGGCGGCCGCCGGGCAGGCTGGTGCGGCTAACGCACAACGTCATCATTCGAGAAACGCCTGAACGGCTGGATTTTGTGCTGCACGACACCGGCCGCGGCCAGATCCGACGCAAGTGCGGCAAGCTGTTGAGGGTTCAGGAGCGCCGTGTGGACCGTGGTGCGAATTTCGCAAGTCACGCCGCTGGCGAGGACGTGACGCAAACTCTCCCGCGCCTTGTCGCCGCTGCCGGGAACGCCGGTGATCCGCGCGTAGTCGTCGAACGCGGCCTTGACGTCGAAGCCGATCCAGTCGATCAGCGGCAGCACATTGGCCAGCCGTTCGGGATAGGGTCCCGCGCTGTGCAGGCCGATGCGGAAGCCGAGCGCGCGCACCGCGCGCATCGCCTCCGGCAATGTTGCCTGCAAGGTCGGCTCGCCGCCGGAAAACACCACGCCATCGAGCAGGCCCCGGCGGCTGCCGAGGAACGACATCACGTCTTGCCAGGCGATATCCGTTTCCGCGTTCGGTGGAATGAGATGCAGGTTGTGACAATAACTGCACGCCCACGGGCAGCCCTGGCTGAAAATCGTCGCGACGAGTTCGCCCGGCCAGTCGCAGGTGGACAGCCGGACGAATCCGCCGACACGCAATTCAGCGGAGCGCGGCGCGCGTTTCGCTGAAGAACCGGCGTTCATTGTGCTCGCCTTTTTTGCCGAGATTGAACGAGGACACCGGGCGGTGATAGCCCATCACGCGGGTCCAGATCTCGCAGGGCTGGCGCTCGTCGTCGCGCAGCGCGATCCTTTCATCAATCGTTACGTGCTGGTTCATCCTTGTCTCCTTTCAATGCGCGGCCGCCTGCCGCTTGGTTGCGAGCCGTTCGGCGTCGCATTTCGGACAGAAGGCGTGTTCGCCTTCGAGATAGCCGTGGGTCGGGCAGATCGAGAATGTCGGCGTCACCGTGATGTAGGGCAGGTGGAAACGCGTCAGCGCGCGCTGCACCAGCTTCTTGCACGCCGCCCCCGATGACAGGCGAGAGCCCATATAAAGGTGCAGCACCGTTCCGCCGGTGTACTTGCATTGCAGTTCGTCCTGCCGCTCCAGCGCCTCAAACGGATCGTCGGTGAAGCCGACCGGAAGCTGGCTCGAATTGGTGTAGTAGGGATTTTCGTCCGTGCCCGCTTGCAGGATGCCGGGATAGCGTTTGCGGTCTTCCTTTGCGAAGCGATAGGTGGTGCCTTCCGCGGGCGTCGCTTCGAGATTGAACAGGTTGCCGGTCGCCTCCTGAAATTCCCTGATGCGCGCGCGCACATGGTCGAGCAGGCGCACCGCGAAGGCGTGGCCCCATGGCGTGGTGATGTTCTCGCAATCGGCGGTGAAGTTGCGGATCATCTCGTTGACGCCGTTGACGCCGAGCGTGGCGAAGTGATTGCGCAGCGTGCCGAGATAGCGCTTGCTGTAGGGAAACAGCCCGTCGTCCATGTAGCGCTGCACAACTTTGCGCTTGATCTCGAGGCTGTTGCGGCCGATCTCCAGCAGCGCGTCGAGGCGGTGGAATAAACCTTCCCCGTCGCCGCGATAGAGGTAGCCGAGCCGCGCGCAGTTCACCGTGACGACGCCGATCGAGCCGGTCTGCTCGGCGCTGCCGAACAGGCCGTTGCCGCGCTTCAACAACTCGGTGAGATCGAGTTGCAGACGGCAGCACATCGAGCGGATCATGTTCGGTTTGAGTTCGGAATTGATGAAGTTCTGGAAATACGGCAGGCCGTATTTCGCCGTCATCTCGAACAGGCGGCCGGCGTTCTCGCTGTCCCACGGGAAATCGGCGGCGATGTTGTAGGTCGGGATCGGGAAGGTGAAGACGCGGCCTTTGGCGTCGCCTTTGGTCATCACCTCCATGTAGGCGCGGTTGATCATGTCCATTTCGGATTGCAGATCGCCGTAGGTGAAGCCCATCTCCTCGCCGCCGATCACCGGCACCTGATCGCGCAGGTCCTCGGGACAGGTCCAGTCGAAGGTGAGATTGGTGAAAGGGGTCTGCGTGCCCCAGCGCGAGGGGACGTTGAGGTTGTAGATCAGCTCCTGAATCGATTGCAGCACCTCGGCATAATCCAGCCGGTCCTTGCGGATGAACGGCGCCATGTAGGTGTCGAACGAACTGAACGCCTGCGCGCCCGCCCATTCGTTTTGCAGGGTTCCGAGAAAATTCACGATCTGCCCGACAGCGCTGGACAGATGCTTCGGCGGTCCTGCTTCCACTTTCCCCGGCACGCCGTTGAGGCCTTCGGTTAACAGCGTGCGCAGCGACCAGCCGGCGCAATAGCCAGCCAGCATGTCGAGATCGTGGATATGAATATCGCCCTCGCGATGCGCCTCCCCGATCTCCGGCGGATAGACATGCGACAGCCAGTAGTTCGCGACCACCTTGCCTGAGAGATTGAGGATCAGCCCGCCGAGCGAATAGCCCTGATTGGCGTTGGCGTTGACGCGCCAGTCGCTGCGGTCGAGATATTCGTTGATGGAGGACGCGACATCGACCATGGTCTTGCGGTCGGCCCGCGCCTGTCCGCGCTTCTCGCGATAGACGATGTAAGCGCGCGCAGTCGCGGCATGGCCCGCCGCGATCAGCACACCTTCGACAATGTCCTGGATGTCCTCGATCCCCGGCGTGCTGTTTGCGAAGCGTGTGCCGATGGTGCGCGCGGCCTCGTGCGTGAGACGATCCGACTCGTCATCGCCCAATGCGCCCGTCGCCTGTCCGGCGCGCGCGATCGCGGAGCGAATCCGGTTGAGGTCGAAAGGCGAGGACGCGCCGTCGCGCCTGATGACGAGAGACGGCAAAGCGAGCGGGGGTAGGTGCGCTTCGGCTTGATCATGCGAAACAGAGAGAGACATCGGCACCTCCTGATGCGGAAGGCGGATGCCGAAAGGCGCGCATGAACAATGCGGAGAGAAACCGCAGACGAACACGCGACCGCCGGACTCCCCGCCCGTGGACGTTCTGGTGTCGCGGCAGGTCTCCTGGCTTGCAGGTCGGCGTCGATTCCAGTCTTCCCGAAGCGATGATCGCATCAGTGACGTGGTTGGAATCGACTCGCTGCTGACAGTTGCGGGGGCAGCGCCGGATTTGCCGCTGTCGCGGGTTCACCGGCTTCCCTCTTAGCTACTAAATCTTGCGACTCAGTAGAACCGAGACCCATGCATTTAGTGTTATCTCGGCAAAATTGTCATTGATCGCAATCAAACCGCTTCATCGGGCCTGCCCGCGAAAGCGCCGGGCGCTCTCTATCGCGATGTGACCACGGCCGCGTGCCGACCGAGACGCGCGCGAACGGGCCGGTGATGACGGGATTGTATATCCACGCAGCCATGGAAGATGTCGCTGCCGCACGCGGCTTGCCGCAGCAACGGCGCTTCGGACGATCATCGGGAAACGGAAGATCGAACGCCAGCTTCAATCCGATCGAAAAGAAAGCCGCTTGAATTCGACCTTTTCGCGCGCCGCGTTTTCCTTAGAGGCATTCCATTTTTATAGCGCATCAAGCGTTGTATCTGTTGCCGCGCAGCTTGCTTCCACCACCTGGAATGTTTTCCGTGACGCGCAATTTCAATCTTCGACTCAAAGATGTCTCCTGCTTCTCGTTGAATGGAAACAAGAGATGCCTGCTCGCCAGCGCGGCGGTTCTTTTTGCAAGTTTCTCGATTCTTCCGCATGGCGCTTACGCACAGGAACGCCAGGAACTCCCGGCTTTGACCATCGACGCTCCAAAGCCGAACTCCAAAAGAGTCAAACCAAGACCGTCGCCCAATCGTGTGCAAGCGGCTCGCCGGCAGAATCGTAACCCAAGCCCCGTGCCACCCACGGCCTCCGAACGTGCAGCGGCGGCGGCAGTGAAATTGAACGAGGCAAAGCTGGGATATCGGGCGATGCCAAGCGCCACGACGTTACGCACAGGCGCGGCGCCACTCGATACGGCTCAGTCGGTAAATGTCGTCCCGGAGCAAGTTCTGAAGGATCAGCTGCCGCGTTATCTTGATGATGCGCTCGGAAACATATCCGGCATCACCCAAACGAATACGCTCGCGGGCACCCAAGACGCCATTATCCGCCGTGGCTTTGGCGATAACCGCGACGGATCGATCATGCGTAACGGGATGCCGCTGGTGCAAGGCCGCAGCCTTGGTCCGAGTGTCGAAAGCGTGGAAGTCCTGAAGGGACCGGCATCGCTGCTTTACGGCATTCAATCTCCAGGCGGCATCGTCAATACGATCAGTAAACAGCCTGAGTTGTACCAGCATGGATCGGTTACCTTGCTGGGGTCCACGTTCGGGGGCGGAAAGAACGGCGCGAACGGAATCTTCGACATCACGGGCCCGATTGGCGACAACGGGCTGGCCTATCGTTTTATAGGCTATGGAATGGACGAGGATTACTGGCGCAATTTCGGCCGTAACCGCGAAATGCTGGTGGCTCCGTCGCTCGCATGGTACGGCGAGAACACCACGATCAAATTGAACTATGAGCATCGTGAATTCAGCTACCCGTTCAACCGGGGCACTGCATTTGTCAACGGCTCACCGCTGCCGATTCCCGCGACGCGGCGGCTGGACGAGCCCTTCAATAAGTTCTGGGGCCGCTCCGATCTCGTTCAAACGTCGCTCGAACATAAATTCAATGAAGATTGGAAGATTACGGCAGCCTACACCTATAACGCCGAGAGCTACGACGCCAATCAGCTTCGCGCCACTTCGGTCGATGTCAATACCGGCATCGAAAAGCGCAGCAATGACGGCACGCATGGCGCGCTTAGCTATATCAATTACGGGACCAGTTACCTCAACGGCCGCGTCTGGACGGGCGATATCCTTAACGAGGTGATGCTTGGCTTCGATGCGCAAGACCGAACGATCTACAGAGCGGACCTCATCCGGCAGGCAGCGCCCAACTTCAATTTCTACAATCCGGTTTATGGCCTGATTCAGCCCGGCACCACCGTGTCTCCATCCGACAGCGATCAAACCGATAAATTATCCACGCGGTCGATCTTCCTCCAGGACACGCTGCATCTGACCAACTGGTTCTATTTGGTGGGAGGCTTGCGCTGGATGGAATACGACCAGTTGGCGGGGAAGGGCCGTCCCTTCGTCACCAACACCGATTTAAGCGGAAGTAAAATTCTTCCGCTCGGCGGGGCGATCCTGAAGCTCAACGATCAAGTATCGCTCTATGCAAGCTATACTCAATCGCTTCAACCCACATCGACGATCGCGCCACTCACTGGCGGCTTTGTTATCGATTCCAACGTCGCTCCCGAGGAGGGCACTCAATGGGAAGCAGGCATGAAATTCGATTTCAACAAGCGCCTGTCAGGCACGATAGCCTGGTACGACATCGACAAAAGGAACGTGCTGGTTTCGCAATTCAATTCATCGACGGGGCTCAACGAATACCGGACCGCGGGCAAGGTCCGGTCCCGAGGAGCGGAAATCGATGTCACGGGCAGGCTGACCGACAACTGGAGCATGATTGGAAGTTACGGTTACACCGATGCAGTCGTGACTCAGGATCCGGTCTTCATCGGGAACCGGTTGCAGAACGTGGCCATGAACACGGCCTCGCTCTTTCTGGTTTATGATTTCGGAACGATGCTGCCGGGGCGGCTGCGTATCGGCGGCGGCGCCCGTTACGTGGGGGATCGCCCCGGAGATAACGCCAACACCTTTGTTCTTCCGGCGTACACAGTGGCGGACGCTTTTGCCACTTACGAGACGAAGTACGATCACACGCCTGTCGTCTACCAGTTCAACATCAAGAACATGTTTAACACCGTCTATTACCCATCCGCCGTCAACTCCCTGAACGTGGCGATGGGAGACGCAAGGCGCTTCTCGCTTTCCGCGACCGTAAAGTTCTAGGTGCCAGCTTGCAAAAATAGCCGTTTTGCAACCATGGCGGCCACGGTCCCATAGGGATTTCATGTCAAAATCCTCAACCAAAGCTGTTCTGCTGGAAGTTCATTCCATTGCCGGCCTGGCACTTTCTCTGCTGCTGGCTCTGGTCGCCTTGACGGGCGCAACGATGAGCTTCGAGGATGAAATTCAGGCGGCCTTGAATGCCGGGATGACGCGTGTCGAAGCCCGCGCCGAGCCAAAATTGATGCCGGGTGAATTGATCGCACGGGTGCAGCAGACCTTCGGCGCCAATAAAATATCGTCGTTGACGATAACCGGCAACACGACCTCGGCGGTACGCATTCGGTTCGCTCCCGATGAGCGCCGGGTCCGCCCTTCTTCGGTCTATGTCGATCCATACGATGCAAGAGTCATCGGGACTCCCGTTGGAGAAGGCTTTTTCATCACGGTGCGCAAGCTGCACCGTTGGCTGCTCATACCGGGTGATGCCAAGGGTTATGGCAGGCCGATTACCGGCATTGGCGCAATTGGCCTGATCCTGATGTTGCTTTCGGGCCTTGTTCTGCGCTGGCCTCGCCGGGCACGCAGCATTGGGGCCTGGCTTAAGCCGGGCTTTGCCTTGCGCGGCCGCGGTCTCCACCGATCGCTCCACGCCGTCTTTGGCACATGGGTGCTCCTGATCTACCTCGTAATAGCGCTGACGGGACTTTGGTATTCGTTCGACTGGTACAGACAGGGAGCGGTCTGGCTCCTGTCCCATCCATCTTCCAGCACCACGGCCAAGGCGGTGCGGAGCCCGGAGCCGCCTGAAAAGTCAGGAGGCAAGTTCGTTATTTCTTCGTCAGATCTGGATCGCGTATGGGCGGCGTTTCTTGAGAAGCAAACCCAGGGATTTGCCATTGCTCAAATGACCCTGCCGACCGGGTCTAGTAAAATCGTGCGCATCAGGTCCTGGCCATACGATGGCAGCAGCGGCGAGCGAGACGAGTTCAGGGTCAATGCCGCCACGGCAAAAATCGTTTCTTCGGAACTTTACGCCGAGAAAGGATTCGGCGATCGAATCCTTGCGCGCGTGCTGGACATCCATCGCGGCAGTATTCTCGGCTGGCCTGGAAAACTGCTTTTCATGCTCGCGGCATTGATGATGCCGCTTTTTGTTGTCACCGGTTTGCTGTTGTATCTTTCGCGCCGCCGCCACAAGCAGCTTTCCCGCGTCGTGCGTGACGATCCGATTCAGATCGGGCGCCGGGAAAACTGGGCGAACGACTCGAAATTCTAGATTTGTGGCCAGCCGCCCGCCTTCGGCGGGCTGTGCCCTTTAAGGACGCCGTTCGTGGTCAGCGCGACGTGACCACGACCGGTGTGCCGACCGAGACGCGCTCGAACAGGTCGGTGATGTCGGGGTTGTACATCCGCACGCAGCCATAGGAGACGTAGCCGCCGACCGACTTCGGCACGTTGGTGCCGTGGATGGCGTATTGCCCGCCCGCGAGCGTCATCGCCGCGACGCCCATCGGGTTGCGCGGCGAGCCGCCCTCGATCACGTCGGGAATGTTCGGATGATCGCGCTTCACGTCATCGGGCGGCGACCATGCGGGGTTGCGGTACTTGCCGCTGATGCGCGTTGCACCCGCCCATTCCTTGCCGCGCTTGCCGACGCCGACCGGATAGCGGATCGCGTGTTGCTCATCGAGAATGAGATAGAGGCGGCGCTCGCTGGTCTTCACCACGATGGTGCCGGGCGAATAGCCCGCCGGCGCGCGTACCATGTCGGGATGCGCGAAGGCCGGGGCAGCGCCGGCGGCGAGAACAAGCGAACCGGCGGCAAGGGTGGCTGCGACGAATGAGGCGAACGGGCGCATGGCGATCAGTCTCCGCAAAATCCATTCAGGCGGCGCGGCGTCCCAAAACCTGTGTCTCAAGGTTTGTTTTCGGGGCCGCGCACAGCCTGCGCCGCACAGGTGAGAAAACCGTTTCCATCCGTGCCGTGCGGCTCGCCGCCATAAAGGAAAAATCGGCGGCGGTGTAAATGTCCGCAAAACAACAGTCGCGGGCAAACCGCCGGGAAAGCCTTGCGGGAGCCTAACAATGCCGTGATGGGTGTTGACCCGGTCAAGAAAAAAGCCTCCCCCGAAGGAGAGGCTTTCGCGCGTTCACCCCGATAGGATCAGGCGTGGGCGGCCTTCTTGTTCTGCCGGTTGTTGACGAGGTCGGTGACGACGCCCGGATCGGCGAGCGTCGTGGTGTCGCCGAGGCTGCCGGGCTCGTCTTCCGCGATCTTGCGCAGGATGCGGCGCATGATCTTGCCGGAGCGGGTTTTCGGCAGGCCCGGCGCGAACTGGATCAGGTCCGGCGATGCGATCGGGCCGATGTCCTTGCGCACCCAAGCCACCAGCTCCTTGCGCAGCGCCTCGCTCGGCTCCACGCCCGCCATCAGCGTGACATAAGCGTAGATGCCCTGGCCCTTGATGTCGTGCGGGTAGCCGACCACGGCGGCTTCCGACACGCTTTCATGCGCCACCAGCGAGCTTTCGACTTCCGCCGTGCCCATGCGGTGGCCGGAGACGTTGATGACGTCATCGACGCGGCCGGTGATCCAGTAATAGCCATCGGCGTCGCGGCGGCAGCCGTCGCCGGAGAAGTACTTGCCCTTGTAGGCGGAGAAGTAGGTCTTCTCGAAGCGCTCGTGGTCGCCATAGACGGTGCGAACCTGTCCCGGCCATGATTTGGCGATGCAGAGGTTGCCGCTGCATTCGCCGTCCAGCACCTTGCCGTCGGCATCGACGATCTGCGGCACGACGCCGAAGAACGGCCGGGTCGCGGAGCCCGGCTTCTGCGCGATCGCGCCCGGCAGCGGCGAGATCATGATGCCGCCGGTCTCGGTCTGCCACCAGGTATCGACCACCGGACAGCGGGAATCGCCGACCACGCGGTAGTACCATTCCCACGCTTCCGGGTTGATCGGCTCGCCCACGGAGCCGAGCAGTCGCAGCGAGGCGCGCGAGGTCTTCTTCACCGGGGCGTCGCCCGCCTGCATCAGCGCGCGGATCGCGGTCGGCGCGGTGTAGAAGATGTTGACCTTGTGCTTGTCGATGACGTTCCAGAACCGGGAGTTGTCCGGATAGTTCGGCACGCCCTCGAACATCATCGTGGTCGCGCCGTTGGCGAGCGGCCCGTACAGAATGTAGCTGTGGCCGGTGACCCAGCCGACGTCGGCGGTGCACCAGTAGATGTCGCCGTCGTGATAGTCGAAGACGTATTGGTGCGTCATCGACACGAAGATCAGATAGCCGGCGGTGGTGTGCAGCACGCCCTTCGGCTGTCCGGTCGAGCCCGAGGTGTAGAGGATGAACAGCGGATCTTCCGCATTCATCGGCTCGCACGGGCATTCGCTTTCGACCACGGCGGCGGCCTCGTGGTACCAGACGTCGCGCTTCGGATCCATGTTGACCTTGCCGCCGGTGCGCTTGACGACAACGACCCAATCGACCTCGCCGTTGACCTTCTCGATCGCGGCATCGACATTGGCCTTCATCGCGATGGTGCGGCCGCCGCGCAGGCCCTCGTCGGAGGTGATGACGACGCGCGACTTGCAGTCGCGCAGGCGGCCGGCGATGGAATCGGGCGAGAAGCCGCCGAACACCACCGAATGGATCGCGCCGATGCGCGCGCAGGCGAGGATCGCATACGCGGCCTCCGGGATCATCGGCAGATAGATGGTGACGCGGTCGCCCTTCTTGACGTTGCGCAGCCGCAGGATGTTGGCCATCTTGCAGACTTCGTCGTGCAGTTCGCGATAGGTGATGTGGCGCGATTCGGACGGATCGTCGCCTTCCCAGATGATCGCGGTCTGGTCGCCGCGCTTCTCAAGATGGCGATCGATGCAGTTGTAGGCGGCGTTGAGAACGCCGTCCTCGAACCATTTGATCGAGACCTTGCCGAGTTCGAACGAGGTGTTCTCCACCTTGGTGAACGGCTTGATCCAGTCGACCCGCTTGGCCGCCTCGCTCCAGAACCCGTTCGGGTCCTTGATCGAGCGCGCGTACATCTCGTTGTACTTTGCCTCATCGATATAGGCGCGCTTGGCCCATTCTGGCGTGACTGGATGGATGGTCTCGGACATTGTCTTCTCCCGGATCGCCCATGAACGCGGGCGGTTAATTTTATTGAGCGGGATTATGCGCCCCCCGGGGGGAGGGGGACAAGTTGGAAGATTTAGGACTTTTGTCGAGACACGATTAAAATCGCTCAGTCGCTCAAGTGCGAAGCTGGACGAAACGCCGCAGACCAGGAAACATCCGGGGGAATGGCGTGATTGCGGGCGTCAGACGCCGCCCATTTTGCATACGATCGCCCATTGTTGGGGAGTCACGGCCTGCACTGACAAACGTGACAACCGCAACAGCTCCATGTCGGCGAGCTTGGCCTCGGCTTTCACCGCGACCAGCGTCACCGGCTTCTTCAGCGGCTTTTTCGCGGCGATGTCGACACAGACGAATTTGCCGGATTGATCGGTCGGGTCGGGATAATGCTCGCGCACGATCTCGACGATGCCGACGATCTCCTTGCCCTCGTTGGAATGATAAAAGAAGGCGAGGTCGCCCTTCTTCATCTTCATCATGTTGAGTTTGGCGGAGTGGTTGCGCACGCCTGTCCAGGCTTCGCCCTTGTTGCCCTTGGCGGCCTGCTGATCCCACGACCAGGTCGAGGGTTCGGATTTGACGAGCCAGTAGTTCATCGATCACGTCCTGTCGAATTTATTGGCAAAAGCGATGGCAGCCATCGGGATGGCTTATCCTTCCGCCTTGAAGGGGCGGGTCAGCAGCATCTCGATCGCCTCGTTGATCGTGATCGCACCGCCGAGCACATGCGCGACTGCTTGCGCCACCGGCATTTCGATTTTCTTGTCGCGCGCGATCTCGATCAGCACCGGCGCGGTGAATTGCCCCTCGCTCAGGATGCCGGGAGAAAATGTTTCGCCGCGCCCGAGCGCCATGCCGAAGGCGAAGTTGCGCGATTGTTGACTCGAGCATGTCAGGATCAGATCGCCGAGGCCGGAGAGGCCCGAAATCGTCTCGCTGCGCGCGCCGCAGGCGAGGCCGAAGCGCATCAGCTCGGCGAAGCTGCGCGTGGTCAGCGCGGCCAGCGCCGACGCGCCGAGCTGTTTTCCGGCGGCGATGCCGGCCGCGATCGCCAGCACGTTCTTCACCGCGCCGCCGATCTCGACGCCGCGCACATCGGTGGTGTGATAGGGCCGCAACGATGACGAGCCGAGCGCGTGCGTCAGCGCGACGGCGAGCGATTCCTCCGCCGCGGCGAGCGTCACCGCGGTCGGCAGGCCGCGCGCGACGTCGCTGGCAAAGCTCGGGCCCGACAGCATCGCGGGCCGTGCTTGCGGCAACACGTCCGCTGCGATTTCGGTCATGAATTTGTGGGTGCCGCGCTCGATGCCCTTGGCGCAGATCACGGCGGGCGTGCCTTCCGCGACATGCGGCGCGAGCGCCGTCATCGCCGCGCGCAGGCTTTGCGAGGGCGTGACCAGCAGAATGACGTCGGCCTTCGCGGCGTTTGAAAGGCTGTCGGTGATCCGAATGGTGTGATCGAGCCTGATGCCGGGCAGGCGCGGATTTTCGCCGCCTGTTTTCATCGCATCGAGTGCTGCGGCATCGCGGCCAAACAGCGTCACCGCGCGGCCCGCGCGCGCGCAGGCGTTGGCCAGCGCCGTGCCCCATGCGCCAGCGCCGATGACCGAAATGGTGTTGAAGGATACCATGAAACTGCTTTGGCGTTATGTGGAGTGCGATTGAGGAATCTTTGAGGGCGCTCGTCAATGCCGCGCGCGGGTATTGATGAATTTTGTCGGCGTCTCCGCGGTCTCGTCGAGTTTCCAGCGCGCGCGCGGCGGGGCCGCCATGGCGTCGGTGAGGCCGAGCGCGAGCCGCTCCGCGCCCGCCCATGCGATCATCGCGCCGTTGTCGGTGCAAAGCTGCGGCGGCGGCACGATCATGGTGATCTGGTCGTTGGCGGCGATTTCCTGCAAGGCGTTACGGATCGCGACATTGGCGGCGACGCCGCCCGCCGCGACCAGCGCGCGCGGGGTGCCGAACTGCTCGCGAAACAAGCGCAGGCCGGAGCGAATCCGGTCGGCGGTGGATTCGAGCACGGCGGCCTGAAATCCCGCGCACAGATCGGCGATGTCCTGCGGCTCCAGCGGATCGAGCCGGGAAGCCTCGTTGCGCACGGCGGTCTTGAGACCCGACAGCGAGAAGTTCGCATCTTTCCGTCCGAGCATCGGGCGCGGAAACGAAAATCGCTCCGGGTCGCCGTTGCGGGCGGCGCGCTCCACCTGCGGGCCGCCGGGATAGGGCAGGTCGAGCATTTTCGCGACCTTGTCGAACGCCTCGCCCATCGCATCATCGACCGTGGTGCCGAGCCGGACATAATCGCCGACGCCGAGCACGGCGACGATCTGGGTGTGTCCGCCGGAGGCGAGGAACAGGCAGTAGGGAAACGCCAGCGGCACCGTGAGGCGCGGCGTCAGCGCATGCGCTTCGAGATGATTGACCGCGATCAATGGCGTGTCGTGCACAAGCGCGATAGCCTTGGCCGTGGTGAGGCCGACGATGACGCCACCGATCAACCCCGGCCCTGCCGCGGCGGCCACGCCATCGAGTTGCGAAAATTCGACACCGGCTTCCGTCATGGCCTTTTCAACCAGCACGTCGAGCATTTCGACATGGGCGCGCGCGGCGATTTCCGGCACCACGCCGCCGAACGGCGCATGCTCGGCGATCTGGGAGCGCACGATATTGGAGAGAATCCGGCCCGAACCGTCCGCATGGCGCTCGATCACGGCGGCCGCGGTTTCATCGCAGGTCGTCTCTATTCCCAAAACCAGCATTGCGGGGTCTTGCGCCAAGATCAGCCTTCAAGCCAAGTGGAAGTCAAGTGGAAGCCATGTCGCCGGATGGATCGGCCGGGCACTTGCGTTTGCCGCCAAAGCGGCGTTCTGCTTGGTTCTCGGGTAGCATTAGCGGGCGTCCGGTAAAAGGGAGTTCCGCGAATTGAGGCATGAATGGCGATACTGGTGATGCGGCCTTTTCCGGACAACGAGGCGACCGCGGCGGCCCTGCGCGAGGCCGGATACGGCGTTTTGCTGTCGCCCGCGCTGCGGTTCGAGCCGATCGCCATCCGCGACGAGCCGAATGCACATTATAATGCGGTCGTCGTCACCAGCGCGAATGCCTTGCGCGGCATCGTCGGGCAGCCGCTGCTGGAGCGGTTGCGCGATACGAAAGTATTTGCCGTCGGCGATGCGACCGCGGAAGCCGCCCGCACCTTCGGTTTTGGCAATGTCGAAAGCGCGTCCGGCGATGCCGTGGCGCTCTGCGAACTGGTCGGGGGGCGGCTGCATGGCTCCGGCCGGATCTGTTATCTCGCGGGCGCCGATCTCAGCCGCGATCTGGGAACGGATCTGGGCACGCGCGGGTATAACGTCACCATGCTGACGACCTATCGGATGACACCGCTGTTACATTTTTCGGAAGCCGTGGAAGCGGCCCTGGCCGCGGGCGACGTCGAGGCCGTGCTGCATTACTCGCGGCGCAGCGCGCAATCGTTTGTCGGCGCGGTGAAAGCGGCGGGGCTGGAGATTTCCGCGCTGGCGTTGCCGCAATGCTGTATTTCGGATGCGGTGGCCGCGGTGTTGCGCGAAGCCGGCGCGTCGCGGGTGCTGGCCGCGGCGTCACCTGACGAAAATGCAATCTTCGAGACGCTTTATCGGGCGATTCCGGTGAAGCGGCGCGCGACCAAATCTGGTAAAGGATAGGGAAACCGGGCGGACCATGGCTACAGACGACGACCAGCGCGAGACCGACGAGGCCGCCGCCCGCAAGCGCGCGGCGCCGACCATCGATCTCGATCCTTCCGATGTGACCGACACCACGCCCGGCGCTGAGGAGAAAATCCAGGCGGACAAGCCGCGCACCGGCTGGCGCGCCCGCTTCGGCGGCGCGCGTTCATCGAAAGACAAGTCCGAGCCGGGAGAGGCGGCGCCTCCGGCGACCATCGTGCCGTCGCGGATCATTCTGGCCGCCGCGTTCAGCGCCGCCGTGGTGGCGCTGCTGGTGAGCGGCTTGTGGAATGTGCTGTCGCCGAACAATTCCGATCCGGACATTCCTCCCGCGCAGACGTCGACCATCGAAGAGCTGAATACGCGCGTCACCCGCCTCGAGGACAAGCCGGCCGCGTCTGCCGATGTCGGCGCGTTGATGAAACGCCTCGATGCGCTCGATGGCTCGCTCGCCGCGATCCGCAAGGACGTGACGGCGCTGCGCGAACAAGTGCAGGATGCGTCCGCCAAAATCGTAACTCTGGAAAAGGCCGCCGCATCGGCAACGTCTGCCGGAAAGGCCGCGCCCGCGCCGGATATGTCCGGCATCGAGGGCCGTCTGTCGAAGCTCGAACAGCAGGTTGTGAGCACGGAAGCCGCAAAGCCGGTTGCTCCGCCGCCGGACGATACCGCGATGCGCCGCGCGCTGGCCGCGTCCGCGCTCGATCAGGCCGTGCAGCAGGGTCTTCCCTATGCGACCGCGCTGGCCACCGCCGCGCGGTTTGGCGAGGGCGCGGCCGATACGCTGAAGCCGCTTGAGGCTTTTGCCGCGACCGGCGTGCCGGGCGCCGACGCCCTGAGCCGCGAACTGCTGTCGCAATTGCCGCGCCTTGAGGCCAAGCGTGAGAATGCGCCTGCGGCGAGCGGATGGCTCGACCGGTTGCGCAACAGCGCCACGCATCTCGTGCGCGTGACGCGGATCGACGACGCGGGCTCGGATCGCACGGCGTTGCTGTCGCGCGCGAAAACGGCGGCGGAACGCGGCGATCTGCGGGAGGCGGAGAAGACCGTCGCGCAATTGCCGGAGCATGATCGCAGCGCGCTGCAAGGCTGGATCGACAAGGTTCATGCGCGCGCGGCAGCACTTGCGGCGTCGCGTGCTTTCAATCAGGCCGCAACGGCGGCGCTGCCGTCGTCGTCCCACTGATGTAGCGTTGCGATCGGAATCCGCATGGTTCGCATCTTCTCCTTCCTGATCCTGCTGACGGTGGCGGCGCTGGGCGCGGCATGGGTCGCCGATCAGAGCGGCGGCGTCGTGCTGTCGTGGAACGGCTGGCGGGCCGAGACCTCGCTCCCGGTTCTGGCGCTCCTCGTCCTCATCCTTGTCGTCGCGGCGATCCTGGTATGGACGATCGTCCGCGCGTTCTGGAAGACGCCCGCGCGGTTGCGCCGCTACCGGCACGAGAAGCGCGAGGCCAAGGTGCGTCACGCCATCACGCATGGCCTGATCGCCGTCGGCACCGGCGATTCATCGCTCGCGCGGCGGCATGCGGGAACGGCGAAGCGGCTGGCGGAGCACGATCCGATGACGTTGCTGTTGCAGGCCCAGACCGCGCAACTGGAGGGCGACCGCCCCGGCGCGCAGCACGCGTTCCATGCCATGGCCGAACGGAAGGACATGCGGCTTCTCGGCCTGCGCGGTCTTTTCATCGAGGCGCAACGCAACGACGATCTTCACACGGCGGTCGCGATGGCGGAGGAGGCCCTGAAGATCGCGCCGGGCTCGCCCTGGGCCTCGCATGCGGTGCTCGGTTTCCGCTGCGCGCAAAGCGATTGGGACGGCGCGCTTGCTCTGCTCGACAGCAATTACTCGGCGGGCCTGATCGAGAACGCGCCGTATCGCCGCCAGCGGGGCGTGCTGCTGACGGCGCGCGCGCTCGAGCTGGAGGAACGCGATCGCGATTTGTCGCGCAAGAGCGCGATGGAGGCGGTCAGGTTCGCGCCGCAACTGGTGCCCGCCGCCGTGCTGGCCGCGAAGTTCTACAGCGAGGACAATCAGGTTCGGCGTGCCATGCGCGCCATCGAGGTGGCGTGGAACGCAAATCCGCATCCCGATCTTGCCGATGCCTACGCGCATGTCCGGCTCGGCGATTCCGCGCGCGAACGCCTCGCGCGCGTCGAGCTTCTCGCGCGGAAGATGCCGGAGGATCGCGAGAGTCTCCTGGCGGTGGCGCGCGCCGCCATCGAGGCGAGCGAATTCGACCGCGCCCGCGCCGCGCTCGCGCCGCTGCTGGCCGCGCCGACGCAGCGCGTGGCGCTGTTGATGGCGGAATTGGAGCGTGCCGGAAATCATGACGAGGGCCGCGCCCGCGAATGGACGGCGCGCGCGGTGCGCGCCGCGCCCGATCCGGCGTGGACGGCGGACGGCTATGTGTCGGATCGCTGGCGGCCGGTGTCGCCGGTCTCCGGGCGGCTCGATGCGTTTCAGTGGGTCACGCCGGTGGCGGCCCTGACCTCCGATCATGTGGCGGCCGCGGCGGAACCCCTCGATCTTCCGGAAACGCTGCCTCAGCCCGCTCCGGTTGCGATCGAATCGAAAGCCGTCCCCGCCGAGCCAGAACCCGTTGTCGAAAAGACTTCCGTGGAAACAGCCCCCGTTCCGGTCCAGCCGGACAATGTGGCTCCGCCGGTATTCCGGGCGCGCCCGGCAGGCGAGGCCCGCAGCCCCGCGCCGCCCGCGATTATTCCGCTGGTGCGCGCGCCCGACGATCCGGGTGTTCCCGAGGACGATTTTTCTGACGACCCGGATGCCGCTCAAGACCGTCAGCCCGGCGGCTGGCAGGGATTCGTGTCGCGGCTTGGGAGCTGACTTGGCGGCTGAAACCGGCCCGGAAATCTTGCAAAACCGGGCTGCGACCGATAAACACGCGCCTGTTCGCGCCGGATTCCGGTCAGCGATCAGGGTTCGCCGCAATAGCTCAGTTGGTAGAGCACGTCATTCGTAATGACGGGGTCGGGGGTTCGAGTCCCTCTTGCGGCACCACCTCATTCCTTCATCCTGTTCAGACCGGAAGCAGCAGTTGGTGCACTCACGCAGATAGCGTTCGGCGCGCATATGCGCGGCCCGGTGCTTGTGAGGAGCGTATCCGTATGATGCTATGGTGGCGCGGCAAGTGCGAAGGATTGCGGCAGGGGGGCACGGTCGTTTCGCTCAGAGGCCGACGTGCTCGCGTCTCCATGAATTCGGTATTCGGATGTGCTCCAGGGAAAAGGCGCGCGGGAAGACGCCTGCATGTGAGGGGAAGACATTTGGCGATGGACGAACGAGGGCAAAGCCAAGACGCGCTCGCACAGATGAAGGCTGCGTGGTGGTACTATACGGTCGAGATGTCTGCTGGCGATGTGATCCAGGGTGTCTATTCCGACGAGCTGCCATTCCCGCCCAGGATCGTGCAAAGACGCGTCGATTTTTCAGGAATGGATTGTCTCGACATCGGAAGTGCCGAGGGGCTTCTCCCTATACTCTGCAAGAAGAACGGCGCACGCAAAGTCGTCGCGACGGACAATCTCGCCTACGGCTTTTATGAAAAATTGCGCTTCCTGCAAAATCTCCACGGCGCCGAGATGGAGTTCCAGGAGATTTTCAGGGCGGAAGAAGTGCATCTGCTGGCCGGCAAATATCCGGAGGGCTTCGACTTCATCAACCTGTCCGGCGTCCTCTATCATGTGTCATCGCCGCTTGATGCGATCGCGTCGGCGCGGGCCTTGCTCAAGCCGAACGGGATCATGGAGATCGCGACAATCGCAATCTTCAAGCCCGGATGCTTCATGGAGTTCAACGACCGGGGACGACTGCAACCCCACTACAATGTCTTCTGGTACGTCTCCGTCGGGTTCCTCGAATATGCGATGCGCCTTTGCTCACTGGAGCCGATCGATGTCGAGTTCATCGAACCCGGCGAGGATCGCTTCAACTATGTCACGGTGCTTGCCCGCGCCACGGATCAACCCGCGGCGGTCGGCGACGATACTTACCCCAAAGTAGTGAGGGATTTTTCCGAGGAGTTCCGGTGGCTCAGAAATATCAATTTGCAGCGCTCGGAAATCCGCACCCGCAATCTATCGCAAGATCTCGCCATGCATCCTGGCACCGACCAGGTTGATATCTGGGCTACGGTAAATTCGAAACCCTGCCTTCCCAGAAACACGCGACATCAGGATTCCCGCGTGTTTATGCTAAGCGATATGGAGTGAGCGCAAAACCGCTCTCAACGCGCTGTGCTTGTCATGGGAAAAGCGCGGCGTCGTGAGCAAATCGCTTACGGCGTCCTGGACGATGAGCGCTTCGTCTCACTCGGCCCCGTCACCACCACGGTCGCCGTCATGCCCGCGCTCAGCGTGACGCCGTCGGGCACGCGATCGATCGCGATGCGCACCGGAATGCGCTGCGCGAGCCGCACCCAGTTGAATGTTGGATTGACGTTGGCGATCAGTTCGCTGCCCGGCGCGTTGTCGCGGTCGGTGATCGCGCGCGCGATGCTTGCGACATGGCCGCGCAATTCGGGGCTGAAGCCGAGAAGCCGGATCGAGACGTTGTCGCCGATATGGATCGAGCGCAGTTTGGTTTCCTCGAAATAGCCGGCGACGTAATAGGAATCGCTGTCGACCACGGCGACCATCGCCTTTCCTGCCGTGGCGTAATCGCCCTTGTCGAGCAGCAGATTGGTGACGTGGCCGTTGACCGGCGCGCGCACCTGGGTGCGGGCGAGATTGAGTTTGGCGATGTTGAGAGCGGCCTGCGCCTGATCGTAGGCGGCCTGCGCGGAGAGGGCGGCGCTGTGAGCCTGCGCCAGCGCCTCATCCGAGATCGAGGCGGAGGAAAGCCTTTGCCGCCGCTCATATTCCTGCTGCCGCTGGTCGCGCAGGCTCACGGCTCCGGCGAGGGCGGCCTCGGCGTTCGAGAGCGCGAGCTGGAACCGCGCCTGATCGATCACAAACAGCACGTCGCCCACCTTGACGCTCTGGTTGTCGGTGACGCGGACGTCGATCACGACGCCGGAGACGTCCGGCGTCACCTGCACCACATTGGCGCGCACCCGCGCGTCGCGCGTCCAGGGGCTGTCTTCGTAAGTGCGCCACAGGAACCAGCCCGCGACCGCCGCGGCGGCGAGGGTGAGCAGGGTCACGGAAAGACGCAGGATCGGCAGGCGTTCGGACATCCCAACATTTCCAGTTGAATCGGTTTCCGGTTAGAGCGTTGCGACGACAACGATGCTGAGCAGAATGACGTAGAGGGCGGTATTGAACAAAGGTGGATGCCAGATGAAACGATAAAGGCCGGTGCGCGACAGCGCAAAGCGCGCGGCCAGCCAGAGCAATGCCGCCGCAAGGCCGTATCCCATCAGGGGCGGCAGCAACACGCCCGCGAAGTTGATTTCCTTGATCATGCGGTCACCGTCTCCATCCGTGGAGATTCATCCCGGGGCGGCTGGCCGAAAAACACCGCGTGCCGTTTCATCAGCATGTCGATGTTGTAGACCGCCTCGGCGGCCCGCAGCGTCATCGTGCCGCCGTCGCAGTTCAAAAGCTCGGCGCTGGCGGCGCCGAGCGAGGGCAACGGCGCGCCGCCCGCGCGGTTGCGCGCCGCGCCCGCGAAATAATCCGATATGTCCCTGCATGCCGCGGCGACGACGCGCGCGGCGGACAGCGGCAGGTGATGTTGCAGCGAGTGTAGCACCATCACGTTCAGCCCGAGGCGAAGGCTGCCGAGTCCGCCCTGGATCGTTGCGCGTTCGTCCGCCTTCATCGGATCGAGCCGGGCGAACAGGGCGTTGTTGCGATCGAACATCCGGCTCTCGAACGCGGCGCGGTCGGCATGTTCGTTCCGGCTGATCGCGGTGAGATCGCGAAACATGCCCTGCTTCAGCCGCTGCACCGCCCAGTCGGTCCGCAGCGGCCAGAGCAGCCCGAGCGAGGCGACGCCGATGGCAATGCCGGTGACATAACCGAGCGCACTGTTGAAGAAGGCGGCGAAGTCGTAGGTCATGGTGTTGACGATCGGCATCAGGCCGCCCGCGGTCAGGATCAGCGGCAGGGTGAAGCGTACCGCCTGCGGGACCGCGAGAAAGGCGCCCGCGATAAGGTAGAACGGCGCCAGCGCCACCGCCAGCGCGATGAAACCGGACAGCGGCGGCAAGACCGCGAACAGGTAGAACGCGGCGATGGCGATGCCGGCGAAGCTCATCCAGAGAAACACCGCCGATGCGGCGGCCGGGTTGTCGCGGCCGCCCATGATCGCGCAGATGATGGCGGCGAAGGTGACGGCGGTCGGGCCGTTCGGCCAGCCTGAGAAAATCCAGAAGGCGCTGGCGAACAGGACGGCGAATGTCGCGATCGCGCCGCCGAGCAATGCTGCGGACAGGTCGCGGTAGGGACGAAAGGATGGCGCGGGCTGATTGCCGGGCAAGCGGCGTCCGCTGACGATATGGGTGCGCAGCCACACCGCATCGCGCCAGTGATCGAGCACGTCGCCGAGCCGCAGCAGCATGCTGCGCACGAGGAAGGAACGGGTGTCGGCGCGCAGCGTGGCGATATCCGGCAGATGGGCGTCGATCTCGCGGTGAAGTTCTGTCTCATCGAACCGTTCCGCCTGCGCGTCGGCTGTGGTTTTCGCCCCCGCCGATTGCGCCATGTGCGCCGCCGCCTTCTCCAGCAGCGGCCGCAGCGCGTCGGCGGTGGCGGGGCGCTCCTGCACGAGTGCTGCGAAACGGTCGTACACCGACATCAGCATCGCCAGTAGCGCCAGCAATTTGCCTTCGAGCTGGCGGATCGCCGGATCGACCACCCGGATCTCGGGCGTGTCGAAGGTCGCGAACACCCGCAGCGAATCCAGCGACACCACGGCGTTGAGAATGCGGCGGCGGTCGAGCAGGCCGGTGATCTCGTTCTGCTGGCCTTGCAGCGCGTCCTGCGCCCAGCGCGCCATGCTCGGCAAGGTCGCGTTCAGCGCCCTGCGCAGCGCATCGCCGGCGCGCTGCGGCAGGATCAGGTGATGCATCAACGTGGCGCAGCCGATGCCGATCGAGATTTCCAGACAGCGCGACACCGCATAGTCGAAGGCGGTATCCGGGGCGAGCGCGGCGGGCAGTCCGATGATCGCCGCCGAATAGCCCGACAACATGCCGACATAGGCCTGCGGGGCATCGCGCAGATAGATGGTGATCGTGGTGCCGAGCCCGATCCAGAGCGCCAGGGCGAGGCAGAACAGTTCCGGGCTGTTGTTGAACAGCGCCACGAACACCAGCGAGGCGACGGCCCCGATCACGGTGCCGAGCACCCGGTAAACCGATTTCGACAGCACCATGCCGGCGAGCGGCTGGGACACGATATAGACGGTGGTGACCGACCAGATCGGCTGGGAGAAATTGAGCCGCAGCGAAATATAAAGTGCCAGGACCGCCGCCGCGAAACTTTTCAGCGAGAAAACCACCTCGCGCCAGGTCAGGTTTTGAAAGGCTTGCAGCATGGCGGGCGGGGCTCGAACCGGAGAGGCCAGAATATGTCTTAATCGGAGAATCGCGGATTCAGAAGGCCGGTCCGGGGTTATGGGAAAGTCCCCGGGAACATGGCTTCATTGCCGGAGTTTCATGTTCCCGCCATGAAATGACAAGACGGCGCGGAATAGGGTAAGAACGCCGTTCCCCATTCGAGGACCACCCCGGATGCTTGATAGATTGCGCCAGTTCATCACCGATGTCGTGTCTCCCACGGGAACGGGACAAGCCGGTTTTGCCGACGATGACTATCGTCTGGCGGCGACCGCCTTGCTCATTCATGTCATCTCGCTCGATGGCGAGCCGTCGGCCGCCGAGAAGCGCAAGCTGCATGCCCTGCTGGAATATCGCTTCAATCTCGATCCCGGAACCGCCGACGTGCTGGTTCGCGACGCCATGCGGGTGGAGGGCGAGGCGGTCGATCTCTATCATTTCACCAGCGTCATCATGCGCTCGGTGAACGAGGAGGGCCGGCTGCGGATCGTCGAGATGATGTGGGAACTGGTCTATGCCGACGGCCATGTCAGCGAGTTCGAGGAAAACGTGATCTGGCGTGCCGCCGATCTCCTCGGCGTCTCCACCCGCGAGCGGGTCAACCTGCGCCAGCAGGTGCAGGATGGCGCGCTGGACTCCGACGCCGTGAATTGATGGCTGGTTCAGGCTTTCTCGCGGGCAGGACCGGATGACCGAACGTGTGACACTCATCACCGGAGCCTCATCCGGTATCGGGCTTGAACTGGCGCGCATCTTTGCCGCGAAAGGGCATGCCTGCGTGCTGGTCGCGCGCCGGGCGGACCGGCTTTCGGAATTGGCGGAGATCATTGCCGCGACCGGCGCCAAAAAGCCCATCGCCATTGCCTGCGATCTGGCGGCGGAAGGCGCCATCGCGCGGCTGGCGGAGGACGTCGCGGCGCTCGGCTTCGAGGTGGAGTATCTCGTCAACAATGCGGGCTTCGGGCTGGCGGGAGCGGCGCTGACGCTCGATCGCGCGCAGCAGCTCGAGATGATCGACCTCAACGTCCGCGCGCTGACCGATCTCACGCTGCGCTTCGCCGACAGCATCATCCGTCATCGCGGCGGCATTCTGAATGTCGCATCGATCGCGGCCTTCCTGCCGGGACCGGGGATGGCGGTGTATTACGCGACCAAGGCGTTCGTGCTCTCCTACACCGAGGCGATGCGGGCCGAGTTGCGCAAGAGCGGCGTGCGCGTCACCGCATTATGTCCGGGTCCGGTGCCGACCGAATTCCAGTCGCGCGCCGGGTTCGTTCCGGGGATGGATTCGAAACTGCTGACCGTCTCTGCTGCCGATGTCGCCCGTGCCGGGTACGAGGGCCTGATGGCGAACCGGCAGGTGGTGCTGCCGGGCTTCGCGGTTCGCGCCATTCCGTTCCTGCTGCGGTTCGTTCCGCGCGCGTGGGCGCTGGCGGCGGTCGCGAACGTGCAGCAGCGTCGCCGCTAAAATTTAATCGGCAGCGCGCGTGACGATGTCGATCTCCGATGTCAGCGTGCGATGCACCGGACATTTATCGGCGATCTCCATCAGTCTGCCGCGCTGCCCGGCATCGAGGTCACCGTCGATGGTGATGACACGTTCGATCCGGCTGATCATGCCGTCCCTGGTTTCGCAGTCCGCGCAGTCCTTGGCGTAGATGCGCGAATGCTTGAGTTTCACGGTGACGCGGTCGAGCGGCAGCGCCTTGCGCTCGGCATACATCCGCATCGTCATCGAGGTGCAGGCGCCTAACCCTGCGAGCAACAGGTCGTAGGGGCCGGGGCCGCTGTCGAGCCCGCCCACTCCGACCGGCTCGTCGGCAATCAGCGTATGACGGCCCGCCGTGACGATCTGCTGGAAGCGGCCTTCGCCGGTTTCCTGCACGATGACGCCGTCTTTCTCCGCGAGATCTTCCGCCGCACCGGCGGCTGCATCGACATAGCGTTCCGCCCACGCCGCCACCATGTCGGCGACATAAAGCGCATCCTCGCGTTTTGTCAGCAGGTGGTCCGCGCCCGCGAGCGAGATGAAGCTCTTGGGATGCTTGGCCGCGACGAAAATCTGCGTGGCGTTCTCGATGCCGACCGTGTCGTCGGTCGGCGCATGGAAGATCAGCAGCGCGCGTCTAAGGTTGGCGATGTGATTGGCGAGGTTTTGGCTCGCGACATCGTCCAGAAAGCCGCGCCGGATTTTGAAGGGACGTCCGGCCAGCGACACCTCGGCCTCGCCCTCGGAACGGATGGCCTCGACGTGATCCCTGAACAGCCCGACGACATGGGCGGGATCGGAAGGTGCTGCGATGGTGACGACGGCTCTCGCTTCCGGGATCCGTTCCGCCGCCGCCAGCACTGCCGCGCCGCCGAGACTGTGGCCAATCAGCAAAGCGGGCGCGTGATGCTCCGCGCGCAGATGGTCGGCCGCGCGGATCAGATCCGCGACGTTGGATGAGAAATGCGTGTTGGCGAATTCGCCCTCGCTGTTGCCGAGGCCGGTGAAGTCGAACCGCAGCACCGCGAAGCCGCGCCGCACCAGTTCGCCGGCGATGCGCTTCGCCGCGAGGTTGTCCTTGCTGCAAGTAAAACAATGGGCGAACAGCGCGGTGGCGCGGGGCGTGCCCTCGGGCCGGTCGAGCGCTGCGGACAGAAGCTGCCCCTCCGCGCCGGGAAACTGGAAACGCTCGGTTGGCAAGGCAACCTCCATTGTGCGGCAAGTCCGGCGCAGGATGCCAGACAAACGGCATCGGCGCGAGGCAGGGCGATACCGGCGCGGATCAATCTGGAGGGAGATAGGAAAGGGAGGGAATTGGTGGAGCCAGGCGGGATCGAACCGCCGACCTCGTCATTGCGAACGACGCGCTCTCCCAGCTGAGCTATGGCCCCGTCGGCCGGTGGGATGCTCCGGCGCGGGCGTCATTTACAATCCGCTCCAACCCCAAGTCAAGACAACTCAAGAACTCTGCCGAGGCCCCCCGATCCGGCTGAAAAGCCACATTTATGGCCGCGGCACGGACCGCCGCAGAGGCTGTGCTGCTCTCTTGTTTGGTTCCCCCTGAGGCGATAAGAGGAGCCTTCAACTGGAAAACCCGCCATGCGCGCCGTTCTCGATATCGTCCTTATCGTTCTCGACCTTTACGTCTGGCTGCTGATCGCCTCCGCCATCCTGTCCTGGCTGATCGCATTCAACGTCGTGAATACGCGAAACCAGTTCGTCGCCTCGGTCGCGGAGTTTCTCTACAAGATCACCGAGCCGGTGCTGCGGCCGATCCGCAATCTGATGCCGAATTTCGGCGGCCTCGATATTTCGCCGATCATCGTCATCCTCATCATCATGTTTCTCCAGCGGGTCATCACCTATTACGTCTACCCGAACGTGATCTGATCGTTCGCGGGCGATGGCGGACCTATGATGGACCCTTGGCGCTATGCGGCGCACGGCGTCATGGTCGCGGTAAGGGTAACGCCGCGCGGCGGGCGCGACGCGGTGGACGGCATCGAGGAACTCGCCAACGGCAAGTCGGTAGTCAAGGTTCGCGTGCGGGTGGCGGCGGAAGGCGGCGAAGCCAACCGCGCGGTGACCGAGCTTTTCGCAGGTCTGCTGCGCGTGCCGAAAAGCAGGGTCCGCGTTGCCTCCGGCGTGACCTCGCGCGTCAAGCAACTGACGATCGACGGCGACCCCAAACAACTCGGCGAGGCCCTGAAGGCCGCGACCGCCGCAACCGACAAGGATTGAAAGGACATCGATGCCGGCCAGTGTGATCGACGGAAAGGTGATTGCGGCGAAGCTGCGCGAGGACGTGGCGGCGGAAGTGGCGCGGCTGAAGCGCGATCACGATCTTGCGCCCGGTCTCGCCGTGGTGCTGATCGGCAGCGATCCGGCGAGCGAGGTCTATGTCGGCAGCAAGACCAAGCAGACCTTGGCTGCGGGCATGAATTCGTTCGAGCACAAGCTCGCCGCCGACACGCCGCAGGCCGAGGTGCTGGCGCTGATCGACAGGCTCAATCGCGATTCCGCCGTTCACGGCATTCTGGTGCAACTGCCGCTGCCGAAGGGGTTAGACGCCAACACCATCGTCAACGCCATCGATCCGGCGAAGGATGTCGATGGATTGCACCCGGTCAATGCGGGACGGCTCGCGAGCGGGCTGCCCGCGCTGACGCCGTGCACGCCGCTCGGCTGCATCATTCTGGCGAAAACCGTGCATGCGTCGCTCGAAGGCATGAACGCCATCGTGCTCGGCCGCTCCAATCTCGTCGGCCGCCCCTTGGTGCAATTGCTGCTCAATGAAAACGCCACAGTGACCATCGCGCATTCGCGCACCCGCGATCTGCCCGCATTGTGCCGCGAGGCCGATCTGGTGTTCGCCGCCGTGGGGCGCCCTGAAATGGTCAAGCGCGACTGGATCAAGCCGGGTGCGACGGTGATCGATGTCGGCATCAACCGTCTGCCCGGCGAAGGCGGCAAGAGCCGTCTTGTCGGTGACGTTGCCTACAATGAGGCGATGGAAGTGGCGGGTGCGGTGACGCCGGTCCCGGGCGGCGTCGGCCAGATGACGGTGGCGTGCCTGTTGGTCAACACCGTGCGCGCGGCCTGCGCGATCCACAAGCTGCCGAAGCCTGCGGTCTGACCGCAGGCTTCACATAGTTTCGCTTACTTCTTCTCGTTCCTGGCGCGGGCGATGCCGTCGAGGATCAGCTTCTGCGCTTCTTCCGCATCGCCCCAGCGCACGATCTTCACCCACTTGTTGGGCTCGAGATCCTTGTAGTGCTCGAAGAAATGCTGGATCTGCTCCAGCGTGATTTCCGGCAGGTCGCTGTAGGTCTTGATGCGGTTGTAGCGCTTGGTCAGCCGCGGCACCGGCACCGCGATGATCTTCTCGTCGCCGCCCGCCTCGTCTTCCATCAACAGCACGCCGACCGGGCGCACCGCCATCACAGCACCGGGCACGATGGCGCGGGTGTTGGTGATGATCACGTCGCACGGATCGCCGTCCTCGGACAGCGTGTGCGGAATGAAACCGTAATTGCCGGGGTAGCGCATCGCGGTGTGCAGGAAGCGGTCGACCACCAGCGTGCCCGCGGTCTTGTCGAGTTCGTACTTGATCGGCTCGCCGCCGATCGGAACCTCGATGATGACATTGACTTCGTGCGGCGGGTTGGCACCCACCGAAATGGCGTCGATATTCATGGATAATCCTGATTAGGAATAAAGGCCGCGAACGGCGCGGCCGTTGCGCGCTGTTTAGTCCGTTTTACCGGCAAGGGAAATCAGAAGCAGCCATTCGTGGCACTATTTGATAAGTGCCGGAGGGTCAGTTGCCCCAGGCGAAGGCCACCTTGTCGAGCGCCTTGGCGCCGAACTGCTCGGAGGAGCGCGCCACCATGCGGCCGCCGAGGCTCTGGTAGAAGCCGACCGCCGGATCGTTGTCCGACAGCGCCCAGATCACCATGCTTTTCAGCCCGCTCTGGGTCAGGTCGCGCTTGGCAGCCGAGAACAGGCGGCGGCCGAAGCCCAGCCCCTGGAATTCCGGGCGCAGATACAGTTCGTAGATTTCGCCGTCGAAGTGGAGGCTGCGGGCGCGGTTGCGGCCATAATTCGCGTAGCCCGCGATCTTGTCGCCGAACGACAGCACGCTGACACGGCTGCCCTTGCGGATCGCGCCGTTCCACCATTGGGGACCACGGCGGTTGATGAGCTTTTCCAGTTCCGCGCCGGGGATAATGCCCTGATAGGCCGAGCGCCACGCCTCGTCATGGGTGGCGGCAATCTCGGCTGCATCGGCTGTCCGGGCAGGCCGGACTTCGATCAGGATCGTGCTCATGAGATAATCAAAGCAACTCGCCGGGCGCTCGACAAGGTCTATCGTTAATTATCGGTTAACATGTGGGGTTTTTGCACCATGCGCCTGCGACGCGTCCCGAAACAGGACATGTGTTACGGGCCCATCGGTGGCTTGGCACGCCGCGCCGCAAACCCGATAGTGCGGCAGGATGGGCGCATGGTCATACGAACGGTATTGATTGCGGGACTGACGATGGCGGCGGTTGCGGCAAACGCGCGGACGCCCGCGTTCGGCCCCGCCGGGCCTGAAGGTGAACCCGCGCGGCGGCAGGAATGGCGGGTGCCGACGCCGGACGCTGCGATCGCTTCGCACGCGCTGCTGTTTCGGCCGCAAGGCGAGGGGCCGTTTCCCGTTGCGATCATCGCGCACGCATCGGTCGAGAACGAGATCCAGCGCGCGCAGATGACGCAGCCGGAGTATGCGCATCTTGCTTTGGCGCTGGTGGCGCGCGGCTTCGCGGTGCTGGTGCCGCAGCGGCCCGGCCATGGCGCAACGGGTGGTCCCTATCTCGAAGGTCAAGGCGGCTGCGATGCGCCGGATTATCCGCGCGCAGCGCAGACGACAGGCCGCGAGATCGGCATGGCGCTGGATTTCCTGCGCACGCAACCGTTCGCGCGCAAGGATGGCTCGGTGATCGCCGGTCATTCGGCGGGCGGCTTCGGCGCGCTGGCGCTGGCGCAACGCGATCCGCGCGAAATTTCTGCGATCATCGTCTTCGCGCCCGGCCGTGGCGGGCATGCGCATGGCCATGCGGGCGACGTCTGCGCGCCGGAGAAGCTGATCGTCGCAAGTGGCGCGCTGGGACAAAACGCGCGCGTGCCGGTGACATGGCTGGTGGCGGACAACGATTCCTATTTTTCACCCGCGCTGTCGAAGCACATGGCGGATGCGTTTCGTGCAGGCGGCGATCGTGTGACGTTCAGGGTTCTGCCGCCACATGCGCACGAAGGACATTTCTTCGTGGAAGAATCCGGTCAGGGGATGCTCGGTTCGATTGTGGAGTCGGTCGTCGGCAAGCGTTAGCGGACGCGTTGCGCCAGCACGTCCTTCGCCGCGCGAAAGCCGCTCTCCAGCGCGCCATGGGCGGTGGAGAAGAAATTCGGCGAGGTGGCTTCGCCCGCGAAGAACAATCGCCCATCGACGGGCGCGGCCAACACGGCGCGGTCGTCCGCGTGTCCCGGCAGCGCGTGCGAATAGGAGCCGCGCGCGAATTCGTCATGTGCCCAGCGCGACGATGCCAGCGGCGTCAGCTTTTTGCGGAAGTCGTTGCCGAGCAGGCCCGCGATCTCGTCGATTGCCGCCTGCGCCAGCGCGCCTTCACCGGCGTCTTCCAATTCGCGCGCGTAAGTGCCGCCGAAATAGCCCTCGATGCACGCCATGCCCTGCGGGCGCAAATGATACGCGCCGGTCTTTACCGTGCCGTTGCGGCCGCGCAGATTGCCGTCGGCAGGCAGATCGTCAGGCGTTGCAAGCGCCAGCATCACCTTGTCGGCAAGGCCGAGCGGCAGCCCCGCCGCGGCGTTCACCTTGTCGGGTAGCGCTGGCGTGAAGCGGATTTTCTCCTGCGCCAGCAAATCGGTCGAGACCGTGACGATGACCTTGTCGGCGGTGAGCGAGCCGCGCGAGGTATGAATCACGATGCGCGGACCGGAATGGTCGATCAGCGTCACGCGCGTGTTGCGTGCGATGTTGCAGGTCGCGCCATAGGCGGCGATCAGCGCACCGTAACCCTTGGCTACGCGCCAGTTGATTTCGGTGTCCTCATAGGCCGCCATGTCGCGGATCGAAACCTGATCGAGTTCGCAGCCGTTGATGTAGGTCGACACCGCGTCGATCTGCGCGTTCCAGCGATTGCCGGGAAAGAGCAGCTCGCTTGCCGGACGGTCGGGCCCATCCGCCGCTTCTTCCGCGCGCGCGAAGAAATCGTTCATCGCGGCAATGAAGTCCTCGCGCTCCGCGCGGGGAAAGCCGGCGTCGAAGGTCTGCTGCTGCCATGGCGGGCGGTGCCTGTTGATGGCGAAACCGAGGTTCTCCGCAATCGCCACGAACGGATTCTTGTCGGCGGAATGCAGCCAGCCGCAACCGACGTCGAAGATCACATTGTTAGGCAACGAAATAGTTTGCGCGCGCCCGCCGATCCGGTCCCGCGCTTCCAGAACAAGCGTCGAGAAACCGGAGCCTTGCAGCGCGTGCGCGGCACCAAGCCCCGCCGCGCCCGCGCCGATGATCGCGATATCGATATGAGAGGGGAATGACATGTGTTACAGCTCGATACCGTCACAGTCGTCATGGCCGGGCTTGTCCCGGCCATCTACGCCTTATGCAATTCCCACCTATAAGACGTGGATGCCCGGCACAAGGCCGGGCATGACGGAATAGAGACGCTCTGAAAATAAAAATGCCCGGTTTAAAGACCGAGCATTTTCAGATTGCTCAAAACGGATAGCGATCAGCTCGCGAGAGCTTCCTTCTGCTTCTCCGCGCGCTTGCGCTCATTCGGGTCGAGATGGCGCTTGCGCAGGCGGATCGACTTCGGCGTGATCTCCACCAGCTCGTCATCCTCGATGTAGGACAGCGCCTTTTCCAGCGTCATCTTGATCGGGGGCGTCAGGCGCACCGCTTCATCCTTCGAGGTGGTGCGGATGTTGGTGAGCTGCTTGCCCTTGAGCACGTTGATCTCGAGATCGTTCTCGCGGGTGTGCTCGCCGACGATCATGCCGCGATAAACGCGCCAGCCGGGCTCGATCATCATCGGGCCGCGATCCTCGAGCTTCCACATCGCGTAGGCGACGGCTTCGCCCTGCTCGTTGGAGATCAGCACACCGTTGCGGCGGCCCTGAATGTCGCCCTTGTACGCGGCATAGCCGTGGAACAGGCGGTTCATGATCGCGGTGCCACGGGTGTCGGTCAAAAGCTCGCTCTGGTAGCCGATCAGGCCGCGGGTCGGCGCGTAGAACACCAGCCGCAGGCGGTTGCCGCCGGACGGCTTCATCTCGATCATCTCGGCCTTGCGCTCGCTCATCTTCTGCACGACGACGCCGGAGAATTCCTCGTCGACGTCGATGACGACTTCCTCGATCGGCTCCTGCAACTGGCCGTTGGCGGCCTTCTCGAGAACGACGCGCGGGCGCGACACGGCGAGTTCAAAGCCTTCGCGGCGCATGGTTTCGATCAGGATCGCGAGCTGCAATTCGCCGCGTCCCGACACTTCCATGGAATCCTTATCGGCGGCTTCGACCACTTTCAGCGCGACGTTGCCTTCGGCTTCGCGCAGCAGGCGGTCGCGGATCAGGCGGCTCGTCACCTTGTCGCCTTCGGTGCCCGCGATCGGCGAGTTGTTGACCATGAAGGTCATCGACACGGTCGGCGGATCGATCGGCTGCGCCTGGATCGGCTCCTCGACGGTCGGATCGCAGAAGGTGTCGGCAACGGTGCCCTTGGTCAGGCCCGCGATGGCGACGATGTCGCCGGCTTCGGCGAGTTCGATCGGCTGCCGCTCGAGGCCACGGAAGGCGAGGATCTTGGAGATGCGTCCGGTCTCGACGGTCTTGCCGTCGCGCGAGAGCACCTTCACCGCCTGGTTCGGCTTCACCGAACCGGAGGCGATGCGGCCGGTGATGATGCGGCCGAGATAGGGGTTGGCTTCGAGGATGGTGCCGAGCAGGCGGAACGGGCCTTCCTCGACCACCGGCGGCGCGACGTGCTTGAGCACGAGTTCGAACAGCGGCGTCATGCCCTTGTCGTTCTCGGTCTCCGAATTGCCCATCCAGCCGTTTTTGCCCGAGCCGTACAGGATCGGGAAGTCGAGCTGCTCGTCGGTGGCGTCGAGGGCCGCGAACAGGTCGAACACCTCGTTGACGACTTCGGTGACGCGCGCGTCGGGGCGGTCCACCTTGTTGATGGCGACGATCGGCTTCAATCCCAATTTGAGCGCCTTGCCGACCACGAACTTGGTCTGCGGCATCGGGCCTTCGGCGGCATCGACGAGAACGATCACGCCGTCGACCATCGACAGGATGCGCTCGACCTCGCCGCCGAAATCGGCGTGGCCGGGGGTATCGACGATGTTGATCTGGGTTTCGCCCCAATGCACCGAGGTGCACTTGGCGAGAATGGTGATGCCGCGCTCTTTTTCGAGATCGTTGGAATCCATCGCGCGCTCGGTGATGCGCTGGTTCTCACGATAGACGCCGGACTGCTGCAACAGCTTGTCCACGAGAGTGGTTTTGCCATGGTCGACGTGCGCGATGATCGCGATATTACGCAGGTTCATAAATCATCCTGGGGCCGCCGTGGCGGCGTTCAATCGGGCGGCCAGATCGCGGCCCGAAAAAGAGGTGCCCGGCTCTGTCGAACCGGGCACGCGTTGCGGCGCAATATAGTCGGGAATCGCTCAAAAACAACGGATAAATCGCCCAAACGGGCGGGTATGCGAAAAATGCTTAAGCGACCTGGATGGGGGGTGCGGACCGTGGCCCCCGGGCCTTTTCCGGCAGGTTGATCAGGAACATCTTCCGGTCGGCGACCGCATTATGGAACTGTTCCAGCGCGATGCTGAAGGCCGTCAGCGAGCCCTCCTCGATGGCCCCGTCCTCGAAGCAATGCAGCGTTTCCCGCATGATGGTATCGGCCTCGGCCTGCATGGCATCGAGTTCCTCCATCGATTCGCAGGTCCGGGCGGCGGTGAGCATTTCGAGGAGCCGTTCGCGCAGGCCCGAATTGGCGACGCGCTCATCCTTGCGCAGATAGCCGCCGAACCAGGCGATCACCGAACCCATCACCGAGAGCAGCATGATGCCGCCCCACATGTAATCGCTGTATTTGTCGAGGAAGCTCTTTTCCTCGCCGTCCACGAAGGCGGCGGCTCCCGGATGCGCGGGAATGGCGGCATCCTTGTCGGTGTCGGGCGTCTCGATCTTGGCCGATTGCGGGAATTCGTTGATGACCGCCTGCCGCGAGCCGAACAACTGGCGGGCGAAGGTGGCGATCGTGGTGTCGGACAGCGAGCGCCGCGCCATGAAGTGATGGCCGACGGTGATGGTGCTGACGGTGTCGTCGGGCCGCGGCGGCGCGGCGTTGAAAGTGCCCGCGGGAATTTCACCGGAATCGTAGGCGGCGAATTTCTGCGCGATCGCATCCGCCGTCTCGAGCGACAGGAAGCGCGGTTCGGCACCGGCGCGCGACGTCGCCGCGATCGCCTCGGCGGTGATGCGGCTGTTGAGGGGACCGACCGCCATGTAGGCGTCGAGCTTGCTGTTGCGCAGCGCCTCGGAAATGCCGACGGTCGAGAACTGGGTGAGGGTCACCGAGTCCGGGGACACGCCGGACTGATCGAGAATGACGTTGAGTAGATTGATGTTGGCCTTGGTGCGGCCGATCACGCCGATCTTCTTGCCGGCGAGCTGCTTGATGCTGGTGATCTTCGGTTTCTTCGAGCTGCCGCCCGGCACCCAGATCACCGCGAAGTTCTTGCGAAGGAACGCGACGGCGCCGGCGTTCTTCGGCAGATCGACATCGGCGCGCACGATGGCGAGATCGGTTTTGCCTTGCGCGAGATCGGCCGCGCTTTGCGCGGCGCCCTCGGTGATGACGGGCCGCAGACGGATGTGGGCATGGTCGCGCGCGAATGCCTGGCTGAGCGCCTGCACCACCTTGACGTCATCGCTGCTGGGAGGTCCGACCGCGATGCGCAATGTGATCGGCCGCAGCACGTAATAGGTGATGCCGCCGGCGAGCGCGAAGAACGCGAGCACGGCGGCGACCGCCATCAGGGCGCCATGCATGCGCCGGCGCGAGCGCGAGGAGGAAGCGCCCTGCGGCTGCAACGTCGGGCGTGCCAGCAGATTGTCCTTTGCCATGCTCCTCCAGAGGTCGCCGCCCCGGGCTAGGCGTCGAGAACCGCAGACACTATCGTAACAGAGATTGAGGCGGAATACGGCCGGAGCCGGGATGTTGGTTAAGCCGCGGAACCGCCCGGCGCATTCCGGGTTCATCGGTTGCGGGACAGTCAGGGAGGCGTGGCATGGGCGGGTTGCTTTCGGAGGAGGCGCGGAGGGATGCGCTGGCGGGTTTGGCGGGCTGGAGCGAGGCTGCGGACGGCAAGGCGCTGAACCGCACGTTCACGTTCCGGGACTTCAACGAGGCCTTCGGCTTCATGACCCGCGCGGCGCTGGCGGCGGAGAAAAGCGACCACCATCCCGATTGGCGCAATGTCTACAAAACCGTCGAGGTAAGCCTTTCCACCCACGATGCCGGGGGTGTCACCGCGCGCGACGTCGCGCTCGCCCAGGTGATGAACGAGATCGCAATGAGGCTCGGCGTGTGAGGAACACGGCGGATTGGCGGCTTGCCGCGCCCGGCGGGCATTCCCATCTAACAGGATGCGGATGAAGGAGCCGCGCAACTCAGCCATGACCCGATCGGAACAGAGCATCGAGTTCGACACCAACGCGCTGGTCGCCAATCCCGAGCGTTTGCGCGAGAGTTTCTGGAAGAAGCTCAGGCGCGGGGCGGGCAAGCTGCCTTTCGCCGAGGACCTGATCGCCGCCTATTATTGCGCGTTCGACCGCGAGACCCCGCGCCATGTGCAGGTGGCGCTGCTCGGGGCCATCGCCTATTTCGTGCTGCCGTTCGATTTCGTGCCGGACATGCTGCCGGTGCTCGGTTTTACCGACGACGCGGCCGTGCTCGCGACCGCGATCCGGCTGGTTTCGGGCCATATCACCTCCGAACACCGCCAGGCCGCGCGCGCCGCGCTGGGGCGCGGCGCCGAGGATGCACAGCCTTAAGTTCCTCAGCCCCAAAAGCGGCACATTGCTGCGGTTTGGCTGATCGGCGGAATCAGTGCAAACTGCGGGCAATCTTCGCCGATTCCCGTTTTCGACAAGGCCGGGCGGCGCTTTCGCGAAGCCCGATCAAAGAGGTTCTTCATGATGTTGCGGATGCTGGCACCTGTGACCGCGGTCGCGCTCATTGGATGGATGGCCGTGCCTGTTCCGGTGCAGGCCCAGACTCCCAAGACTCAATCTCATTCGTCCAGTTCTCATTCGTCCAAGGCCAAGCCCGCCGCGAAATCCAGCAAGGCGAAATCGACGGCCAAGCCTGCGGCGGCGCATGCCGGAGGCGCGGAGCCGACGCTGGTCGGCCAGTACGCGACCTGGGGCGCCTATGTCGCCATACCGAACGGCAAGAAGGTCTGCTTCGCGCTGGCCAAGCCCTCGTCCTCGAAAACCAATCCGCCGAACCGGCCGCGCGATCCCGGCTACGCCTTCGTGTCCACCCGTCCCGCCGAGAAAGTGGCGAACGAGGTGTCGATCATGATCGGCTACCAGATCAAGCCGGGCTCCGATTCCACGCTGAACATCGGCAACGCGCGTTACGCGATGTACGCGCAGGGCGACGGCCTGTGGATCAAGAATGCCGCCGAGGAGGACCGCCTGATCGACGCGATGCGCAAGGGCGCGGACGCGACGGTGAAGGCGACCTCCTCCAAGGGCACCGAGACCACCGACGTGTTCTCGCTGAAGGGGCTGTCCCAGGCGCTCGACAAGGTCGCGCAGGAGTGCCGGAAATAGTCCGGTTCCGGGAGCTTCCTCCGTCCGGAGGACGCGGATTTTTGATGCCTCCGGCTGGGAATCTTTAAGCCTGGGGCCTGAATCGGCCCGGCTGCGGCTTTCCTCGGCTGCGTGAAAAGCCTATTTGAAGCGCCATGAACCCGACGACGCCAGCCCCCGCGCGCACCGACGCGCCTTTGGAAAAGACCGCGCTCGAGGTCTATGTCGCGCCCGACAGGCCCTCGCTGGTCGGCCTGACGCGGGCGGAACTGATGGCGTGTCTGGGCGAGCTCGGCGTGCCCGAGAAGCAGCGCAAGATGCGCGCGCAGCAGCTTTGGCACTGGATGTATGTGCGTGGCGCGCGGACCTTCGCCGACATGACCAATGTGTCGAAGGACATGCGCGCGCAACTGGAAGCGCGCTTCACGGTGGACCGGCCGGAAGTCGTCGCCGAACAGATTTCCAACGACGGCACCCGCAAATGGCTGCTGCGTCTGCCGGGCGATGGCGTCGGCCGCGCCCATGAAGTCGAGTGCGTCTACATTCCGGAGACCGATCGCGGCACGCTGTGCGTGTCCTCGCAGGTCGGCTGCACACTGAACTGCTCGTTCTGCCACACCGGCACGCAGCGGCTGGTGCGCAACCTCACCGCAGGCGAGATCGTCGGTCAGGTGATGGTGGCGCGCGACCGGCTGAACGACTGGGTCGATCGCGAAACGCCGAGCGGCAACCGTCTCGTCACCAATGTGGTGATGATGGGCATGGGCGAGCCGCTGTACAATTTCGATGCGGTGCGCGACGCGCTCAACATCGTGATGGACAATGAAGGCATCGCGCTGTCGCGCCGCCGCATCACGCTCTCGACGTCGGGCGTGGTGCCGAACATCGGACGGATGGGCGAGGAGACCGGCGTGATGCTGGCGATCTCGCTGCATGCGGTGCGTGACGATCTGCGCAACGAACTGGTGCCGCTGAACAGGAAATATCCGCTGGCGCAACTGCTCGATGCCTGCCGCGACTATCCGGGCGCGTCGAACTCGCGCCGCATCACGTTCGAATACGTGATGCTGAAGGGCGTCAACGACTCGCTCGACGACGCCAGACTCTTGGTGAAGCTGCTCAAGGGCATCCCGGCCAAGATCAATCTCATTCCGTTCAATCCGTGGCCCGGCAGCAAGTATGAATGCTCGGACTGGGAGCAGATCGAGAAATTCTCCGAATACGTATTCAACGCCGGCTATTCCTCGCCGGTGCGGACGCCGCGCGGGCGTGACATTCTCGCGGCCTGCGGACAGTTGAAATCGGAGACGGAGAAATTGTCGGTGCGCGAGCGTGACGCGCTGCGCGCCATGGCGATGACGGATTAGGGCATGATCCCGAAAAGTGTGAAACGGTTTTCGGATCAGATCATGCCCAATGATAAAAAGTATTTTACATGGCTGTGATCGGACGCCTGTTCGCGACGTTCTTCGGTTTCCTCGCGGCCTGTTTCGTCGCGGGGGCGGTGGTGGTGTATGCGCTGCTGTTTCCCGAGATGGATCTCCAGACGCTCGACCTCGACAACGGCACTGTGAACGTGATCTTCGGCATCGGCTTCATGCTCATCAGCGGCTTTGCCTTGCTGCCCGCGCTGATCGCCGTGCTCGTCACCGAGGCGTTCTCGATCCGTCATATTCTCGCTTATGCGATCTTCGGCGCGCTCGCGGGGCTTGGCTGCTACCTCGCCTTCATCCCGTTCGACACCGTGACGATGACGTTCGAGGGTATCGTACGGCGTCACGCCGAAGTGATGGTCGGCGCGGGCATCCTCGGCGGCGTGGTCTACTGGCTGATCGCGGGCCGCAATGCCGGAGCATGGCGGGAACGCCCATCGCCATCCTTCCCCCCTCCGGCGCGGTCTGATAGTCAGGCGCGATGAACAGGACGGGCCTTCTGATCGCTCTCGCCGTCGGTGCCGTCGTGGGCGCCGTGTTCGGCATATTTCCCCAACTCGATCTGAAGATCGCGGCGCTGTTTTACGATCCCGTGACCCGGCGTTTTCCGATGCAGGCCTCGCATATGGCCGGCATTGCGCGCAACGCGGCGATGTGGGTGACATGGGCGTTTGCATTGCCCGCGCTGGTGTCGCTGGCGCTGAAGATCGTGCGGCCGCGCCGCCCGATGTTGATTTCTCCGCGTGTCACCCTGTTTCTGACGCTCTCTATTATCCTCACCGCGGGGATCATCTCGAACGCCGGATTCAAGACCTATTGGGGACGGCCGCGTCCGGTGGCCACGGCCGAGTTCGGCGGGCCATGGCAGTTCAAGGCGTGGTGGGACCCGAGCGGACAATGCCCACACAACTGCTCGTTCTATTCGGGCGAGGCGACGACCGCGTTCTGGACCTACGCGCCCGCGGCACTTGCGCCGCCGCAATGGCGGCCGCTCGCTTATGCCGCCGCCACGGTGTTCGGTCTTGCGACCGGCCTTCTGCGCATGGCCTTCGGCGGCCATTATTTCACCGACGTGATCTTTGGCGGGGTGGCGGCGTTTCTGATCGTGTGGCTGCTGCACGGCATCTATTATCGCTGGCTATGGTCGATGCAGAGCGATGAGGAGATAGATGCCCGCCTCACCGGCTGGTTTCTGGCCTGCTTCAATGCGGCGGGCGCGCTGTTCCGGCGGCTGCGGGATCGCGTCGTCCGGAAGACGGACGCATGAGCCTCGCTCCTCAGACGGAGGTTCGCGGCAGGCAGGTTGAACTGTTCGCGGCTTTGGTCGTGGCGCTGACCGTTGTCCGCCTTGCCGGGCTGCATTTTTCTGTCGTGGATCTGTTCTTCGACGAGTCGCAATACTGGGCATGGGCGCAGGCCCCGGACTTCGGCTATTTCTCCAAGCCGCCGCTGCTTGCGTGGATCATCGGCGCGTCGCAGGCGATCTGTGGGGCATCGGAAGCCTGCATCCGCGCGCCGTCGCCGCTGTTGCACGGCGCCACGGCATTTCTGATTTATGCGATCGCGCAGAGGCTGTTCAGCGCCCGCGCCGCCTTCTGGTCGGGGCTGATCTATCTGCTGGCCCCGGGCATCGTGTTTTCGACGCGGATCATTTCCACCGACGTGCCGCTGCTGTTCTGCTGGGCGCTGGCGCTCCTCGCCTTCGTCGAATTGCGCAGCAAGCCACGCTGGACCTGGGCTGTCGTGCTCGGTGTGGCGATCGGCTTCGGCATGCTGGCGAAATACGCGATGATCTATTTTGTCGCCTGCGCCGCGCTGGCCGCGCTGATGGATGAAGACTCGCGGCGGCTGTGGCGCACGCCGCAGCTCTGGTCCGCGCTGGCGATCGCCATCGTGGTGCTGTCGCCCAACCTGATGTGGAACGCGGCGAACGGCTTCGTCACCTTCAAGCACACCGGCGACAATGCCCGCGGTCATGGTCTGGTGTTCAGTCTTCCGCAGGTTGCCGAATTTCTCGCCAGCCAGTTCGTCGTGATGGGCTTCATCACCTTCGGCGTCTTCCTCGCGCTGCTGGTGCGGCCGCGCCAGTATTTTCGCGATGCGAATCTGCGGATGCTGATGGCGTTCGCGTTGCCGCCGGTTGCGATCATCGCGGCGGTGGCTTTTCTCACCCATGCCAATGCCAACTGGGCCGCGCCATCGGCCATCGCCATGACCATCCTCGCGACCGCCGTGCTGGTGATGGAGGATCGCCGAGGCTGGCTGATGGCAAGCGTCGTTATCGGGCTCGTGGTGCAGGCCGTGCTGCTGACCGGCGATCATATCGCTGATCGCGTCACGATACCTGGCATCCGCAACGGTGACGTTTACGCCCGCACCATGGGATGGCATCGCCTCGGCGACGATGTTGCCGTCACCGCCAAGGCGCATGGCGCACATGGCATCGCGGCCGACACGCGCGATCTCGTCTCGTCGCTGATCTATTACACGCGCGACAGCGGGTTGCCGGTTTTCGCATGGCCGCCGTCGATCGTGCCGAGCCATGAATTCGATATTTCCCGGCCGCTGAAGGCGACGTCACCGGCGCCGATCCTGTTCGTCACGGAATGCCCGTTGCCGGCCCGGCTCGAAGCGCAGTTCGGCAGCGTCACGTCGCTCGGGCCGGTGACGATGGTGCGGGGGCCGACCTCGCGCCGCAGCTTCTCGCTGTTTCTGCTGGATCAGCCGAAGGGGGTGCTTGGGCCGCTCGCTGGCTGCGGCTAGGCGGGACCCTGCGCTGGCTGGGGCGGCGAAAATGAGCCTTTTCGGGGCCTCGCAATCTTTCTATAGAAAGCCGGTCTAATCCCAGCGCGGTCCAGCGCCTCTGCCACTCAACGAAACTGCCCGAAGGAAGTCCCATGAGCACGATTCTGAAAAACCTCCCCAAGGGAGAAAATGTCGGTATCGCGTTCTCGGGCGGGCTCGACACCAGCGCGGCGCTGCTCTGGATGAAACAGAAGGGCGCGCGCGTGTTCGCCTATACCGCCAATCTTGGGCAGCCGGACGAGGCCGACTACGAGGAGATTCCGCGTAAAGCGCGAGAGTTCGGCGCCGAGAAGGCGCGGCTTGTCGATTGCCGCACGCAACTGGTTCATGAGGGCATCGCCGCGATTCAGTCCGGCGCATTCCATGTCTCGACCGGCGGCATCGCCTATTTCAACACCACGCCGCTCGGCCGCGCCGTCACCGGCACGATGCTGGTCTCGGCCATGAAGGAGGACGGCGTCAACATCTGGGGCGACGGCTCGACCTACAAGGGCAACGACATCGAGCGGTTCTACCGCTACGGCCTGCTGACCAATCCGAATCTGCGCATCTACAAACCCTGGCTCGATCAGCAGTTCATCGACGAACTGGGCGGCCGCGCCGAAATGTCGGCGTTCATGACCGCGCATGGTTTCGCCTACAAGATGAGCGCTGAGAAGGCATATTCGACCGACAGCAATCTCCTCGGCGCGACCCACGAGGCCAAGGATCTCGAACAACTCGACAGCGGCATCAAGATCGTCAATCCGATCATGGGCGTGCCGTTCTGGCGCGACGATTGCGCCGTGAAGGCCGAGAAGGTTTCGGTGCGGTTCGAGGAAGGCCAGCCTGTCGCGCTGAACGGCAAGACTTATCCCGATCCCGTCGCGCTGTTTCTTGAGGCCAATGCCATCGGCGGTCGCCATGGCCTCGGTATGAGCGACCAGATCGAGAACCGCATCATCGAGGCGAAGAGCCGCGGCATCTATGAAGCGCCGGGCATGGCGCTGTTGCACATCGCCTATGAGCGTCTCGTCACCGGCATTCACAACGAAGACACCATCGAGCAGTATCGCATCAGCGGCATGCGGCTTGGCCGTCTTCTGTATCAGGGGCGGTGGTTCGACTCGCAGGCGCTGATGCTGCGCGAGACCGCGCAGCGCTGGGTGGCGCGCGCGATCACCGGCGAGGTGACGCTGGAGCTACGCCGCGGCAACGACTATTCGATCCTCAATACCGAGAGCCCGAACCTGACCTATGCGCCGGAGCGGCTGAGCATGGAGAAGGTCGAGGACGCGCCGTTCACGCCCGCAGACCGCATCGGCCAGTTGACGATGCGCAATCTCGACATTTCCGACACGCGCGGCAAGCTCAACCTCTATACCAAGACCGGTTTGCTCTCGGCCGAGCCCGGCGCTCACATCCCCAGGCTCGGCAGCGACAAGAGCTGAAAAGAAATCCGCAGCTAACCCGTCCTGTTCGTCCAGTAGACGACTGTGTCGTAGGGAACGGTGACGCTGTCCTTGCCCGCAAGTTCGGGTGTCGAGGCGATCAGGTCGCGGATGGCGGCGACAACACGGGCCTCCTCATCGGGCGGCAGCGCCGCGATAAAGCTCGTCGAGCGGAAACGGTTGACGATCACATCCTCAGGCGCGCCGGTATGACCCGGATGGGGAAAGCGGTTCGCATGCAGCGGTCCGAATCCGTCGCATGGAAACACCTCGCTCAGGGTCTTTGAAGTGAAGCGTGGCGTATCTCCCTGATACGGGGCGATGATGTCCCTCAATTGGGCGACCCACGGCACGGACTCGTCGCGCCTGTTCCAGACGAGCGCGAGTTTGCCCCATGGCTTCAGCACGCGATGGAATTCGGCGAGCGTCGCCTTGGTGGCGAACCAGTGAAACGATTGCGCGCAGGTCAGCGCATCGGCTGAATTGTCGGGCAGCGGAATTGCGGTGGCGGTGCCTTCGAGGACTTCGATCCCGGGCAACCGCTTGGCAAGCTGTTCGCGCATCTGCTTCACCGGCTCCACCGCGATGATTCGCGCGCCGGTTGCGGCGAGATAGCGGGTGAACTTGCCGGTGCCCGCGCCGAGGTCCACGGCGGTTTGACCGGCCCCGACGCCGAGCTGTTTTTGTAGCCAGTCCACGATCTCGGGCGGATAGTCGGGGCGGCCTTGCGCGTACACCTCGGCCTTGGAGGTGTAACCCCTGGCGGCGGCGTGGTGGATCTGTCCGGCAACATCGTTCATCGCACACTCCTGCTGGCCGCATCATGCGCCCGATCCGCCGGGTGAGGCCAGATGCAAAAACGGCCGGGAGAATATCCCGGCCGTTGTCATGTTGATGATATCTCGCCTCAGCGCGGGGCGGCGTTGGCCTCGCCGCCGTTGAGCAGCGGCGTGATGTTGCGCACCGTGACGCGGCGGTTGCGGCGCTCCGGCGCGTCGGTCGGAATCTTCAGGTACTGTTCGCCGTAACCCTGCGAGGTGAGGTTTTCCGCAGGGACACCGAACTGCTGCGTCAGCAACTCCGCCGCCGCTTCCGCGCGGCGATCCGACAGCGACAGGTTGTCGACGTCATTGCCGACCGCGTCGGTGTGGCCCTCGATCAGGAACACCGTCTGCGGATTGCGTTGAATGGCACGGTTCATGCCATCGGCGATCACCTGCAACTTCGCGGCCTGATCCGGCGGAATGTCCCACGAACCGGTCTCGAAGTTGATGGTGTCGAGATCGATCGACGGCATGCGCTGGCGCACCGAGGGGCTGTAGCGGATTTCATCGAGCGAGTAGGGACGCTCGATGCGATCGACCGGCGGCGCGATCAGCGTGTCGTAGATCAGATCCGGCGGCGCGCTGTCGGCCTCGACGATGTAGCGATCCTGCGGAATGTGCAGCACGGGCGGCGGCAGCGAGACGAAGTAACCGCCGATGGCGCCCGCCACCATGCCGGCGGCGAGGCCGGCCCCGAAGCCGGGACCGCCGTGACGCCGGTTGTCGATGATGACGACCTCGCGTCCGTCAGGCCCGCGGCGGCTGCGGCGCAGCAGGCCGCCACGCTCGTCATTGATGGTGATGATCTGCGTGCCGTCCGGCCGCACCACGACGGTGCGGGTGTCGTTGCCCTGCCGGTCGACACGCACATCGCGCGCGCCGTAGCGGAAGCGGTCGACGTCGTTATGCCGCACGAAGGACTGTCCGTTCGGATCGCGCACGATCACGCGGCCCGGTTCGGTGATGATGGTGCGGCCGCCTTCGGTGCGCTCCTGACGCTTGCCGCGGAAGTCCTCGATCCGTCCGCGCTGCGTCGTCGCATCACGCGCGGGCAGCGGCGTCGTGGCCGCAGCCGGTGCGGGCGGCAGCGGAGCCGCGATCGGTGCGCGGGCAGGGGCGGCAGGCGTGCCTGCTGGAAGGCCGGGCGGCGGGCCGCGACGCTCGGTGCGCGGTCCATTGGCGCCGGGAGCGCCCGGTGCTGCGTTGGGCGCAGCATTCGGCGCGGGCGGCGCGCCGTTCGGCAGAGGATGTCCGCCAGGCGGCGTCTGAATAGCATTGGGACGCGCGTTCGGAGGTGCCGCCGGAGCTGGCGCTGCATTCGGTGCAACGGGCGCGCGCTGCGGAGTCACATCGCGAACGCCGGGTGCGACCGGCTGGGCGTTCGGCGCGCGCGGAGCTTCGCCGCGTGGCGCAGGGGGCTGTTGCGGCGTCGGCGGTTGCTGCGGGCGAGGAGCCTCACCCCGATGCGGCGGTTGAGGCGCAGCGGCAGGAGGAGTCGGACGCGCGGGTGCGCCGGGCGGATGAGCCTGCGGCGGCGGCGCGGCATGGGGAGCTGGTGGCGGCGGCGCGGGACGGGCCGCAGGCGCTTGCGGTGCCGCTGGCGGATGCGGAGGCGCGGCCTTCGGAGCCTGAGGGGGCGCGGTTCTGGGCGGAGGCGGCGGTGCGGCTTTCGGCGGCGCAGGAGGCGCCGGTCTTGGCGCGGCCTGCGGCGGCGCCTTCGGCGGTGTCCTGCCTTCCGGAGCCTTCTGCTGATCGGGAGCGGCCTGCGCCATCAGAAACGATGGCGATGGCTCGGCATGAGCAAATTGCGACATCGAAAATGCGCAGGTCGCGAGCAGTATCAATCTCAGTCTGTTCATATCCACCCTTTGAAGGTTGTCCGTCAGCAAGGTTCATCGACGCCACGAGACGTCATGCACGATGGACCGATAATGGTGAGGCGGCAATGTGGCGAGACGCGCGACGAAATAAATTATTGTCATGCCGCACGGTGAGATTGCGGAACATCGCGCGTGAAAGTGAAGGCCCGTTCATCGGGATGAATTGCTCCTGAACCGAATGCGATACATCGCGCCGGTTTGTTTGCATCAGTCGTGCAGGGGTTCGGGCGGGAGCGGTGAGGGCGGTCCGCGGAGCGGTGCTTCACCGGGCATATCGCCGGGCAATTCCTGCGGGGTCTGCGGCGAATCCGGTTCGCGCACCGGCGGCGGAATATCCGGCTGAGGATTGGCGGGTGGCATCTCACGCGGCGGCTCTGTCGGCGTGCCCGGTGTCGCGGGTGGCACTTCCGGCGGATCGCCCTGCGGTGTTTGCGGTGTCGGCGCCATTCGCTTTCCTTCGTGTCGGGCAAAACCAACGAACGCCATTGCCGCATGTTCCGTGCGCGCTGCCTGCAATGCGGTTGACTTTGCGGCCCCGCGCCGACGAAATGCGGCTCTCACGGGGGAAGACAACGATGCCGCTGGCCTATTGGTGCGTTCTGGTCGCCGCGCTGCTGCCGCTGGTCTGGGCGGGATATGCGAAGGCGGGCGGCGACGTCGACAATCATTGTCCGCGCGACTCGACGAGCGATCTGCCGCCGAAGCACCGGCGCGCTTATGCCGCGCACTACAATGCCTATGAGAATTTTCCGTTCTTCGCGGCCGCCGTCATCGTCGCGGTGACGCAGGGCGCTGCGATTTCCACCGTCAACCTGCTGGCGGTGACTTACGTGGCGCTGCGCGTGCTGCACGGCCTTCTGTACGTCTTCAATCAATCGACCGCGCGCTCGATTGTCTACGGTCTTGCGTTGCTCGCGAACATCGCGATCTTCGTGCTGCCCGCATTCAGGTAACGGCAGGGTCGCGATAATTATTTCAGGCTTTTGAGGAACGCGAGCAGGTCGTTGATCTGGTCGGGCTCCAGCGTGAACATCGGCATGGTGGGATGGCCGGTATCGATGCCCTCGGCCAGAGATTCCGCAAGCGATTCGATGGGATATTTCGTGTGTAGCGTCCTGAAGGGCGGTGCGATCGCGAGCGGGCTTTGCGTGTGGCGATCGATCGAATGACATCGCGCGCAGTTTGTTTGCGCGAAAGCGCGCCCGCGCATTTCGGCGGGCGACGCGGCCAGAACGGTCGTAACCGTACTCGTCACGGCAAACAGGATGAGCGCAACGGTGAGAAGTGCGGGATGAGCCATGTCCCGATCTTGAGGCGATCGCGGACAAGCCGCGTTGACGTGCATCAAGACCGGTGGCGCGCCGCTGCAAAAGCATGGGCGTCGGTGTGGTTGTTTTAGTTCACGACCGGCTGGCCTTCGCAGCCCTGGCGAGATTGTTGCGGAGCGCGACGATGCCCTTTTGCAGGTGGCGGAAGTCCTCTGGCGATAGGCCGGTTTCCTTGACGAGGTTCATGCACAGACCCTTCTCGCGCAGGCGGCGGCCCGCTTCGGTGAGATGCACGATGACCTGGCGCTCGTCGGCGGGATCGCGCTTGCGCTGCACATAACCCAGCTCCTCGAGCTTCTTGAGGATCGGGGTCAGCGTGTTGGATTCGAGAAACAGCTTTTCGCCGAGCCCGCCCACGGTCTGATTGTCCTGTTCCCACAGCGCGACGATGGCGATGTACTGCGTGTAGGTGAGGCCGAGCTTTTCCAGAATCGGCTTATAGGCGCGGCCGAAGGCCAGGTTGGCCGAATAGACCGCGAAGCACATGAAATCCTCAAGCCTCGGGTTGGGCCTGTCGGAAGAAGCCTTGCCGGCGGCGGTCTTGGCGGGGGTCATGCGAAATTCCTCACACGGATGTGATCTCTCGGACAGTATATATATCGGTTCCGATTAAATCGGAAGGCTTGACATCCCGGCTGGCTGGTTTATTTAGATCGTATCCGATTAGATCGGTAGTGATTAATAATGCCAACCCAAAGGACCCCCGCCATGACTTCCTCCAAGACCGCCAGCCAGATCGAAAAGGTGCTCTACACCGCCAAGACCCACGCCACGGGAGGCCGCGATGGCGCCGCCCGTTCCTCCGACGGCCGTCTGGAGGTGAAGTTGTCGCCTCCCGGCTCGAACGGCCAGGGCACCAATCCGGAGCAGTTGTTCGCGGCGGGCTGGTCGGCCTGCTTCATCGGCGCCATGAACCGCGCCGCCAGCGCGCAGAAGGTGAAGCTGCCCGCCGATACGGCGGTCGATGCCGAGGTCGATCTCGGAACGGTGGGCGACGGCTTCCAGCTTCAGGCCCGTCTCGCTGTCAGCCTGCCGGGCCTCGATCGCGAGGTCGCCGAAGCGGTTGTCGCCGCCGCGCACCAGATCTGCCCGTACTCGAAGCTCTCGCGCGGCAACATCAACGTCGAACTGACCGTGCTCTGAGCCGCGCATGGACTCGATCCGCGCCACGGATCGAGTCCGCCGCTTCCGACATTCCGCTCAAACCTCCGGAAACCTGCCATGTCCGACCCCATCAATGCGAACCGCCGCAACTTTCTCCAGATCGCCTCGACCGGCGCCGCCGCGCTGACCGCCGCGGGATTTGGATTGCTCCACCCCGCCCATGCGCAAGGTGCAGGCACAGCGAGCGCCGCCGCCTCATCGAGCAATGCGGACGCGCTCGCTCCGATCCGCCAGATCAAGGCCGGTGTTCTCGACATCGGCTATTTTGAGGCCGGTCCTGCGAACGGTCCCGTGGTGCTTTTGCTGCACGGCTGGCCCTACGACATTCACAGCTTCATCGACGTGTTGCCAATACTCGTCGCGAAGGGTTACCGCGTCATCGCTCCGCATGCGCGCGGTTACGGCACCACGCAATTCCTCTCCGCCGATACGATGCGTAACGGCCAGCCGGCCGCGCTCGCGGTGGATACCATTGCGCTGATGGACGCGCTCAAGATCGAGCGGGCGCTGGTCGCGGGTTACGATTGGGGCGGACGCACGGCGGGCATTCTCGCCGCGCTCTGGCCGGAACGCGTCAAGGCGCTGGTCGCCGTGTCGGGTTATCTCATCGGTAGCCGCGCGGCGAATGCAAAGCCGCTGCCGCCGAAGGCCGAACTCGCTTGGTGGTACCAGTTCTATTTCTCAACGGAGCGCGGCGCTCTCGGCTATAAGCAATACACTCATGAATTCGCGAAACTGATCTGGCAGTTGGCGTCGCCCCAATGGCGATTCGACGATGCGACTTTCGCGCGCAGCGCGAAGTCGCTCGACAATCCCGATCATGTGGCGATCTCGATCCATAATTATCGCTGGCGGCTGGGCCTTGCCGAGGGCGAGGCGAAATACGACAGCATCGAGAGCCGCCTCGAACAATTGCCAAGCATCGCGGTGCCGACCATCACGATGGAAGGCGACGCCAACGGCGCGCCGCATCCTTCGCCGGACTCCTATGCGAAACGATTCACCGGCAAGTATGCACACCGGCTGGTCACCGGCGGCATCGGCCACAATCTGCCGCAGGAAGCGCCGCAGGCGTTCGCACAGGCGGTGATCGACGCCGACAAGTTCTGATGTGAGACAATCAGCCTGAAAAGAAAAGGCCCGCCGGATTGAGCGGCGGGCCTTTTGATTGGAAGCGGTGGGTTGCGAAAGATTACACCTGCCGCTCGACCATCTTGGCCTTGAGGTCGGCGATGGCCTTCGCGGGATTCAATCCCTTCGGGCAGGCCTTGGTGCAGTTCATGATGGTGTGGCAGCGATAGAGCCGGAACGGGTCTTCCAGATTGTCGAGCCGCGCGCCGGTGGCCTCATCGCGGCTGTCGTTGACCCAGCGGTCGGCTTGCAGCAGCGCGGCGGGACCGAGATAGCGGTCGCTGTTCCACCAGTAGCTCGGGCAGGAGGTCGAGCAGCAGGCGCAGAGGATGCACTCGTAAAGTCCATCGAGCTTGCTGCGCTCCTGGATCGATTGCCGCCATTCCTTCTGTGGCGTCGCGGTGGTGGTGTGCAGCCACGGCTCGATCGACGCATATTGCGCGTAGAAATTGGTGAGGTCGGGAACGAGATCCTTGACGACAGGCTGGTGAGGCAGTGGGCGGATGGTGATCGGTCCGCTCTCGACCTCGCTCGCCGCGCGGGTGCAGGCCAGCGTGTTCTGCCCGTCGATGTTCATCGCGCAGGAGCCGCAGACGCCCTCGCGGCAGGAGCGGCGGAAGGTCAGCGTCGGGTCGATGTGGTTCTTGATCCATATCAGGCCGTCGAGGATCATCGGGCCGCAATCGGCGGTGTTGACGTAATAGGTGTCCATCCGCGGGTTCTGGCCGTCGTCCGGCGACCAGCGGTAGATGTGATATTCGCGCGTTTCGCCAGCACCCTCCGGCTTCGGCCATGTCTTTCCGCCTGTGACGGTGGAGTTTTTTGGCAGCGCGAATTCAACCATGACGTAAAGCCTTTGTCTTTGTCATTCCCTGCGGAGCGGGCAATCGCTCAATACACGCGCGCCTTCGGCGGAATGTACTGAATGTCGTTGGTCATCGTGTAGCTGTGCACCGGGCGGTAATCGATCGTGGTGTTGGCCTTGGGATCGATCCACGCCAGCGTGTGCTTCATCCAGTTCTTGTCGTCGCGCTCGGAGAAATCCTCGCGCGCATGCGCGCCGCGGCTCTCGGTGCGGTTGACGGCGGAATCCATCGTCACCACCGCCTGCACGATGAGATTGTCGAGTTCGAGCGTTTCGATCAGGTCGGTGTTCCAGATCAGCGAGCGGTCGGTGACGCCGATGTCGCTGATGCCGCCGTGAACCTTGTGGATCAGGTCCTTGCCTTCGGCGAGCACGTCGCCGGTGCGGAACACGGCGCAGTTGTTCTGCATCACGCGCTGCATCGAGTCGCGCAGCTTCGCGGTCGGCGTGCCGCCGGAGGCGTTGCGGAAATGGTCGAGGCGGGCGAGCGCCTTGTCGGCAGAATCGGCGGGCAGCTCCGGCTGCTTGCCGTCCGGCGTCAGCTTCTCGGCGCAGCGCAACGCCGCCGCGCGGCCGAACACCACGAGATCGATCAGCGAGTTCGAGCCGAGACGGTTGGCGCCGTGCACCGACACGCAAGCGGCTTCGCCGACCGCCATCAGGCCCTGCACCACCGCGTCGTCGTCGCCCGGCTTCTTCACGACAACCTCGCCGTGGAAATTGGTCGGGATGCCGCCCATGTTGTAGTGCACGGTCGGCAGCACCGGGATCGGCTCGCGGGTGACATCGACGCCGGCGAAAATCTTCGCCGATTCCGAAATGCCCGGCAGCCGCTGATGCAGCACGGCGGGATCGAGATGGTCGAGATGAAGGAAGATGTGGTCCTTCTTCTTGCCGACGCCGCGTCCCTCGCGAATTTCGATCGTCATCGCGCGCGAGACGACGTCGCGCGAGGCGAGATCCTTCGCGGATGGCGCATAGCGCTCCATGAAGCGCTCGCCCTCGGCGTTGACGAGATAGCCGCCTTCGCCGCGCGCGCCTTCGGTGATGAGACAGCCCGCCGGGAAAATGCCGGTCGGATGGAATTGCACGAATTCCATGTCCTGCAATGGCAGGCCCGCGCGCAGCGCCATGCCGCCGCCGTCGCCGGTGCAGGTATGCGCCGAGGTGCAGGACTGGTAGGCGCGGCCGTAGCCGCCGGTGGCGAGAATCGTGGTTTGCGCGCGAAAGCGATGCAGCGTGCCGTCGTCGAGCTTGAGCGCGACCACGCCGCGGCAGACGCCCTGATCGTCCATGATGAGATCGATGGCGAAAAACTCGATGAAGAATTCCGCCGAATGGCGCACCGCCTGACCGTACATCGTGTGGAGCATGGCGTGGCCGGTGCGGTCGGCGGCGGCGCAGGTGCGCTGCGCCTGGCCCTTGCCGAAATCGCGGGTCATGCCGCCGAATGGACGCTGGAAGATCTTGCCGTCTTCTGTGCGCGAGAACGGCACGCCCCAATGTTCAAGCTCATAGACGGCGGCGGGCGCGTTGCGCACCATGTATTCGATGGAGTCCTGATCGCCGAGCCAGTCCGATCCCTTCACGGTATCGTACATGTGCCAGCGCCAGTCGTCGGGATGCATGTTGCCGAGCGAGGCGGAGATGCCGCCTTGCGCGGCGACGGTGTGCGAGCGGGTCGGAAAGACTTTCGTGACGCAGGCGGTGCGAAGACCCGCTTCCGAACAGCCGACCACGGCGCGCAATCCCGCGCCTCCGGCGCCCACCACCACCACGTCGTAGGTGTGATCCTCGATCGGGTAGGCCGGGCCCGCGGCCTTGCCGTTTGCTGTCATGATTTAACTCCCGAACGAGAGCTTGAGGATCGCGAAGATCGACGCAAGCCCGACGGCGAACGAAAAGAAATTGTTGGCGATGATGGCGAGCAGCTTGAGCGCTTCGCCGTGCACGTAATCCTCGATCACGACCTGCACGCCGATCTTCATGTGCAGGCAGCCCGCGACGATGAAGAGCGCGAGCAGGATCGCGACGATCGGCGATCCGAGAAGCTGCGCGGCGGCGGCCTGATCGCGCCCGGTCAGCATCAGCACAACGACCGCGACGGGGATTATCAGGAGCGCCATCGCGAGCGCCGTGACGCGCTGGCGGAAGAAATCGGAAGTGCCAGCATGGGCGGCGCCGAGACGGCGCACATTGGCGAGCGGGGTGCGCATCGAGGCGGATTTGCCGGTGTCACGCGCGCTCATCGGCCGGCTCCGATCATGTAGAAGGCGGTCCACAGCGCGGCGGTGGCGACGATCCCGGCGACGAGCGCGATTTGCGTCAGCCGCTCGCGGGCTTCCGGGCCGAAACCATGCCCGGTGTCCCAGGCGAAGTAGCGCAATCCGCTGAAGGCGTGATGCAAGAGCGACCAGGTGAAGCCGATTTCGATCAGACGGCCGATCCAGCTCGTCGTGAAACTCTGGAGGCAGGCATAGGCGGCGGGGCCGGACGCGGTGGCGATCAGCCACCAGGCCAGCAACAGCGTGCCGGCATAAAGGGCGAGTCCGGTGACGCGGTGGATGATCGACATGATCATCGTCAACGTCCACCGATAGGTCATGAAGGGTGAGAGCGGACGTCCTGTCTGTGCGGCCATCGGTGACTTTTCGAGAAAATGCGGCGAAGGTTTTCTTCGCGCCCGAGGGTTAGAGAATTTCTATTTACGGACAGGAAGGAATGAGCGCAATGCGAAACTATGATAATTGAGAATATTGATTCATTATTTAGTTGTGACGATTAGCTATGTATTTTGTATGCCAGTGCAAACACGCGCTTTATGAAAATGATCAATAATTCATTCTTTGATCTTCCGACGCCTCTGGAGAAGCCTCGATTTGCTCACGGGTCGGTTTTCGGCTAAAGTGCGACAAATTAACGCATTATGTTCTTGATGGCGCTTCCCGAAATCCCGCCCCAGCAGCCCGCCCGCCGGCCCGATCCGGATTTCAAAAAGACCCCGTTCATGGGCATCTTTGGCTTCTCCGCGATCGGATTGTTGCTGTGCCTCATCCTGACGAGGATGCCGATCTCCCGCACCTACATGCCGCTGGAAATTTGCCTGCTCTGTGCCGCCGGTCCGCTGGCGGCATGGCTCGGCTTTTCGCTCGGCGGTGGCGAGTAGCGCTTCCCGGTGTGCAGACCTTCAGGTTCCGCAGACCGGGCATGCCTCATCTGCGGAACTCGCGGCTGATGCGCCGCCCGGCTATTTCGCGCCTGCGTAGAGATTTCCGTAGGTGTCGCGCAGGATGTTCTTCTGCACCTTGCCCATGGTGTTGCGCGGCAGTTCGTCGATGAACAGCACGCGCTTGGGCAATTTGAATTTCGCGAGGCGGCCGTCGAGCGCGCGCAGCACGGCGGCCTCATCCAGCGGCGTCTTCCTGTCGGGCACCACCACGGCGGTAACGCCTTCGCCGAAATCGGCATGCGGCACGCCGATCACCGCGCTCTCGATCACGCCGGGGATGGCGTCGATCTCGCTCTCGATTTCCTTCGGGTAGACGTTGAAGCCGCCCGAGATCACGAGATCCTTGCCGCGCCCGATGATGTGCACATAGCCGCGCGGGTCGATCTTGCCGAGGTCGCCGGTGATGAAGAAGCCGTCGCGGAATTCGGCCTTGGTCTTGTCCGGCATCCGCCAGTAGCCCTGAAACACGTTCGGGCCCTTGACCTCCAGCATGCCGATCTCGTCGCGCGGCAGTTCGCGGCCGGTTTCGGGATCGGTGACGCGCATGGTGACGCCCGGCAGGGGAAAGCCGACCGCGCCCGGCACGCGGTCGCCGTCATACGGGTTCGAGGTGTTCATGTTGGTTTCGGTCATGCCGTAGCGCTCCAGCACGGCATGGCCGGTGCGCGCCGACCATTCGCGATGGGTTTCGGCGAGAAGCGGCGCGGAGCCGGAAATAAACAGCCGCATGTGGGACGCGGCTTCCTTCGTCAGGCGCGGATTCTGCAACAGCCGCACGTAGAAAGTCGGCACGCCCATCAGCACGGTCGCGCGCGGCATCAGGTCGATGATGCGGTCGGTGTCGAGCTTGTTGAGGAAGATCATCGTCGCGCGCGCGACCAGGCAGGTGTTGATCGCCACGAACAGGCCGTGCGTATGATAGATCGGCAGCGCGTGGATCAGCACGTCCTTGTCGGTGAAGCGCCAGTAGTCCACCAGTGTCAGCGCGTTCGATGTGAGATTGTCGTGCGACAGCATCGCGCCCTTGGAGCGGCCGGTGGTGCCGGAGGTGTAGAGGATGGCGGCGAGGTCGCTGCCATCGCGATGGACCGTCGGGAAAGATGTTGCGGACTTTGCCGCGCCCTCGCTGAGCGAACCGCGCCCTTCGCTGTCCAGCGTCTCGACGCGGGCGCCGATGGGTTTGGCGATGCCGGCGATGCCCGCCGCTTTCGCGGGGTCGCAGACGATCAGCGACGGTTCGGCATCTCCGAAAAAATATTCAAGTTCGTTGAGCGTGTAGGCGGTGTTGAGCGGCAGGAAAATCGCGCCAGCGCGCACGGTGGCGAGATAGAGCATCACCGCGGCGACGGATTTCTCGACCTGCACGGCAACGCGGTCGCCGGGCTTCACGCCGCAAGCCTGGAGATGGCTGGCATATTGCGCCGCGCGCTCATCGAGTTCGCGATAGCTGATGGGCGCGTGGCCATCCGGTTCGATCGCCGTCTTGAGAGGGTCCTTCAACCCGTCGAACAGGCGGGCGTAGAGATTGGCGTTGGCGGATGCGGTCATGAGAGAAAGTCCAATAAACAGATGAGAATTCGGCTTTACCAAAGCCGCGCTGCACAATGCAATGCAGACCATCGCATGAAGAAGCGTGCCCTAGCGGGCGCCGTTGCGGCTGAAAGGCAGCGCGCGCTGGAACAGGCTCACCACCGCGCCGAGCGCCAGCGCCGCCGCCGAGACTGCGAGCGCGGACGACAGCGTTCCGGTGAGATCGGTGATCGCGCCGGTGACGAGAGGGCCGAGGATCTGCCCGATGCTGAAGATGATGGTGATGACCGCGATCACGCGCGGCCAGGCGGGCTCGGGATAATTGAATCGCGTGAAGGCGGTGGTCGCGATCGTGGTGGCGAGAAAGCCGTTGCCGAAAATCAGCGCCGACGCGGCAAAGATCCATGGCGAGGAGCCCGCGAGCGGAAGCCCCGCGCCGATCGCGGTGATCCCGATCATCAGCGCCATCGCGAAGCCGCTCTGCCCGCGCGCCATCACGCCGCGCCAGATCCATGGCGCGCTGATGCCGCCCAATCCGATCAGACACCAGAACGCGCTCTGCGCCGCAGCGCCTCCGCCATCGTCGCGGATGTAGGCGATCATGAAGGTGAGATAGGCGATGTAGCCCGCGCCGTAGAGGAAATAGCCCGCGAGATAGGGCAGGATCGGCATCACCGATGAATCCTGTCTGGCCGTTCCGACGCTGACCGGATGCACGCGGATACGCAGCAGCGGCACCGCCATCACCGCCGAGATCGCGGCGAGCACGATCCACACGATCCACCACGAACCGCGTCCGAAGCCTTGCAGCAGGAACGGAGAAATCGATCCCGAAATGATCAGCCCCATCGCCGGGCCGTTGTAGAACAGCCCGATCAATAACGCCGCGCGCATTGGATGCATCTGCGCGATGGAGGCGGCAAGCGCGCCGCCGCAGACCAGCGCGAACGCGCCGCCGATGCCCGAGAGTGTTCGCGCGAACCCGAACGGCACCGGCGCGCCGGAGACCGAGCTTATCGCCAGCGAGACGAGGCACATCGCGATGCCGAGATGGATGGTTTTCAGGAGCCCGATGCGCTTGGCCATCGGAGCGGCCAGCAGCGCTCCGGCGAGATAGCCCGCGGCGTTGATCGTGTTCATCGCGCCGGCGGTGGCATAAGACCAGACCAGCGTGTCGCGCATATCCGGCAGCACCAGCGAATAGGCAAACCGGCAGATGCCGAGGCCGATCGCGGGGCCGAGGGCTAGCGTGAGGACAGCCAGAGCCGGACGGGTTTCGGCGACCGTGGGAGCGCGCGTGGTCATGCAAACCGCTCAGAGAGCCCTGCAAATGCCGGTGTTTGGCCGATGCAGCTTGCAAAAGGCGCAGGGGGAATCTAGCAAGACCGCGACTTCCCATACCCGGCAACCAGCGACAGGACAATTCTACTATGGCACCGCACAAATTATTGCTTCTCCCCGGCGACGGCATCGGCCCCGAGGTGATGGGAGAGGTGAAGCGCCTGATCGACTGGCTGAACGCGCAGGGCATCGCGAGCTTCGAGACCGAGACCGGCCTCGTCGGCGGCTGCGCCTATGATGCGGACAAGGTCGCGATCACCGACGCCACTGTGGCGAAGGCGAAGGCGGCGGACGCCGTTCTGCTCGGCGCGGTCGGCGGCCCGAAATGGGACCCGGTGCCGTTCGATGTGCGCCCCGAAGCGGGCCTGCTGCGGCTGCGCAAGGATCTCGAACTGTTCGCCAATCTGCGCCCGGCGATCTGCTATCCCGCGCTCGCGGATTCATCGAGCCTCAAGCGCGAGATCGTCGAGGGCCTCGACATCATGATCGTGCGCGAACTCACCGGCGGCGTCTATTTCGGCGAGCCGAAGGAGATCACCGATCTCGGCGGCGGCAAGAAGCGCGCTGTCGATACGCAGGTCTATGAGACCTACGAGATCGAGCGCATCGCCGCTGTCGCCTTCGACCTCGCGCGCAAGCGCGGCAACAAGGTGACGTCGATGGAAAAGCGCAACGTCATGAAGAGCGGCCTGTTGTGGAACGAGGTCGTGACCCGCGTGCATGCCGAGAAGTACAAGGACGTGAAGCTCGAGCACCAGCTTGCCGATTCCGGCGGCATGCAGCTTGTGCGCAATCCCAAGCAGTTCGACGTCATCGTCACCGACAACCTGTTCGGCGACGTGCTGTCCGATATCGCGGCGATGCTGACCGGTTCGCTCGGCATGCTGCCGTCGGCCTCGCTCGGCGCGACCGACGCCAAAACCGGCAAACGCAAGGCGCTGTACGAGCCGGTGCACGGTTCGGCCCCCGACATCGCCGGCAAGGGTCTCGCCAATCCGCTGGCGATGCTGGCTTCGTTCGGCATGGCGCTGCGCTATTCGTTCGATATGGGCGCGCTCGCCGACACCATCGAGAAGGCCATTGCGAATGTGCTTGAGAAGGGCATCCGCACCGGCGACATCGCCGCCGCTGGCGCGAAGGGCGTCTCCACCTCGCAGATGGGTGAGGCGGTGCTGAAGGAAGTGCAGGCGCTGCACCGCTGATCGGTTGCATGCGGCTGAAAATAAAAATGCCCGGCGCGAGCCGGGCATTTTCGATTCAGGACTGAGGCTGCGATCAGTACAGCGGGAACGCCGTCGGATAGCCGCCGAGATCGTAATTGTCGGAAAGCGGATTGCGCCCGACATTGGTGCGGTCGATGGTGCGGCCATAGTGATAGCCGGGCGCCAGCGCGTAGTCGGTGAACTTGCGATCGCCGGGCAGCACCTCGGTGCCGCCATCGAGCCACGACCGGCGGGAAATGAAAACGCGGGTGCGGGGGCCTGCGCGATAGGAATAGTTCACGCCACGGCCATCGCGGGACACCACGGTCTGCTTCTTCTTCGGCGCGGCATTCGCCTCGCTGACGCCAACTCCCACAACAGCGGCCACCGCCAGCGTCGCCAGTGCGGCCGCCAAGACGTTGGTGCGCATCATTTTCAAAACCATCGTGCCCTCGCGAATTCCAGAGTTGAGGACAATTTACCTGTTCCGGGGGCGCCGCCACAAGGTGAATTGGGCCACAGTCGGACCGAATAAACGGCGCGGCAGCCGAAAATGTTTCAAAAGGTCAGCAATTTACCGGCAGCGACTCCATGGGTCGGGGAGGGTGCGGTTCGTCCCGTCCCCGATATGACGGCGGCGCGGTGTTCATCTGCATTCATGGCGTTGTATTCACGGCGTTTTTCGCATAGATACCCGGCGTTACCGCCCCGCGCGGACCGCCGGGCGGTACGGTCCTTTGGAGAATCAAAATGGGTTTCAAGGTCGCCTGCGTGGGAGCTACCGGCAATGTGGGCCGGGAAATGCTCAACATCCTGGACGAGCGCGCCTTTCCGGCCGACGAAGTGGTCGCGCTGGCGTCGCGCCGCAGCCAGGGCACCGAAGTGTCGTTCGGCGACCGCACCCTGAAAGTCAAAGCGCTGGAGAACTACGATTTCAGCGACGTCGATATCTGCCTGATGTCGGCGGGCGGCGAGGTGTCCAAGGAATGGTCGCCCAGGATCGCGGCGCAGGGCGCGGTGGTGATCGATAACTCCTCGGCCTGGCGCTACGATTCTGACGTGCCGCTGATCGTGCCGGAAGTGAACGCCGACGCGGCCGCCGGTTTCACCAAGCGCAACATCATCGCCAACCCGAACTGCTCGACCGCGCAACTCGTCGTTGCCTTGAAGCCGCTGCACGATGCCGCGACCATCAAGCGCGTCGTGGTCTCGACCTATCAGTCGGTGTCGGGCGCGGGCAAGGATGCGATGGACGAACTGTTCTCGCAGACCAAGTCGGTCTACACCAACGACGATCTGGTGACGAAGAAGTTTCCGAAGCGCATCGCCTTCAACGTCATCCCGCAGATCGACGTGTTCATGGAGGACGGCTACACCAAGGAAGAATGGAAGATGGTGGCCGAGACCAAGAAGATTCTCGACCCCAAGATCAGGCTGACCGCGACCTGCGTGCGCGTGCCGGTGTTCATCAGCCATTCCGAAGCCGTCAACATCGAGTTCGAAAAGCCGATCACGCCGGATGAGGCGCGCGAGATCCTGCGCAAGGCGCCGGGCTGTCTCGTCATCGACAAGCGCGAGCCGGGCGGATACGCCACGCCGTACGAGGCGGCGGGCGAGGACGCGACCTATATCAGCCGCATCCGCGAGGACGCCACGGTGGAGAACGGTCTGGCGTTCTGGTGCGTGTCGGACAATCTGCGCAAGGGCGCCGCGCTGAACGCGATCCAGATCGCTGAAGTGCTGGTCAACCGCAAGCTGTTGCAGCCCAAGAAAAAGGCCGCCTGAAAGGCAGCCTTCCAATTCTATGTGATGCAAGCCGCCTTCGGGCGGCTTGTTTTGTATGCGGGTTCAGTGTGAAGCCGAATGAGGCCGGGCGTTCTCGTAGCCAAGCGGCAGCGTCTGGGTCACGGTCTGGAATTCGCCGGTGGCGCGGTCGAGAATCGACAAGGACCCGTGCGAGACGCCGAAATAGGCGCCGTGAAGCTGCATCTTGCCGCGCTCGACCTGAATTTTCACGCATGGGAACGTCATCAGATTGTCGAGGCTGGTCGAAACCGCCCGCTTTTCCATGCGCGTGATGTAGTCGGTATCGGACTCACCCGGCTGGCGCGGGGTGGCATCGCGTGTCGGGGTCAACAGCGACATCCACTTGCCGATGAAGTCGCTGGGCGAGAGCGGCGCGGAAGGATGTACCAGCGCCTTGATGCCCCCGCATTGCGCATGGCCGAGCACCACGATGTGCTTGACCTTCAGCACCTGCACCGCGAATTCCAGTGCCGAGGAGACGCCGTGGGCCTCGCCGTCCGGCGCATAGGGCGGAACCAGATTGGCGACGTTGCGCACCACGAACAGTTCGCCCGGCCCCGCGTCGAAAATCACTTCCGGCGACACGCGTGAATCGCAACAGCCGATCACCATGACTTCCGGCGACTGGCCGATGTCGGACAGTTCGTGATAGCGCGACTGTTCCGTTGGCAGACGATGGGCCGCAAATGTGCGGTATCCGGAAATCAGCTGTTTTGGAAATCTCTCAGGCATGGTCACTCCCGCATGATTTCCATTGGCTAACCATGATCCTCCGCACGGAGCAAGGCTTTCCTCCCTCCATTACCGATGATACGCCTCTCCCAGTTATGTGTCTGGAGCAATGCCGATGATCCGCCCGCGTCGCAGCGTTCTGTTCATGCCCGGCTCGAATGCGCGCGCGCTGGAGAAGGCGCGCAGTCTTGCCGCCGACGGCGTCATTTTCGATCTCGAGGATTCGGTCGCGCCGGAGGAAAAACCGAACGCGCGAGGGCAGATCGCACAGGCTTTGGCGCAAGGCGGTTTTGGCGGGCGCGAGCGCGTCATCCGCACCAATGCTGCCGCCTCGCCGTTCTGGCAGGACGACAGCGCGCTTGTAACGCAGGCGCGGCCCGACGCCGTTCTGGTTCCTAAGATCGCCGGACCGGAGGATATCGCGGCCATCGGCGCGCGGCTCGATCAACTGGGAGCCGATCCCGCGATCAGACTGTGGGTGATGATCGAGACGCCGCTTGCGGTGCTGCGTATTGCCGAGATCGCGGCATGCGCCGCTGTCAAAGGTGCGCGGCTCGCGGCGTTCGTGATTGGTCCGAACGACATTTCGCTCGACACCCGGATTCGCATGAAGCCGGGGCGTGCCGGGATGGTGCCGCTGTTTCTGAATTGCGTCGTCGCGGCGCGCAGCTATGGAATTGAAATTCTCGACGGACCTTACAGCGATTTCAGCGATGAAGCGGGCTTTGCTGCGGAATGCGGGCAGGCGCGCGACCTCGGCTTCGACGGCAAGACGCTGATTCATCCTTCGCAGATTGAAATTGCCAATCGTATTTTCAAACCGACAGAAGACGAGCTTGCCGAGGCGCGCGGCATCATCGCGGCGTTCGCGCGGCCGGACGCGGCGGGCAAGGGCGCGATCCGCTATGAGGGCCGCATGGTCGAGCGGCTTCACGCCGAGATGGCGCGGCGGACGCTGGCGATGGCGGATGCGATCGAGAGTTTGGAGCAGGCGGGATAAAGCGTCGTCATTGCGAGGAGCGCAGCGACGAAGCAATCCAGTTCTTTCTTTGGAAATATACTGGATTGCTTCGCTTCGCTCGCAATGACGAATAGGCCGGGACGAGCCCAGCCATGACAGAAGAACTGTCGAAGGAGATTACAGCCACGGTCGCGCGGTTTTCTCGCGAGCCTCGAAGCTGTCGATCGACGCCTTCTTCTGCATGGTCAGGCCGATGTCGTCGAGGCCGTTGAGCAGGCAGTGCTTGCGGAACGGGTCGATCTCGAAATTGATCACGCCGCCGTCGGGCCCGCGAATTTCCTGCTTCTCGAGGTCGATCGTCAGCGTGGCGTTGGCGCCGCGCTCGGCGTCGTCGAACAGCTTGTCCAGTTGCTCGTGGGTGACGCGGATCGGCAGCAGGCCGTTCTTGAACGAGTTGTTGTAGAAGATGTCGCCGAACGAGGTCGAGATCACGCAGCGGATGCCGAAATCGGCGAGCGCCCAGGGCGCATGCTCGCGGCTCGATCCGCAGCCGAAATTGTCACCGGCGACGAGGACCTGGGCGTGGCGATAGGCCGGTTTGTTGAGCACGAAATCCGGGTTCTCGCTGCCGTCGTCCTTGTAGCGCTGCTCCGAGAACAGTCCCTTGCCGAGCCCGGTCCGCTTGATGGTTTTCAGGTACTGCTTGGGGATGATCATGTCGGTGTCGACATTGATGATCTTCAGCGGCGCGGCCACGCTGCTCACAACAGTGAATTTTTCCATCGTCTCAATCCGTTGGGCCCATCAAAGGCAGGCCAATTTGGAACGGTTCTTATCGTGAATGGCGGATTTGGCAAAGGCCCATTGGACGCATGGCTGAATGCGCTGCGAGCGAGGGTTATTGACGCGGGAGGGCCAATCGGAGACGTTCCGGGCTTCCTGAGCGGGGCGGGCGGAAGATGCGGCATTTATTGTTAAGCATGGCGGGGGCGATTTTGCTGGTGACGCTCCAGACGGGCGGGCAGGCGGCCGCCGAACCTGCGCAATCCGGCGCGATGGCTGCGCCCGCCGCCACGCCGAGGGTGGATGAATTTTCCGCGCAGAGCCGGGAGCGCGCGCGGCATCGCAGGCCCCGCCGGGTCCATATCTACACACCGCGCGGGCCGGGGCCGAACTCGGTCAGAATCTGCCATTCCTATTATGAGTACGAATATCGCCTGAGCGGGACGGTGATCGTGCCGCGCGAAAGCTGTCACTGGCAGGGCTGAGACCTGAGGCGTTTTCAGTTGGCCTGCTGTTTTGCAGGCGTCATTTTATGGTCCCGGTTCATTCAGCGGGCATTCAGCGCTCTGCTTTCAGGCTGACCGTGCCTTTCCCGATCGGGAACTCTTGTGGTTCACGCGGGTTATCAGGCGTGAAATTGCGGTCGCCGGATGGCGGCTGTTGCATTGGTCATAGGAGAGCTTGACGATGAAGAAACTTCTCGGACTTCTCGCAGTCGCGGGTCTGATGTTTGTCGCGACCCCGTCGCAACAGGCGAATGCGATGTCGCTTGCGGCACCGGGCACCGCCGCGGCCGCCGATCATGCCGCCGCCGGGACAACGACGGAGGTCCGCTATCGTCGTCATTGGCACCCTCGCCGTCACTGGCATCCTCATCGTCGCCACTGGCGTCATCGCCGCTGGTGATCTTTCAGCGGATCAGCGAACAGGCCCCTCACCGGGCCTGTTTTCGTTTTGGAATGATTGGAGTCGGCATCGGCTCCTGGAACGTGATATCGCTATGACGGGGTGTTGAGGCAGATCGAAGGAGGATTTGATGACATTCAGTCTTCGGACATTGCTCGCCGCCGGAGCGGTGGCGCTGGGGGCCGCACTGGCGGCGCCATCCGCACAGGCCGCCACGTTACAGTCGCAGGGTGCTTCGCAGCAGGCGCATCCCGCCAAGCAGGCGATGACCGATGTCAGCGCGCGGCGCCGTTACCGCCGCTACTACCGTCCGCCGGTCTATTATCGGCCGTACTATAGGCCCTATTACCGGCCGTATTATTACGGGCCGGGTTACTATCGGCCGTATGGCTATTATCGCCCGTACGGCTACTACGGCGGCCCGGGCTATTATGGCTGGGGTCGTGGCGTCGGTTTCAGCTTCGGTTTCTGAAGTTCGCGGACAAACGAACATGCCAAACAAAACGGGCGCTTTCGGCGCCCGTTTTTTATTTGAGTCCGATGTGATGAAGGACGCTTAAGCGGCCTTCCAGTCGCGGATATCGACGAAGTGGCCTGCGATCGCCGCCGCCGCCGCCATCGCGGGCGACACCAGATGGGTGCGGCCCTTGAAGCCCTGACGGCCCTCAAAATTGCGGTTCGAGGTCGAGGCGCAGCGCTCCTCAGGCGACAGCTTGTCGGGGTTCATCGCAAGGCACATCGAGCATCCCGGCTCGCGCCACTCAAAACCGGCCTTGAGGAAAATCTTGTCGAGGCCCTCGGCTTCCGCCTGCTCCTTCACGAGACCCGAGCCCGGCACCACCATGGCGTTGAGGTTGCCGTTGACGGTGTGCCCGGCGACGACCTTGGCCGCCGCGCGCAGATCCTCGATGCGGCCGTTGGTGCACGAGCCGATGAACACGCGGTCGAGCTTGATGTCGGTGATTTTTGTGCCGGCCTTCAGCCCCATGTAAGCCAGCGCGCGCTCCTTCGACAGCCGCTTGGCTTCGTCCTCGATCTTCGCCGGATCGGGCACGAAGCCCGCGACCGACGCGACGTCTTCAGGCGACGTGCCCCAGGTAACGATCGGCGGCAGGTTCGCGGCATCGAGACGAATCTCGGCATCGAAATGCGCGCCGTCGTCGCTGCGCAGCGTGTCCCAGTAGCGGATGGCCTGCTCCCAGTGTGCGCCCTTCGGCGACAGCGGACGGCCTTTCAGGAATTCGTAGGCCTTCTCATCCGGCGCAACGAGGCCCGCGCGCGCGCCGCCTTCGATCGACATGTTGCAGACCGTCATGCGGCCTTCCATGGTGAGCGCGCGGATCGCGTCGCCGGCGTATTCCAGCACGTAGCCGGTGCCGCCCGCGGTGCCGATTTCGCCGATGATGGCGAGGATGATGTCCTTCGCGGTGACGCCTTCGGGCAGCTTGCCGTCGACGACGGCGCGCATGTTCTTCGCCTTCTTCTGGATCAGGGTCTGGGTGGCGAGCACATGCTCGACCTCGGAGGTGCCGATGCCATGCGCCAGCGCGCCGAACGCGCCATGCGTCGAGGTGTGGCTGTCGCCGCAGACAACGGTGGTGCCCGGCAGCGTGAAGCCCTGCTCGGGGCCGACGACGTGAACGATGCCCTGACGCTTGTCGAATTCGTTGAAGTACTGCACGCCGAAATCGCGCGCGTTGGTGGCCAGCGCGGCGATCTGTTCGGCGCTCTCCGGATCGGGATTGGGCTTGGAGCGATCCGTCGTCGGCACGTTGTGATCGACCACGGCGAGCGTCTTCTCCGGCGCATGCACCTTGCGGCCCGCCGTGCGCAGGCCTTCGAACGCCTGCGGCGAGGTCACCTCGTGGACAAGGTGGCGATCGATGTAGAGCAGGCAGGTGCCGTCGGGCTGCTCGTCAACCAGATGATCGTTCCAGATCTTGTCGTACAGGGTGGTCGGTTTGGCCATGATGCTTTCGCTTTACTCGGTGTTCGCTTGTCCGGGTCGGGCGCTTTCCGTAGGCGCCTGTTGCAGCGGGCTTTTTACTCGCATAAGGGGCCACGGGAAAGTATCCTCGCCATATAAGAACTGCATGGGGCTCCTCAATGTCTGCACGGCCGCCGGTCGCACCCTATTTGACGGTTTCGCCCGCGGCGGGCGCCATCGCCTTCTACAGCGCCGCTTTCGACGCCAAGCAGAAAGCCCTGATGCCCGCGCTTGACGGCCTTCGCATCATGCATTGCGAACTGGAAATCAACGGCGGCACGCTGTTCCTGTCGGATGCGTTCCCGGAATTCGGCACCGCCCGCCCGCCGCTGCCGGGCGAGCCGGTGACGGCCTCGGTCAGCCTCGAATTCGCAACCTCCGAGGAGGTGGACGAGGTGTTCGCGCGCGCCACGAAACTCGGCGCGAAAGGCGAGGTGACGCCGACGAACTCGTTCTGGGGCACGCGCACCGCGATCGTGCGCGACCCGTTCGGCCATCGCTGGATCATGAACGGCCCGCTCGCGACATAATTTCTGGTCCGATCGCGCATGAAAAAAGCCCCGGCGAACCGGGGCTTTTTTGAATTCGTGAAAGAAGAACGATTACTCGGCGGCCGCAGCAGCGGTCTGGCGCTGGTCCTGCTTTTCGACGATGCGGGCCGACTTGCCGCGCAGGCCGCGCAGGTAATACAGCTTGGCGCGACGCACCTTGCCGCGACGCACGAGCTTGATCGAGTCGATCATCGGCGAATAGATCGGGAAGACACGCTCGACACCTTCGCCGTACGAAATCTTGCGCACGGTGAAGCTCTCGTTGATGCCGCCGCCGTTGCGGCCGATGCAGACGCCCTCATAGGCCTGCACGCGGGTGCGCTCGCCTTCCTTGACCTTGACGTTGACGGTCACGGTGTCGCCGGGGCCGAAGTCGGGAATCGTCTTCCCGGCGGCGAGCTTTTCGAGCTGCTCTTTCTCGAGCTCTTGGATGAGATTCATAGCAAAACTCCATCGGGCGGCGCGCCCGAAAGGGACTGCGCGAAATTTCGTATCCAGTGGTCCGGTTCTGACATTCGCACCCCGTTGCAGCAGTCGTCCTTGCGAATGTCAGAACCAAAGGACCACTGGCAAATATAAACCCCTCGTGTCCGATCGAATCGGCATTCGCTACGGAATGCGCAGCGGATTCTGGCGAATGCCGAATTCGGGACACGAGGACGTGCACGGATTGGGCGCTGCTATACGCCAAACCGCAACGGTTGTCACCCGTCCGTCGTGTTTTTTGGCGTCCTTGAGCCGTTTCGGGCGGCCCAGAGGTCCGGACGGCGGCTTCGGGTCAGGGATTCGGCCTGCGCACGCCGCCACGCCTCGACCCTGGCATGGTCTCCGGAGGTCAAAACATCAGGGATTCCATGGCCTTCAAAGGTCTGGGGCCGGGTATATTGCGGGTACTCCAGAAGCCCGTCGGAGAAGCTTTCCTCGGTTCCCGAGGCGAGCTTGCCCATGACACCGGGCAGCAGCCGGATGCAGGCATCGATCAGCACCATGGCGCCGAGTTCCCCGCCGGACAGCACGTAATCGCCGATGGACACTTCCTCGAGGCCGCGCGCCTCGATCACGCGCTGGTCCACGCCCTCGAACCGGCCGCAGACGATCAGCGGGCCGGGCCCTTCCGCCAGTTCCACCACCCGCGTCTGGGTCAATGGCCGACCGCGCGGGCTCATCAAGAGGCGTGGGCTACTCGTATCCTGCCCAACCGCGTCGATGGCGGCCGCCAGAATGTCGGCGCGCAGCACCATGCCGGGTCCGCCCCCGGCCGGGGTGTCGTCAACGCTGCGGTGCTTGTCGGTTGCGGAGGCGCGGATGTCGCGAACGTCGAGTTGCCAGATGTCCGAGGTCAGCGCGCGCCCGGCGAGGCTGACGCCGAGCGGGCCCGGAAACATCTCCGGAAAGAGTGTAAGGACGGTGGCGCGCCAGCTCATGGCGCGGAATCCGCCGAGTCAGGGCTATCCCCCTCGATTTCGCCCGGCAATTCGATCACGACATGCCCCGCCGCAAGATCGACGGTCGGCACCACGGCGTTGGTGAAGGGCAACAACAATGAGGGACCGCTTTTCGGCGCGATCTCGATGATGTCGCCCGCGCCGAAATTATGGATCGCCGTGACGGTGCCGATGGCCGCGCCTTGCGGATCGATGGCGGCAAGGCCGATCAGGTCGGCGTGGTAGTACTGGCCTTCATCGGTGTCGGGCAGGGCGTCGCGCGCGATATAAAGCTCGATGCCGTTGAGGCGCTCGGCTTCGTCGCGATTGGTGACGCCCTTGAGCATTGCCACCAGATGATCCTTGGTGACGCGGGCGCGCGCCACTTCAAATTGCCGCGCGCCGTCTTTGGTCGAGAGCGGGCCGTAGTCGATCACCGCCATCGGGTCTTCGGTGAACGGCCACAACCGCACCTCGCCGCGCACCCCGTGCGCGGCGCCGATTTTCGCAACGCAAATGCGCGCTGCCTTGCTCAATTACTTCGCGGCTTCAGCGGCGGCCTTGCGCTCCTTGCGCGGCACGGCCTTCTCGGGGTTGTTGCGCGCGGTGCGCTTCTTGACGCCGGCTGCATCGAGGAAACGCATCACGCGGTCGGACGGCTGCGCGCCCTTGGCGAGCCAGGCCTTCACCTGCTCCATGTCGAGCTTGAGGCGGGCTTCGTTGTCCTTCGGCAGCAACGGGTTGAAGTAGCCGAGGCGCTCGATGAAGCGGCCGTCGCGGGGAAAGCGCGAGTCGGCGACGACGACATGATAAAACGGGCGCTTCTTGGTGCCGGCGCGGGCGAGGCGAATGACGACTGACATGGTGATCTCCGTTCGATTTAAAATGCTTGTGTAAGTGGGGTTATTTCTTCTTGCCCAGTCCCGGAAATCCTCCGAGTGGAGATTTCCCAAGTCCCGGCAATGTTGGTTTTCCGAGGCCGCCCAATCCCGAGGGCAGGCCTGGAAAGTCTTTCTGCAATGACGGTATGCCGCCGGGGCCTTGCGGCAACCCTTGGGGCATCTGGTCCTTCAATTGCTGAATCTGTTCGGGCGACGGCATGCCGCCGCCAAAGCCCATCATCTGCGCGAGGCCGGCCATCGGCCCGCGCTTGCCCGATCCCATGGCCTTCATCATGTCGGCCATGCCCCGGTGCATCTTCAGGAGCTTGTTGACGTCCTCGACCCTGACGCCCGCGCCCGCGGCGATGCGCTTCTTGCGGCTCGCCTTCAGAATGTCGGGGTTCTTGCGTTCACCGCGCGTCATCGAATCGATCACCGCCATCTGCCGCTTGACGATCCTGTCGTCGAGATTGGCGGCGGCGAGCTGGTTCTTCATCTTGGCGACGCCGGGCATCATGCCCATCAGGCCGCCGAGGCCGCCGAGATTCTGCATCTGGGCCAATTGTTCGCGCAGGTCGGCAAGATCGAACTTGCCCTTGCGCATCTTTTCGGCGACGCGCGCCGCCTTCTCCGCGTCGATGTTGGCGGCGGCCTTTTCGACCAAGGAGACGATGTCGCCCATGCCGAGGATACGGCTGGCGATACGCGAGGGATGAAAGTCTTCCAGCGCGTCGGTCTTTTCACCGGTGCCGATCAGCTTGATCGGCTTGCCGGTGACCGCGCGCATCGACAGCGCGGCGCCGCCGCGTCCGTCGCCATCAACACGGGTCAGCGCGATGCCGGTGAGGCCGACGCGTTCGTCGAACGCGCGCGCGAGATTGACGGCGTCCTGACCGGTGAGGGAGTCGGCGACGAGCAGCACTTCATGCGGATTGGCAGCGGTTTTCACCGCTGCGGCCTCGCGCATCATCTCCTCGTCGAGCGTGGTGCGGCCTGCGGTGTCGAGCAGCACGACATCGTAGCCGCCGAGCTTAGCCGCTTGCAGCGCGCGTTGCGCGATCTGCTGCGGCATCTGGCCCGCGACGACCGGCAGCGTCTCGATGGAAAGGTCGCGGCCGAGCACCGCGAGCTGTTCCTGCGCCGCCGGACGGTAGACGTCGAGCGAGGCCATCAGGACTTTTTTCTTGTCGCGGCTTGTGAGGCGGCGCGCGAGCTTCGCGGTGGTCGTGGTCTTGCCGGAGCCTTGCAGGCCGACCATCATAATCGCGATCGGTGCCGGCGCATTGAGGTCGATGGTCTGGCCGTCGGAGCCGAGCGTCGCCACCAGTTCGTCGTGAACGATCTTCACGACCATCTGGCCCGGCGTCACGGACTTGACGACGGTGGCGCCGATGGCCTGTTCGCGGACCTTGTCGGTGAACGAGCGCACGACATCGAGCGCCACGTCCGCTTCCAAAAGCGCACGGCGCACTTCGCGCATCGCGGCATCGACATCGGCTTCCGACAGCGCGCCGCGCCGCGTCAGCTTGTCGAGTATGCCTCCGAGCTTTTCCGACAGATTGTCGAACATCGCTGCGTCGTATCCCGTTGCGCCCCGGATGGAGCAATGATCCAAACACTTTTGCGCCCGAGGGCGCATCGCGCTGTCGGGCGTTGACCTCCGGCGTCTCGCACCGGGCGGCGGGTCGAAAAGAAAGCCTTTTCGAGAAGTGGCGCGGTTAAATACCCGCATCCGCCGAAAGTCAAGAAAAGAGCGGAAAACACAGATTTTGTGGCCGGAAAGGCGCTTCGCGGAGCCGTTATTTGCTTCTCGATGCGATTTGGGGGCCTATCGCGGCCATGAAAATCACCCGCCGCGGCTTTTTTGGAACTCTGGCTGGCCTCGGCGCCACCGCGGGCGGGTTCTCGGCATGGGCTTCCGGCATGAAAACCTATCACGGCCCGGTCTCGGACCATTTCGACGGCCTGCGCTTTTTCGATCCCCACGGCGCGCCGCCTCGTCCATTGGCCGACCTGCTGCGCTGGCGCTTCTCCAGCCATCCGGCGAAATGGCCGGACCATGCGCCGAGCGGGTTTGCCGATGTGCCGCCATCGAATGTTGATGGGAAACAGGTCCGGCTTTCCTTCGTCGGTCATGCGAGTTGGCTGATCCAGACGGCCGGGCTGAACATTCTGGTCGATCCGGTGTGGTCGGAGCGGGCCTCGCCCTTCAGCTTCGCAGGCCCGAAGCGCGTCAACGATCCAGGCATCGCGTTCGATGCGCTGCCGCCGATCGATGCCGTGCTGGTGTCGCACGGCCATTACGATCATCTCGATATGCGTACGCTCTCAAGGCTCGCGGCAAAGTTCTCGCCGCGCGTGATCACGCCGCTCGGCAATGACGTGACGATGCGCGGGCATGACGATGCGATCCGCGCGGAAGCTCATGACTGGAATCAGCGCGTCGAGATCGGCAACGGCGGCGTCGCGGTGACGCTGGCGGCGACGCGGCACTGGAGCGCGCGCGGCCTGTTCGACCGCAACAAGGTGCTGTGGGCGAGCTTCGTGCTGGAGACGCCCGCGGGCAAAATCTACATCGTGTGCGATTCCGGCTATGGCGATGGCGGTCACTTCCGCCGCGTGCGCGAGGCGCACGGCGCGTTGCGGCTTGCGATCCTGCCGATCGGGGCCTACGAGCCGCGCTGGTTCATGCGCGACATGCACATGAATCCGTCCGACGCGGTGAAGGCGCTGGTCGATTGCGGCGCCGCGCAGGCGCTGGCGCATCATCACGGCACGTTCCAGTTGACCGACGAGGCGATCGACGCACCGGCCCGCTCGCTCGATGCGGCGCTTGGAGAGGCGAAGGTGCCGCGCGAAAAATTCGTCGCGTTGAAGCCGGGACAGGTGTTTGAGATTTAGGTTGCAAGGTCGTCATTGCGAGGAGCTTCAGCGACGAAGCAATCCAGTAGCCAATACTATCTTAGGTCGCTGGATTGCTTCGCTTCGCTCGCAATGACGGGCGGCTGATTCCGGTCCGCCCTCACGGCGTCTTCGGCTTGATCTCGTAGGTCACCTGAACCGAGACCCGCAGCGTCTGCTCGCCCGCCGCGATCGGAGTCGGCGCGGCATCCATGCTGGCTTTCATGGTGCGGAAAGCCATCGGCGGCGGTGCGCCGCCTTCGGAGATGTTGAGCGGTCCGCCGAGAGTTACGCCTGCGGATTGGGTATAAATCGCAGCCTTGCGGTGCGCGTCTTCGAGTGCCTTGGCGCGGGCCTCGTCGAGCAGCTTCGAGGATTGCGACACCGAGAAGCCGATACCGCCGATGTCGTTGGCGCCGGATGCGACCAGCGCATCAAGGGTGTCACCGATCTTGGCGAGGTCGCGCAATGTGATGCTGACGCGGTTGGTCGCGCGATAGCCGGTGATCTGCGGAGGCGCGCTCGAATTGTTGCGGCTGGTCATCTGCGGTTGCAGCGAGATCTGCGAGGTCTGGACATCCTTCTGAGCGATGCCGGTTCCTTTCAGAGCGGTGAACACGGCGTTCATCGCCTTGGCGTTGGCTTCGCTCGCGGCGCGCGCGGTTTTGGCTTCCGTGGTCACGCCGGCCTCGATCTCGGCGAGATCGGGCGCGGCCGAAACGGTGGCCTGGCCGCTGACCGAGATCGCGGGTGGCAGCGCTTCGGCGAATGCGGGCGAGGCAAGCGCGAGACATGCGGCGGCAACGAGACAACGCATGATGGACTCCTTATTTCAGGGGGACGAAGACGTTGATGATGAGCTTGTCTTCTTCGGTCTTGAGCGGATCGGTGACGTATTCCTCGATGAAGCTGTCCTTGGCTTCCAGCTTCTTCTCATCGAGATAGTTGGTGATGGCCTCGTAGGTGTTGTCCATGTTGTCGTAGGAGCCGCGATGGACGAACTTCAGCACCTTGCCTTCGGGCGACTGGCCGATGCTCATGGTCTTGGGAAGATTCTTCGGCTCCTGACTGACCGGCATTTCGGCCTGGAAGGTGAAACCGGCGTCGTCGGTCGAGGTGTAGACGATCAGCACTGGGCCTGCGGGATCGATCTTCTGCTTGGCGAGCAGGGTGTTCAGCGTCTTGATCGAATCCGTCAGCGTCTCGAAAGCCGAGTCCCACACCGCCTTGCCTTTCAGCACGACGACCTTTTTCGCGGTCAGCGTGGTTTCCTCGCCGAACGGATCGGCGGTCTGCACCTTGGCGGGAGGCGCGGCCTCGGTCGCGGGTGAAGAAGGCGCGGGCGTGGTTGCCGCAGGCGGCGTGGCGGGTACAGCGGGAGCGGCAGGCGCGGATGATTCGGGCGGCGTCGCCGGAGCAGGGGTGGCCGCAGGCGCCGGAGTGGTCGCGGGGGCAGGATCGGGCGCAGGCGCAGGTGTCGTGGGAGGCGTCACCGGCTTGTCGGCCGTCGCGGGCGCGGGGGTCGTGGGAGCCGCGGGCGCTTGCGCGGAGACCGGAAGAACCGCCATGGAGGCCGCCACGAGAGCGATCGGGACCAGCAAAACCAGTCGGGTCGGGCGGGACGTCATCCGGAAATCTCCATTTTATGGGGGCTTGCGTGGGAGAAGCGTAGCATGGCGGGGCAGGGGCGTCAGGTCATCGAAAAGCGGGTGTCTGGCGGGCTGGTCATTGCCGCCATCCTCGCCATATAAAGCGCCTGGATTTTGACATGACCGTGCTCGCAAACCATAGCTTCGCCAAGATGAACGGAATCGGAAACGAGATCGTTCTCGTCGATCTCCGCAAGTCCGATTCACAGATCAGTGCGGCCGAGGCCCGCGCCGTCGCCGCGCCGAATGGCGTGCCTTACGATCAATTGATGGTGTTGCAGAAGCCGAAGCTGGCCGGCACCAAGGCCTTTGTGCGCATCTATAATAATGACGGCTCGGAGGCGGGCGCCTGCGGTAATGGCATGCGCTGCGTCGCCAGGCGCGTGTTCGGCGAAAGCGGCGAGACCGCCGCGACCTTCGAGACGCGCGCGGGACTCCTGAATTGCTGGCAGGGGCCGTCACCCGATCTTTACACGGTCGACATGGGCGCGCCGAAGTTCGGCTGGCAGGACATTCCGCTGGCGGAAGAATTCCGCGACACGCGCTACATCGAATTGCAGGTCGGGCCGATCGATGCGCCGGTACTGCATTCGCCGTCCGTGGTCAGCATGGGCAACCCGCACGCGATCTTCTGGGTGGATGACATCGACGCCTACGATCTCGAACGGTTCGGGCCGCTTTTGGAAAATCACCCGATCTTTCCCGAGCGCGCCAACATCACGCTCGCGCATATCGTGGATCGCGACCATATCCGGATGCGGACATGGGAGCGCGGCGCGGGCCTGACCAAGGCGTGCGGTTCGGCGGCCTGCGCCACGGCGGTGGCGGCGGCGCGGCTCAAGCGCACCAACCGTATCGTGCGGATGAGTCTGCCCGGCGGCGACCTCACCATCGAATGGCGCGAGCGCGACGACCATGTGCTGATGACCGGCGCTGCGGTGCTGGAATATGAAGGCGTGTTCGATCCGGAATTATTTTCGGCGCTGGCGTGATGCCGGTTGAACTCGTCACCTTCGGTTGCCGTCTCAATTTTGCCGAATCGGAAACGATGCGTGCCGAAGCCGGTCGCGCGGGCGTACAGGATGCGGTGATCGTCAACACCTGCGCGGTGACCAGCGAGGCGGTGGCGCAGGCGCGCCAGACCATCCGGCGATTGCGGCGCGAGCAGCCGTCAAAGAAAATCATCGTCGCCGGATGCGCGGCGCAGACCGATTCCCAGATGTTTGCAGGCATGCCGGAAGTCGATCGCGTGCTCGGCAATGACGACAAGATGCGCGCCTCTGCATGGCAGGACACGCGCCGCGCGTTCGATCTCGATGACGGCGAGAAAGTCGCGGTCGCCGATATCATGGCGGTGCGCGAGATGGCGCCGCATCTGGTGGATGGATTTCACAACGGTCAGCCGCGCGCCTTCGTGCAGGTGCAGAACGGCTGCGATCATCGCTGCACCTTCTGCATCATTCCGTATGGGCGCGGCAATTCGCGCTCGGTGGCGATGGGGCCTGCGGTCGAACAGGTCCGCAAGCTGGTGGAGGGTGGCTGTCCCGAAATCGTGCTGACCGGCGTCGATATCACGAGCTATGGCGCAGATTTGCCGGGCGCGCCGAAACTGGGTGCGCTGGTCAAACAGATCCTCAAGCATGTGCCGGAATTGAAGCGGCTGCGGCTGTCGTCAATCGATTCCGTCGAGGCGGATCGCGACCTGCTCGATGTGATCGCCGACGACGAACGTCTGATGCCGCATCTGCATCTGTCGCTACAGGCGGGTGACGATCTCATTCTCAAGCGCATGAAGCGGCGGCATTCGCGCGGCGATGCCATTGCGTTCTGCGATCAGGTGCGGCGGCTGCGGCCGGACACAGCCTTCGGCGCCGATCTGATCGCGGGCTTTCCGACCGAGACGGAGGCGATGTTTGCGCAGTCGCTGGCGCTGGTCGATGATTGCGACCTCACCTTCCTGCACGTGTTCCCGTACTCGAAGCGGCCCGGCACGCCGGCGGCGAAGATGCCGCAGGTCGAGGGGCGCGTCGTCAGGGAACGCGCGAAGCGGTTGCGTGACGCGGGTGAGGCGGCGCTGCAACGGCGGCTTGCGAGCGAGTCAGGCAAGACCCGTCACATTCTGATCGAGAGTGCTGTACAGGGCCGCACCGAGCATTTCCTGCCCGTTGCGATTGAAGGCGGCATTGCGGGCGACGTGCGGGCCATGACCATTGCGGGTCATGACGGCGCACGCTTAAGCGTGTGACGCGACCTGCTCCGGTGCGTGCACGTCTTCGCCGTTCCATCCACACGCACGCAGCCGCTCATGCAAATGCAACGGCACCGGCGCGACCACGCGCACTGGCGGCTTGTTCTTTGAGAGCGGCACGACGATCTCGCGCGAATGCAGATGCAGGCTCGGCTCGCCGAAGCGCGGACCGTTGCCGTAGATGTTGTCGCCGACGATGGGAAAGCCCATCGCCGCGCAATGCACGCGCAACTGGTGGGTGCGACCGGTGACAGGCTCCAGTGCAAGCCATGTCAGGCCATCGCCGCGTCCCATCACGCTCCAGCGTGACTGGGAGGGCAGGCCGTTCGGATCGGGCTTTTGCCACCATCCGCGTGTTTCATCGAGCCGCCCGAGCGGAATGTCGATCTCGCCTTCGTTCTCCGCAGGGCCGCCTTCGACCACGGCCCAATAGGTCTTGCCGATCTTGCCGTGCTTGAACAGCAGCCCGAGCGAGGCGGTCGCCTTGCGGTGGCGGCCGAGCACGAGACAGCCGGAGGTGTCGCGGTCGAGACGATGTGCCAGCACGGGCGGGCGCGGCAAGCCGTAGCGCAGCGCGTCGAACGAGGCTTCGAGATTGGGGCCGCCCTTGGGACCTTTATGCACGGCGATCCCGGCCGGCTTGTCGATCACCAGCATCAGGCCGTCGCGATGAAGCACGCGCGCCTGCATCTCCCCGGCGGTCGGCTGTGGCGTATCCATAATGACGTGCGGCTTTCGTTTTTGGCGTGAACCGGGTAACACACCCCCCGCAATGTTGACAGTCCGCATATGACAGATACGCCGCAGGATAAACCGAAGCAGAACTGGTGGCAGCGGCTGTCCGCCGGGCTCAGGCGCACGTCCGGCTCGATCGGCGGCGCGCTTACCGATCTCGTCAGCAAGCGCAGGCTCGACCGCGCCATGCTCGAGGATATCGAGGACGTGCTGCTGCGCGCCGATCTTGGAACCGAAGTCGCGGCGCGGATCGCGGCGAAGGTCGGCGAGGGGCGTTACGACAAGGATGTGTCGGCGCAGGATGTTCAGGAGATCGTCGCCGCCGAGGTGGAGAAGGTGCTCGCACCGGTGGCGAAGCCGCTGGTCATCGACGACAGCCAGAAGCCGTTCGTCATTCTGGTCGTCGGCGTCAACGGCTCGGGCAAGACCACGACCATCGGCAAGCTCGCGGCGAAGTTCACGGCGGAAGGCCGCCGGGTGATGCTGGCGGCGGGCGATACATTCCGCGCCGCCGCCATCGAACAACTGAAAGTCTGGGGCGAGCGCACGGGCGTGCCGGTGGTGGCGCGCGCGCACGGCTCGGATTCGGCGAGCCTTGCCTTCGACGCGGCGAGCGAGGCGAAAGCGGACAATCGCGACGTGCTGTTGATCGACACCGCAGGGCGGTTGCAGAACAAGGCCGAACTGATGGTCGAGCTGGAGAAGGTCGCGCGCGTCATCAGGAAGGTCGATGCCGTCGCCCCGCATGCGGTGCTGCTGGTGCTGGACGCCACCGTGGGGCAGAACGCGCTGTCGCAGGTCGAGGCGTTCCGCAAGACGGCGGGCGTCACCGGGCTTGTGATGACCAAACTCGATGGCACCGCGCGCGGCGGCATCCTGGTTGCGATTTCGGAAACCTACAGACTGCCGGTGCATTTCATCGGCGTCGGCGAGGGCATCGACGACCTCGCGCCGTTCACCGCGCATGATTTCGCGCTCGCGATCGCGGGCAAGGATGCGGGACAGGGATAATCAGGATCATGGACAAGCGCGCGCCCCATCCGCTGTTCAAGCTCGCGACCGAGCTTGGCCCGCTGCTGATTTTCTTTGCCGCCAATGCCAAATTCAACCTGTTCGTGGCGACGGGCGCGTTCATGGTGGCGATCGTTGTCGCGGTGATCGCGTCCTATGTGGTGGTGCGGCATGTGCCGCTGATGGCGCTGGTCACGGCGGTGATCGTGCTGGTGTTCGGCGGCCTGACGCTCGTGCTGCATGATGAGACGTTCATCAAGATCAAGCCGACCATCATCTACGCGCTGTTCGCGGGAACGCTGTTCGTGGGTCTGATGCTGGGGCGATCGTTCATCGCGGTGCTGTTCGATCAGGTGTTCAACCTCACGCCACAGGGCTGGCGGCTGTTGACGATCCGCTGGGCGATGTTCTTCGCGGCCATGGCGGTGCTGAACGAGGTGATCTGGCGCACCCAGAGCACGGACTTCTGGGTGGCGTTCAAGGCCTTCGGAGTGTTGCCGCTGACGATGGTTTTCGCGATGGCGCAGATGCCGCTCGTCAAGCGCTACCATGTCGAGGAAGCGACGGCGGAAGCGCCCGACAGCGAGCGCGGCGATATCACGCCGCGCTGAACGCCGGAAATATCAGCTCAGCTGCTTCAGCAGCTTGATCATGCCCGGCGCGTTGCGGCGGATTTCCGCCATGTGAATGCCGGACAGCCCCTTGAGCGCGGCATCGGCCTTCGCGGTCAGGTTCAGCAGCACGCGGCGGCGGTCTTCCCGGTCGGTCTTGCGCACCACGAGCTTGGCCCGGACCAGCCGGTCCACCAGTTCGACCGCGGTGTGGTGCTTGAGGTGAAGATGCTCGGCGAGGTCGCCGACTGTGACGCCGTTCTCATCCTCAAATCCGCGAATCGCCAGGATCGCCTGATGCTGTTTCGGCGTCAGGCCGCGATTTTGCGCCGCCTGCTCGCTGAAATTGAGGAAATTGCGCAACTCGCGGCGGAACGAGGCCAGTATGAAATAATCCTTGTCCTTGATGACCACGCTGCGGGGCAGGGCAGATATGCGCTTTTGTGCCGAAATGCGAAGTTGTGCCGATTTTGCGGTTTTCTTTGTTGATTTTGCCATTCCTGACCCCGTTGCCTTCTATCGTATAGCGATATATTGACGTGACCCGCCCGAAAGGCCTTACCGCGCGCTTTCGGTAATTTCAATCCTATTTCGGATCCTTACGAATATGTCACGTTCTTCCAATGTGGCGCCGAGGCTTGGCGACTTCACCGCCGACAAACGCGTACTGGTTCTGGTCGCGATGGCGCTTCTGGTCGGCAGCGGCGGTGCAGCCTCCGCATGGGTCTTGCTGCACATGATCGCGCTGGTCACGAATCTGGTTTGGTTGCAGACATTTAGTACGGCGAATCTGTCACTTGCGGGCCTCAGGCCGAGTCTCTGGATGGTGCTGGCACCGGGGTTGGGCGGGCTCATCATCGGCCTGATGGCACGTTTCGGATCGGAGAAAATTCGCGGTCACGGCATCCCGGAAGCGATCGAGGCCATCCTGATTGGCGGCAGCCGCATGCAGCCAAAAGTCGCAGTCCTGAAACCCCTGTCGTCGGCGATTTCGATCGGCAGCGGCGGCCCGTTTGGCGCCGAAGGGCCGATCATCATGACCGGCGGCGCGATCGGTTCGCTGTTCGCGCAGTGCTTCCATATGAGCGCCGCGGAACGGAAGACGCTGCTGGTGGCGGGCGCGGCCGCCGGCATGACCGCGATTTTCGGCACGCCGATCGCGGCGATGCTGCTGTCGGTCGAATTGCTGTTGTTCGAGATGAAGCCGCGCAGCCTCATTCCCGTGATCGCCGCCTGCGTGGTGTCCGCGGCCTGGCGTCCGTTCATCATCGGTCATGGGCCGCTGTTTCCGTTCGCGGGCCATCTCGATCTGCCGTGGTGGGGCGTCTTTCTTTATATCGCGGTTGGTATTGTGGGGGGCCTGCAATCGGGCCTGCTCACCGCGGTGCTCTACAAGGCCGAGGATTTGTTCGAGCGGCTTCCGGTTCACTGGATGTGGTGGCCGGCGATCGGCGGCCTGCTCGTCGGGCTGGGCGGCCTGATCGAGCCGCGCGCGCTCGGTGTCGGCTACGACATCATCGCGGGCCTGTTGAACGACAGGATCGTCACCTCGCAGGTATTGACGATCCTGATCGTCAAATCGGCGATCTGGATCATTGCTCTGGCCTCGGGCACCTCCGGGGGCGTGCTGGCGCCGCTGCTGATTTTCGGCGGATGCCTCGCATGGCTGGAAGGTCTGGTCCTGCCGGGCGATACCGGGGCATGGGCCTTGCTCGGCATGGCGGCGATGATGGGCGGCACCATGCGCTCGCCACTGACCGGCATCATGTTCGCGGTGGAACTGACGGGCCATTTCGGCCTGCTCGAACCGTTGCTGGTCTGCACCGGCGCCGCCTATGCGCTGACGGTGCTGCTCCTGAAGCGTTCGATCCTGACGGAGAAGATCGCGCGGCGCGGCCAGCATGTCGTGCGCGAGTACAGCATCGATCCGTTCGAGTTGCTGCGCGTGTCGGACGTCATGGTGAAGAACGTCGATACGTTGCCCGCGAGCATGCGGGTGGACGAGGCGGTGGCGTTCTTCTGCGGCGATACGCCGCCGCTGCATAAATCCTATCCGCTGATTGATGAAAATGGCGTCGTGGTCGGTGTCGTCGGCCGCCGCGACATCTTGCGCTGGCGTGCGGAGAATCCCGAAACGGATGAAACTTTGTTCGATTGCATCTCGGATTCGTCGGTGGTGACAGGTTATCCCGATGAACAGGTGGCCGCACTCGCTGACCGGATGGTGGCGACGGAGGCAGGCCGCGTCCCGATCGTCGATCGCGTCAGCGGACGACTGGTCGGCCTGATGACGCGCAAGGATCTGATGCGCACGCGCGGCAACGCGCTCTCGGCGGAAACCGACCGGCTGTCATATTTCTTGCGCAGGAAGAAGCTGTCTGCGACAACGGCATAGCTGAGACGCCGCGACCGTAGACAATATTCCCCGGCCTGATCGACGCCTTTGCCAGGTGGAATTGCATCAGGGGTATCAGTCATGGACTTTCGCACGGCACTCGGGGACGCCATCCTCTCTTCGGAATCGGATGCCATCGTTGCGACCGGCAAGGATGGCGCCATCACCTTCTGGAATCCGGGCGCGGCGCGAATCTTCGGGTTTGCCGAGAACGAGGCCGTCGGACAATCGCTCGATATCATCATTCCCGAGAACCTCCGGGCCCGGCACTGGGAAGGCTATGACAAGGTGATGGAAAGCGGGCAGAGCCGCTATTCGCATGGCGACCTTCTGGCGGTGCCGGCGCTGAACAAGGCGGGCACCCGCATTTCCGTCGAATTCACCATGGTGGTGTTGTTCGGGCCGGACGGCAAACCCAACGGCACGGCGGCGGTGATGCGTGACGTGACCAAAAAATTCGAGGAAAACCGTGCGCTGCGCAAAAAGCTCGCGGCGGCGCAGAACGCGGCCAGAGAGAATATTTAGCGTTCGCCGCGATTTGATTGGTTAAGAGGCTCCGGTTCCGCTTCGGGGAAAAAAGTGTGTAACCTTTTCCGTGTGGCTCCATCTAACAGGCAGCATGGAGAACAGGGATGACCGACTCTCATAATCAGGCGCGGCTTCCGGCGCTGGACGAAACCACAAGCGACGAGGTGCTGGTCCACGCTGCGCGGGGCGGCGATGCGCGCGCCTTTCGCGCGATCCTCACCAAGTACAACCGCAGGCTTTACCGGATCGCGCGGGGTATCCTGCGCAACGATACCGAGGCGGAAGACGCGGTGCAGGAAGCCTATGTCAGCGCCTTCACGCATCTCGCGGCATTTCGCGGCGAGTCCAGCCTGTCGACCTGGCTGTCGCGCATCGTCATGAACGAATCGCTCGGACGGCTGCGCAACCGCCGCCCCATGGCCGAGTTGGCCGAGGTCGAGACGCCCGGTCAGGCGGCCGAGATCATTCAATTTCCAAACACCGCCAGAACCGATCCGGAACGCACCATGGCCCAGCGCGAGCTTCTTCGTCTTGTCGAGCGGGTGACCGACGAGTTGCCGGATGTCTATCGCACGGTGTTCGTGACGCGGGTGATCGAGGGCATGAGTGTCGAGGACACGGCTGAACTGCTCGGCATCCGCATCGAGACGGTGAAGACGCGGCTGCACCGCGCGCGCAAGCTCGTCCGCGAGCATCTCGATCGCGAGATCGGCCCGGTGATGCTCGACGCATTCCCCTTCGCGGGCAAGCGCTGCGAGCGCATGACGCAGAATGTCATGCAGCGGCTCGGCCTTGTTTGATCCATCCGTTTTTGTCCAATCATCAGATGAACGCGGCGCATGGCGCCGAAGGAGACGATCGTTATGATTTCCAACGTCAAGCTGCTTGAACGCGAGCGGGATGTGACCGCCCCCGAGCGGCCGGATCGCGCCGAGGTGGAAGATGCGTTCCGCACCATCATCCGCTGGACCGGCGACGATCCGAAGCGCGATGGCCTGATCGAGACGCCGAGCCGCGTCGCCCGCGCCTTCGAGGAGTTCTTCATCGGCTACAGCCAGAACCCGGTGACGGTGCTGCAAAAGACCTTCGAGGAAATCGAGGGCTATGACGAAATGATCACGCTGCGGGGCGTTCGCTTCGAGAGCCATTGCGAACACCACATGGCTCCGATCGTCGGCAAGGCCTGGGTCGCCTATATCCCGAACGGCCGTGTCGTCGGCATCAGCAAGCTCGCCCGCGTTGTCGAGATCTACGCCAAGCGCCTCCAGATCCAGGAGAAGATGACCGCGCAGATCGCCAACACCATCAATGACGTGCTCAAGCCGCAAGGCGTTGCGGTGCTGATCAAGGCGCAGCATCATTGCATGACGACGCGCGGCATCCACAAGCCCGGCACCGATCTCGTCACCAGCCGGATGCTCGGCTGCTTCCGCGACAATCCGGCGACGCGGCAGGAATTTTTGAGCATGACCGCGGAACGGGACTAGAGCGGAGGTAGTCGCCATGCAGCAGGATGATGCACCCAAGGGCCCGGATCTCGCCGGCGGCGTCGAACTGGCGCAACTTTCCGGCGGCAAGTTGCTGGGCCATGTCGGCGACGAGGAGGTCCTGCTGGTCCAGTCCGGCGGCGATATCTTCGCGGTCGGCGCGCACTGCACGCACTATCATGGGCCGCTGGCGGACGGGTTGGTCGTCGGCAACAGCATCCGCTGTCCGTGGCATCATGCCTGTTTCGATCTACGCACCGGCGAGGCGACGCGGGCGCCGGCCTTTGACCCGATTGCGCGGTTCAAGGTGGAACAGCGCGACGGCAAGGTGTTCGTCGGCGACAAGGTCGCGCCCTGTCCGGTCCGGCCGCGCGTGCTGAAGGAGACGCCGGACAAAATCGTCATCGTCGGCGGCGGCGCGGCGGGGTTTGCCGCGGCGGAAATGTTGCGCCGTGAACAGTTCGCGGGCGAGATCGTCATGCTGTCGAGCGAGGCGTCCGCGCCGGTCGATCGCCCCAATCTGTCGAAGGATTATCTCGCCGGTAGTGCGCAGGCGGACTGGATTCCACTGCGCTCCGGGGATTTCTACCGCGACCTGAAAATCGACCTGCGGCTTGGCGTCGAAGCCGACAGTATCGATGTTACGGGCCAAGCGGTCGTGTTGAAGGATGGTGCGCGGCTCGCTTATGACCGGCTGCTGCTGGCGACGGGCGCGGAGCCGAATCGTTTGCCGGTGCCCGGCGCGGACCGTCCGAACGTGCATGTGTTGCGCTCGCTGGCCGACAGCAATGCGATTATCGCCAGTGCGAAGGATGCGCGCCGCGCGGTGGTGATCGGCGCAAGTTTTATCGGGCTGGAGGTGGCTGCGTCACTCCGGGCGCGCGACATCGAGGTCCATGTCGTTGCGCCCGAGAAAATTCCGATGGAGCGGGTGCTCGGCCCCGGGATGGGACGGTGCGTGCGTGCCCTTCACGAGGAGCATGGCGTGATTTTCCATCTTGAGGCAGGCGTCAGCGCGATCGACGATCGCGGCGTCGTGCTCAAGAGCGGCGAAGTGATCGCGGCGGACCTCGTCGTGTCCGGGGTCGGTGTCAAGCCGCGGCTCGCGCTTGCGGAGAAGGCGGGACTTGCGATCGACCGTGGCGTTGTCGTCGACCGCTATCTGCAAACCAGCGCGCCCGGAATCTATGCGGCGGGCGACATCGCGCGCTGGCCGGACCCTCATTCGGGTGAAAGCATCCGCGTCGAACATTGGGTGGTGGCCGAGCGTCAGGGGCAGGTGGCCGCGCGCAACATGCTCGGGGCGCATGAGGCATTCGATGCCGTGCCGTTCTTCTGGAGCCAGCACTACGATATTCCGATCAACTATGTCGGCCATGCGGAAAAGTGGGATGAGATCGTCGTGCATGGCGAGATCATGGCGCATGATTGCCTCCTTGAATACAAGCTCAACGGCAAGACGCTGGCGGTGGCCTCGATCTTCCGCGATGCCGACAGCCTGAAGGCGGCCGCCGCGATGGAGGAAGGCCGCGCGCCGGTATGAGGCGCGGCGGCCGATAAAATAATTTTTTAAGGTTGCGTAACCTTTGCCGCGCGGCTGCATCCAACGGACATACGACCCAAGTGTCGTCGCCCGCCGTTATTCCACGGCGGCCACTGGAGCAGCATTATGTTGGTCAAACTCAGCGCGGCCGTTGCCGCCATTTGCCTTTTGAGCACGTCCGCTTTCGCGCAGGGCGCCAAGCTCACCGATCCGCAGATCGCGCACATCGCCTATACCGCCGGCGTGATCGATGTTGCCGCCGCCAAGCAGGCGCTGTCGAAGTCGAAGAACAAGGAAGTCATCGCCTTCGCCAAGGACATGGTTCGCGATCACGAGGCTGTCAACAAGCAGGCGCTCGATCTCGTCAACAAGCTGAAGGTCACGCCGGAAGACAACGACACCAGCCGCTCGCTCGCCAGGCAGGCGGCGGACAAGCAGGCCGAACTCGCCAAGCTGAGCGGCGCGGCCTACGACAAGGCTTACGTCGCCAACGAAGTGGCCTTCCACAAGGCGGTCGATGGCGCGCTGGCCAAGCTGCTGATCCCTTCGTCGAGCAATGCCGAGCTGAAAAGCCTGCTGGAGACCGGCCTGAAGATTTTCGAGGGCCATTTGCAGCATGCCGAGCATACGCTCGCGGATCTGAAGTAACGCGCTGTCCCTGCCACGAGCGAAAGGAAGCTAGCATGCTTGCGGCGCGCTATTGGCTTGTGCCCATGATTGTCGCGACTGTCCTCGGCAGCGCTCCGGCGCATGCCGAGACGGTGCGCGTGACCATCGACAAACTGGTGTTTTCGCCGGCGGTGGTGAAGGCCAGGGTCGGCGACACCATCGAATGGGTCAACAACGACATTCTCGCTCACACCGCGACGGTGAAGGGCGACTGGGATGTTTTGATTCCACCGAAGAAGTCGGCGACGCTGGTGATCAAGAAGGCGGGAGAGGTCGAATACTACTGTCGCTTTCATCCCAACATGAAAGCCCGGATCGACGTCACGAACTGACGCCGCTCAGGAAATGGAAGATTCGACTCGCTTGAAGCGGGCGCCTTTGGCCAGCATCACGCCATTGGCGCCCGCGATCCCCAGTTCGAGGCTTTCGGCGATGCGTCGCGCGCGCTCCATGAAGTGCTCGGCGGCCTTCGGCGTGCAGAGATCGTTCACGGTCTCCTGGAACAGTTGCAGCCAGCGGTCGAAATGCTGCGCGTCCACCGGCAGCGGCAGATGCTTGCGCATCGGCTGCCCGTGATATTCCCCGCTCATCAGCGCGACCGAGGACCAGAAGGCCTTCATTTGCCGCAGATGCGGGCCCCAATCGGCGATGCGCTGGTTGAAGATAGGGCCGATCAGATCGTCGTTGCGGACGCGGCTGTAGAACTCATCGACGATGCGGTCGATCAGGGCTTCGTCGATTCCCGTCTCGGCGCGGATCGCGCTGGTGATCTCGGCGCGCCGCTCGGCCGCTGACATGACAGATTCCGACATGGGTAACCCTTGATCGAATGATGCATCCTATATGCATCTTTCCAAGGAAAATCAACCTGCTGGCCCGGGTTCCGCGGTCAACAAGGCGATATCGGCGCCCACCCGCAGGTCGTCCTCGGCCCCCAGCGTGTGCTTGCGGATATGGCCCGCCCGGTCGATCAGCACCAGACTCGGCGTTCCGGTCATGCCATAGGCCGCCATGGTGTGGGGGATCGGCGTGGTTTCACCGGGCCGATCGACCGCGACCGGAAAATCGATGCGATATTCATGCAGGAACGCCTCCAGCGCGACGGGTGTCATGGCGGCGTGATGCTCGAACACGGTGTGGAGCCCGATCACGACAACCTTGTCGGGAGAGAAGATGTTGGCGATGCGCTGGGCCTGCGGAATGCCGGCCTGAACGCAGCCCGGACACAGCATCTGGAAGGCGTGAAGAACGACGACCCGGCCGCGCAGTTCTTCGAGCGTCAGCGGCGCTGCGACATTGAACCATTGCATCACGTCTAGCCTGGGAGCGGGGGTCATGGCGGCACACTCGTTGACAAGAGAGCATAACGCCAAACGAGTTATCCGGCCAGCATGCGGTCGTACAGCATCATGCCCGCAGCCATGGCGATTGCGAAAATGAAGGAAGGCGCGAGGCCGATCGAAAGCGACGCGACCGCGGGACCGGGACAGAAGCCGGCGAGTCCCCAGCCCGCTCCGAAAACGGCAGAACCGGCAATGAGCCGGGGATCGATGATGGTGGTTGTTGGAAGATGGAAGCAATCATCGAGCGCGGGCCGTGTCATCCTGCGCTGGAGCGCCATGCCGGGAAGTGCGACAAGAAGCGCGCCGCCGAGCACGAAAGCGAGGCTCGGGTCCCAGTGGCCGCTTGCGAGATCGAGAAAGCCGATCACGCGCGCGGGATCGACCATGCCGGACATCGACAATCCGAATCCGAATATCGCGCCTGCCGCGAGAGCGACGAGAAGGCGAAGCATGGCGTTCATCGCAATGCCCCCATGATGGTGGCGACGGCTATTCCCGTCGCGAGGAAAATCGACGTCGCGACGAGCGAGCGCTTCGAGAATCGCGCCAGCCCCAGAATGCCGTGACCCGAGGTGCAACCCGATCCCATGCGGGTGCCGATGCCGACGAGAAGCCCGGCCAACACGAGAACGGGAGCCGACGCGGCAATCGTCACCGGCGGCAGGTGCCCGGTCATGGCCGCATAAAGCCACGGCCCGCATAGAAGCCCGGCAACGAAAGCGGCATTCGTTCCGATCTGCTGGCCGCCGAGAAGCCGTCCGACGATGCCGCTGATGCCCGCGATCCTGCCGTTGATAAACAGCAGCAGCATGGCGGACAGGCCGATCAGCATGCCGCCAGCGAGCGATGGCCAATAGGACATCATCTCCGTTTTCCTTTCCGGCAGTAGATATCATGCAGGGCTTCGATCAGTTGCGCCGCCTTGGCCTCCGTCAACCGATAGAAGATCTGCTTGGCCTCGCGCCGCGTCTTGACCACGCCGGCGTCGCGCAGGATGCCGAGCTGCTGCGACAGGCTCGGCTGATGGATGCCGACCCGCTCCTCCAGCGCGCCCACGGAATATTCGCCTTCGGCCAGCGCGCAGGCGAGCGCGAGCCGTCCCGGATGGCTCAGGGTTTTCAGAAGCGCCGCCGCCTCGTTGGCGTTGGCCTCGATATCCATCGGCCGCGCGAGAACCCGCGCCGCCGCTCCCGCGCGGCTCACCATGCCGAACCCTCCAGCGCATCGAGCGGAAATTTGAGATAGCGTTTGCCGTTGGCTTCCGGTTCGGGAAGGCGGCCGCCGCGAATGTTGACCTGCAACGCGTGCAGAATGAGCTTCGGCATCGGCAGCGTTCTGTCGCGTGCTTCGCGCAGCCGGATGAAGGCGGCCTCATTAATTCCGGCAAGGTGAGGGTTGGCGTGCTTTTGCTCGCCGACCGTGCTCTCCCAGCGGGCATGGCGTCCGTGAGGCTGATAATCGTGGCCTGTGAACAGGCGCGTGTCGTCGGGCAGCGCCAGAATCTGCTGGATCGAAGCCCATAATGTCTGCGCGCTGCCGCCGGGAAAATCGGTCCGCGCCGTGCCGGAGTCCGGCATGAAGATCGTATCGTGCACGAAGGCCGCATCGCCGATCAGATAGGTGATCGAGGCCAGGGTGTGGCCCGGCGAGAACAGGATGCGTCCCTCGATAGTGCCGATCCTGAACGTGTCGCCCTGATTGAACAGGCGGTCCCACTGCGAACCGTCCGTCTGGAGTTCGGGCCAGTTGTAGATGGCCTTCCAGAGCTTCTGCACGTCGGTGACATGCGCGCCGATCGCTGTCGGAGCCCCGGTCTTGCCCTTGAGATAATGCGCGGCGGAGAAGTGGTCGGCGTGAGGGTGGGTGTCGAGAATCCATTCCACCGTCAATCCCTCGCTGTCGATGTAGGCGAGGATCGCGTCGGCATTCGCGGTGCCCGTCGCGCCGGACTTTTCATCGAAATCATAGACCGGATCGATGATGGCGCAGCGTTTGGCCGCGGGGTCGGACACGACATACTGGATGCTGCCGGTGCGGACGTCGTAAAATCCTTTCACTGCTGGCTTGCAGGCGTCATGGCGCGCGAGCCAGCGCGCGGCGCGAGAGAGATCGAAACCGCGCGCCTTGCCGAAGGTCTCGACTTCCTCGCGCCGCATTCGCCCGTCGAGAACCTCGCCGAGAACGTAGAGCGTCAGCACCCGCGTGCCGCCCTTGCAATGGGCGTAAACCGGGCCGTCGGCTGAATTCATCGCGTGCTGGAAGGCGCGGACATCGGCCTCGGTGATCGTCGAGCCCGTGACCGGCAGGAACGCGTAGCCGAGCCTGGCATCGGTGGCCGCTGCATGCTCCGCACGGTTGCCGGGCTGGGCTGCTTCCTCGCCATCGGGGCGGAGGTTGATCAGGGCAGCGTAGTCTTTCGCGAGACCGGCGATGCTGCCGATATCGGGCTGGCTCGCGACCGTCAGGCGGTCGGTGATTTTCACGGCGCTCATGAAACCCCACGGGATTCGTCAATATACAATATATTAAACTATATATTGTCGGGACGCCAGAACTATCTGGCCGCGCGCGCGACGCTCAGATCGCAACGGGCAGGGCTTCGACGCGGCGCGCGGAGGCGGCGATGGCCTCGCGCGACAGGATGCCGCCCGCGATGGCCTCCTCCACCCATTTCAAAGCATGCAGCGGAAAATTCGGATCGTGATCGGTGACGTTCTTGGCCATGATCAGATCGTTGCCCGCCGCGAGGGCGGCGATGAACGCCGCTTTGCGGTCCATGTTTTTGGCAAGCGCGGCCATGTCGATGTCGTCGGTCATGATGACGCCCGCAAAGCGCAGTTTCTCGCGCAGCAGTCCTGTCGTGACTTTGCGGGACAGCGTCGTGGGCAGCAGCGGATCCAGCGAGGTCAGTTTCAGATGCGTGCCCATGATGAGGTCGGTGCGGCCATTGTTCAGGAGTGCGGTGTATGGCTCCAGATCGCGGGCCGACCAGGTTTTGGTGATGTCGGGAAGCTCGTCGTGGTTGTCTTCCATGACGTTTCCGTAGCCGGGAAAGTGCTTCAGGGCACAGACGATGCGCGAGGCACGGAAGCCATCGACGAAGGCGCGCGCATAGCCGGCGATGACATTCGGGTCAGACGAAAAAGCGCGCCCGAATTTCGCGATCGCCGGGTTTCCGGGCGCATAGATATCGACCACAGGCGCGAGGTTGATGTTGAAACCGGTCGCGGCAAATTCGGCGCCGGCCTGCGTGTACAGATCGAGTGCCTCGGACGGGCTCATGCTCCCCGGAATGTCGAACGCCTTTGGAAGGCGACGGCATCCGTGAATCGGGATCAGCCGCTGGACAAGGCCTCCTTCGTGATCGATGGCGAGGCGCAGGCGGGGGCGCGCGGCCTTGAAGCCTGCGACCAGGTCCTCAAGATCGCGATTGGACCCGACGTTATCCTGGACGAACAAGACCGAGCCGACATGGCCATGACGGATGTGCCGGGCCAGCCGGATGGCGGAGGGCGAATCGGGGGTCGATCCGGCAAAGCCGACCATCAACAGGGATGCAACGTCGGAGGCGAGGGAAGGGAGCGGCTCGGCCGCCCTCGCCGCGAAAGTAGCAACGCCGGCGGCAGATGCTATAAAGGCACGGCGGCTTATCCGTGAATTGAAACGCGGCACTCAATCCCCAATCAGGCACATGATACGCTCTCACATTAAACCTGAAGCGTTGCGAACCGTCGATAGCGGCAAGGACACACGGAGGATTGTGCTGTGCCTGCCGGTCATGCGGTAACGGGAGAGGCTCCGATGGAGTCAAGCCGCGACATACGCGTTGCAGAGGTCCGGGCGGCCGTCGCGCGTTTCCTGCATCTCGAGGATGAGCCACAGCCTGTCGATTTGAGTTTTGTTCTGGGCAGCGCCACGCCTTCAAACATCGATCCGGCGATTGATCTGTTCAAGGCCGGGCTGACGAAGCGGATATGGATTTCCGGAAAGGGACCCAAGCCCCGGCGATGGCGACCTTTCAGGAAAAACAAGGCTGAGCCGGAAAGCAGGATCTATCAGCGTCTGGCGATTGAGCGCGGTGTTCCCGCGGAAGCGATCTGGGTGGAGGATCGCTCCAGCAACACGCTGGAGAATTTTGTCTTCTCCGCAAGGATGATCGAGGCCACGTTCGGCTGGACCAATATCCACACGGTTTCCCTGACCGCGAAGCCCTATCACATGCGGCGCGCGCTGATGACCGCTCTCAAGGTCTGGCCGGCGCATCTGCGCTACGTCATGCGGCCGTCCTACGCCGCGGACGATCCGCCGCTGGATGAATGGTGGACGTCGCCGGTGGGGCGTCATTTCGTAATGAAGGAATTGCGGTCGATCGGCGCATATGCCCTCAAAGGGGACATCGAGGGCTTTTAAGTGCGCGACTCTCTCCCCCAGCACATTCATCTGATCGGCATCAACGGCTCCGGAATGACCGGGCTTGCCGAATATCTGCTCGGCCTCGGCAAGACGGTGACGGGCAGCGACCTCAATGCGACGCGCGGTGGTCCTCTCGAACAGAAAGGCGCGACGGTCTTTCACGGCCACCGTTCGGATCACATCAACGGCGCCGGAATGGTGGTCTACAGCGACGCCGTCCCGTTCTCGAACCCGGAGCTTGCCGAAGCGCGGATACGCGATCTTCCGATGGTCAAGCGCGCGCAATGCCTCGGGCGGCTGCTCGAAGGCTCGCGCGCGGTGGCGGTCTCCGGTTCGCACGGCAAATCGTCCACTACGACGATGATCGCGAATATTCTGCGGGCCGGCGGTCATGACGCCTCCCATATCGTCGGGGCGCCTTCGCCATGTCTCGACAATGCCCAGGGGCGGCGCGGCGCCTCGGATATCTTCGTGTTCGAGGCCTGCGAGGCGTTCCAGAATCTCGCGCCATTATCGCCGGACATCGCGCTGATCCTCAATATCGACGACGACCACATCGAGCATTATGGCTCGGTGGAAAAGTTGCTCGGCGCATTCCGGGATTTCGCCGGGCGAATCCGCGACGGTGGCGCGCTGATCGTCAACGGCGAGGACGCGCGGGCGCGTGACGCCGCGGCCGCCGCATCGGTGCCGGTCACGACATTCGGCCTTTCGGCCGAGTGTGATGTTCATGCCGCGGATATCGCAATGGACGGCAGCGGCTCGACATTCTCCGTCATCGCCCATGGCGCGGAACTTGGAGCGCTGCGGCTGAAGGTGCCGGGCCGGCACATGGTCGGCAATGCGCTGGCGTGCGTTGCCGCGTGTCTCGCGCTCGACGTGCCGTTCGCGGCGATCCGGCGCGGTTTCGAGCAGTTCACCGGCGTATCGCGGCGATGGCAGATGCATGGAGAGGTCCATGGCCTTCGTTTGATCGACGACTATGCGCATCACCCGACGGAGCTGAGGGCCTGCCTGGAAACAGCGAAGCTGGCCGCCGCTCATTCCGGGAGTCTTTGTCTCGCGTTTCAGCCGCAGCTCTATTCGCGCACGCGGCGTCTGTTCGCTGAATATGTCGAGGTGCTGAAAGGATTCGACCGCGTTGGCCTCGTTGAAATCGACGGAGCTGGTGAAAAGAACACGTCCGGCGTCAGCGTCCATCATCTCGCGGACGCATTGCGCGAGGCCGGGAAGACAGTGCTCGCCTTCCCCGATGCCGGAGAATTGCTGCGGAACGTATCGAGCCTTGCCTCAAGGGGCGACACGCTGATTGTTGCCGGTGCGGGCAACATCCGGCAGGCGGTGGCGGATTTCGCAAAAGGTGGATTCGCTTTGGAGCCGCAATCGCAATCAGGCGCGCTACCCGGTGCCGCGAATGAAACTCCATCCGCGAACGGGAAGGTGCGGGCTTTTTCGGTTCCGGAGGCCGACGATGGGGAACGCGACACCGACTGGCTCGGCCGCGCCCGCCCGAAGACCGTGCTCGATCTCTTCAATCGCCATGTCAGACGTAACCCCGATGCGCCCGCCGTGTCCGGCGAGGCCGGAACGCTGAGTTATCGCGAACTGGATCTCACAGCGTCCCGGTTCGCGGTGGTTTTGCTGGAACGGGGCGTCGAGCCCGGTGCGACGGTGGGGGTATCGCTGCCATCGTCCGTCGAATTGATCATCGCGATCGTCGCCATCGCGAAAATCGGCGGCGTCTATCTCCCGCTCGATGCGAGCCTGCCGCCCGAGCGGGTGAAATACATGCTCAGAGCCTCGCATGCGCCGGTGCTGCTGACACGGTCGCAATCCGCGCACGATCTGCCGGCCTTCGGCGTGAGGCGTTGCTATATCGAGCGGCTGTTGCAAGAGACGCTGTTCGGAGAGCCATCGCTGGAAAGCCTCGCGCCGCGCGGCGGAGATGCTGCCTATATCTGCTTCACGTCGGGTTCGACCGGCAAGCCGAAGGGGATCGCGATATCCCATCGCTCGCTGTTTTTGTTGTGTAAGGACATCACAAGACGATTCAAGGTCAGGCCCGGCGCGCGGGTGTCGATCAACACCTCGATCAGTTTCGACATCTCGCTTGGCGAAATCTGGATGTCGCTCACGGGCGGCTCAGAGGCAGTTGTGACCGACTGGATCAGGCCGCTGGTCGGGCAACGCCTGGCCGATTTCATCAACGACAGGAGAATCACCCATCTGTCGGTGACGCCGAGCATCCTGATGAGCGTTCCGGTGCAGACGCTGCGCTCGCTGAAATGCATCGTTTCGGTGGGCGAGGCCTTGCCGGACATTCTGGTGCGGCGATGGGCGAGGGGCCAGCATCTTGTCAACGCCTATGGTCCGACCGAGGCGACGATCTATGCGACCGCTGCTTTGTGCCGCAGAAAGCGGCCGGTGACGATCGGGCGGCAGTTGGGACATGTGCGCACCCTCGTGCTCGATCAAAACCTCGTGCCGGTCGCGAAGGGCGAGATCGGCGAGCTTTGCCTCGAGGGGCCGGGCGTCGCGCGCGGTTATATCGCGGGCACCGAGGGGAGCTCGAACAGTTTCGTCACAAGGCATCGGGCGGGGCGCGAAAGCGTCCTGTACCGCACCGGCGACATGGTTCGCAAAGACCGTTGGGGCCGCCTGCTCTATCTCGGCCGCGCCGACAACCAGATCAAGATCAACGGCAACAGGATCGAACTTGAGGAGATCGAGTCCCGTCTGCGGGAAGCTCCCGGCGTGCGCGACGCCGTTGTTTGTGTCCGAACCGTCCGCGAGCAGAAGGATCTGGTCGCTTTCGTCGTGCTGGAGGCGGACGCCGACCTGCCATCGATCCGCGCGCGACTGGCATCGTGGTTTTCGGAGGCGATGCTGCCGAGGCAGATCATCGAGGTGCCGGAAATCCGTCTGACGCCGAGTGGCAAGAAAGACCGGAACTGGGCGCTGGCGAATTTCGGCCGGCGCGCGATGAGTCGCGCGGTCTATACTGCGCCTGAGACGAAGCCCGAGCAGAAACTGCTCGCGATCTGGAAAACCGTGCTGGCGCCGGAATTCGATATAGGTGTGTACGATTCGTTCCATCGCCTTGGCGGCGACTCGCTGCAATTTTTGCTGATGATCGAGGAGGTCGAGCGGACGTTCGGTGTGCGGGTGCCTCCCGGCGCGTTTCACGCCGGCCTCAACGCGCTGGACATGGCGGCCGCCATCGAAACCATGACGCAGGAGAAATCCGGCGACATGCCCGCCGATGGATCGTTCGAAAGCGGGCTGCTCTACAAGCGGCTGAAACAGTTGACGTTCGACTGGAGCGGCGAGCGCAGGACGCCAGGTTCGCTCATCATGTCGCACATTTCGCCGCGCGCCCGCTACCAATTATTCATTTGCGCGCAACTCGATGAGGAAATCGAGATGCTAGCGCATGCATTGGGGCCGGATTTTTCCGTGCACGGCATGCGCTCGGGCCATCTCGTGATGGAGTACAGCGAAGCGCAGGTGGGCGCATTGGCCGAATATTATCTTCAGGAGATGCTGCCCCTGTTAGACGGCGGTGAGATTGTGATGGCGGGCGTTTGTCAGGGCAGCCTGATCATGCGCGAGATGGCGCTGCGGCTGGCGGAGCGTCATCGGCCGCCGAAACTGTTCGTCGTCATCGAGCAGTTCCGGTTGTTCGCCTATCCTGGTCCCATCGCGCTCTTCTATTCGGAAGATGGCTTCCTCAATCCGATGCGGCGGTTCGAGAGCAGACTGGAGCGTTACGACCAGATCTACGGCGATTCCTACACCGTCGATCTGGTGCCCGGCGTCCACGGCGACTCTTTGCGCGAGCCGAATGTGCACCATTTCGCCCGCGCGCTGCGCGCACGGCTTGAGGACGCGCCTGCCGCCGCATCGAACGGCGCGCGGAGCCTTCCATCTAAATCATTGAATTAATTGGCGCACCCGACACGATTCGAACGTGTGACCTTTGCCTTCGGAGGGCAACGCTCTATCCAGCTGAGCTACGGGTGCCTGACGTTCCTGTACCGGATCGCGCGGCTTCGGGCAACGCGAACCTGAGGGTCACGCCGGGACGATGGTCTTGCCGATCGGCCACAGCGCGATACCCGCGAGCTTGAGATGCGCCCACGCGAACGGCAGGCCGACGATGGTGATGGCCATCAGCAGCGCGGTGCCGAGATGCCCCAGCGCCAGCCACCAGCCGGCGAGGATGAACCAGATGATATTGCCGATCACCCCGAGCGGCCCGGTGCCGACATCGGAACGGCCGGTGACGATCTCACGCGACATTGCGCGCTGGCCGAACGGAAACAGCGTGTAGCCCGCGATATTCATCGCCGCGCGCGCCCATGGAATGCCGATGATGGTGATCGCCATCAGCACGGCCGCGACCATCCAGCCGACCGCCATCCAGAAGCCGCCGAGCACGATCCAGAGAATGTTCAGGAGAAGCGAAACCGGAGACATAAGCGGTCCTCATGGGCTGCGTTGCGTGCGTCACGCCGTTCGTGCGCGCCATGCTCGATATTGGGTCGGCAGGCAGACCGCGCAAGGACGGTATCCGGCCGCAATCGCGCTCGCCTCGTCGGCGAAGAACACGCGATGCCGCCGGTAGGTATCGCCCTTTGTCAGCGCACGGACAGCGGTGCGGCAGTCGAGGCGGCCATAGATGCGCTGCTTTTTATGGCCGCCGAACAGGCCGGGTGTCGGGCTGTCATAAAGCGTGCCGTCAGGTCCGAGCAGGCGATAGGTTGTGGGCATGCCGGTCGCCTTTAAGGCGCGTTGAACAAATCCGAATGGCCGTGCGGGGCGCAGCGCAGATATTGCGGCGGCGCGTGAACGTGATCGCCAAGTTCGGCCGCGGCGTGCCACGGCCAGCGCGGATCGTACAGCGCGGCGCGGGCGAGCGCGATGGCGTCGGCTTGCCCCTTTTTGAGAATCTCTTCCGCCTGCCGAGGCTCGGTGATGAGACCGACCGCGATGGTGGGAATGTTCGCCTCGGTGCGGATGCGCTCGGAGAACGCGACCTGATAGCCGGGGCCGAGCTTGATCTGTTGCGCCGGCGTCAGTCCGCCGCTGGACACATGGATCGCGGGACAGCCGCGGATTTTCAATTGCTTCGCGAAAGCGACAGAACTTTCGACATCCCAGCCGCCGTCGGCCCAGTCGGTCGCGGAGAGGCGGACCCAGACCGGCCTGTCCGCCGGGAATGCCGCGCGTACCGCGTCAAAGACCTCGAGCGGAAACCGCATCCGGTTCTCAAGGCTGCCGCCATATTGATCGGTGCGTGCGTTGGACAGCGGCGACAGGAACTGGTGCAGCAGATAACCATGCGCGGCGTGAATCTCGATGCCGTCGATGCCGAGTTCGGCGGTGCGTTGCGCCGCGCGCACGAAATCGTCGCGCACGCGTGCAAGCCCCTGCGCATCGAGCGCGGCCGACGGATTTTCACCTGCCGCGAAGGCGAGCGCGGAGGGGGCCTCGGTCTGCCAGCCATTTTTCCCGCCCGGCGGAATCTGTCCGCCGCCTTCCCATGGCACCTTGGTCGAGGCCTTGCGCCCGGCATGGGCGAGCTGGATCGCGACCTTGATCGGCGAATAGACGCGCACCGCATGAAGCACGCGCGCCAGCGCCGCTTGATTGGCATCGGAGTAAAGTCCGAGATCCTGCGGCGAGATGCGGCCCTCGGGCGACACGCCGGTCGCTTCCAGAATGAGGAGTCCCGCGCCGGACAACGCCAGATGGCCAAGATGGATCATGTGCCAGTCGGTGGCGCTGCCGTCCTTGGCGGAGTATTGGCACATCGGTGCGATGACAATGCGGTTGGGCAAAGCGAGCTGGCCCAACTGCCAGGGTGCGAACAATTCACTCACGCGTGATCTCACTATCGTTGGTAAGGCGGACTTGGTAGCAGACCGGGCCGATGATCCAAATGAGACAGAAGCATGAGCCGGAGCGGAACGGTATGAATCGGGACAAAGATGCCGCGTTCTATTCCGGCATTCCGGCATTCGATGATTTCGGCCGCCTGATGGAGCCGTCGCTGTATCGTCCGCTGCCGGAGGGCTGGTTGATCGGCACGGCCGACATCGTGCGTTCGACCGATGCGATCGCCAATCGGCGTTACAAGGCCGTCAACATGGCGGGCGCTGCGGTGATCGCGGCCATGACCAATGCGATGGAGCTGCGGGATTTTCCGTTCGTGTTCGGCGGCGACGGCGCGAGTTTCGCGGTGGCGGCAGCCGACCGCGAGATCGCCGCGCGCGTGCTTGCGGAAACGGCGGCCTGGGTGGATGAGGCGCTGCATCTCACCATGCGCGTGGCGCTCGTTCCGGTTGAGGCGATCCGTGCGGCAGGGCTCGATGTGCGCGTGGCGCGCTATGCGCCGTCGCCCCATGTCTCTTATGCGATGTTCGAGGGCGGCGGTTTGAGATGGGCCGATGCCGCGATGAAGCGCGGTGCGTTCGCGGTGCCGCAAGCGCCGCGCGGCAGCCATCCCGATCTCACCGGTCTGTCCTGTCATTTTTCCGAAATCCTGTCGGCGCGCGGGGTGATGTTGTCGATTCTCGTGGTGCCGCATGGCGATAACAAATCCGCATTCCGCGCGGTGATCGAAAGAATGTTGGCGCTGGTGGAGATGAGTCCGGAGGGTGGCCGTCCGATTCCGCCGCAAGGCCCGCCGCGCCGCTGGCCTTCGCCGGGCGCGGATTATGTCGCACGCGCGTGGCGTCGCGGGCCGCTGTGGTGGCGTCGCGGCGTGGCGTCGCTGGGTGCGCTCTGGCTTGTTGGGATGGCGCGCTCTCCAGTTCGCATCGGTAGATACGCGATGCGGACCTATCTACAGCAGGTGGTGGAGAATTCGGACTTCCGGAAATATGACGACGGCCTGCGCATGGTGATCGATTGTCCGCCGCAGACCGCAAATGCGATCGAAAAGCTGCTGGCGCGCGCGGCGGAAGCGGGCACGATCCGTTACGGCCTGCACCGGCAGGACGCGGCACTGATGACATGCTTCACGCTGGCGGCGGCGGGCGCCGGTCATTTCCATTTCGTCGACGGCGCGCGCGGCGGCTATGCCTCGGCGGCGGTCGCGCTCAAGGCCGCGATGGGTTGAAACGCGATCAGGCCATGCCGGTGAGGAACGGATTGCTCAGCCGCTCCTGGCCGATGGTCGAGCCGGGGCCGTGGCCGCAGATGAAGCCGACCTCGTCGCCGAGCGGCAGCACCTTGTCGCGGATCGAGGCCAGCAGCGTTTCGTGATCGCCGCCCGGCAAATCGGTACGTCCGATCGAGCCGTTGAACAGCACGTCGCCCATGATCGCGAATTTCATGTCCGGGTTGAAGAACACCATGCTGCCCGGCGAGTGGCCGGGGCAATGCAGCAGATCGAACGTCAGTTCGCCGACGCTGACCCTGTCGCCTTCGTTCAGCCAGGTGTCGGGCTCCACGTTGCGCAGGCCGGTGAGGCCATAGCGCCGCGCGCTGTCCGTGACATGATCGAGAAGAAACTTGTCGGCGATGTGCGGGCCGGTGATCGGCACCTTGAGATGCTCGCGCAGTTCATCGGCGCCGCCGACATGATCGACATGGCCATGGGTGAGCCAGATGTGCTCGACCTTGACCCCGGCCCGCTTGATGGCGTTGAGAATGTCGAGCACGTCGCCGCCGGGATCGACCACCGCGGCCTTTTTGGTCTGCTCGCACCACAGCAACATGCAGTTCTGCTGGAACGGCGTGACGGGAATGATGCTGGCGCCGGCTTTGGGCGCCTCAATGGTCTGTTCGGTCATGCGGCCACAAAGCGTATTTTCCGCGCCCGGCCAAGGGGTTTTTTGAGTGGATTTTTGAGCGAGCCTGAAGCGGACTTTCGGATTATTCGGCGGCGGTGCTGACGATCGGCACCAGCGCGCTCTCGAACATGCCGAAGGCGATCTGCGCGCCTTGCACCACGGACTGCGGATCGTTCAGCGCGGCGGGATGGGTTTCCAGTGCGTCGAGGAATGTCGGCCACAGCCGCTGGCCAAAACCGTGCCGCAGATATTTCGTCGCGCCGATCGAGCAGGAGTCGGGATATTGCGCGAGACGCGACAGCATCACCCGCGCGCCCATGCGCAACGCCTCCAGCACGTAGACCGCTCCGAACATCTGCGCGGGATTCTCGAATTGCGGTTCCGGCAGCGGATCGCAGGAGGCATCCATCACGATCAGGTCGTGTTCGAGTGCTGCGGAGCGCGCGCGGCGTGGCCAGTCGGGCAGGATGAACGCGACGCCGTTGCGCTCGAGCGCGGTCTCGATGGGGAACAGCGCCTCGGCCTGCCCGCGCAGGAAGCTCGCGTAATAGCGGGGCTTGCTGAGGTCGAGCCACGACAGCGCGAGGTCGAGCCGCCGGTGGGAGGTGTGGGTCGCTTCGCGGATGAGATCGTGGATCATGGCCCGCTCGCGGATGGTCTCAAGCCCTGGAGGGCCGCGTGACGACGATCTCGCGCGCCGTCACCAGTTCGGAGAGAAGGTCGGCGATATAATTCTTGGTGATCTGCGCGGGATAGGCGGGACGGCCGCGCACGGTGATGCGGGGCGCGCCCAGCGGCTTGTCCCAGTCCACGCGATAGTCCTCCAACAGGCCGAGGCGCTTGGTGGCTTCGAGGCGTGTCGAGATGTCGATATGGCGGGCTTTGCGCATGGACGCTCGGTTGCTCCCTGAATTCACCGGTGCAACGCGGAGCGGCCCAAAAAAGTTCCGGCCCGCTGCGAACGGGCCGGATGACGAATTCGGTTCTGACGTCAGGCTTAGCGCGGTGCGCGCTTGGCCAGAATGCGCTGGAGCGTGCGGCGATGCATGTTCAGCCGCCGCGCGGTCTCCGAGACGTTGCGGTCGCACATTTCGTAAATCCGCTGGATGTGCTCCCACCGCACCCGGTCGGCCGACATCGGGTTCTGCGGCAATTCCGACTTGGCGCCGCCGACCGCGAGCAGCGCGGCCGCGACTTCGTCGGCGTCCGCAGGCTTGGCGAGGTAATCGACCGCGCCGAGCTTCACCGCGGTGACCGCGGTGGCGATGTTGCCGTAGCCCGTCAGCACGATGGCGCGGGCGCCCGGCCGCTTGCTTTGCAGCGCCGCCACGACGTCGAGCCCGTTGCCGTCGCCGACGCGCAGATCGACCACCGCGAAGGCGGGAGGCGACTGTTCGATGGCCGCGAGGCCCTCGGGGACGTTGTCGCAGCTCGTGACGGTGAACCCGCGAGTTTCCATGGCGCGCGACAGCCGCTCGAGAAAGGCCTTGTCGTCCTCGACGATCAGCAGGGTGCGGGGCGCGGGCTCGACAGGCAACTGATAGGAAGACGATTGGGTGGCTGCGTACATGGGTTTTCCTTTGTCCATGGTCATCCTATTCCAAATTGATCCGGCAATATGTCGGGCCCCTGCGTCAGAACGCCTCACCGGAGCTTAGCCCTTAAGTGGGCCCGCTGACACCGGTTTCAAAGCGCTCGCGCGGCCAGGAAATGGTGACGATCGCGCCATGATCCGGGAACGGCCGGTTGGAGAAACCGACCTTGGCGCCGGTTCGTTCCAGCAGGGTCCGGGCGATGAACACCCCGAGGCCCAGACCGCGATGGCCGCTCCGGCTGTCCCCGGCCGCCCGGCGGGAGAGATAGGGCTCGCCGATCTTCTTCAGCAGATCGGGCGGGATGCCCGGGCCGTCGTCGGAGATGACGATGTCGACCTGCTCCCGGCTCCACCAGGCATTCACCCCCACCGCGTCGCGGGCAAAATCGACCGCGTTCTCGACGAGATTGCCGATGCCGTACAGCACCGCCGGATTGCGCAGGCCGACCGGCTCGGGCGGGCTGCCGTCGGCGATGCGGATTTTCAGGTCGATGCCGAATTCGCGATGCGGCGCCACCACCTCCTCGATCAGGTTGGTCAGCGGCATGCGGTCGAACGGCGCGCCGCTCGATGAAAGCTGGGTGATCTTGGCGAGGATGTCGCGGCAGCGTTTCGCCTGCTCGCGAATTGTGGCGACGTCGGTGATCAGCGGATCGTCCGGCGCCCGGTCCTTCGCGGCGTTCTGCAACTCGTTGGCGATCAGGAAGATGGTCGACAACGGTGTGCCGAGTTCGTGGGCTGCGGCTGCTGCGAGGCCGTCGATCTGGGTGAGGTGCTGCTCGCGGGTGAGGACAAGTTCGGTGGCCGCGAGCGCGTCGGAGAGCTTGCGGGCTTCCTCGGTCACCTGGAAGGCGTAGAGGCTCGTCACCACCAGCGCCATGATGATCGAGAACCAGACGCCGAGCATGTAGGTCGGCGGCAGCACCAGCGGCTCGTCGCCGTTCCACGGCAGCGGCAGATGGAAGAAGCCGAGAAGGGTGGCGCAGGTCGCGGCCAGCAGCCCGAGCGCGATGGTGTAGCGGGTCGGCAGCGCCGTCGCCGAGATCAGCACCGGCGCGAGGAACAGGAACGAGAACGGGTTCTGCAACCCGCCCGTCAGCATCAGCAGCGCCGCGAGCTCGACGATGTTCATGGCCAGCAACGCGGCGGCGAACACCGGGTCGAGCCGGTGGGTCGGCGCGTAGGCGATTTGCAAAGCGAGGTTCAGGCCTGCCGAAAGGCCGATGACGATGAGGCAGGGCAGGATCGGAACTTCGAAGTCGAAGCCCTGCACCACGATAAAGATTGCTGCCAGTTGCCCGAGAACCGCCAGCCAGCGCAGGCGCAGGATGGTGTGCAGGCGCACGTCCGGCCGAGGGTGCCGGAAATCCGAATGGAGGGTATCGCCCATGAGCGTCATTTATACGTCAACCCTCGATTGCGGAAAGTTCCAAGTGCCTGGGGCAGGCATGATTAAGGTTGAGAAAGCCGGCCGTCACTCCATACGGCGGATTGACGCAGCGGAATGCTGCCATCATGCTATTGCAGCGCAAAATCGAAAGGATTCGCGATGCCGATTGGAGAATTCGGGCGGCCGCCGTCTTTGCCAGAGGATGTGGGCGCGCCTGTCGTCTCTCCGATGTACTGGATGTACGAAATGGGGCAGGCGTCTCTCAGCCCGGCACGCGCTTTCGCCGACGCCACCAAGCTGATGTTCCAGAGCCCGCTCAATCCGCTGGCGGGCACCGAGATCGGCAAATCGATCGCGGCGGGCTGCGAAGTGTTCGAGCGCACCACGCGCCGTTACGGCAAGCCGGAATGGCGCATCGACCATACCGAGGTGCAGGGCGTCTCGACGCCGGTGGAAATCAGGACGGTCTGGGAAAAGCCGTTCTGCCGCCTGCTGCATTTCCGGCGCAAATTTCTGCGGCCGCTGCGCGAGCCGCAGCCGCGCGTGCTGATCGTGGCGCCGATGTCGGGCCACTACGCGACGTTGCTGCGCGGCACGGTGGAAGCGTTCCTGCCCAATCACGAGGTCTACATCACCGACTGGGTCGATGCGCGCATGGTGCCGCTGGCGATGGGACGCTTCGATCTCGACGATTACGTCGACTACGTGATCGAGATGCTGCATGCGCTTGGCGGAAACGTGCATGTCGTGGGGGTTTGTCAGCCTTCGGTGCCGGTGCTCGCGGCGGTTTCGGTGATGGAGGCGCGCAACGATCCGTTCGTGCCGGCGTCCATGATCCTGATGGGCGGCCCGATCGACACGCGGCGCAATCCGACCGCGGTGAACAATCTCGCCGCCGAAAAGGGGATGGAGTGGTTCCGCAACAACGTCATCAGCCGGGTGCCGTTTCCGCATCCCGGCTTCATGCGCGATGTCTATCCGGGCTTCCTGCAACTGACCGGATTCGTCAGCATGAATTTCGACCGCCATCTCGAGGCGCACAAGAAGCTGTTCGACAATCTGGTCAAGGGCGACGGCGATCTCGTCGACAAGCACCGCGAATTCTATGACGAATATCTCGCTGTGATGGATCTGACCGCGGAATTCTACCTCCAGACCGTCGAGGAGGTGTTCGTGAAGCATTCGCTGCCCAAGGGCGAGCTGATGCATCGCGGCACGCGGGTCGATCCGTCGAAAATACATCGTGTCGCGCTGATGACGGTGGAAGGCGAGAACGACGACATCTCGGGTTTGGGCCAGACGGAAGCGGCGCACGACCTCTGCACCTCGATTCCGGCCGAGCGGCGGGTGCATTACATGCAGAAGGGCGTCGGCCACTACGGCGTCTTCAACGGCTCGCGGTTCCGCGCCGAGATTCTGCCCCGGATCGCCGATTTCATCGTCTCGGTTCCCGCCGCCGCGAGCCCCAGGGTCGCCGCCGAATAGCCCAGTTGCGAGCAGGATTCGCAGGAAGTGCCGATTTGGCGGCCATTTCTGGCTCCGGAGCGCCGCCGGGTGCTCCTTCGCGGGCGTAAGTTATTGAATCCTTATCATTTTCCACGCTTAAATTCTGTGGCATCAAAGTGACCAGACGGGCCGCCACGGAATCCGGGTTTCAGGGTAAAAATGAATAGCGAATCTCTGTTCCTTGCCCCCTGATATGGGAGAGGAACCCTCCAGTCCCACGAGATATTGGGCAAATGATTTGTTTTAGCCAAAGCGGATTTCCCTGGCGGCGGATATGGCAGAATCCGGGCCTTCTTCTCGTCCCCGGGTCTCCTGACATGGCTTTTCGCGCCCTTCTTTATCGCCGTCCCACCGAACCTCGTACGCTCGCCGTCAAAATCGGCGCCGCGATTTATGCGGTTCAGTTGCGAAGGCACCGGCGCGCGAGGCGATATACTTTGCGCATCCATCCGAGCCGCCGCGAAGCCATCCTGACCATGCCTCCGCGCGGCAATCTGGCCGATGCGAAGGATTTCGCGCAGCGCCATGGCGCCTGGATCGCGGCGCGCCTCGGCGGATTGCCGAAGGCCGCGCCGTTCTCGCCCGGAACCTCGCTGCCGCTGCGTCATGTCGCGCACAGGATCGTGCATCGCGCCGGCGAACGCGGCACCGTCTGGGCGGAGACGCGCGACAGCGGCGAGAAGATTTTGTGCGTGGCCGGCGGCGTCGAACATGTGGAGCGCCGCGTGCTCGATTTCCTCAAGCGCGAGGCGCGGCGGGAACTGATGCGCGCTTCCAGCCACTACGCCGAGATGCTGGGCGTGAAGGTGAAGCGGATTTCGATCCGCGACCAGTCGAGCCGCTGGGGGTCGTGCACCTCGGCGGGCGCGCTGTCATTTTCGTGGCGGCTGATCCTCGCGCCGCCGTACGTGCTGGATTATCTCGCCGCGCATGAAGTGGCGCATCTGGTCGAGATGAATCACTCGGCGCGGTTCTGGCGCGTGGTCGGGAAAATCTGCCCGCAGACCGAGCGCGCCAAGAAGTGGCTCGATGTCCATGGCAACGATCTGCACCGCTATGGCGTCAAGGACTAAGCGCCGCGCTTCAGCCTATCGACCGCCGAACAGTCGATCCATCAGCCAGCCGCCGCCGGACAACCCGGCGTCGGCTTCCGGCCGTCCCGAGGTTTGCGCAGGCCGAGGGTTGCCGCCGCGCGACGGAGCAGGCTGGGCATAGCGGCTCGCGCCATACGATGGCTCCCTCGCATAGGTGGCCTGATCCGATGGCGCCGGGCCAAGCTGTTGCGGCGCTGGCGCGTTGCCGCCGCGCGAGAACGACTGGAAGAAATCGCTGACCGGATTGCCCGGTTGCGGCACCGGCAGGTTCGCGACCGGCACGCCCTGATGCGCGGCGCGCATGAACCGCGTCCATACTTCCACCGGAAGGCCGCCGCCGGTGGCCTTCCTGGTCGGAGAACTGTCGTCGTTGCCGAGCCACACGCCGGTGACGAGATGCGCGGTGTAGCCGACAAACCATGCGTCGCGGAAATCCTGGCTGGTGCCGGTCTTGCCGGCGGCGTACCAGCCTGGAATGTCAGCCTTCTTCGCGGTGCCGATCACCAGCGTCTCATGCATCATGCCGTTCATCATCGCGACGTAGCGCGGATCGATCACCTGCGAGGCGGGATCGGGCGGGCGCACATAGAGAACCTTGCCGGTGTCGGCGGCCTTGATGCGCATGATGACGTGCGGCGAGACGGCGATGCCGTTATTGGCGAAGGTGGCGTAAGCGCCGACGAGTTCGGTCGGGGACACTTCCGAAGTGCCGAGCGAAATCGTGGCGTTCGGCTCGAGCTTGGAGGCGATGCCGAGCCGGTGCGCGGTGCGCACCACATTCTGCGGGCCGACTTCAAGGCCGAGCCGCACCGCCACGGTGTTGAGCGACATCGCCAGCGCCTGCGTCAGCGTGACGGGTCCGAAATACTGATGGCTGTAATTCTCCGGCTTCCAGCCCTTGACGTCGATCGGCGCATCCTGACGTACGGTGTCGGGCGTCAGCCCCGCTTCCAGTGCGGTGAGATAGACGAAGGGTTTGAACGCCGAGCCCGGCTGCCGCTTCGCGGTGACCGCGCGATTGAACTGGCTCTCGGCGTAGTTGCGTCCGCCGACCATGGCGCGCACCGCGCCGTCCGGCGTCATCGAAACCAGCGCGCCCTGGCTGACATTGTACTTCACGCTCTTGGCGGCGAGTTCGTCGATGATGGCGGTTTCCGCCACGCCTTGCAGTTTGGGATCGATGGTGGTTTCGACCACGATATTCTGATCGACCTGACCGATCAGATCGTCGAGCACCTCGCCGATCCAGTCCGCGACATAGTTGATGGTGCCCGCACCGGTCGGCTTCACCGCAAAGGACGGATGCGCGAGCGCGGCCTTCTGCTGCGCGGGCGTGATCAGCTTGGCGTCCACCATCGCCGCGAGGACAGTGTCGGCGCGCTTCTCCGCGCCTTCCGGGTTGCGGTTGGGCGCTAGCCGCGACGGCGACTTGACGAGGCCCGCGAGCATTGCCGCCTCGAACAGCGTCACGTCCTTGGCGGGCTTGCCGAAATATTTCTGCGCCGCCGCTTCGACGCCATAGGCGCCGGAGCCGAAATAGACGCGGTTGAGATAGAGCTCAAGAATTGTCTTCTTGCTGTATTTGCGCTCCAGCCACAGCGCGAGTTCAGCCTCCTGCAATTTTCGCTGTAGCGTGCGTTCCTGCGTGAGGAACAGGTTCTTGGCGAGCTGTTGCGTCAGCGTGGAGCCGCCCTGCGAAACGCCGCGATGCAGGATGTTGGCGATGGCGGCGCGCGCGATGCCGATCGGGTCGATACCGAAATGCGAGTAGAACCGCCGGTCCTCGATGGCGATGAAGGCGTTCGGCAGATAGGGCGGCAGATCCTTCAGCGAGACGTTGGCGCCCGGCATCTCGCCCCGCGTGGCGATCACGGAACCATCGGTCCCGACGATCTGGATCGTCGGCGGTCGCTTTGGAATTTCCAGCGAGCTGATCGAGGGCAGATGCGCGCCGACCCAGATCACGCCGCCGACGGCGGCGATCATCGCCCACAGGCCGAGAACGACGCCCCAATAGGCGATGCGGCCGAAGCGCTTGCGGAAAGGAGCTTTGCTGGCGCGGCGGGATCCGCCTTTGGAAGCCTTGTTTGTGGACGCCTTGCGTTCGCGCGGTTCGGGCTTCTCGCGGCGCGCGGGCGGCTCGTCCTCGTCCTCGAAATCGCTGTTGTCACCGACGCGGTCGCTGCGGTTCAGGCGCAAGCCGTCGAGGGACGCCTTGCCCTCGAATTTCGGTTCGCGGCGTCCGCCTGATTTTTTCCGCGCCATCCGCTTGCGTCCGTGCCTCTCTCCGGTGACCGGGTTGGAAGCTAACGGCGGCGGTTTAAGGGCAGGTTACCGGCTGGTTAACGGCCATTAGCACTCGGCCGCCTTATGCCGTGCCCCGTGCGGCATCGGGATTGGCAAGAAGGTGCACCAGCGCCCGCTTGATCGCGGCCTGCCGTGTCGGCGCGGTGATCTGCGCGCCCATCAGGTCGGTGACATAGAACACGTCGCGGACCCGTTCGCCGAAGGTCGCGACATGCGCCGAGCCGATGTTGAGGCTGAGCTTCGAGATCGCGGTGGTGAGCTGATAGAGCAGGCCGGGCCGGTCGAGGCCCGTCACCTCGATCACGGTGTAGACATCCGACCACTGGTTGTTGATGACGACCTCCGGCTCGACCACGAACACTTTGGTTTTCGCGCGAGCCTGCGTGCGGCGCGCCATCACTTCCGGCAGGCGCACCTTGCCTTCCAGAACCTGCTCGATCATCTCGCCGATCCGCGAGGCGCGGCGGGCCTCGTCCTCGTTGCGGTCGTACTCGCGGGAGATCGCGATGGTGTCGAGTGCGAGACCATCGGTGGTGGTGTAGATCTGCGCATCGACGATGTTGGCGCCGTTGGCTGCGCAGGCGCCCGCGACGATCGACAGCAGCCACGGATGGTCCGGCGCGAGCAATGTCAGTTCGGTGACGGCGCGGCCTTCCTCGAAGCCGACTTCGATCGCGAGCTTCTTGCCGCTGGCGTCGGCGCTCTTGATGAAGCGCGCGTGATTGATCTTGCGCGGCAGATCGACCTTGAGCCAGTAGGCCGGATATTGCCGGCCGATATAGGCGTCGAGTTCGGCTTCCGGCCAGTCGCGCAGCGCGTTGCGGAATTCGTCATGCGCGACATCGACACGGCGTGCGCGATTGACTTCGGAGAAGCCGCCGGTCAGTGCGGGTTCGGTTTCGTAATAGAGCGTGCGCAGGAGCTGCGCCTTCCAGCCGTTCCACACGCCGGGGCCGACGCCGCGGATGTCGGCGGTGGTGAGGATGGTGAGGAGCTTCATCTGCTCGACCGATTGCACCACGGCCGCGAAATTCTCGATTGTCTTGCGGTCCGACAGATCGCGCGATTGTGCGACCGTGGACATGGTGAGGTGCTCCTGAATGAGCCAGGCGATCAGTTCGGTCTCGGCGGCGTTGAAGCCGAAGCGCGGGCACAATCGCCGCGCGACCTTCGCGCCCGCGATGGAGTGATCTTCCGGCCGGCCCTTGGCGATGTCGTGCAGGAATACGGCCATGTAAAGCGCCGAGCGATGCTCGGGCCGGATTTTCTTGAACAGGTCGTTGGCGAGTGTGAACTCCTCGTGGGTCCCGGCCTCGATCTCTTGCAGAATGCCGACGCAGCGGATCAGGTGCTCGTCCACCGTGTAGTGATGATACATGTTGAACTGCATCATCGACACGATCTTGCCGAAGGTGCGGATGAACTGGCCGAGCACACCGGTCTCGTTCATGCGCCGCAGCACCGTCTCCGCGTCCGGCGAAGTGAGGATTTCCATGAACAGGGCGTTGGCGTCTGGATTGTCGCGGACCTGCGGCGTGATCAGGTTGAGCGAACGCGTCACCGCGCGCATCGCGTCGGGATGGAAATCGAGATTGTTCTTCTGCGCGAGGCGGAAGATGCGGATCAGATTGACCGGGTCGTGCTTGAAGACGTTGGGAGCCGCGAGATTGATGCGGGCGTTGTCGACGATGAAGTCCTCGGTGCCCGCGATCTTGCCGCGACGCTTGTGCGGCCGCAGCCGCGCCATGACGCGGTTGAGCACCGGCGCGGGCTTGGCCTCCTGTTCCTCCAGCTTGGCGCACAGGATCGCGGTGAGGCCGCCGACCTGCCGCGCCACCATGAAGTAATGCTTCATGAAGCGCTCGACATCCTGCATGCCGGGATGTTCGGTGTAGCCGAGCCGTTGCGCGATCTCGCGCTGGATGTCGAACGACAGCCGCTCTTCCGCGCGGTTGGTCTGGAAGTGGATGTTGCAGCGGACCGACCAGAGGAAATCCTCGCAGCGGCGGAAGGTGCGATATTCGGCGGCGTCGAAAATGCCGCGCTTGACGAGTTCGCTGGCGTCGTGGACGCGATAGACGTATTTCGCGATCCAGAACAGCGTGTGCAGGTCGCGCAGGCCGCCCTTGCCGTCCTTGACGTTGGGTTCGACCAGATAGCGCGACTGTCCGGCGCGGGTGAGCCGCTCCTCGCGTTCGGCGAGCTTGGCGGCGACGAATTCGGACGCCGTGCCCTGCACCACGTCCTTGTCGAAGCGCGCCATCAACTCGTCGTAGAGATGCCGGTCACCGATCAGGTAGCGGCTCTCGAGAACCGCGGTGCGAATCGTCATGTCGGCGAGCGCCTGACGGATGCACTCGTTGACGGTGCGAGTGGCGTGGCCGACCTTCAGCCCCATGTCCCAGAGACAATAGAGGATGACTTCGGCGACCTGTTCGCCCCATGCGGTCTGCTTGTAGGGCAGCACGAACAACAGATCGATGTCGGATTCCGGTGCCATCAGGCCGCGCCCGTAACCGCCGGTGGCGACGATCGCCATCCGTTCGGAATCGGATGGCGTCGGCGAGCGATAGAGATGCCTTGTTGCCGTCGTGTAGAGAATGCGAATGATGGCGTCGTGCAGCGCGCACAGCCGCTCGGCGGTGCGCCGGCCGTGCCGCTCGTTGAGCAGTTCCGCCTGCGCGACATCGCGGGCGCGCACCAGTTCGGCTTTCAGCAACTGGGCCATTGCCGAACGGAACGCGTCATCGTGCCCTTCGTGTTTTTCGGCGAGCGCATCGATCCGGTTCATCACCGTTGCGGAATCGAAGCCGAGCACGGGCAGTTCGCTGCCGCGTTCGCGCGTGCTGTCGGACGGAGGGGTCTCAAGAGCGGAAGACGACGTGGGGGTCATGGGCGCTGGCTGCAAAATAATCGGACTGACGAAGCCTTCACGCGGGCAAGAACATTCTCTTGTCCGGGCAGGCTTCGAGGCAAACATTCTTCCAGTTGACTCTTGACGATAACGCCTTGAAGAACAAGCGTAATCTTTAGTCACCCCGGCATTAAAATCTTGTCTGATCGGAGCTTCCCATGACCCCTTTGTCCCGGCGCATCTTTACTCTTGGCGCCGCCATCGCGCTGCTCGCGCCGGGCGCGGCCCTGGCTGCCGACAAGCCCACCCAGATCGCGATCGACTGGGCGACCTATAATCCGGTTTCGATCCTGCTGAAGAAGCAGGGCCTTCTGGAAAAGGAATTCGCCAAGGACGGGATCAAGATCGTCTGGGTGCAGACGCTCGGCTCCAACAAGGCGCTGGAGTTTTTGAATGCGGGCTCGATCGATTTCGGCTCGACGGCGGGATCGGCGGCGCTGGTCGCGCGCATCAACGGCAACCCGATCAAGTCGGTCTACACCTATTCGCGCCCTGAATGGACCGCACTCGTCACCACCAAGGATTCCAAGGTCAACAGCGTCGCCGATCTGAAGGGCAAGCGCGTCGCGGTGACGCGCGGCACCGATCCGCACATCTTCCTGGTGCGCGCGCTGCTCGATGCCGGCCTGACCGAAAAGGACATCACGCCGGTGCTGCTCCAGCACCCGGACGGCAAGACCGCGCTGATCCGTGGCGATGTCGATGCGTGGGCCGGTCTCGATCCGATGATGGCGCAGGCGGAGATCGAGGACGGCGCGCGGCTGTTCTATCGCAAGCCCGAGGCCAACACCTTCGGCATCCTCAATGTCCGCGAACAGTTTCTCAAGGAGCATCCGGATATCGTGAACCGCGTTCTCGCGGTCTATGAGGAAGCGCGCAAATATTCGCTCAACCACTATGACGAGTTGAAGGCCGACTTCATCGCCGTCACCAGGCTGCCCGACGCCGTGGTGGACAAGCAGCTCAAGGAGCGCACGGATCTGACCTTCAGCAAGATCGGCGCGCCGCAGCGCGATGCGATCCTTCAGGCGGGCCTTGCGTTGCAGAAGGCCGGAGTCATCGCCGCCGATGTCGATGTGAAGAAGAATACCGACGCGCTGCTCGACGCGGACGTCCAGTTGCCATCGAACTAAAACAGCACCCCCGCCTGCCGTGCCCAGCGGGTATGGCAGGCGGGGCTCATTCCGCCGGGAATGGGATACAGCCCCGGCCCTAAATGGACGATGCAGGCGCGCGCCGCCTTGCATTCCGGACCGATAAGCGATCTTTGCTATGGTCATGACGCTCGATACCTCCACCACGCCTGCCACCGAAGCGGTTGCCGCGACGGCATCGCGCCGCGCGCCACGCTGGATCAAGCCCGCGCTCGGCCTGATCGTGCCGCTCGTGGTCGGGATCGGCTGGGAGATCGCGGTTGCGCGCGGCTGGTCGAACGGCCGGCTGGTGCCGCCGCCGAGCAAGATTTACGAGATGCTGGCGGAGCTTGCGAAGAGCGGCGAACTGGGCCGGCATGTGCTTGTCACGACGTGGCGTGTCGCCGCCGGTTTCGGGCTGGGTGTGGTGTCGGGCACCGTGCTCGGCGCGCTGTGCGGTTATTCGGCGCTGGCGCGGCGGCTGCTCGATCCGACCTTGCAGGCGCTGCGCGCGATCCCGTCGATCGCCTGGGTGCCGCTGTTCATTCTGTGGCTCGGCATTTTCGAGATGTCGAAGGTCGCGCTGATCGCGATCGGCGTGTTCTTCCCGATCTATCTCGGCGTGATGGGCGCGGTGCTGAGCGTCGACCGCAAGATCGTCGAGGTCGGGCGCATCTTCCGTCTCTCCGGCCCGGCGATGATCCGGCGTATCCTGCTGCCCGCGGTGCTGCCTTCCTATGTCGTCTCGTTGCGGCAGGGCCTTGGCCTCGGCTGGATGTTCGTCGTCGCCGCCGAATTGATGGGCGCGTCGGAAGGGCTCGGTTATCTCCTGATCGACGGCCAGCAGCTCGGCAAGCCCGCTGAAATTCTGGCGGCGATCATCGTGTTCGCGCTGCTCGGCAAGACCACCGACTGGCTGGTCCAGCTCGCGTTCGCGCCATGGCTGCGCTGGCAGGATGCCTTCTCCGCGCAGACGGGAAAGGCGTAGCCATGCTCGTGCTCGATCGTGTCGGGAAAACCTATCCGAACGGCGTCAAGGCGCTGCAAGGCTTTTCCGCGCGCATCAAAATTGGAGAAATTATCGCCGTGATCGGCGGCTCGGGCTGCGGCAAATCCACATTGCTGCGCGCCATCGCGGGACTCGATCCCGCGACGTCCGGCGCGATCACGCTCGATGACGAGGCGATCAAGGCGCCGCACGAAAAGATCGGCATCATCTTTCAGGAGCCGCGGCTGCTGCCATGGCTGTCGGTCGCCGACAATGTCGCGTTCGGTCTCTCCGATGTCCCGCGCGCGCAACGGCGCGAGCGCGCGGCGTCGGCGCTCGCGCGCGTCGGACTGCTCGACAAGGCGACGGCATGGCCGCGAGAGCTTTCCGGCGGGCAGGCGCAGCGCGTGGCGATTGCACGCGCGCTGGTGCCGCGGCCTGAGGTGCTGTTGCTCGATGAGCCGTTCTCTGCGCTCGATGCTTTCACCCGCGCCGATTTGCAGGACCATCTGCTCGATCTGTGGGCGGACACACAGCCGACGCTTGTTCTCGTCATCCACGATGTCGATGAAGCCGTGGTGCTGGCGGATCGGATATTGGTGATGAAGCCCCGGCCGGGCCGTTTGTTCGAGGAAGTGCGCGTCGATCTGGCGCGGCCACGGGATCGTGCGGCGACGGCCTTCGAGGCGGTCAAGTTTCAGGTGCTGGAGGCGCTCGATCGTTCGCTTGATCGGGGCATGCGGCAGGTCATCGACAAGGCTCTCACTGCGGGCGAGGGAATTTAGCCGCTTACGCCGGTGTTATGAATCTGCGGCCTTGTGCCGAAGCTTCCCGCCACTATACGAAAACACGAAACCGGATGGCCGGTATGGCCATGACGAGGAGACACAAGATGGATTCGACCGAACTTCGCGCCATGCAGGCGCCGATCAAGAGCCGTTACAAGGAAGATCCGAAGACGGCCCTGATTACCCTGAAGGCCAGGGGTTCGATCGACAATGACGGCATCGCTTGCAAGGTCGAGACGGGCCGCGCGCTCGCGGTGGCGGGCCTGCATCCGGCGACCGGCGGCTCGGGGCTGGAATTGTGCTCGGGCGACATGCTGCTGGAGGCGCTTGTCGCCTGCGCGGGCGTGACGCTGAAATCGGTGGCGACCGCGATCGACATTCCGCTGAAGTCCGGCCATGTCAGCGCCGAGGGCGATCTCGATTTTCGCGGCACGCTCGGCGTGGACAAGGAAGCGCCGGTGGGCTTCGCGGAAATCCGCCTGCGCTTCGATGTCGAGACCGATGCGCCGCAGGAAAAGCTCGACCAGTTGCTGAAGCTCACCGAGCGTTACTGTGTGGTCTACCAGACCATTAAGAACGGGCCGAAGGCCACGCACGTCTCGATCAACAGGGTGTAAGCATCAGGCCTGGCTGGAAAGCTTCGCCTTCAGCGCGTAGAGCGCATCCAGCGCCTCGCGCGGGGTCAGTTCATCCGGCTGGATGGCGTTGAGCGCCTCGATCAGCGCGGTGGCCTCGGGCGAGTGAGCTTGCTCGCTGTCGCTCGTACGCGATGTGACCCCGAACAGCGGCAGGTCGTCGATGAGCGTTTGCGCGCCGGTGCCGCGATCCTGCGCCTCGAGTTTCGCCAGCACCGTCTTGGCGCGTGCGATCACCACTGGCGGCAGCCCTGCGAGCTTCGCGACCTGAATGCCGTAGGAGCGATCCGCCGCGCCCGGCAGCACCTCATGCAAAAACACCACGTCGCCGTGCCATTCCTTGACGCGCACTGTGGCGTTAAACAGGCGCGGCAGTTTGGCCGAGAGCGCGGTGAGTTCGTGGTAATGCGTCGCGAACAGCGCGCGGCATTTGTTGGCGTCGTGCAAATGTTCGATCGAGGCCCATGCGATGGAGAGGCCATCGAAGGTCGCGGTGCCGCGCCCGATTTCATCCAAAATCACCAGCGCGCGCTCACCCGCCTGATTGAGGATCGCCGCCGTCTCCACCATCTCGACCATGAAGGTCGAGCGCCCGCGTGCGAGATCGTCGGCGGCGCCGACGCGCGAGAACAGCCGGTCGATCACGCCGATCTTCGCGCGCCTGGCGGGCACGAAGCTGCCGATCTGGGCCAGGAGCGCGATCAGCGCGTTCTGGCGCAGGAAGGTGGATTTGCCCGCCATGTTCGGGCCGGTGAGAATCCAGATCTGCCCGGAGGTCTGCGACGGTGCAGGCGAGAGATCGCAAGAGTTGGCGATGAAGGATTCGCCGTTACGCTTCAGCGCGCGCTCCACCACCGGGTGGCGTCCGCCTTCGATGTTGAACGCAAGCGAGCCGTCAACTTCGGGGCGGACGTAATTTTCATCCATCGCGAGCCGTGCCAGCGAGGTCGCGACATCGAGCACGGCGAAGGCATGGGCGGCCGCGCGCAGATCGTCGCCGATAGCGACGGTTTGTGCGACGAGTCGTTCAAAAATCTCAAGCTCAAGCCCCAGCGCACGGTCGCCCGCATTGGCGATGCGGGCTTCGATCTCGCCAAGCTCAGACGTGGTGAAGCGTACCTGGCCCGCCAGCGTCTGGCGATGGATGAAAGTCGCGTTCAGCGGCGCTGACATCAGTTTCTCGCCGTGCTGCGCAGTGACTTCGACGAAATAGCCGAGCACGTTGTTGTGCCGGATTTTCAGCGCCTTGACACCGGTGTCTTCGGCGTAGCGTGCCTGCATCGAGGCGACGACGAGCCGCGAGGCGTCGCGCAACGAGCGGGTTTCGTCCAGCGTCGCATCGTAACGTTCGCGCACGAAGCCGCCATCGCGCTTCGATAAAGGCAACTGCTCGGCGAGCGCGCGGGTCAGTTCCTCGGCCAATGCGCGTGAGGGCTTGCGCAAAGCCTCGATGGCGGAAGCAATCTCCTGCGGCGGAGCTTCCATGCGCTGAAGCCGCGCGATGGCCGCATCGGCGGCGACGATGCCGTCGCGCAGTCCCGCGAGATCGCGTGGCCCGCCACGCCCGACAGAGAGCCGCGCCAACGCGCGCGACATATCGGGCGCCGCGCGCAGGATCGCGCGCAGATCTTCGGACGCCGCTGGATCGGCCACGAATGTCGCTACCGCATCGTGGCGTCGTGTAATGGCGGGAATGTCGGTCAGCGGCGTTGCGAGCCGTTGCGCAAGGAGCCGTGAGCCGGCCGCCGTCACTGTCAGATCAATCGCATCAAGCAGCGAGCCGCGCCGTTCGCCCGCCAGCGTGCGGGTGAGTTCGAGATTGGCGCGCGTGGCGGGGTCGATGGCGAGTGTCGAGCCCGCAAGCTCGCGCGCGGGTGGCGACAACGGCGGATGCCTGCCGACCTGCGTGCGCTCGACATAGGTGACGGCGGCGGCCGCGGCGGTGGCTTCCAGCCGCGACAGCGTGGCGAGGCCGTCCATGGTGGCGACGGCGAAATAGGCGCATAGCCGCTGCTCGGCGTTGGCGCTGTCGAACACGTCGCGGGTCAGCGGCGTCACCGCGGTATGCTCTCGCAGGATCGGGCCGAGTGTTTCGTCGCCGAAGATGGCGTCCGGCACCACGATCTCGTTCGGGCTGACGCGCGCGAGCGTGGTCGAGAGTTCGCTTGCGCTGCATTCGGTGACGGTGAATTCCGAGGTCGAGATGTCGATCCAGGCAAGACCGAGGCGATCTTCGCCATTCGAGGCGCGGACGCGCGCGATCGCCATCAGGTAATTGTTGGCCTTGGCGTCGAGCAGGTTGTCTTCGGTCAGCGTGCCAGGCGTAACGAGACGCACCACGTCGCGGCGGACCACACTTTTCGAGCCGCGCTTCTTCGCCTCGGCCGGGTCTTCCATCTGTTCGCAGACGGCGACGCGGTGGCCGAGCGCGATCAGCCGGTGCAGATAATCGTCGGAGCGTTCCACCGGCACGCCGCACATCGGGATGTCTTCGCCCTGATGCCTGCCGCGTTTGGTGAGCATGATGCCGAGCGCGCGCGAGGCGGTCTCGGCATCCTCGAAGAACAGTTCGTAGAAATCGCCCATCCGGTAGAACAGCAAGAGGCCCGGATTGGCGGCCTTGATTTCGAGGTATTGCTCCATCATCGGCGTGACGCGCGCGGCCGCGTCTTTCGGCTCGGCGGGCGCGGTCGTTGCGGGAGCGGGGGCGTGCATCGTCATGGTGTGCGCACGCTAGCAAAATTAGGAGTGGGCTTCACACCCGAAACGGCCATGGAATCGGGGTTTTCCCCGCTTCGCGCGGGGAATTTACGCCCATTCCACGCCGGATTCGGCGGCGAGGTCGAGCGTGCCGCGTTCGCCGATATCGTCGAAATGGCTGTCGAGAAACACCGTGGCGGCGCGCACGCCCTCGTCGTGCAGCGATTCGAAGAAGTCGTAGTCGTTTTTCAGTTTGCTCAGGCCGTCAAAGCTCGACGCAAATGCGCCGAGGTCGATGCGGTGGATGTTCAGGCGGCGGTACTGATTGTGCTCCTTGCCGCGCGGCAGGCGCCCGTCATCGATCAGCTGGTTGACGAAATCCATCGTGCGCAATTCGGAGATCAGCGCGGAGTTGAAGGTGATCTCGTTCAGCCGCTTGACGATCTCGGCGGAAGTTTTCGGCGTGGCCTCCTGCGACACCGGGTTGATCTGCACCACCAGCACGTCCTCGCTGTCGGTGGCTTGCAGGAAGGGGAAGATCACCGGGTTTCCCATGTAGCCGCCGTCCCAATAGGGCACGCCGTCGATCTCCACGGCACGAAACAGATACGGCAGCGCGGCGGAGGCCATCACCACATCGGCGTCGATGGAATTGCGGCAGAACACCTTGAGCCGTCCGGTATGGACGTTGGTGGCGGAGACATAGAGCGCGAGGTCGCTGGCGCGGATCGCGTCGAAATCGACGAAGCGTGAGATCAATTCGCTCAACGGATTGATGTTGAGGGGATTGAAATCATACGGCGAGAAATAATGCGACATCGTCTCGAACCAATTCTGCATCGGCGAGGTCGAGAACGGAAAGATCGAGAACAGCCGGTCGGCGATCGCACGCTGCACCGGCGGCAGGTCGCCGCCGACGCTGGCCGCGCGCCAGAACTCGGCGAGGCGCTTGCGCGCTTCCTCCGGACCGCCGCGCGCGAGGCCATCGGCGACCATCACCGCGTTGACCGCCCCGGCCGAGGCGCCGGACAGGCCGGTGATCTCCAGCCGCCCGTCGGCGAGCAGATGGTCGAGCACGCCCCAGGTGAAGGCCCCATGCGCGCCGCCGCCCTGCAAGGCCAGGTTGATCTTCTTGGCGCTGGCCGGCGCTTTCCGGTTGCCAGTCATGGCCCAGGGAGCGAGGCTGTCGAGGTAGGATTTCAGGTTTGCCGCCATGGGCCTGCTTTCTGTGATCCCAGCGCTTATTATATGATCCGCATGTCACCGTGATGGTGCGGCCACCGACAAAAGCTAGGCCAGTTATGTTGCAATGCAATAGCAGCAATGTGAATCCTGCCTCTCACCAATGCCTGGATTACATAAGCTATTGATATTGAATGTTATATTGCGCAGCATAGCTGCAATAAGAAAGCGCTCCCATGCCCCTGAAGCCCGCTTTTCCAGCCCCGGATCATGACCACGGACGCTGCGCGGCTGACGCGATGTCCCATGCGGAACAGCAATGTGCGGCCCGGGGACAGAAGTTCACGCCGATCCGCAGACGGGTGCTTCAGGCGCTTCTGGCAAGCCACAAGCCCCTCGGAGCCTATGAAATCATTGACGATCTGGCCCGCGTCATGCCCCGCCCGGCACCGATCACGATCTATCGCGCCCTCGAATTTCTCATGGAAAACGGCCTCGTGCACCGCATCGAGAGCCGCAATGCCTTTCTGGCCTGCGTGCACAATCATGATGCCACGCCGGTCGTGGCGCTCCTGATTTGCGATCGCTGCGGTTCGGTCGGGGAAATTCCGGCCACGCCATTGGCCAGGAGCGTTGCCGAGATGGTCGATGGAACCGGATTTTCACCAAAACTCTCGGTGGTGGAGATCACCGGCCTGTGCAGCCATTGCCAGCGGGCGGCCTGAAAATCCGCAGAAGTGTGTAAAAAGCCCTTTTCAAAGCCATTTTTGCCGCCCATTTAAGACGCACCGGAAAAAAGGGTCCCAGGCACCCCGAAGTCGGCTCGCTGGCTTTGGCCGGGAGTTTTCTGGTAGATGTTTCCAGTCCGGCGGATGGCCGGCCGTCACACAAAGCTGATATTTCAACGCCATGACCGATGCCGATTTGCTAACCCGCTCGCAGGATGTGAAGGAAATTCAGGCCGGTCCGAAGGGCCGCCACAAGACCGTTCAGGTCACGGTCGGCAACGTGAAGGTCGGCGGCGGCGCGCCCATCGTCGTGCAGTCGATGACCAACACCGACACCGCGGATGTGGAATCCACGGTGACGCAGGTCGCGGCGCTCGCCCGCGCGGGTTCGGAGATGGTGCGCATCACGGTGGACCGCGAGGAAGCGGCCGCCGCTGTCCCGCACATTCGCGAGAAGCTCGACAAGATGGGCGTGGACGTGCCGCTGATCGGCGACTTCCACTACATCGGCCACAAGCTCTTGACCGAATATCCGGATTGCGCGGCGGCGCTCGCGAAATATCGCATCAATCCCGGCAATGTCGGCTTCAAGAACAAGCGCGACAGCCAGTTCACCGACATCGTCGAGATCGCCATCAAGAACAACAAGGCGATCCGCATCGGCGCCAACTGGGGCTCGCTCGATCAGGAACTTCTGACGAAGCTGATGGAGGAGAACGCGGCGTCGCCGAATCCGATCGACGCCCGCGCGGTGACGCGCGAGGCCATGGTGCAGTCGGCGCTGTTGTCGGCCAAGCGCGCCGAGGAGATCGGCCTGCCGAAGAACAGGATGATCCTGTCGGCGAAAGTCTCGAACGTGCAGGATCTGATCGCGGTGTACCGCGAACTGGCCTCGCGCTCCGATTATGCCATTCACCTCGGCCTCACCGAGGCGGGCATGGGCTCGAAGGGCATCGTGGCGTCTTCCGCGGCGCTCGGCATCCTGTTGCAGGATGGCATCGGCGACACCATCCGCGTCTCGCTGACGCCGGAGCCGGGCGGCGACCGTACGCTCGAAGTCAAGGTCGGTCAGGAAATTTTGCAGACCATGGGTTTCCGCACCTTCGTGCCGCTGGTCGCGGCGTGTCCCGGCTGCGGCCGCACCACTTCGACCGTGTTTCAAGAGTTGGCGCGCGACATCCAGAGCTTCATCCGCGACGAGATGCCGGGCTGGAAGACGCGCTATCCGGGCGTCGAGCAGCTCAACGTCGCGGTGATGGGCTGCATCGTTAATGGTCCGGGCGAATCCAAGCACGCCGATATCGGCATCTCATTGCCCGGCACCGGCGAGACGCCGGCCGCGCCGGTTTTCGTCGATGGCGAGAAATTCCGCACCCTGCGCGGGCCGACCATCGCGGCGGATTTCAAGGCGCTGGTGATCGATTACATCGACCAGCGTTACGGCGCGAACGCCAAGGTCACCGCGGCGGAATAAGTCTTTCCCGTCATTGCTGACGGCCCGCAACGCGAGCCGATCCGGAATCTGTAAATGGGGGAAGGTTCCGGGTTCGCTCGCTCTGCTCGTGCCCCGGAATGACGGTGGCTCTCTACAGCGGCGAGTTCTTCTCGCGATTGTCGACCACGGCTTCCTCCAGATCGAGGTCGCGCTCGATGCGCCGCCGCGTCTCGTCGGCGATCTTGCCTTCGCGCAGCAGCTTGTGCAGCAGCTTGCGCTCGATGGCGATGATTTCCCTCACCATGGCCGCCCCGCGTGTCGCAGGCGTGAAGTCGCCTTCCTTGGCGGGCGGCTCGGGCAATGCGCGCACCCGGGTCTCGTGGCGCGCTTCGAGAAAGCGCGCGAGCCCCTCGGGCAGTTCGCGCTCCTTGAGGATTCGATTCAATTCCTTGCGCGATGCGGCCACGAGCTGGCGCCGTGCCGCGATCTCCTTCTCGCGTTCGTGACGTGCCTCGTAATTTCCGTATTCGGAAACGCCGAGCGCGCGCGAGACGAAGGGCAGCGTGCCGCCGATGCCGACGACGGTGATGAAGATCACGCCGAACGACACCAGCAGGATCAGGTCGCGATCAGGAAAGGGGTCGCCGTTGGCCAGCGTGTAGGGCAACGCCAGGGCAACGGCGAGCGACACCACGCCGCGAATGCCGGTGAAGCCGACAACCGCGATGGCACGCCATGGCGGACGCTCCTCGCGTGCGCGGATGCGCTTGCTGAGCAGATGCGGCAGATAGGCGCCGGGAAATACCCAGATGAAACGTGCTGCGATCACGATCGCGGTCGTGATGGCGATGGCCGACAGCACCGTGCCGAGATGCAGATATTTCGAGGTTTCGACCAGCGCGCGGGTCTGGAATCCAACGATCAGAAAGAGCACACCCTCGATCAGCCAGGTTGCGAAGTCCCAGAAGAAGATCCCCTGCAATCGCGTCGCCGCCGAAATCAGCAAGGGGCCGTTCCAGCTCACGTAAAGTCCGGCGACGACGGTTGCAAGCACGCCCGAGCCGCCCGCATGTTCGGGTACCCAGAAGGCGAGATAGGGCGTGAGCAGAGACAGCGTGATCTCGACGCGCGGGTCGTGCGCCCATTGCCGCAGCCGCAGGCTGAGCCAGCCCACCGCAACACCGAACAGGATTTCACATACGACGATGGCGGCGAAGGTGCCGGTCGCGGTCGAAAGCGAAAACGCACCCGTTGAGACCGCCATCACAGCGAAACGGTAGAGGATGAGCGCGGTCGCATCGTTGGCCAGTCCCTCGCCTTCAAGCACCACGAGGATGCGGTGCGGCAGTCCGATCCTGCGCGCGATGGCGAGCGGCGCGACGACGTCGGGCGGCGAAACGATAGCGCCGAGCAGGAAACCAACGCTCCATGACAGGCCGAGCGCGAAATGGACGGCGACCGCGACGGCGCAGGTGGTAAAGATCACGCAGCCGATGGCGAGCATCGCGATGGGGCGCAGGTTGAATTTGAATTCGCGCCAGCTCATCGATACGCCGGCGGAGTAGATCAGAGGCGGCAGCACCAGAAGCAGCACGCCTTCCGGCTTCATTTCGATCGGCGGGAAGCCCGGCGTGAAGGCGAGCGCGCCGCCGACAAGAAGAAACACGATGGCTGGTGCCAGTTGCAGGCGCCGCGCCAGCGTCGCCGATGCCGCGAGCACGCTCAAAACAAGAAGGAAGGTCAGAAAGGCGTGAGTCACGTCCGTTTGTTATCCCGGAGAAAGAGCGCTGGCGGCGATGTTGACCGTCAAGGCGAGCAGAGCGGTATTGAACAGGAAAGAGGCTATTCCGTGCGCGGTCGCGGTGCGCCGGATCACCCTGTCGGTGATGCCGACATCGGAGACCTGCGCGGTCATGCCCACCACGAAGGAAAAATAGACGAAGTCCCAGTAATCCGGATCGCTTTCATCTCCGGGAAAGGCGAGGCCGCCGATGCTCTCGCCGCGATAATATTCATGCGCGTAATGCAATGCGAAGGTGGTGTGGATCGCGACCCATGACAGCAGGATCGTGGCGATCGCGAGGCCTGATTGCATCGGGCCACGATGAGGCGCGCCGAGTTCAAAGACAATGGCGGCAAGGCTGGCGAAGGCCGCGACAGATGTCAGCGCAAGAATAAGAAAGCGGCCGTCATCCTCCATCGCGGCGACGCGGCGGATGTTGGCGTGCCCGCCGAGAAAGATCGTGGTGTAGGCGAGCGTCAGATAAAGTACGAGCGCGATATCCCAGCCGAGCAGCAGCCGTGTCGTCGTGCGCAGGGCGGGTGGCAGCAGGAATAGAGATATGAGCCCGACCGCGATCGATATGAAAAATCGCGGCCTTGCATAGATGATGCGCAGGACTTTCGGCATGCGCCGGAAACGTGCGAGAGGATCGTCCTCGCGGGATACGGTTTTTGAGCGGGGAGCCGTCTTCTTCTGCGCCATGCCGCCCTTAGTTCTGCCGCTCCGCGACGAAGCGGGCTGCCGCGCGCAGCACATCGCCCTTCGCGCCGAACGGCGCGAGCGCGGCGTCGGCCTGCTTCAGCAAATCTTGCAGGCGGCGCTTGGCGCCATCAAGTCCCAGTTGCGTGACGAAGGTGGTCTTGCCAAGGGCCGCGTCCTGTCCGGCGGGCTTGCCGAGCGCGGCCGCGTCACCTTCGACATCGAGCAGGTCGTCGGCGATCTGGAACGCCTCGCCGAAGGCATGGCCGTAAGCGTCGAGGGACGCATATTGCTCCTTCGAAGCCTGGCCGAGCAGCGCCCCGGCGATGCAGCCATATTTCAAAAGCGCGCCGGTCTTCATCTGCTGGAGCTTGGCGACATCCGGCGGCTCCTTGTCGCCGAAGCGGCCCTCGCCCGCGAGGTCCATGATCTGGCCTCCCGCCATGCCGCCGATGCCGGCGGCGCGCGCGAGCGCCCGCGTCAGCAACAATCGCACCGTCGGGTCGCGGTGAACGTCATCGCGGGTGATGATGTCGAAGGCGAGCGTGAGCAGGGAGTCGCCCGCGAGGATCGCGGTCGCCTCGTCGAATTTCTTGTGCGAGGTCGGGCGGCCCCGGCGCAGGTCCGAATTGTCCATCGAGGGCAGATCGTCGTGGATCAGCGAATAGCAATGGATGCATTCAAGCGCCGCGCCAGCCATCAGCGCGCCCTGACGCGGCACGTCGAACATCGCGGCACTCGCCACCGCGAGAAACGGCCGCAGCCGTTTGCCGCCGTTGAGGCTGGAATAGCGCATCGCCTCGATCAGCCGCTTGGGGCGGAGGATTTCCCCCTGCTCGGGCTTGTCCGACAGAAGCCGGTCGAGCAGCGCCTCGGTATCGGCCGCGGTCGCGTCGAGCAGCTTGTTGAAATCCTGGGTTGAGGCGGTCGAGGCAGGGGCCGTGGTCATCGAAAACTCCGAAATTTGGCCGGACCATGCCTTCATGGAAGCGCTCCCGTCAATTCTGCCATGCGATAAATGCCGGATTCGGTGCCCGTTGCTGCTTCTGCTATGGGGGAAGATGGACAGCTTCCGCCCCATTGGCTCTTGCAACGTCAGCCGCCGATGAAACGCCCGCTCCGCGCGATCCTGTTGGTGGTGGCGGCCCTGCTTTTGCTGCCGTATCTGCTGGTGCCGGTTTACTCGGTCGGGCATCCGGTTTCGGTGCTGATGGCGGGGCGCTTCCTGACCGGCAGCCCGGTCTCGCGGACCTGGGTGGATATCGGGGCGATGTCGCCGGCGATGCCCCGCTCGGTGGTTGCGGCGGAGGACGCCCGGTTTTGCAGCCACCATGGCGTGGACTGGGATTCCCTGAGCGACGTGCTGGAGGACGCCGAGGACGGGGAAGTGACCCGGGGCGGTTCCACCATCACCCAGCAGGTGGCGAAAAACCTGTTCCTGTGGCCGGGGCGCAGCTACATCCGCAAGGGGCTGGAACTCCCGCTGGCGCTCTGGATCGACCTCGTGTTGTCAAAAAAGCGAATTCTTGAGCTTTATCTGAATGTTGCAGAGTTCGGGCCGGGCGGGCAATTCGGCGTCGAGGAAGGTGCCCGCTATGCCTTCGGCCGGGGTGTTTCTGCGATTTCACCCCATCAGGCAGCGCTTCTGGCCGCTGTCCTGCCCAATCCCGTGACCCGCAGCGCCCGCGCGCCCAGCGCCCATATCCGCCGTCTGGCCGGGACCTACACGGCGCGCGCCCGTTCGGCGGCGATTTTGGCCTGCTGGACCCGGAATTGAAGATTTTGAAGCATTTTCAGCCGCTCCAGCCCTAGCGTCAGACGCCTTCATCCTCTATAAGCGCGGCCTCAACCGAAATTCTCCAGAAAGCTCCCGAGGGCGGGCTGCTTTCGCTTGAAGGACGACGATCCAATGGCCGTTCCCCGCAGAAAAACATCGCCATCCCGTCGCGGCATGCGCCGCTCGGCCGATGCGCTCAAGAAGCCGACCTATGTCGAAGACAAGGACTCGGGTGAATTGCGCCGTCCGCACCATCTCGACCTGAAGACCGGCATGTACAAAGGCCGTCAGGTTCTGAAGGTGAAGAAGGAAGACTAAGGCGATCTCTTCAATCGCGGCGCGAGCCGCCGCGATTGCCTTGCGCGATTGCCCCTGCCGCGGGATGTGATGTGACGCGCGGCAGTTTCGGAGTATCGTTTCAGCAGCTTGCGCCATAGAAGGCTTCGCCGATGCCTACAATCGGTTTTCCGCTGCTGCTCATTCCGATCGCGATCTACAACATCGTTGTGTTCCTGATGCCCGGTGCGGGTTTGACCGCGCCGCTGTTCACGCTGCCGCTGTTGTCCGGCGTCACGTGGGGCGTCAGCTTCAACGATCTCGTGCTGGCGCTCGGCATCATTCTCCTGCTGTTCGAATTCGCCCGCGCTTCAAGGCCCGGCGCCAAATATGTGATGGATCACATCCTGTCGCTGGTTGTGCTCGGCGCGGCGGGCGCCGAATTCCTGTGGCTCGCGCCGTTCGGCACCTCGGCCTTTGCCCTGCTGGTGCTTCTCACATTTGTCGATTTCCTGGGTGGCCTGACGCTCAGTCTGCGCCATCGTGCGGCGCGCCGCGCGATGCTGCGGAGCGCCGGCCATGAAGCCGCGCCCGCACCTGCGCCCGCAACTTCTCCTGCCCCCGTTCCTGCCGCGCCGCCGCCTTCCGCGCCCGCGCCTGTCCGCACTGAGCCTCCGCCACTCGCACCCAGAGAGCCGCCGCTCTCCCATCCGCAGATGGAGGTCATCACGCCCGAGGTCGATAGCCCCTCGCAGCATGTGCAGCCGGATGCGGCGAAGCCCGGTGACATTGGCGGTGTGGTGAAGGTGGAGCCTGCGCACAAGAGCGTTTCGGACTGGAGCGCGTCCGATCTCGTGCGCGATCATGACGGGCAGGAAACGACGAGGCCGGTGCCTCCGCCGATCGTGCCGCGCCGCGACTGATCTCACAAAATCAGGCGATGTCGTTGAACCGCGATCTGCCCGATGCGCGCGGCTGGACCGCGACGCGCGTTGCGGCGTAGCGCGCCATGCCGTCGCTCGCGGTGGTCTGCCGCAGTCTGCGGGTTTGCGGAGCGAGGGCTGCGGTCGCGATCAGATGCATCACGAAGGATGGATCGGGGCGCAGCCTTGGGCTTTGTGACCGGCTCATGGACTGCACCGGGGCAACGGGCACCAGTTCCGTCGCTGCGGGCGATGTCTCAGGCGCCTTGGCATGGGAACCGCTCTCAAGCGGCTGCGCCGCCAGTCCTTGTCCGGGTGAAATTGCCGATATCATCGCCGCCATTCCGGTGCGCCATCTGTCCCGGTATGGGACAGCCACGGTGCTTCGGTGCAGACGTCGCAAGGATTATGCCGGGCATGGCGGCAACGTCTTACCCTTTGCGGGATCGCCGGAAATCCGCGCTTTTTTGAATTGTTTAGGGACCGCGACCTAGTGTGGCGGTGCATTCACGCTCTATGCTTCCGAACGAATGATTCGAGTCTGTCCCGGATCGAGGCACAGTGTCCGCAATTCAAGAATCTTCCGCGATATCCCTTCCAGAGACGGCTCCCGGCCGCCTCGAAGAATCATCCGTGGACACGGTTCTGGCATGTCTGGGGCAGGCGGCCTTCACCTGGGATATGGCAAGCGACGCGCTGTCGTGGAGCGCGAATATCCATGAGGTCCTGCCCGATGTGCCATCGGACGCGATGGAGCTGGGGGCGGAATTCGCCAAGCTGATCGAACCGCAGCCGCATCTGCGCCGCGAGGCGGTGATGCATGGCTCGGCGCAGGATTTGGGACAGGGTGTTTCCTATCAGATCGAATATGGGCTGCGCGCGCGGCTGTCGGCGCCGGTCGTCTGGATCGAGGAAACCGGCCGCTGGTTCGCGGGCGCCGATGGAAAGCCGGCTTATGTGCGGGGCATCCTGCGCATCAACAACGAGCGGCATGCCCACGAAGAACAGTTGCGCAAACTTTCGCAGCGCGATCCGCTGACCGGCGATCTCAACCGCACTCATCTCGCCGCAGCGCTTGCGGAGGCCGTGGAAGAAGCCGCGCGCTTCCGCTCCTCCTTCGCCTTCATGCTGATCGGCATCGACCATCTGGCCCGCCTCAACGAGGCGTTCGGCTTCGATGTCGCCGACGAGGTGATCTGCGAGGTGTCGCGGCGGATTCGCGCCCGGCTGCGCGGCGGCGACGTGCTGGGCCGGTTTTCCGGCAACAAGTTCGGATTGATCCTGAAGAACTGCACCGCCGACGACATGCAGGTAGCGGCCGAGCGTTTTCTCGCGGGTATCCGCGACGAGATCGTGCCGACCGCCTCCGGGCCGGTGTCGCTGACGGCCTCGATCGGTGCGGTCAACGCGCCGCGTTATGCCCGCACGGCGGAAGAAGCCATGAGCCGGACACAGGAGGCGCTGGAGACGGCGAAGCGCCGCCGCCGCGGTTCGTTCCATGCATGGCATCCGAATGTCGAGCGCGATGCGCAGCGCCGGGTCAATATTCGCGTCACCGACGAGATCGTGGCCGCCTTGAATGAGCACCGCATCGTCATGGCATTCGAGCCGGTGGTTGAGGCGGTCTCACGCCAGCCCGCGTTCTACGAATGTCTGGTGCGGATGCGGCATGGCGAAGGCGAATTTTCGCTGGCGCCCGACATCGTCCCGGTGGCCGAGAAGCTCGGTCTCATTCGCCTTGTCGATCATCGCGTGCTCGAACTTGTGGTGGAGGAGCTTGCGCGGTCGCCGCAGGTGCAGCTCAGCCTCAACATTTCGCCCGACACCACGATGGACCCGAACTGGTGGGCAAGCATCGAGTCCCTGTTCCGCGCCTATCCCGGCGTGGCGGAGCGCATGATCGTGGAAATCACCGAGACGATTGCGATCCAGGACATCGACGATTTGCGCGGCTTCGTGAATCGGTTGAAGGATTTCGGCAGCCGCATCGCGATCGATGATTTCGGCGCGGGTTACACGTCGTTCCGGAATTTGCGCAAGCTCGGCGTCGATATCGTGAAAATCGACGGCGCCTTCGTGCAGAACATCGCGCGCTCGGCGGACGACCGCGCCTTCGTGCAGACCATGATCGATCTGGCGCATCGGCTCGGGCTCAAGACCGTTGCCGAATGGGTGCAGGACGAGGAAGCCGCCAGGTTCCTGCGAATCTGGGGTTGCGACTACATTCAGGGCCGGCTGACCGGCCTTGCCTCGACACAACGGCCGTGGGATCTGGTTGCCGCCCCGCATCCTGTCGCGGACGTGCGATAAGCGGCGGCCCAAGGAAAAAGGCCGGGATGGCCCGGCCTTTTCGCTGAACTTCTGAAAATCTCAGTTGCTATCGCCGGAGGGCTTCGACATCCGCTCCAGCCGCTCCTGCATTTCCCTCATCTGGCGCTTCAACTCGTCGATGTCGTCGTTGTCGGCGGGCTCGGTGCCGGGCGCGGGCGCCTGCGTCTCCGCGCCGTTGCGTGTCGCGGGCGCCGCGAACGGCTTGAACATCGCGAAGGTCCGCTCGAACATTTCCATGTTGCGACGGACGTGTTCCTCAAGCGGCGCGAACGGCGTGCCGCTGAAGGTGTTGGTCATCTGCTTGCGGAATTTTTCCTGCTCGCGGGTCAGCGTGTCGATCGATTGCTCGAGATATTTCGGCACCACCATCTGCATGCTGTCGCCATAGAACCGGATCAGCTGGCGCAGGAAGGTGGTCGGCAGCAAATTCTGCCCCGCCTTGTTTTCCTGCTCGAAAATGATCTGGGCCAGAACCGAGCGGGTGATGTCGTCGCCGGTCTTGGCATCGTAGACGAGAAAATCCTCGCCCTCCTTGACCATGCTGGCGAGGTCTTCGAGCGTCACATAGGTGCTGGTGCCGGTATTGTAGAGTCGCCGGTTGGCGTATTTCTTGATCGTAATGGGCTGGTCGGATTTCGCCATGAATTCACGCCGCAGAATTGAGGAGACAGGAACTCTCGCACGGCAAATAGTGCGATGCAGAAAGTAAGCACGTTCAGCCGGGCTCGGCTACCGTTTTGTGAACGGCAGGTTAACGGCCAGCGCGGGTCCACAGCGGCCCATTCTCGACGAAAGTAGAGAGGTGATGTCTGGCCGTTTGGCTGGAAAGGGTTAAGTTAATCTGCCCCGGCATCGCCCATGCCGGTTCAACCAGGCCCTGCGCTTCATCAAGCCTCGCGCTTCAATGTCAAGGAGATGTCCCATGTCAGACGATGTCGTCATCGTCAGCGCCGCCCGCACTCCGGTCGGCTCCTTCAACGGCGCTTTCGCCACCGTGCCGGCGCATGAACTTGGCGCGATCGCGATCAAGGGCGCTCTCGAGCGCGCCGGCGTCGATCCCTCGCAGGTCTCGGAAGTCATCATGGGCCAGATACTGACGGCGGGACAGGGCCAGAATCCGGCGCGTCAGGCCTCGATCAAGGCCGGAATTCCGGTGGGAAGCCCGGCCTGGGGTGTCAACCAGCTCTGCGGCTCGGGTCTGCGGGCGGTCGCGCTCGGCTATCAGGCGCTGAAGAACGGCGATTCCGAGATCGTCGTGGCCGGTGGTCAGGAATCCATGAGCATGGCCCCGCATGCGCAATATCTGCGCGGCGGCGTGAAGATGGGCAACACCGAGCTCGTGGACACGATGATCAAGGACGGCCTGTGGGACGCATTCAACGGTTACCATATGGGCAACACCGCCGAGAACGTCGCCAAGCAGTACCAGATCACGCGCCAGCAGCAGGACGAGTTCGCGGTTGCCTCGCAGCAGAAGGCCGAGGCCGCGCAGAAGGCCGGACGCTTCAAGGACGAGATCGTCCCTTTCATCGTCAAGACCCGCAAGGGCGACATCACCGTCGATACCGACGAATATCCCCGCCATGGCGCGACTCTGGAGGCCATGGCGAAACTGCGTCCGGCCTTCGACAAGGAGGGGTCCGTCACCGCGGGCAACGCATCCGGCATCAATGATGGCGCTGCCGCCATCGTACTGATGACGGCCTCGCGGGCCGCGAAGGAAGGCAAAAAGCCTCTGGCGCGCATCGTCTCCTGGGCGCAGGCCGGTGTCGATCCCGCGATCATGGGCACCGGGCCGATTCCGGCGTCCCGCCGCGCGCTGGAGAAAGCCGGATGGAAAGCCGATGATCTCGACCTGATCGAGGCCAATGAGGCGTTCGCCGCGCAGGCCTGCGCCGTCAACAAGGACCTCGGCTGGGATACCTCGAAGGTCAACGTCAATGGCGGCGCCATTGCGATCGGTCATCCGGTCGGCGCGTCCGGCGCGCGTGTCCTGATCACCCTGCTGTACGAGATGCAGAAGCGCGACGCCAAGAAGGGGCTCGCGACGCTGTGCATCGGCGGCGGCATGGGCATCGCGATGTGCGTGGAACGCGATTGATCTGGTATACACAGAACAACGCATTGATACCTGACGATGCGCGGAATGCCCGGTTTAAAGCCGGGCATTCTTTTTTGGTTTGACGTTTGATCGTGAAACTGTCGTGATGGATGACTAGTGCAACGATAAAGAACGAGGAGGATGTCATGACTCGCACGGCATTGGTGACAGGCGGTACCCGCGGCATCGGAGCGGCTATCAGCAAGGCGCTGAAGGGCGCGGGCTACAATGTCGCAGCGAGTTATGCGGGCAACGACGAAGCCGCCGCGAAGTTCAAGGCCGAGACCGGCATCGCCGTCTACAAATGGGATGTGGCCTCGTTCGATGCCTGCGCCGAAGGCGTCAAGAAGGTCGAGGCGGAGGTCGGTCCGGTCGATGTGCTGGTCAACAATGCCGGCATCACGCGCGACACGCCGTTCCACAAGATGACGCTGGATCAGTGGAATGCCGTCATCAACACCAACCTCGGCTCATTGTTCAACATGTCGCGTCAGGTGATCGAGGGCATGCGCGCGCGCAAGTTTGGCCGCATCATCAACATCTCCTCCATCAACGGCCAGAAGGGGCAGTTCGGCCAGGTGAATTATTCGGCCTCGAAGGCAGGCGATATCGGTTTCACCAAGGCGCTGGCGCTGGAGACGGCGCGCGGCGGCATCACCGTGAATGCCATCTGCCCCGGCTACATCAACACCGAGATGGTGCAGGCGGTGCCGAAGGATGTGCTGGAGCAGAAGATCCTGCCGCTGATCCCCGCCAACCGGCTCGGCGAACCGGAGGAGATCGCGCGCGCCGTGGTGTTTCTGGCGGCGGACGATTCGGCCTTCATCACCGGCTCGACGCTTTCGGTGAATGGCGGACAATATCTGGCCTGATGATGGCGTGCACCGGCGGCATCGCTGATTGAGTTGCGGCGATGCCGCCTGTGTGACCCATGCGATCTTCCACCGCGACCCTGATCGGCCTTGTGGCGTTGCTGCTGTGGTCCGCGCTCGCCGCGCTGACAGTCGCGACGGGAGCGATCCCCGCATTTCAGTTGCTGGCGGTGACGTTCGCGATTGGCGCGCTCGCGGGCATGGCGGGCTGGCTGTTCCGGCCCGCCGCGATGGCCGCCCTGCGCCAGCGGCCGGTGGTTTGGCTCGTCGGCGTGGCCGGACTGTTCGGCTATCACGCGCTGTATTTTCTGGCATTGCGCTTCGCGCCCGCGGCGGAAGCGGGGCTGCTGAACTATCTGTGGCCGCTGCTGATCGTGTTGCTGTCGTCGTGGCTGCCGGGTGAGCGGCTTGCCTTGCATCACATCGTCGGCGCGCTGCTCGGCTTTGCGGGCGTGGTGATGCTGTTCGGCGGCGATTTGTCGGGCGCGTTTCAGGGGCGGTATGCACCGGGATTCCTTGCGGCTCTCTGCGCGGCTTTTGTCTGGGCGAGCTATTCGGTGCTGTCGCGCAAATTCGGCGCGGTGCCGACCGATGTGGTGACGGGCTTCTGCATCGCGACCGCCGTGCTGGCCGCTTTGGTGCATTTCACTTTCGAGCCAACAGTGATGCCGCAGACCGCGACGCAATGGATGGCGATCGCAGCACTTGGCATCGGGCCGGTGGGACTTGCGTTCTATGCGTGGGATATCGGCATGAAGCGCGGCGACATCCGCCTGCTGGGCGCTGCGTCCTACGCGACGCCGCTGTTATCGACGCTGCTGCTGATTGTCGGGGGCTATGCCGAGCCGACATCGTCGCTCTGGCTCGCGGCGCTTCTCATCGCGGGCGGCGGGCTGCTTGCGGCGAAGGATGCGTTTCGCGCGAAGCGTTGATGTTCAAATCGTGCGTGCCGGATCGAAGTCCGGCGGTGCCAGCTCGAAGCCGGAATATTCAAACCCCGGGGCGACGGTGCAGCCGACCAGCGTCCATGCGCCAAGGCAGCGTGCCGCCTGCCAGGCGTGCGACGGCACGATGGCCTGCGGAATTTCGCCCGCGGCAAGGTCGCCGCCGAGCGTGATGTCGTGCCGCACATTATCCCCGGCGATGCTGAGGATCAGCGGGTCGCCCGCATAATAGTGCCATGTCTCGACCGCATCGACGCGATGCCAGTGCGACCGTTCGCCCGCCGCCAGCAGGAAGTAGATCGCGGTGGAGCGCGCGCGGCCATCCGGCGTGGCGGCCATGTCGCGAAAGGTCTCGCGGAAATGGCCGCCTTCCGGGTGCGGGGCAAGGCCGAGGCGGGCGATCATTTCGGCGGCGGTGAGCGGCGTGCGGCTCATCACGCGCGGTTCTTGCGCTCGCGGATTTCGCCGAACACCTCCGCCGGCGTCTTGCCGCTCATGCCGAGCGAAGCCGCGACGGCGGGCACGTCGGCGCGCAGGAATACATTGGCTTCCTTCTCGTCGCGCATCAGCGAGGGAATGGTGAGTTTGTTTTCCGCTCGCAGCCGGGTCACTTCGTCCGCGCGCTTCTTCAGCGCCGGATTGTTAGGTTCGATGCCGAGCGCGAACTTGACGTTGGAGGCGGTGTATTCATGGCCGCAATAGACGCGGGTATCGTTCGGCAGCGCGCGCAGCTTCAACAGCGAGTCCCACATCATCGGATAGGTGCCCTCGATGACGCGGCCGCAGCCGATGGAAAAGATCGTGTCGGCGCAGAACAGCGCATGCGCCTCGTCGAACATGTAGCTGATGTGATCGAGCGTGTGACCGGGCGTCTCGAATACCCGCGCGGTGAGATTGCCGACCTTCACCGTGTCGCCTTCCTTGACGTGAATATCGAGCCCGTCGATATGCGCGCGCTTCTCATAGGGGCCGACGACGCGACATTTGTATTTGGCCTTCAGCTCCGCGATGCCGTCGGTGTGGTCGGCGTGATGATGAGTGATGAGAAGGTCCGTGAGTGTCCAGCCCTCGCGCTCCAGCGCGGCGATGATCGGCTTGGCTTCCGGCGCGTCGATGGCCGCGGTCGCCTTGGTTGAGGGATCGTGAATGAGATAACCGATATTGTCGCTCAGGCACGGGAATACGCGGATTTCAGCAGCCATGGTCGCTCCGGCAATTTCAAGGTTAACCGTGTCTAGCATGCCGCAGGGGAGGGGTTAACCCTGCATTCCCGCCGCAGGCTTATGCAAGCGCCGTCGGCGTGGTAAGAAATTGCATGACCATCGATGTCATCGATCTTCGCGGGTTCTATTCGCAGCGCGTCGGCGCGGTGGCGCGGCGTCTGATCAGCCGCGGCATCGCACGGCACTGGCCCGATGCGGAAGGCCAGCGCGTGCTCGGCCTCGGCTACGCGACGCCTTACCTCGGCCTGTTCCGCGACAATTGCGAACGCTGCTTCGCGTTCATGCCGGCCGCGCAGGGCGTGCTGAAATGGCCGACGGCGCGGCCGACGCTGTCGACATTGGTCGATGAATTCTCGCTGCCGCTGCCGGATGCGGCGGTGGATCGCATCCTGCTGGTGCACGCGCTGGAGATGTCGGACGATCCGGACAGTTTCATGCGCGAGGTGTGGCGGGTGCTCGCGCCGTCGGGCCGGATCATGATGGTGATTCCGAATCGCCGTGGCGTCTGGGCGCGCGGCGACAACACGCCGTTCGGGCACGGCCAGCCTTATTCGCGCAGCCAGCTCACGCAATTGCTGCGGCGAACGTGGTTCACGCCGATCGCGTGGAGCGAGGCGTTGTTCGTACCGCCGATCGACAGCGGATGGATGCTGCGCTCGGCGATGGCGTGGGAAAAAATGAGCGCGGCGCTGTCGTCGCCGTTTCCGGGCGTGCTGCTGGTCGAGGCGACGAAGCAGGTCTATCGCGGCATTCCCGCAAAGCGCGAACGCACGCGCCTCATTCCGGCGCTGGAGCCCGCGCTGGTGCCGAGGCCGCTGCGACGGCAGCGGCCTTGATCGTTTGTAAAAGAATTACTCGCTGGCGAGATCGCCGTCCGGCTGCATCGAGCCGGCAGCCTGCGTCTCGGGACGCGGGCCGCGCGGGCGACGGCGGCGATGGGCGAAGCGCTCGCCCTGCGGCGCGCCGGTGCCATTGGATTCGAAGTTTGCCGCCGGTTGCGCCGCGCCGCCGGTGATGAACGACGGCAGCCCGGCTGCGCCGCTATCGGGCTGTGCCTGCGGCTGGCGGTTCTCGCGCGGCTCGCGATATTCACGCGGCTGCGGCTGTTCGCGCTGCTGCGGATAGGGCTGCGCCTGCTCGCGCGGCGCGAACTGCTGCGGCTGCGGAGCGAAGCCCGGCTCGGCTCCGAAATTCGAATAATTGTCATCCTCGCCGGCGTCGTCGCCGAGATCGTTATCGAGGCGCGGCTGTTGCTGCGGCTGGTTCTGACGGAGTTGTTCCTGCGCGGCGGCGATCAGGCGGAAGTAATGCTCGGCGTGCTGGTAATAGTTCTCGGCTGCGACCGGATCGCCCGAGGAGCGCGCGTCGCGTGCCAGCTGAACGTATTTTTCGGCGATATGAGATGCGGTGCCGCGGATCTTGATGTCAGGCCCGTTGGACTCGAACACCCGTGTCATCGGGTTCTGGCTGCGGCGGTTGTTATGGTTGTTGTTATTGTTGCGACCGCGCATACGCTTGTTGTTGTTCTGACCGTTCCTCATGTCGTGCCTTTTACCGATCCTTGATGGTGTTGATCGAAATGGAGCAATTCCGCGTCTGGTCCGGACTCGATGACGAGGCACCGTTGAGCATAATTCGGACATATCGCCCGGCGTTCAGCGGCACATAGCGTCTGCAAGCCATGTAACTGTATGGCCATGGCGCGCCGCCATGGCGGGTTGACCTCAATTCCTGCCCTGAGCGTGAAGCGGGCAGTTGCCGATGTCATGGTTGAATGTTCAAGCCTAAACAGCTTTCATTTGCTGGAAGCAGGCAGCGCGGCTCTCTCGCCCTTCGCGCCCAAATCAATCCGCTTTCGGAACCCCTGTCCGGCGGTCCTCTGTTTCCCGAAAGAGTTCCTCGAGGACCTTGCCCTTCCATCCGCCGCGCGGAACCGGAGGGCCAACCGATATGACCGGAACCTAATCGCTCTTAAGCCAATCGCCAAGTGATTTTTTTATGTCCGGAAACCCCTTTAAAACAAGGGTTTCCTCCCTATGACAGCCCTCGGAATCCCGCTCAGGTCGGCTTTTGCGGAGACCCCCGCATCGGGCCCGGCACCGGCCATCAGGCGGGCCACATCGCTCTCCTGACCCTGTCCGATTTCAAGGACGACAACGCCGCCGGGCGCCAGAAGTTCAAAGGCCGCGGGCGCGATCACGCGATAGGCATCGAGTCCGTCGGGGCCGCCATCCAGCGCAAGGCGCGGATCGTGCGCGCGCACCTCGATCGCGAGACCGTCGATGTCGCGCGAGGGAATATAGGGCGGGTTCGAGACGATGAGGTCGAACGGTCCGCGCAAGGCGTCGGCGTAATTGCACTCGATGAAGCGCGCGCGCCCGTTCAGGCCGAGTGCGACGGCATTTTGTGCAGCCATATTCAGTGCGTCGGGGTTGATGTCGGTGCCGATGCCGAGCGCGTTCGGCAGTTCGGACAGAAGTGCGAGCAGGATCGCGCCCGAGCCGGTGCCGATGTCGGCGATACGCAGCGCGTCGTTCAGGCGCCCGTCCTGTTTCAGCAAGGCAAGCGCCGCCTCGACGATGGTTTCGGTGTCGGGACGCGGCACCAGCGTCGCGGAGGACAATGCGAAAGAAAGTCCCCAGAATTCCTTGCGGCCCAGAATTCGCGCAACTGGCTCTCCGGCGATCCGGCGCTGTATGCGGGACTCGAGCGCTGCGGCTTCATCTGCATTGAGCGTGCGCGCGGCGGCAGCAACCAGCCCGGTAAGATCGAGGTGAAGAACATCGCCCAGCAGGAGCCGCGTATCGAGTTCGGGCGATTCGATTCCGGCATCCTCGAGCTGCGCGCGAATCTCGCGCCGCACCTGATCGAGGCTCAGTCCTGTGAGGCTCACGCGGCCGTCTCGGCGGCTAGCAATGCGGCCTGATGTTCTGTCGTCAGCGCATCGACCAGCTCGCCCAGCGCTTCGCCCGCGATCACCTGCGGCAGTTTGTACAGCGTCAGGTTGATGCGGTGGTCTGTGACGCGGCCCTGCGGAAAATTATAGGTGCGGATGCGCTCGGAACGATCGCCGGAGCCGACCTGCCCGCGCCGGTCGGCCGAGCGTTCGGCGGCGGCGCGCTGGCGTTCGCCGTCGAGCACGCGCGAGCGCAGGATGTTCATCGCGGAAGCGCGGTTTTTGTGCTGCGAGCGGCTGTCCTGCATCATCACGACGATGCCGGTCGGAATGTGGGTGATGCGGATCGCGGATTCGGTCTTGTTGACGTGCTGGCCGCCCGCGCCTTGCGCGCGCATGGTCTCGATCCGCAGATCGCTGTCCTTGATGTCGATATCGACCTCCTCGGCTTCCGGCAGCACGGCCACGGTGGCGGCGGAAGTGTGGATGCGCCCGGACGCTTCGGTGTCCGGAACGCGCTGGACGCGATGCACGCCGGATTCGAATTTGAGTTTCGCGAACGCGCCACGGCCCTGCACTTCGGCGACAATTTCCTTGAAGCCGCCCATGGTGCCTTCGCTCGCCGACATCACCTCGACCTTCCAGCCCTGCAACGCGGCGAAACGCTCGTACATGCGGAACAGGTCGCCCGCGAACAATGATGCCTCGTCGCCCCCCGTACCGGCGCGAATTTCCAGCACGACATTGCGTTCGTCCATCGCGTCCTTCGGCAGCAGCGCGACGCGGATCTCCTGTTCCAGGCTCTCCTGCCTCTCAAGCAGAACGGGTCGTTCGCTCTCCGCCATCGCCCGCATGTCGGCGTCCGTCGCGGGGTCGGCGATCATCGCATCGAGGTCGGCAATCTCCGACGCGCCTGCGCGGTAGGCCTTCACAGCCTCGACCACGGGAGAAATTTCGGCAAGTTCGCGGGTGGCGCGGACGTACGTCTCGGCGCTGACTTGCGCCATCAATTCCGCCTCAAGCGCGGCATGGCGGGCCAGCAGAATATCGAGTTTGGCGTCGGGCAGCATAAGGATGGTCTCACGAAGCAGCGGAAAGGGTGCAGGCGGGCGCGAGCCTCGCTACAACGGCAGACCTTCCGCCTCGCGGCGAACGCCGTCAGCTTCTCGCGAATCGGCACGCGGTCATAGGGCGTGTCGAGCCATGTCGCCATTTCGGCTTCGATTCTGGCGGCGTCGAGTTCGAGGATCAGCGCCTTCACCGGACCATGGGCGGTGGCATTCACCGACATCGAGCGATAGCCGAGCGCGATCAGCGCCAGCGCGCCGAGCGGTTGCGAGGCCATCTCGCCGCACAGCGACACGGATTTCCCGGCTTCCTTGCCCTTGCGTGCGACGTGGCGCAGCGCCCGCAGGATCGGCGCCGACATGGTGTCGAAGCGGTCGGTGACGCGCGCGTTGCCGCGATCCACCGCATAAAGGAACTGGAACAGATCGTTAGAGCCGACCGAGACGAAATCGACGCGCTCGAACAGATCGTCGAGCTGATAGAGCAGCGCGGGGACCTCGATCATGGTGCCGACATCGATGCGCTCGGGCAGCGTGTGACCGTGCTGGCGCAGATAGGTCAGCTCGCGCTCGACCATGGTCTTGGCTTCGTCGAACTCGCGCACCACCGTGACCATCGGAAACATGATGCGCAGCGCGCGGCCTGCGGCGGCGCGAAGAAGCGCGCGAATCTGGCCGCGCAACAGGCCGGGCCTGTCGAGGCCGAGCCGGATCGCGCGCCAGCCGAGTGCCGGGTTCTCCTCGACGATCGTGTCCATGTAGGGCAGCGCCTTGTCGCCGCCGATGTCGAGCGTGCGGAACGTCACCGGCTTGTCGCCGGCGGCATCGAGCACGGTGCGGTACAGCGAGAGCTGCTCGCTGGTGCGCGGCAGGCTGGTCGAGACCATGAACTGCAATTCGGTGCGGAACAGGCCGATTCCGGCCGCGCCCGCATCCTCGATATGCGGCAGGTCGATGACGAGGCCCGCGTTGAGCATCAGTTCGACCGGCTGGCCGTCCTTGGTCCGGCACGGCTTGTCGCGCAGCTCGCGATACTGCTCCTGCCGTCTGGCGCGGAAGCGCACGCGCTCGGCATAGGCCGACTGGATTTCCTGCGAGGGCCGCACATAGATCGAACCGGAGGTGCCATCGACGATGATGGCGTCGCCGGGATCGGCGAGGCCCGGCGCGTTGGCGACTTCGCCGATCGCGGGGATGCCGAGTGCGCGCGCCACGATCGAGACGTGGGAGTTCGCGGTGCCTTCCTCGAGCACGAGACCGCGCAGCTTGTTGCGGTCGTAGTCGAGCAAGGCGGCGGGACCCATCGCGCGCGCGACGAGAATCGCATTGTCGGGCAATTGCTCGCGCGAGGGCGCATGATCGCGGCCGACGAGCTGGCGCATCAGGCGATGGCCGAGATCTTCGAGGTCGTGCAGGCGGTCGCGCAGATAGGGATCGGTGGAGCGCAGCATCCGCGCGCGGGTGTCGGACTGCACGCGCTCGACGGCGGCTTCGGCGGTGAGGCCGGTGGCGACCGCTTCGCGCAGGCGGTGCTGCCAGCCCTGATCGTTGGCGAACATGCGATAGGCTTCGAGCACGTCGCGGTGGTCGCCGCCGTCGGCGACGTCGCCGCGCTCCAGCATATGGTCGAGGTCGGCGCGCAATTTTGTGACGGCGCTGTCGAGCCGCTTGATCTCGCGCGGCACATCCTCGGCGATGTAGTTGGTGATGACGACGCGCGGCTCGTGCAGCACCACATGCCCGAGCGCGATGCCGTCCGACAGGATCGAGCCGGACTTGTGGACCGAGATGCGGGCGGCGGGTTCGGCGCCGGGCGGGGCGAGCGAGGACAGCTCGCCCGAGGCGATCATCTCCGCGAGCACCATCGCGGTGGTCTGGAGCGCCTCGACTTCTTCCTCGACATAGGTGCGCCGCGCGCGGTTCTGCACCACGAGCACGCCGAGCGTGTTACCCGCGCGCAGGATCGGCACGCCGAGGAAGGAGTGGTAGATTTCTTCGCCGGTTTCCGGGCGGTACGAATAGGCCGGGTGGTTCTGGGCGTCGGACAGGTTGAGCGGCTGCGCCTCGCTCGCAACAAGGCCGACGAGACCCTCGTGCGCGTTCAGTACCGTCTTGTGAACGGCGTCTGGGTTGAGGCCCTCGGTGGCGTAGAGCTCGAGGGTGTTGTCCACGCGCAGCACGTAGGTCGAGCAGACCTCCGCCACCATGTTGGCGGCGATCAGCACCACGATCTTGTCGAGGCGGTCCTGCGCGCTGACCTGTTCGGCCATCACTTCGCGCAGCCGCCTTAACAAGACGCGGGGACCTCCCAGCGCGCTGCGCATCCGCTCGTTCCTCGCTTCCGACATGGTTCGGGACGTCACCTTCGCCCTTACAGGCTATAGCGAATTGGGCCTCCCTTTGCCAAGCAAAAGGCCTGCCATTCCGGCGGTATGGAAGGGTTATAGGGACAGGCCCAGCGAGGCGAAGGTGGCGGGAGGGAGGAGGCTGCGCAGGCCGCTCCAGATGATCTGGATGCCGATGCAGAACAGCAGGAATGCCGATAATCGCATCATCACGCTGGTGCCGCGCTCGCCGAGCACGCTGACGATGTTGCTGGCGAAGCGATAGCAGACATAGATCGTCACGGCGACCGCCAGAAGCCCGGCGAGAGCCCCGCCGCCGAGCACGGCGAGCTGGCTGAGGTCGGTCCCGGAGGCGGGCCGCTGGCTGCCCAGCGTGATCGCGACCGAGATCGAACCGGGGCCGACGGTCAGCGGCATGGTGAGGGGATAGAACGCATCGACCGTGCTGCGGGGGCCGGGATGCTCGCGCTCCTCGATGTCGTCGCCCTGGTGCAGAAGCTGCCAGCCGAACGCCGCGACCACGATACCGCCGGCGATGCGGACCACCGGAAGGGTGATGCCGAAGAACACCAGCACATGCGAGCCGATGAACAGCGAGCAGAGCAGGAGAACGAAACTGTTGACCGCGACGCCGCGCGCCAGCGACGGCAGCCGCGCTTTCGGAATGCGGTTGGTCAACCGCAGGAAAATCGGCGCGCCGCCGACCGGATTGACCACGGGAAACAGCGCCGCGTAGACCAGCAGAAACGCATTCACGATCTCTGCGACATTGTTCACGCGGGGCGGCCCTGTGTCAGGTCTTGGCGTCGAGTCCGTAGAGCGTGTGCAGCGTGCGCACCGCAAGCTCGGTGTAGGCGGCGTCGATCAACAGCGAGAACTTGATTTCCGAGGTGGTGATCGCGCGGATGTTGATGTTGCGCTCCGACAGCGCCGCGAAGGCGCGCGCGGCGACGCCCGCGTGGCTGCGCATGCCCACGCCGATCGCCGAGATTTTCGCGACATCGGTCGCGGTATCGACCCGCTCGTAGCCGATTTTGTCCTTGGCTCTGGCGATCACGTCCTGTGCGCGGGTGAAATCCGAGGCCGGCACCGTGAAGGTGAGGTCGGTGAAGCGGCCGTCCTCCGACACGTTCTGAACGATCATGTCGACATTGATGTTGGCGTCGGCCAGCGGTCCGAAGATCGAAGCCGCGACGCCGGGCTTGTCCTGGATGCGGCGCACCGAGATCTGGGCTTCGTCCTTGGAGAAGGCGATGCCGGTGACGACTTGGCTTTCCACGATTTCCTCCTCGCTGCAAATCAGCGTGCCCGGCGGTGTGCCGTGCGGGTCGATATCTTCTGGCTTGTCGAAACTGGAGCGGACGAACACCGGAACGTTGTGCACGAGGCCGAGTTCGACCGAGCGGACTTGCAGAACCTTGGCGCCCTGCGAGGCCATTTCCAGCATTTCCTCGAATGCCACCTTGTCGAGACGCCGCGCCTTCGGCACCACGCGCGGATCGGTGGTGTAGACGCCATCGACGTCGGTATAAATATCGCAACGGTCGGCATGGATCGCGGCCGCGATCGCGACCGCCGAGGTATCGGAGCCGCCGCGGCCGAGCGTGGTGATGCGGCCGGTGTCCTCATGGATGCCCTGGAAGCCGGCGATCACCGCGACTTCCTTGTTCTCCTTGAACCGCTTGATGAGTTCGGCGCCGTCGATGCCGGTAATGCGCGCGGAGGCGTGGGCGTCGCTGGTCTGGATCGGGATCTGCCAGCCCTGCCAGGAGCGGGCCTGAATGCCGAGCGCCTGTAGCGCGATGGCGAGCAGCCCCGACGTCACCTGTTCGCCGGAGGCGACGATGGCGTCGTACTCGCGCGCATCGTGCAAGGCCGAGGTCTGTTGCGCCCAGCCGACCAGTTCATTGGTCTTGCCCGACATCGCCGAGACGACGACGGCGACGTCGTGTCCGGCATCGACCTCGCGTTTGACGTGGCGGGCGACGTTCTGGATACGCTCGATGTTGGCGACGGAGGTGCCGCCGAACTTCATGACAAGGCGGCCCATGGAGTGGCGCAGTCCCGTTATGGTTCAGGATGGAGGATCGGTTCCGCTCAAAACCGCAGCGCCGCTCCGAAAACGCGGCTATACATACCTGCGCCGCCCGGGGCAAGCCATGAGTTCCGGGGGCCGGGAAAGTGGATGCGATGGGCCGTTATGTCGACGAGATTTTGCAGCCGGGGGAGCAGCTTCGCTATTCGACCTCGATCCACGGCATCGTCTATGCGCCGGGGCTGGCCTGCCTCGTTCTGGCGGCGGCGGCCCTCGCCGGGGCATGGACGACCACCGAAGGAACCCTGGTCGCGGTGCTGATCGGCGTCGCGGCGGTTCTGGCGGCCCTGGCCCTCGTCTCGCTCCTGAGTGCGTGGTTTCGCCGCTGGACCACGGAAACCGACGTCACCAGCCTGCGGGTGGTGCACAAGGAAGGTTTCATCAAGCGCAACACGTTCGAAATGAGTCTGGACAAGGTCGAAAGCGTCGATGTTGCCCAAAGCATTCTGGGGAGAATTTTCGGTTGGGGCGATGTAACCGTGAAGGGCGTCGGCGAAGGGCATAAAACGATGAACATGATCGCTTCGCCGCTGCAATTCCGTAATCACATCACCGCGCACTGAGGGCGGACCCCCATGACCGACACCTCTCACGCCACGTCTTCCCCGAGCGTCGATCCCGCCGAGATCGCGCGCTTCTCAAAGCTCTCGGAGACATGGTGGGACCCGAACGGCAAAATGAAGCCGCTGCACCGGATCAACCCGCTGCGGCTCGCCTATATCCGCGACGCCGCCTGCCGCAAGTTCGAGCGCAATCCCAAAAGCCTGAATTGCCTGTCGGATTTGCGCATCCTCGATATCGGCTGCGGCGCGGGCCTGCTGTGCGAGCCGCTGGCCCGGCTCGGTGCGCAGGTGGTCGGCATCGATCCGTCCGAGACGAATATTTCGGTGGCGAAGCTGCATGCCGGGCGCGGCCACCTGTCCATCGATTACCGCTGCACCACGGTCGAGCAGATCGATCTGCGCGAGCGGTTCGACATCGTGCTGGCGATGGAAGTCGTCGAGCACGTCACCGATGTCGGTGCGTTTCTGTCGCGTTGCGCGGCGGCGATGAAACCCTCCGGACTGATGACGGTATCGACGCTGAACCGCACCTGGAAAAGTTTTGCGCTCGCCATCGTCGGCGCGGAGTATGTGCTGCGCTGGCTGCCGCGCGGCACGCACCAGTGGGACAAGTTCGTGACGCTCGAAGAACTCACGAACTATCTCGACGCCTGCAAGCTCGGCATCACCGAGCAGACCGGCGTGGTGTTCAATCCCCTTGCCGACCGCTGGAGTCTGTCGTCCGACACGGACGTCAACTACATGGTGATCGCGGAGAGTCTGTAAGGCCGCTGCGGTTTCGCGGTTCTGATATGCAACTGGCTCGCTTGACGGCAACCACGGCATCGTAGCCTTTTGCGGCGATGAAAGATCACCGTCGCGGTTGCTCATGACAAATCTAACATGGCTCTGGATACCCTTCACGCTGGTGGGCGCGGCCGGTCAGGTCGCGCGCAACGCCATGCAGCGGGGCCTCACCGGGCCGCTCGGCACGCTCGGCGCGACGCATATCCGTTTTCTGTTCGGCTTTCCGTTCGCGGTGCTATTTTTGGGCGCGATACTTTTCGCCACCGGCGAACATATCGGCTGGCCTGCCTCCGGTTTTGTCCCGTGGCTGCTGGCGGGAAGTCTCGCGCAGATCGCGGGCACCGCCTTGATGCTGGCGGCGATGCACGAACATTCCTTCGTCGTCACCACCGCCTATCTCAAGACGGAAGCCATACAGGCGGCGGTCTTCGGCTTCGTGTTCCTGGCCGATCATCTCACCGGCATGAAGGTGGCCGGAATTCTGATCGCGACCATCGGCGTGGTGCTGACGGCGCTGCGGCCCGGCGCGCGCGGGTTCGGAAATTTGCGCCCGACATTGCTGGGATTGTTCGCGGCCTCCTTCATGGCGCTGTCGGCGGTCGGCTATCGCGGCGCCATCCTCGAGGTGAAGGGCGTGAGCTTCATGGCCGCGGCGAGTTTCACCCTCGCGGTGGCTTTGCTGCTACAGACGCTGGTGCTGTCCGCCTATCTGCTCGCGCGCAGGCCGGGCGTGATGATTTCGATCTTCCGGCTGTGGAAGCCTTCGATGTTCGCGGGCTTCATGGGCGCCTTCGCCTCGCTGTTCTGGTTTCTGGCCTTCGCGCTGACCCCGGCGGCCAACGTACGCACGCTGGCTCTCGTCGAAGTGCTGATCGCGCAGGTTGCTGCGCATTACGGCATGAAACAGACGATCACCCGGCGGGAGATCGCAGGCGTGGTGCTGATCCTGATCGGGGTGGGATTGCTGGTTGCGGGCTAACGCTTCAGGACGATCACAACCGCCCCCGCAGCAATGAGGGCGATTCCGAGCCAGTTGCTTGTCGAAGGACGTTCGCCAAGAAAGACGACGCCGAACAGCGCCACCAGCACGACGCTCAATTTGTCGATCGGCGCGACCAGCGTGGCCGGGCCGAGCTTGAGCGCGCGAAAATAGCAAAGCCATGATGCGCCGGTGCCAAGCCCCGACAGCAGCAGGAAGGCCCAGGTCTTTGTCGAGATGTTTCCGGGCGACTTGAACTGGTTGGTTGCGAACAGGATCAGTGCAAGGCTTATCAGCACGATCACCGTGCGGATGAAGGTGGCGAGGTCCGGATTGATGTCTTCCACGCCGAGCTTGGCGAAGATCGCGGTGAGGGCGGCGAACGTCGCGGAGAGAAGCGCCCATATCTGCCAGGATGACCAAACGCCAGTGCTCATCGTGATATTCCCTGGCTAGTTCCGCTCGTCCGGCAACAGCGGCAGCGGCATTACCTCGACGCCTTCATCGAGCAGCGAGCGGGTCTCCTCGGCTGTCGCCTGACCGTAGATCGCACGGTGTTCGGAATCGCCGTAGTGGATCTTGCGCGCTTCGCGCGGAAACTGGCTGCCGACATTCTCCGCGTTCTTCTCCACATGCTCGCGCAATTCGCGCAGTTTGGTGACAAGCTCCTGCGCTTCCGGCGCCATCGCCAGAGGCGAGGTTGCAACAGGAGCATCCGGCGGTGCCGCCGGTGCGGGTGCGGCCTTCTTGCTCCTTGAAGCAAGGCGCGGCGCCATGATCGCCTTCTCGACCTTGGCGGAGTCGCAGGCCGGACATGTCACGAGATGCCGCTTGTGCTGGCTCTCATAGGCGCTGGAGCTTTGGAACCAGCTCTCGAAGGTGTGGCCGCATTCGCAACGCAGCGCATAGCGGATCATGACGATCCTCTCACGGCGCGCAGATAGTCGGGATGCTGGTTCGGATCGCGGACGCTGAAGCGGCGGCCGTGTTGCAGCGACGGGATGCTCTTGCGCACGGCCGCGACCCGCGCGGGGTCGATCTCGGCGGTGATGACTCCGGGCTCGGTGCCCCCCTCGGCCATCACCGTGCCCCATGGGTCGATAATCAGCGAATGGCCGAAGGTCTCGCGCTTGTTCTGGTGCAGGCCACCCTGCGCGGCGGCGAAAATGTAGCAGCCGTTCTCGATGGCGCGGGCGCGAAGCAGCGCGTGCCAATGGGCTTCGCCGGTGCGCTTGGTGAAGGCGGCGGGCACCGAGATGAACGTTGCGCCTGCCTCCGCCAGCGCGCGGAACAGCGCGGGGAAACGCAGGTCGTAGCAGATGGTGAGGCCGAGGCGGCCCCACGGCAGATCGGCGATCACCGCGGTTTCGCCCGGCTGGTAGTTGGCGGATTCGCGGTAGCTCTCGCCGTTGTCCAGATCGATATCGAACATGTGGATCTTGTCGTAGCTGGCGAGGACATCGCCGCCCGGCCCGATCAGGAACGAGCGGTTCACCGCGCGCTCCGGCGAAGCCCTCAGCGCGAGTGAGCCGATATGCAGGTAAACCTTCAATTCCGCCGCGAGCGATTGATATGCCTTCAGCGAAGCGTCGTCGGCTTCGCTCGCGAGCAGGTCGAACAGCGCCTTGCGGTTCTCCTGCATCACATTGGTGACTTCCGGCGTCTGGATGTATTGCGCGCCCTGCGCCGCCGCCTCGCGGATGAGTTGTGTCGCCTGCACGAGATTCTCGGCGGGCAGAAGGCCGGTGCGCAACTGCACCAGCGCCGCCTTGAAGGGCGTTGTCCTGGATGAATCGGTGGCTGCCATCTCGGTCATGAGGGCTCTTTCTCTCCGGCCAGCAGGGCATCCAGCCTGCCTGAATCGTCGAGCGCATATAGCTCGTCGCAGCCTCCGACATGATAGCCGTCGATGAAGATCTGCGGAAAGGTGGTGCCGCCCCTGGCGCGCGCCAGCATTTCCTGACGAAAATCCGGGTTCTTGCCGGCGTCGAACTCGGTGAATGCGACTTGCTTGCGCCTGAGTAACGCTTTAGCGCCCGAGCAATAACTGCAACCCGGTCTGGTGTAGATTTCGACGGCGGCGGACATTTGTGCGTTCCATGAAAAATATCGCGGCTGATTATATGGGAGGGCGGAACGCCTCCACAACCCGCGCGAATACCAGCACATCCACCGAAGCCGCCCTGGCGCGCAACAGCGCGCGGGCGCAGGCGTCCACCGTCGCGCCCGAAGTCAGTACGTCGTCCACCAGAATGAAATGCCGCCCCGCGACGGACGCGCGCTTGTCGTCGGCGACCGCGAATGCGCCCTGCACGTTGCGGGCGCGCTCGGCGCGCGACAGGCCGACCTGCTGATGCGTGGCGCGGGTGCGGCGGAGCAGGCCAGCCTGCACGGGAATGCTGGATTGGCGGCCGATGACATTGGCTAGCGCGGCCGACTGGTTGTAGCGCCGCGACCAGCCGCGCTTCCAGTGCAGCGGCACCGGGATCAGCGCATCGGCCTCACTGAGCAATTCGGCTCCAGCGCGAGCCATCCAGCGACCCATCGCGGGCGCCAGATCCGTGCGGTCCTGATACTTCAGCGCATGCACCAGCGTGCCCGCCGCGTCATCGTAGCGCACGGCGGCGCGGGCGCGCTGGTAGGCGGGAGGCGCGGCGATGGCCTCCATCGACAGCAGGCCGGGGCCGGGATCGTAGACAAACGGAATGCCGAGCCGGGCGCAGTAAGGCGGTGCGATGAAGGAGAGCTTCGCCCAGCAGGCAGGGCAGAGCCCTTCACCCGAAACCGGCTCGCGGCAGGAAACGCACAGCGTCGGTAAGGCGATGTCGAGCGCGAGCCGTGCGGCTCGGCGGCCTGCATCGTGGCAGGCACTCCACGCGCCGCGCAAAAGAGGCCGCATCGGTATCGACTGCATCGGCATGAAGCGAGCCTAGCCCTGCCGATGAGGCCGCTCAAGCCTGTTCATGCGAGCGATTGAACGCGGGCGACGTTGGGCGTAACAAGCGGCTCATGACATCCACGTCGCCGCCGAAAATGTTCGATCTCGCGCTGCTCAGGCAGCGGCAGGCGAGGGCCGCGAAAGCTGGTGCCGAGACGTTCCTGCTCGATCGCGTCGTGGAAGACTTAAGCGAGCGGCTTCATGCCGTGGTGCGAGATTTTCGAAACGCGGTCGATCTCGGCTCGCCGGGGCATGGCGTCGTGGATGTGCTCGCGGCCTCGGTCAAGCAATCGCGGCATCTCGATTGGTCTGTAAGCGAGCATGAGGCGCTGCCGCTTGAAGCGAATTCGCTCGATCTCGTCGTCTCCGCGCTGGGGCTGCAATTTGTCAACGATCTTCCCGGAGTGCTCGCGCAAATCCGCCGGGCATTGCAACCGGACGGTTATTTCCTCGCTGCGACGGTCGGCGGCGACACGCTCACCGAATTGCGCCAGTCGTTCGCCGAAGCTGAGGTCGCGCTCGACGGCGGGCTTTCGCCGCGCGTGATCCCGATGCTCGATCTGCGTGATGCGGGCGCGCTGTTGCAACGCGCAGGTTTCGCGCTGCCGGTGACGGATGTCGATCGCGTCACCGTGCGCTACGACAATATGTTCGGCCTGATGCGCGATCTGCGGCGGATGGGTGCAACCAACATGCTGGCGGATCGCCGCCGCACCCCGCTGCGTCGCGCGACGCTGATGCGGGCGGCGGAAGTCTACGCGCAGCGTTTTTCTGATTTTGACGGACGCATCCGCGCGACATTCGACATCGTCTGGATGGCGGGCTGGTCGCCGCATGAGAGTCAACCGAAGCCGCTCAGGCCGGGCTCGGCGAAAATGTCGCTGGAGAAGGCGGTGAGGAAAGCGGGCGCTCGCAAATAGGCACCGTGCGCGGCTACAGCAACAAATCCGTCAGATGCGAGATCAGCGGAATGTCGGCGGGCGGCATCGGATAATCGCGCAATTTGTTCGCGCGTACCCATGCGATCGGCTGAGCCTCGCGTCCGCTGACGGTGCCTTCCCAGCGCCGGCAGATGTAAAGTGGCATCAGAAGATGAAACGTCTCGTAGGCATGGCTCGCGAATGTCAGCGGCGCGAGGCAGGATTCCTGCACCGTGATGCCGAGTTCTTCGTGCAGTTCGCGGATCAGCGCAGGCTCGGGCCGCTCGCCCGGCTCGAGCTTGCCGCCGGGAAATTCCCACAGCCCGGCAAGTTGCTTGCCTTCGGGGCGCTGCGCGATCAATACACGATTGTCGGTGTCGATCAGCGCGCAGGCGACGACCAGAGTGAGTTTCATATGGTTCACCAGGTCATTCCGGGTTCGCGCCAAGCGGCGCGCCCCGGAATGACGTTGAGGTGTAATGCTTGTGCATCACGACCTGTAATCGCCGTTGATCGCGACATACTCCTTGGTGAGGTCGCAGGTCAGCACCCGGTCGCGACCCTTGCCGAGGCCGAGCGCGACCTTGATGGTGATCTTCGGTTGCTTCATCAGCGATGACACTTCCGCCTCGTCGTAGGAAGGATCGCGCATGCCCTTGTGGGCGACACGCACACCGTTGAAGTAGATCGCAAGCCTGTCGCGGTTGGCGGGCTCGCCGGCCTTGCCGACAGCCATCACCACGCGGCCCCAATTGGCGTCCTCGCCGGCGATGGCGGTCTTCACCAGCGGCGAATTCGCGATCGACATCGCGATCTTGCGCGCGGAGTTCTTTGACGTCGCGCCTTCGACCAGCACCTCGACGAGCTTGCGCGCGCCTTCGCCGTCGCGTGCCACTTGTTCGGCGAGATCGGCCAGCACTTCGCGGAAGGCCTTCGTGAACGCTTTCAGGCGCGGGTCGGAGGCGCGCGATATTTTAGGCGCGTTCTTCGCCGTGCCGGTGGCGAACGCCAGCAGCGTGTCGGAGGTCGAGGTGTCGCCGTCGATGGTGATGGCGTTGAACGTGTCCTCGACACCGCCCTTGAGCAGCGCCTGCAAAGCGGCGGCAGAGATTGGCGCGTCGGTGAACACAAAGGACAGCATCGTCGCCATGTCGGGCGCGATCATGCCCGCGCCCTTGGCGATGCCGTTGATGGTGACCCTGGCGTTGCCGAGCTTCACGGTTTTGGTCGCGAGCTTCGGAAACGTGTCGGTGGTCATGATGGCGCGCGCGGCCTCATTCCAGCCGCCGGGCGCGGCCTTCTGCGCGAGGTCGTCAAGCACGCCGTTGAACTTGGTGGCGTCGAGCGGTTCGCCGATCACGCCGGTCGAGGCCAGAAAAATCTGGTCGGCGCTGCCGCCGGTCGCGGTTGCCGCGATCTTCGCGGTCAGCGCGGTCGCGGTCTTGCCGGTCTTGCCGGTGAAGGCGTTGGCGTTGCCGGAATTGACCACCAGCGCGCGGGCAACACCCTTCTTCAGTTTGGCGCGGCACCAGTCGACGGCGGCACTCGGGCACTTCGATCTGGTGAAGACGCCTGCGACCGTGGTGCCCTTGCCGAACAGCGCCAGCAGCACATCGGTGCGGCCCTGATAGCGGATGCCAGCGGCGGCGGTGGCGAGCCTGACGCCATCTATGACCGGAAGTTCGGGGACGGAGGTCGGAGCGAGGGGGGAAACGGTGGTGGACATGCGATGAGACCTGGATCAACGGAAATGCGTCATGGCCGGATTTATTCCGGCCATCCACGTCTTATGCCTCCATTGATGAAGCCCTCAAGACGTGGATGCCCGGCACAAGGCCGGGCATGACGTCAGGTTAGTCAGTTCTGCCGGCGAAGTCGATTTACTTCTTCGCAGGAGCCGGTGCGGCCTTCGGATCGGCGGGCTTGGCCGCGTCGGTCTTCTGGTCGAGCCGTTCGATCTTTGCGTCCGAGCGCAGCTTGGCAACGTACTCGGCCTGCGCCTTGCGAATGACGAAGGCTTCAAGCTGCGGCTTCACCTGTTCGAAGGGCGGAGCCTTGCGGGCGCGCTTTTCCTCGACCTTGATGACGTGCCAGCCGAACTGCGACTTCACAGGTTCGGAAATCTTGCCGGGTTCGAGCGCGAAGGCGGCGGCGGAGAATTCCGGCACCATCTGATCCTTGGTGAAGAAGCCGAGGTCGCCGCCATCGGACGCGCCGGGGTCCTTCGATTTCTTCTTCGCGAGTTCGGCGAAATCGGCGCCCTTCTTCAATTCGGCGATGATCTCCTTGGCTTCGGCCTCGGTCCCGACCAGGATGTGACGGGCGTGAACTTCCTGCTCGCCGGAAATCTGCTTGGCGGCGTCGTCATAGACCTTCTTCAGCGCCTCGTCGGTGACGGCCGCCTTGCCTTCCTGATCGAGCAGGGTGTCCATCAGGAGCCGGCTGCGGGTGAAGGCGAGCTTCTGCTTGAAGTCGGGGGTGTCGGCGATCTTCTTGTCTTCCGCGGCCTTGGCCACGAGTTTCAGGTCGATCAGGAGCTGCACGACGCTGGCCTGGCGGGAGGCCGGGTCAAGCTGGGCGAGGCTCGGGCCGATGTCCTTTTCCGCAGCGGTGACATCGCTTTGCCGGATCTCGGACCCGTTAACCTTGGCGAGGACAGGATTGTCGTCGGCGCGCAGCGGCTGGGCCGCCATCAGGGTCACGGCCATGCAAAGCGCGGCGGTCGAGAGCAGGCCAAGGCGCACGGCGGATGTCGTGCGGGTCGGGAGGGTCATGGAATATCCTTTTCTGATCAAAAGCGGAGAACAGCGAAGTCGCGGGGACACTCGCCCAACCGCCCGCCGATGGCAACGCGAAAACCCGTCAAAATCATGAAATCCTTGAGAGGTTGGCGCGTTGACAAGCCCTTGGGGGACCCATATCTCTCCCGGCAACCGGCTTTTGGCGCAGGGGTTTTTACCGCGCGCCGCAGGGCCGGTGATCTTCAGCATTTTGCTGCTCCACACCTTGCAGGCATCCGCCCGCGAGGACCGGTCGCAAAAAGGCCATGCGTGCAGTCTTGATGACGGATGACCTTAACGGACGATCCGGTTTCGGGATCGCAAGCCAAACTGACAGACGGGATTAAACGATGATCGGCGCGCTCGCCCGCAAATTATTCGGCTCCGCCAACGACCGGCGGGTGAAGGGATATCAGGCGAGGGTCGATGCCATCAATGCGCTGGAGCCCGAGCTTGTCGCGCTCTCCGACGAGGCGCTGAAGGCGCGCACCGCGGAGTTCAAGGAGCAACTCGCGAACGGCAAGACGCTCGACGACATTCTCGTTCCGGCATTCGCCACCGTGCGCGAGGCCGCCAAGCGCACGCTCGGCCAGCGCCATTTCGACGTGCAGCTGATCGGCGGCATGGTGCTGCACGAGGGCGACATCGCCGAGATGAAGACCGGCGAAGGCAAGACGCTGGTCGCGACGCTCGCGGTCTATCTCAACGCGCTCGCGGGCAAGGGCGTCCACGTCGTCACCGTCAACGACTACCTCGCCAAGCGCGACGCCGAATGGATGGCGCAGGTCTACGGTTTCCTCGGCCTCACCACCGGCATCATCGTTCACGGCCTCGACGATGCCGAGCGGCAGGCGGCCTATCGCTGCGACATCACCTACGGCACCAACAACGAATACGGTTTCGACTATCTGCGCGACAACATGAAGTATCGTCTGGAGGATATGGTCCAGCGCGAACACTTCTTCGCCATCGTCGACGAAGTCGACTCGATCCTGATCGACGAGGCGCGCACCCCGCTCATCATCTCCGGCCCGCTCGACGACCGCTCGGAGTTCTACAACACCATCGACACCTTCATGCCGCACCTCGAAAAGACTGCGGACTTCGAGGTCGATGAGAAGCAGCGCACGGTCACGCTCACCGAAGCGGGCATGGAAAAGATCGAGACGCTGCTGCGCGATGCGGGCCAGCTCAAGGGCGAGTCGCTCTACGACGTCGAGAACGTCTCGGTCGTGCATCATGTCAATCAGGCGCTACGCGCGCACTCGCTGTTCACGCGGGACAAGGACTACATCGTGCGCGATGGCGAAGTCGTCATCATCGACGAGTTCACCGGCCGCATGATGCCGGGCCGCCGCTATTCGGAGGGCCTGCATCAGGCGCTTGAGGCGAAGGAGCATCAGCCGGTCCAGCCGGAGAACCAGACGCTCGCCTCGATCACGTTCCAGAATTACTTCCGCATGTACAAGAAGCTCGCGGGCATGACCGGCACCGCGGCGACCGAGGCGGACGAATTCTTCGACATCTACAAGCTGGAGGTGGTCGAGATCCCGACCAACCTGCCGATCGCGCGTCTCGATGAAGATGACGAGGTCTATCGCACCTCGCGCGAGAAATATACCGCGATCCTCGCCGAGATCGAGCGCGCGAATTCGCGGATGCAGCCGGTTCTGGTCGGCACGGCGTCGATCGAGAAATCCGAAGTGCTGGCCGATTTCCTGAAAGAACACGGCTACAAGCAGATCGACTTCGCCAACCCGAAGTCGATGGCCAAGCTCTATGACGCCGCGCGCGCGGGCAAGCCCTCGAAGCTGTTCGCGGTGCTGAACGCGCGCTTCCACGAGCAGGAAGCCTACATCGTCGCCGAAGCGGGCGTGCCGGGCGCGATCACCATCGCCACCAACATGGCGGGCCGCGGCACCGACATCAAACTCGGCGGCTCGCTGGAAATGCGCGCCGCTGCCGCGACCGCTGGCATCGAGGATGCGGCGGAGAAAGAAAAGGTCGTCGAGGGCATCAAGGCCGATATCGAGAAATTCAAGACCATGGTGCTTGCGGCGGAGGAAACCGTCGAACTCGATCCCGGCAAGCCCGGCGGCAAGACGATCCAGAAGCCGGGTGGCCTCTACATCATCGGCTCCGAGCGCCATGAGTCCCGCCGTATCGACAATCAGCTGCGCGGCCGCGCCGGCCGTCAGGGCGACCCCGGCCGCACCAAGTTCTATCTGTCGCTCGACGACGACCTGATGCGCATTTTCGGCTCGGATCGTCTCGACAGCATGTTGCAGCGCCTCGGTCTCAAGGAAGGCGAGGCGATCATCCATCCGTGGATCAACAAGGCGCTGGAAAAAGCGCAGCAGAAGGTCGAGGCGCGCAACTTCGACATCCGCAAGAACCTGCTGAAGTACGATGACGTGCAGAACGATCAGCGCAAGGTGATCTTCGAACAGCGCATCGACCTGATGCGCGACCAGAACGTCAGCGAAACCGTCACCGACATGCGCCATGGCCTGATCGAAGGTCTGGTCGCCAAGCATATCCCCGAGCACGCTTATGCCGAGCAGTGGGATGTGTCCGGGCTGCATGAGGAATTGAAGCGCGTGCTCGATCTGGACCTGCCGGTCGAGGACTGGGCCAAGGAAGAAGGCATCGCCGACGAGGAGATGCTGGCGCGGCTCGAGAAGCATGTCGACGAGCACATGGCGGCGAAGTCCGCGCAATGGGGCCCCGACGTGATGCGCTACGTCGAGAAGACCATCCTGCTCCAGACGCTCGACCATCTGTGGCGCGAGCACTTGGTGATGCTCGATCACCTGCGTCAGGTGATCGGCTTGCGCGGCTACGGCCAGCGCGATCCGTTGCAGGAATACAAGTCGGAAGCGTTCGAGCTGTTCGAATCGTTGATCGCGCATCTGCGCGAGGCGGTGACCGCGCAGCTGATGCGTGTCGAGATCGTGCCGCCGGACGAGCAGCCGCCGATGCCGGTGATGGAAGCCCACAAGTTCGATCCGAACACCGGCGAGGACGAAGTGGCGCGCGTGCAGACGGCGATGGCGGCGGCGCCTGTGCCTGCGTCACAGCGCGATCCGGCGAATCCCGCGACATGGGGCAAGGTCGGCCGCAACGAGGATTGCCCTTGCGGCTCGGGCAAGAAGTTCAAGCACTGTCACGGCCGCTTCGCGTAAGCGCGCTGCGATTGCCGCACCAATAAAAAACGCCGGTCGAGGGACCGGCGTTTTTTTGTGACGATTGAAGCGTCCTACTGGAAGCTCGACCAGCGGCTGTTGAACGAATTGGCGGGCGCGGTGGGTTGCGCTCCGGCGATCGTCTCGGGCGGCATCGGAGCAGAGGGCTTCGATTCAGCAGGCCTGGTCTCGGGTCCGGCCTGCGCCGTGCGGTTGAGCGGAATGACCCGGGGCTCGGGCATCCTGACTTCGGGGGCGCGCGCGGGCGCCACGTTTTTCGCGATGGCCTTCGACTTCGGCGCGGGAGCCTGTTTTGGCGCGGGCGCAGCCTGCGGCTCGGCGGGTTGCTCGCGCTTCCAGCCGACCTTGCTGGCGAGAGCCGAGAAAACGCTCGGGCCGCCGGTCTGGCTCGCCGTCTCGGACGAAGAACTCGTTGCGGCTGTCTCCATCACCGCGCCTTCCGGCGCGCGCGGCGGATTGACGTAAGAGGGGATCGTTCCCGGCGCGGGACTTGAGGCTGAAATGGTGTAGTCGTTGACGTCGCTCACCGCGATCGACTGCGAGTCCGGCAGCTTGGTGGCGAATACCGGATGCATGCCGCCATCGATGCCCGCGCGCGACTTCGCCAGCCGTGCGCCACGCGAAATCAGCTCGGCGAGCTTGCTGCGGTCGGCGCGCTCCTTGTCCTGAAGCGCCTGGGCGACCTCCGGGTTGAGCTGATAGGCCGGGCACTTGCCGGTGGGGTTGAACGCCAGCGGCTTGCCGCCCGGCAGCGGTTCGGCGTTGAAGACATATTTCTTGTCGCAGACGTCGACCTTCGGCTCGGTCTTGGTGACCTCGAAGATGTCGTTGCCTTCCTTGAGCATGCGCCAGAACGGCATGTTCGGATTGTCGCGATACTTCGCCATGTTCTGCGGTGTCATCCGGAACGGATAGGCCTGCACCTGGAACGCGGTCTGGCCGCCGAAGAAGGATTCGCGGCCCAATGAATAGATTTCCGAGATCTGTTCGTCGGTCATCGCGTAGCAGCCGCGCGACGAGCAGTCGCCGTGCACCATGAGCTGCGAGCCGGTGCGGCCCCAGGCGCGGTCATAGGCGTTCGGATAGCCCATGTTGAAGGAGAGATAGTAGGCCGAGGCCGGATTCATCTGTCCCGGCGTGATGGAGTAGAAGCCCTCCGGCGTCTGGCGGTCGCCTTCGCGGATCTTCGGGCCGAGATCGCCGGACCAGCGGCAGATCGCATAGGTCTTCAACAGCCCGAAGCGTCCGCTGCGATCCTGCTTCCAGACCTCGAGTTCGGATTCCTGCTTGAACAGGCGCACCAGGATCGGCGAGCCCTTGTCCATGTTCTTGGCTTCCATCTCGGCCAGGAGTTTTTCAGGAATAGGCTTGGTGGCCTTGGCGCTCTGCGCAAGATTCTCGCCGTTGCAGCCGGCCAGCAAAGTGCCGGTCGCCAAAGCTGCGGAAACCATCAATGCGCGGATGAGGGAACGGTTGATCAAGATGCACCCTGCGCTTCGGATTCCACGACGCGAATGCCGCGGCGTGCGGGAACCTGAACGAGCGGATATTTCCGATTATTATCCTTAAAGAACCTTCACCCGCAAGCTGGAGGGGTGTGAGGAACCCGTCCCATAGTGAAAGTAAAGTTAAGTCAAATTTCACGAAAAAGCCACGATTGCGGCGGGACGCCCTCAGCCGAGGCGGCGTCCGATATCGAGAAATTTCTGCCGCCGCTGGGTGCGGACAGCCACCGGATCGAGCGAGGCGAGATCGCGGAACGATTGCGCGATGGCATCGCCCGTGCGCGCGATCATGTCGGCGGCATCGCGATGCGCGCCGCCCGGCGGTTCTTTCAGGATGGTGTCGATGATGCCGAACCGCGCGAGGTCCTGCGCGGTGATTTTCAGGTTGGTGGCGGCTTCCTGAGCCTTGGCGGCGTCGCGCCACAGGATCGAGGCCGCACCTTCCGGCGAGATCACGCTGTAGACGGCATGCTCCAGCATCAGCACGCGGTTGGCGGTGGCGATGGCGATCGCGCCGCCCGAGCCGCCCTCGCCGAGAATGACGGCGACGTTCGGCACCGTGAGGTTGAGGCAGGCTTCCGTCGAGCGCGCGATGGCTTCGGCCTGTCCACGCTCCTCCGCACCGATGCCGGGATAGGCGCCAGCGGTGTCCACAAGCGACAACACCGGGATGCCGAAGCGGTCGGCCATCTCCATCAGCCGCACAGCCTTGCGATAGCCTTCGGGGCGCGCCATGCCGAAATTGTGCTTGAGACGGCTCTCGGTGGTGGAGCCTTTCTCCTGGCCGAGGATGCAGACGCTTTCGCCGCGAAAGCGTCCGAAGCCGCCGATCATGGCGTCGTCGTCGCTGAACTTGCGGTCGCCCGCGAGCGGGGTGAATTCGGTGATGAGGCCCGCGATATAATCGACGCAATGCGGCCGCTGCGGATGGCGCGCGACCTGTGTTTTCTGCCATGGCGTCAGATTGGCGTAGAGATCGTGCAGCGCGATCTTCGCCTTGTCCTCGATCCGCGAGATCTCCTCGCCGATATCGCTGCCGCCGGCCGCGAGCGTGCGCAACTCGTCGATCTTCGAATCGAGTTCGGCGACGGGCTTTTCAAAGTCGAGATAGCTGCGGATCGGATCGGCCATGAAAACAAATATAGGATGGAATGGAAGGATTGTGCGGCGGGCGGAAACTGGACTTAGGGACCTCCCAAGTCAAGCGCGGCGGAACGAAAGATAAACGACTGAAATATTTGAAATATTATTTTTCCGCGAGCGGATGAAGGTCGCGCACCAGACTCTTCAATCGCTCCTCCACCACATGGGTATAGATCTGCGTCGTGGAGATGTCGGTGTGGCCGAGCAGGGTCTGCACGATACGTAAATCCGCGCCATTATGCAGCAGGTGGCTCGCGAAGGCGTGACGGAGCACATGCGGGCTGATGAGGCGCGGCGAAATACCGGCGGCGACCGCAAGCTCCTTCAGATCGCGTGCAAAATGCTGCCGCGTCAGGTGCCCGCTCTCTCCCGAGGACGGAAACAGCCATTTTGAGGCGGGTTCGGGCTTTGCCTTTTCGCCCTTGTCTTCCCTAGCGGACCCGGCAGCGGCGAGGTAGGCGGCCATCGCATCGCGCGAACTCTGGTTGAGGGGGACGAGACGCTCCTTGTCGCCCTTGCCGCGCACCACGATCATCCGTGCATCGCGCCGCGCTGCGGATACAGGAAGCGCCACCAATTCCGAGACGCGCAGGCCGGTGGCGTACAGCACCTCGAGCAGGCACCACAGCCGCATCGCGCGCAGCTTCTGCAATGGTGATTGATCGCGGTCCGCGAATTCGCGCGCCTTCGCGAGCAATCGATCGACATCGGCGATGGACAAAACTTTCGGCAGCGCGCGGCCGCGCCTGGGGCCTGCGAGAATCGCGGCGGGATCGTCGCTGCGCTTGCGCTCGTTGAGCAGAAAGCGAAACAGATGCCGCATCGACGACAGCCGTCGCGCCACGCTTGATGATTTGAAACCGCGATGGTCGAGGTCGGCGAGATAGTCGCGCAGCGCCTGCGTATCGGCGCGCGCGAAATCCTGTTTGGCGCGCGCGAGAAAAGCCGCGAGGTCCTCGAGGTCGCTGCGGTAGGCGTTGAGCGTGTTGTCGCCCGCGCCCTGTTCGGCGGCGAGCATGTCGAGAAACAGATCGATCGTTCTTGCGTCGGAGGATGCGGCCATCACGCCTCCTACGTCATTTCTTCTGGAACTTGTCCTGAGAGATGTTGATCGTCATCTCACGGGGCGTCGGTTTGACGAAATTCGCCAGCGCATACACGGCGCCGTAGATCAGGCCGCCGATGATCGCGATCACGCTCAGGAAGCGAAACAGACTTGGCATTGGTTTTCCGGCATCGGCATCTGCCGTCCCCATCTCCGGGCGCCCCGGCAGCCTCGGAGCGTTAACGACATCCACCATGTTCGGGCCGTTTCAGCAAGCCTTCCATAATGTCCTCTATGGCAAGGCGGCCGAAGGCGGTAAGATGGCCGGATATGAGCCCCGACGAGCCAGTGGAAATGCCCGAAATCCTTGCCCGGCAAGGTGTTGCCCAGAACCAGATCGCCGACATTCTGTCCGCGCTCGGGACGCGGGCGGTTGTCTTTGTCGGCATGATGGGATCGGGGAAATCCACCGTCGGGCGGCGGCTGGCCGCGCGGCTGCGGCTGCCGTTCGTCGATGCCGATCATGAGATTGAAACGCGGCACGGCGGCATGACGATCACCGAGATTTTCGCCAATCATGGCGAGCCGTATTTCCGCGAGGGCGAGGCCAAGGTGATTGCGGCGCTGCTCGATGGCGGCGCGCAGGTGCTCGCGACCGGCGGGGGTGCTTTCCTGCGCGAGGACACGCGCGCGCGGATTCGCGACAAGGCGGTCTCGATCTGGTTGAAGGCGGATGGCCCCACCATCCTGCGCAGGGTGAAGCGCCGCTCCGATCGGCCGCTGCTGCAAACCGAAGACCCGGCTGCGACCATTGAGCGTCTGATTGCCGCACGCGAGCCGTTCTACGGCCTCGCGGATATGTCCATCGTGTCGCGCGACGTGCCGCACGACAAGATCGTCGATGAGTGCATCGACGCGCTCCATGAATATTTGTGCGGAACGCCTGTCGCTTTCGCAAACAGGACTTAAATAGGATTCCGATGCCGGCCGCCGCTGAAACAAAATCCCGTCCCAACGATGCGACGATGCTCGAGGTCGGCCTTGGCGCGCGTTCCTATCCCATCGCGATCGGGCGCGGCCTGCTGCCTTCTCTCGGCGAGCGCATCAAGGAGATCCGGCCCGGCGCGCGCGCGGCCATCGTCACCGACCGCACGGTGGCGCGGCACTGGCTCGTCCCGGCGATGGATGCGCTGAAGTCGGCGGGCGTTGAAGCGGCGCTGCCGATCATCGTCGACGATGGCGAAGGATCGAAAAGCTACGGCGTGCTCGAGGATGTCAGCGAAGGGCTGATCGGCGCCAAGATCGAGCGCAACGATCTTGTCGTGGCGCTCGGCGGCGGCGTGGTCGGCGATCTCGCGGGTTTTGCCAGCGCCATCGTGCGCCGCGGCGTCGATTTCGTGCAGGTGCCAACCTCACTGCTCGCGCAGGTCGATTCCTCCGTCGGCGGCAAGACCGGAATCAATTCACCGAAAGGCAAGAACCTGATCGGCGCATTCCATCAGCCGGTTCTGGTGTTGGCCGACACCGCCGTGCTCGACACGCTGTCTCAGCGACAGTTCCGCGCGGGCTATGCGGAAGTCGCGAAATACGGGCTGCTCGGCGATCTCGGATTCTTCGAGTGGCTGGAAAAAAATTACGACGGGATTTTCTCAGGGAGTGCGGCGCGCGAACATGCGGTCGCCGCAAGCTGCCGCGCCAAGGCGGGCATCGTGGGGCGTGACGAGTTCGAGACCGGCGAGCGCGCGCTGCTCAATCTCGGCCACACCTTCGGCCACGCGCTGGAAGCCGCGACCGGATTTTCCGATCGCCTGTTTCACGGCGAGGGCGTCGCGATCGGTATGACTCTCGCTGCGGAATTTTCCGCGCGGCGCGGGATGATTTCGCAAGACGATGTGGCGCGCGTGCAGGCGCATCTGGCCGCCGTCGGCCTGCCGACGCGGTTGCAGGATATCTCGGGCTTCACCCAGGAAGGCGTCGGCGACGCGGATGCGCTGTTGTCGCTGATGTTCCAGGACAAGAAGGTCAAGCGCGGCAAGCTCACCTTTATCCTGCTGGAAGAGCTCGGCCGCGCCGTCATCGTCAACGATGTCGATCCGGCGCAGGTGCGCGAGTTTCTCGCTGAAAAGCTTGTAGCGGATACAAGACGGATATGAACTCCACGGCGCTCAATCTGCTGATTGCGGCTCTTCTGCTTGCGGCCAATGCTTTCTATGTCGCGGCGGAATTCGCGCTGGTTAAAAGCCGGGGTTTTCGAATCAAGACGATGGTGGAGCAGCGCCGGTTCGGTGCCGACCTCGTGCAAACAATCCTGGATGACATCGAGGCTTATCTCGCTTGCTGCCAGCTCGGCATCACCATGGCGTCGCTTGGCCTCGGCTGGGTCGGAGAGCCGACGGTTGCTGCGCTGCTGGAGCCGGTTCTCGTGCCTCTCGGCCTGTCCCAGTCAGCGCTGCATCTGACGTCGTTCGTGACCGGCTTTCTGGTCTTTTCCTCGCTGCACATTGTCATCGGCGAGCAGGTGCCCAAGACATTCGCCATCAGGCGTCCGGAGCCGGTGTCGCTCTGGATCGCGTATCCATTACGTGTGTCGTATATTTTATTTTATCCGCTGAACCGCCTGCTGAACAACGCCAGCAGCGGGTTGCTGCGGCTGCTCGGTGTGCAGGAGATTTCCCAGCACGAAGTTTTGACCGGCACGGAGATCGAGGGGCTGGTCGGCGAGTCCGCCGAGTACGGCAAGATCGAAAGCGGGGAGGCCGAATATATTCAGAATGTGTTTCGTTTCGGCGATCTCGTGGTATCGGACGTCATGGTCCATCGCACGGCGATGGTGATGGTGAACGCCGATCTTCCGTCCGAGGAACTCGTGGGGGCGGTGCTTGCGAGCGAGTACACGCGAATTCCGTTATGGCGCGGCAAGCCGGAGAATATCATCGGTGTCCTTCACGCCAAGGATCTGTTGCGTGCGATCCGGCAGACGGACGGTGACATCTCCAGGGTTGACGTAAGCGCGATCGCGCTGCCGCCATGGTTCGTTCCGGAAATGCGCCTGATCTCCGAACAGCTCAAGGCGTTCCGCCGCCGCAAGACGCATTTTGCGTTGGTGGTGGACGAGTATGGCGAGGTCGAGGGTCTGGTAACTCTGGAGGATATTCTGGAAGAAATCGTCGGCGATATTTCCGACGAGCACGACGTCGCCGTCGCGGGTGTGCGAGCCCAGCCCGATGGGTCCGTCGTGGTTGACGGCAGTGTGCCGATTCGCGATCTCAACCGCGCGATGAACTGGGAGCTTCCTGATGAGGAGGCGACCACCATCGCGGGCCTCGTCATTCACGAGGCGCGCTCGATCCCGGATCGCGGCCAGATATTCACCTTCCACGGCTTCCGCTTCCGGGTGCTTCGCCGCGAGCGCAACCGCATCACCGCGCTGCGAATCTTCCCCTTGCCGCAAGCGGTCGAGGAGCCGATGCCGCGCCGCGCCGGCAGGGCATTCAGCTTTTTCTGAAGGGCGGCTATTCGCCGGGTGCCAGTGTCTTCAGCGCCAGAGCATGGACGCGGCCCGCGAGATCGTCGGCCAGGATCGCATTGATCATCCGGTGGCGCTCGACGCGGCTCTTCCCTTCGAAGGCGCGAGACACAATATGAACCCTGAAATGCGTTTCGCCGCTGGGGCGATGCCCGGCGTGCCCTTCATGCAAATGCGATTCGTCGATGACGTCGAGGCTTTCCGGATGGAGAGCGTCGGTCAGTTTTTTTTCGATGGTGTCTCTGGCGGTCATGATATCCGCAATATCGCGCGTTATTGAGCGCCGTCAATGCGCTTGGCTTGCGGTCCTTATGATTTGCGGTCGGCAGTCGCTGCGATGTATAATCCACGGTTCGCGAAACTCGCGATTTTCCTGTCCTCTTGAGCCGAATTGTCCGAGCTGATGTCGTCCTTCGATTCGAAATATTTTGACAAGATCCGTATTAAACCTGCCGCGAAGGGAAAACCCCGCGTCAAGGAAGAGGCGGTGACGTGCGAATGGCCGGATTGCAAGAATCCAGCGCCGCATCGCGCGCCGAAGGGCCGCGGCAAGGAGCGGGAATACTGGCACTTCTGCCTCAATCATGTGCGTGAATACAACCAGTCCTATAATTTCTTCTCGGGCATGAGCGACGAGGCGGTCGCGCGCTATCAGAAAGATGCGCAGACCGGCCATCGCCCGACCTGGAAGATGGGCGCGAACACCGGCAAGGGCAAAGGCAAGGCCGGTGTCGAGGACGAGTTCGAGGGCGCGCTCGATCCGTTCGCGATGTTCCAGGAAATGAACGGGCGCGGCCGCTGGCGGCCGGGACCGGGCGCGAAGGCGGAAACCAAGACCGAGACGCGGAAGGTCATGAACGCCGAGCGCAAGGCGCTTCAGGTGATGGGATTAGGCGCGGACGCCACGCTCGAGATGGTGAAGACCAAATACAGGCTGCTGGTGAAGCAGCATCATCCCGACGCCAATGGCGGCGATCGCTCGACCGAGGATCGGCTGATCGAGATCGTCAAGGCATACAATTATCTGAAGACCGTGGTCCGCCCGTAGGGCCCGCGGGTTATTTGCAGGCCGCGGCATCCAGCGCGCGGCGGCGTGTCCGCCGGCAGCGAAACGCCCAGATTGCCGCGCCGATCGCGATCAGCCCGCAGACCAGCGGTAATGCGTAGTGCTCGGCCTTCGCGCCCCATTGCTCGACGGCCGATCCGGCAAGAACGCCGGGCAGGATCATCGCGGGGGCCCATGTCAGAACGGCCAGGGCATCAATGGCGAAAAATTTCGGAGGCGGCATGTCGAGCGCGCCTGCGGTGATCGGCACGAACGCCCGGATCGGCGGAACGAAGCGGGCGAAGAACACCGCGAACGTGCCGTAGCGCAGGAAGAAGCGCTCGCTCTCCGCGATCAGGACCGGGTATTTCGACATCGGCCACAGCGACAGCACACGCCGCTTCTGTGCGTAGCCGAGCCAGTAGGCAAGGCCGTCGCCCAACGCCGCGCCGGCAATGGCCGCGATCAGGATCGGCGCGATCTTCAGATTGCCGCTCGGGACCAGCGCGCTCAGCGCTAAAATCACGGTCGAGCCCGGCACGATCGAACCCGCCAGCGGCACGGCTTCGAGAAACGCCGACAGGAAGATCACAAGATAGGCAACGGCGCCGTGGGACGAGACGAAGGCGACGATGAGATCGAGATACTGGCTCACGCACGATCCAAAATGTGGAATGAAGGAACGGTTGGACCGCCTATAGGTGGGAACGCAGAGAGGAAATCCAATGCGGCGTTGCAAATCTGCGGGCCTGCCCGGCAAACATGCGGTACCGGGAGGCCTTCAATAATTCCGATAAATGGACTATGTTTTTGATGTAACGAAAGAACTTTTAGCAGTCGCAAGGCTTCTGCCGTTTGCGGCTCTCTGCTAGGTTCACCCCGCATCCCACCCGCGCGAACAATGCACGTCTGGTTTCGGGAGCATCCGAGACCACGGAGGAATGATGACTGCCGCCACTTTGCAATCGCAGGAAGCCACCCGTTTGCCGGACATGAAGGTGTCCGTGCGCCAGGTTTTCGGCATCGACAGCGATCTCGAGGTCCCCGCTTATTCGGAGGTCGATCCCCACGTGCCGGATGTCGATCCGGATTATCGCTTCGACCGCGCGACCACGCTCGCCATTCTCGCAGGCTTCGCCAAGAACCGCCGCGTCATGGTCACGGGCTTCCACGGCACTGGCAAGTCCACGCATATCGAGCAGGTCGCCGCGCGGCTGAACTGGCCGTGCGTGCGCGTCAACCTCGACAGCCACATCAGCCGCATCGACCTCGTCGGCAAGGATTCGATCGTCGTCAAGGACGGCAAGCAGGTCACCGAATTCCGTGACGGCATTTTGCCGTGGGCGCTACAGAACAACATCGCGCTGGTGTTCGACGAATACGACGCGGGCCGTCCGGATGTGATGTTCGTGATCCAGCGCGTGCTGGAAGTCTCCGGCCGTCTGACGCTGCTCGACCAGAACAAGGTCATCAAGCCGCATCCGGCGTTCCGCCTGTTCGCCACCGCCAACACCATCGGCCTCGGCGACACCTCGGGCCTTTATCACGGCACCCAGCAGATCAACCAGGGCCAGATGGACCGCTGGTCCATCGTCACCACGCTGAATTATTTGCCGCACGACGAGGAAGTCGAGATCGTGCTCGCCAAGGCGAAGCACTATCGCAACGACGCCGGCCGCGACATCGTCAACAAGATGGTGCGGCTCGCGGACCTCACGCGCAACGCCTTCGCCAATGGCGACCTCTCCACCGTGATGAGCCCGCGCACGGTCATCACCTGGGCGGAAAACGCGGAGATCTTCGGCGATCTCGGCTTTGCGTTCCGCGTCACCTTCCTCAACAAGTGCGACGAGCTGGAGCGCCCGCTGGTGGCCGAATTCTATCAGCGCTGCTTCAACGTCGATCTGCCGGAAAGTGCCGTCAACGTCGCACTGAGCTGAGCAGGCATGAGCAGCAGCGCATCGAACGTCAAGTTCAGGCAGTCCTCGAAGGAAGCGCCGGCGGAGCCGTTCAAGCGGGCGGTGACCTCGTGCCTGAAGGCGATCGCGCAGAAGGCCGAACTTGACGTCACGTTTTCCGCCGAGCGGCCGGGCATCGCGCCCGGCAAGGCGCGGCTGCCGGAGCCCTCGCGCAAGCTGACCCGGAAGGACGCCGCGATCGTGCGCGGCCACGCGGATTCGATCGCGTTGCGGCTCGCCTGTCACGATCCGAAACTTCACCGCAAGCTCGCGCCGAGCAACCAGCAGGCCCGCGCGGTGTTCGAGGCGATGGAGCAGGCGCGCGTCGAGGCCATCGGCTCAAAGCGGATGGCGGGGGTCGCCAGGAATCTCAACGCGATGCTGGATGATCATTTCCATCGCGGCAAGTATGACGAAATCACCGACCGCGCCGATGCGCCGCTGGCGGATGCGCTGGCGATGCTGGTGCGCGAACGCCTGACAGGGCAGGCGCCGCCTGTGGCCGCGCGCCGGATCGTCGATCTGTGGCGGCCGATCCTGGAGGAAAAGGTCGGTCACCGGCTCGATCAGTTGCAGGGCCTCACCGAGGATCAGGCGAAGTTCGGCGAGTCGATCCAGGACGTGCTGACCGCGCTCGAACTCAGCGACGAGCGGATCTCCGAGCCGGACGAAGACGAGAACGAGGAAGAGGACAAGAAGGGCGGCGACAAGGGCGAATCCGGTCAGGAAGCCGAGGCCGACAAGGACGAGACGGACGAGGCGTCCGCCGACCAGTCGCAATCGCAGAGCGAGGATGTCTCGTCGGATAGCGTCATCGATGCATCGCAACTCGCCTCGAGTGAGGATTACGACGAAGGCGACATGGGCGAGGAAGATACGCCCGGCGACGCCACGCGGCCGCACCAGCATGGACGCAACGAGCCGAAGGGCCCCGAATATCACGCTTTCGCGCCGAAATTCGACGAGGTCATTTCCGCGGACGAGCTGTGCGACGCCGAGGAACTGACGCGGCTGCGCGGCTATCTCGACAAGCAGCTTGCGCATTTGCAGCATGTGGTCGCGCGCCTCGCCAACCGCCTGCAACGCCGGCTGATGGCCCAGCAGAACCGGGCGTGGGAATTCGATCTCGAGGAAGGCATGCTCGACCCGGCGCGGCTGTCGCGTGTCGTCACCGATCCGTTCCATCCGCTCTCCTTCATGCACGAGAAGGAGGCAACCTTCCGCGATACGGTGGTGACGCTGCTGCTGGACAATTCCGGTTCGATGCGCGGCCGCCCGATCACCGTCGCTGCAACCTGCGCCGACATTCTGGCGCGGACACTGGAGCGCTGCGGCGTCAAGGTCGAGATTCTCGGCTTCACCACGCGGGCCTGGAAGGGCGGGCAATCGCGCGAGGCGTGGCTTGCGGCAGGCAAGCCCGCCAATCCCGGTCGCCTGAACGATCTGCGCCACATCATCTACAAGTCGGCGGATGCTCCGTGGCGGCGCGCGCGCAAGAATCTCGGCCTGATGATGCGCGAAGGGCTTCTCAAGGAGAACATCGACGGCGAGGCGCTCGATTGGGCGCACAAGCGTCTGCTCGCGCGCCCCGAACAGCGCAAGATCCTGATGATGATCTCGGACGGTGCGCCGGTTGACGATTCGACGCTCTCGGTGAATTCCGGAAATTATCTGGAGCGGCATCTGCGCTGGATCATCGAGGAGATCGAGACCCGTTCGCCGGTGGAGTTGATCGCCATCGGCATCGGCCACGATGTCACGCGTTACTACAGGCGTGCGGTGACGATCGTGGATGCGGAAGAACTCGGCGGCGCCATTACCGAAAAGCTCGCCGAACTGTTCAGCGAAACCCACGGCGCGCCTCCGGCAGACCGTCGCCGCAAGCTGCACTGAGCAGGCCATGGCGCGCCGCATTTCCCGCCGCGCGTTTCTGGGACGTGTGGCTGGCGGCCTCGCCGCCGCGCAGATCGTTCCTTTACTTCAGACCCGCGCGCAGGCGCGATCCGCGGATGGGATCGTTCCGGTCGAAGTCAATGCGCGGGCGCTGGTCTCCTTCGACCTGCGCGATCCCTCGCATGTCCGCTTCGGTTCGTTTCAATTCCGCAGCGGATTGGTGCTGACCTCGCCATTCCGCAAATTCGGCGGGCTGTCTTCGCTGCACCTCGATGCCGCGGGCGAGAATTTCGTGATGGCGAGCGACAAGGGCGACTGGTTCACCGGACGCCTTGTCTATAACGGCGATGCTCTAAGCGGGTTGGCCGATGTGAGGTCGGCGCCGATGCGCGACCGCGACGGTCAGCCGCTCGCGGCGAAAGGCTGGTTCGATACCGAATCGCTGACCTTCGATGGCTCGATCGCCTATGTCGGGATCGAGCGGGTCAACAAGATCGTGCGGTTCGACTTCGACAAGGGTGGCATCCTCGCACGCGCGGAGGATGTCGTGGCGCCGCCGGAAATCGCAAAACTGCCTTATAATCGGGGGCTGGAATCGCTGGTTTATATCGGCAAGGGGCATCGGCTCGCCGGTACGATACTTGCGGTCTCGGAACGCTCTCTCGATGCGAGAGGCAACATCGCGGCCTTTCTGATCGGCGGCCCTTCGCCTGGTATTTTTCATATCAAGCGGTCGAATGACTTCGACGTCAGTGATGCTACACTGCTGCCGTCAGGAGATGTCTTGCTGCTGGAACGGAAGTTTTCCCTGACCAAGGGAGTTGGCATCCAAGTACGTTGTATACCAGTTTCGGTAATTGCCCCGGGTTCGCTCGTCGATGGGCCGGTTATCTTCGAGGCTGATTTAGGTGCTGAGGTCGATAATTTCGAAGGCATCGCGGCTCATGTGGCGCGATCCGGAGAGACAGTTATTACATTGATTTCAGATGATAATTTCTCTGTTATCCAAAGAACGCTGCTGCTCCAGTTCACATTGCTCGACCGGTGAATGCCGCTCTTTGTGCGATTGCAGCAAAATGATGCCATGCAATAGATTTGAAGGGGTGTGCGACAGAACGCCCTGCGACAGATCGTCTCATCCCCCCATCTGGCATATGTAAAATTCTTCCAGTCCGTTGCACGATCCCTATCGCGGTAGTGCCAATTACCGTTCCAAAATAATCCGGCATCAAAGACCGGCTGGTGTTTCAGGGAGGATATGCATGAGTGTACGTACGAAGACGAGTTATGCCTTTGCCGCATTGCTCGGTGCCGCCGCTTTCGGGCTGGCTCCGATGTCTGCGATGGCCGCGTGGGAGCCCACGCGTCCTGTTGAACTGGTCGTGCCGGCAGGCACGGGCGGCGGCGCCGACCAGATGGCGCGCGTCGTGCAAGGCATCATCAGCAAGCACAATCTGATGAAGCAGCCGATGATCGTCGTGAACAAGTCGGGCGGCGCCGGTGGCGAAGGCTTCCTCGACGTCAAGGGTTCGCGCAACAATCCGCACAAGCTGATCATTACGCTGTCGAACCTGTTCACCACGCCGCTCGCGACGGGTATCCCTTTCTCCTACAAGGATCTCACCCCGGTCACGATGATGGCGCTGGACGAATTCATCCTCTGGGTGAACGCGGACAAGCCGTACAAGACCGCGAAGGAATACATCGACGCGATCAAGGCCGCGCCGGATGGCCAGTTCCGCATGGGCGGTACCGGCTCGAAGCAGGAAGACCAGATCATCACCGTCGCGCTTGAAAAGGCGACCGGCAAGAAGCTCACCTACATCCCCTACAAGGGCGGTGGCGAAGTTGCCGTTCAGCTCGTCGGCAATCACATCGACTCCAGCGTGAACAACCCGATCGAGGCCGTGGCGCAGTGGCGCGGTGGCAAGCTGCGTCCGCTCTGCGTGTTCGACAGCAAGCAACTCGCCTACAACGACAAGGTGGCGGGCGATCTGGCATGGTCCAGCATCCCGACCTGCAAGTCGCAGGGCCTGGACGTTGAATACCTGATGCTGCGTGGCTTCTTCATGGCTCCCGGCGCGACGCCGGATCAGGTCGCCTACTACGTCGATCTGATGAAGAAGGTGCGTGCGACTCCGGAATGGGCCCAGCTCATGAAGGATGGTGCCTTCAACCAGACCGCTCTCAGCGGCGCTGAATACCTGAAGTGGGTCGATGATGCCGAGAAGACCCACGAGACCCTGATGAAGGACGCAGGGTTCATCGCGAAAAAGTAATCGTCACAATTGTGAACCCGGCGAACATCGTCGTTCGCCGGGTGAACTCTTTCCGCGCAAGGATTCGACTTAAATGAGCGAAGCATCACACGACCAGTCGGGCGGCCCGGCTCATCGCACCGTCGAGATGGGTGTTGCCGTTGCCTGTATCATTTTTGGCATCATCACGATTTTTGGAAGCATGCAGGTCGGTATCGGATGGGATGCCTCAGGCCCGCAATCCGGCTTCTTTCCTTTCTATCTTGGTGTCATCATCGTGCTGTCGAGCCTGATGAACCTGAACAGCGCTCGCGCCATCGACGGCGAGCGTGAGTTTGCCACCTGGTATCAGCTTAAGCAGGTGTTGGCGGTGATCGTTCCGACCACCGTGTACGTTTTCGTGCTGCCCTACACCGGCATTTATATCGCATCGATGGTGCTGATCGGCGGCTTCATGATGTGGCTTGGCAAGTACCCCCTGTACAAGGCGGTCCTGTACGGCGTGGGCGTCCCCGTCGCTATCTATTTCATGTTTGAGAAGTGGTTCCTCGTTCCGCTCCCGAAGGGGCCGATCGAGTACTGGCTCGGACTGTGACGCGAGCAGTGCGCTCGAAACAATAAAAGAGATTAGGTAGGAAACCATGCTCGCAGATATCGCCAATCTGTTTCACGGCTTCGCGGTCGTGTTGCAGCCGCAAAACATCCTGCTGATGGTCATCGGCATCTTGCTTGGTGTGATCGTCGGCGTGCTGCCCGGCCTCGGCGGCGCAAACGGCATCGCGATCCTGTTGCCGCTGACCTTCAGCATGACGCCGACCGGCGCGATCATCATGCTCTCCTGTATTTACTGGGGAGCGTTGTTCGGCGGCGCCATCACATCGGTGCTGTTCAACATACCCGGAGAGCCGTGGTCGGTGGCCACGACATTCGATGGCTATCCGATGGCCCAGCAGGGCCGCGCCGGTGAGGCGCTCACCGCCGCTTTCACCTCGTCGTTCGTCGGCGCGCTGTTCGCGGTCATCGTCATCACCCTGGTGGCGCCGCTGGTCGCGGACTTCGCGCTCGAATTTGGCCCGGCCGAAAAGTTCTCGGTCTACTTCCTCGCCTTCTGTAGCTTCATCGGCATGGGCAAGGAGCCGCCGTTCAAGACGATCGCGTCCATGATGATCGGCTTCGTGCTGGCGGCGGTGGGTCTTGACAGCGTCACCGGACAGTTGCGCCTGACGTTCGGCTTCACCGAACTGCTCAACGGCTTCGACTTCTTGATCGCGGTTATCGGCCTGTTCGGCATCGGTGAGATCCTTCTCACCATGGAAGAGGGCCTCGCGTTCAAGGGCAAGGCGGCAGGCATCAACCCGAAGGTGGTGTTGCAGACCTGGCTTGAGTTGCCGCGTTACTGGATGGTGTCGCTGCGCTCCTGCCTGATCGGCTGCTGGATGGGCATCTCGCCCGCCGGTGCGACGCCGGCCTCGTTCATGAGCTACGGCATCGCCCAGCGCATCTCGAAGCGCGGCCACAATTTCGGCAACGGCGAGATCGAGGGCGTGGTCGCGCCGGAAACCGCGGCTCACGCCGCGGGCACCTCCGCGCTGCTGCCGATGCTCGCGCTCGGCGTGCCTGGCTCGCCGACGGCTGCGGTGCTGCTCGGCGGCCTCCTGATCTGGGGCTTGCAGCCGGGACCGCTGCTGTTCGTCGAACAGCCGGACTTCGTCTGGGGCCTGATCGCTTCCATGTACCTCGGCAACCTCGTCGGCCTCATCCTGGTGCTGACCTGCGTGCCGCTGTTCGCGGCGATCCTGCGCATTCCGTTCAGCATCATCGCTCCGGTCATTCTCGTGATCTGCGCGATCGGCGCCTACACGGTGCACAACTCCAGCTTCGACGTGATCCTGATGATGGTGTTCGGCATCGTCGGCTACGTCATGAAGAAGACGGGTTACCCGCTGGCGCCGATGGTTCTGGCCATCGTGCTCGGCGACAAGGCGGAAGAGGCGTTCCGTCAGTCGCTGCTGTCCTCGGGCGGCCACCTCAGCGTGTTCTTCTCGAATGGCCTGGTGTCGACGATCATGTGCCTGGGTCTGGTCGCGCTGTTCTGGGGTGTGATCTCGGACCTCTGGGCCAAGCTCCGCAAGCCGGCGAAGGCCGCGGTCTGATCCGCAATCAATCTCCTCTCGAGGCGTAAGCCTCGGGAGGATCGACGGTCACCAGCAACGAAAAAAGCCGGATCGAAAGATCCGGCTTTTTTAATGCTGTCTGCGGACTGTGAGGCGCGGAGGCCGCGCCACGAACCTTGTGCAGGCTCAGTTCGCGGCGGCGACCTTCTTCTTCTCGATCTGACGCTTCAGGTCGGCGGCCTTCGGCGACAGGGTCGCCACATTGGCCTTGAGCAGGAAGGCATCGAGGCCGCCATTGTGATCGACGCTCTTGAGCGCGTTGGTGGACACCCGCAGGCGCACCGACTGGCCGAGCGTTTCGGAGATCAGCGTGACGTTGCACAGGTTCGGCAGGAACCGGCGCTTGGTCTTGATGTTCGAATGGCTGACCCTGTGGCCAACCTGCGGCCCCTTGGCCGTCAACTCGCAGCGCCGTGACATGGCGAAATCCTTGTGTCTCCCGGAGCCGGAAAAGGCCCGCGCGGGGGTTGCTACCGTCCATTTCAGGAACCGCGGACGTATAGTCGGAGGGTGGCCCAGCGTCAAGACGGCGAAGGCGCCGAAATGCCCGAAAACGCCGGGAGAATAGCGATTTTATGAACAAAGCCAAGCATTTCCCAACATATAATCGGCGCAATCGGGCGGGAGACAATGCGTTTGCCGGTTCCCGGTTTTCTCCCGGCTGTGACGCATTGCCGGGACGGACCAGGACTTTCATTTGATGGATTTTTTTGATCGAGGCTTCTGGAGCCGGCTGCTTTACGTAGCGCCGATGCTTCTTCTGAGCGGCCCTGCCCAGGCGCAGGGCCGGCTGGACGCCAAGTATCAGGCGACCTTGAGCGGGATCGTGATCGGCAAGGGCACCTGGACGATCGTGGTCGGCGACAAGGATTATTCGGGATCGACGTCCGGCGGCACCACGGGGCTCGTCAAGGCCATCGGCGGCGGACACGGCACGGGATCTGCGCAAGGCAAGGTGCTCGCCGGGCGATTGGCGCCGGAGACCTATCTGAGCTCGGTGTTCTACGGCAAGAAGAACGAGGCCATCCGCATCTCCTTTGGCGGTGATCGCGTGACGGCTTCGGCCATCGAACCTGAACCGCCTCCGACGCCGGATCGCATTCCGGTGACGGATGCCCAGAAACGCGGCGTGAGCGACCCGATGTCGGGGGTGATGTTTGTTGCACCCGGCAAGGAGGAACTGCCCAACGCCCAGGCATGCGCCGCCAAAGCCGCGATCTTCGACGGGCGGATGCGCTACGATCTGCAACTCGCCTTCAAGGCGCTGGAGACGGTGACGCTGGCGAACGGCGCAAGGCTTTCGACGGTCGTCTGTTCGGTGAGCTTCATGCCGCTGGCCGGCTATGTACCCTCGCGGGCGGCGATCAAATATCTGGTCAAGCGCCAGGACATGGATGTGGCGCTCGCGCCTGTCGCGGGCACGCGGGTGATGGTGCCGGTGCGGGTGCGGATTCCGACGCCCATCGGCCCTGGCGTGGTGCAGGCTGTGGAATTCAACACCGTGGCGCAGCCGCAGGCGGCGAAGCGAGCCAACTGAATTCCCGCCGCGCGACGGCTTGACTCGCAAGGCAAACGGAGTCCTCCGTGCAGTTAAGGAATCGATGCTTGCCGTGCTCAATTCATCGCCATGGAATCCGCGATCTGGTGGCAGGGCAATCCTGTCCGCACGATATCTTGCGGTGAACGAAGCCGAACACGACATGAGTCAGCGATTCGGGCCGCTTTCGTTCCGGACTCGTTCCATTCCTTAAATCCGAGACCGAAAAGCGTCGCGTTGTGAAACACATCTCAGCTTCAGCCCCTCATATTCGGCCCGATCGCGCCCCCGGCGCGGGCGTAACGGCCGTGCTGGGCCCGACCAACACCGGCAAGACGCATCTGGCGATCGAGCGGATGCTCGCCCATTCCTCGGGGATGATCGGGCTGCCGCTGCGGCTGCTGGCGCGCGAGGTCTACAACAAGATCGTCGCGCGGGCCGGCGCGGACTCCGTGGCGCTGATCACCGGCGAGGAGAAGATCAAGCCGCCGAAGGCGCGCTACTGGGTCTCCACCGTCGAGGCGATGCCGCGCGATCTCGACGTGTCGTTTCTCGCGGTCGATGAAATCCAGATCGCGGCCGATCTCGAGCGCGGTCATGTCTTCACCGACCGCATGCTGCATCGGCGCGGCCGCGACGAGACGCTGCTGCTCGGAGCCGCGACGATGCGGCCCCTGATCGAGCGGCTGCTGCCCGGCGCGAATATCGTGACGCGGCCGCGTCTGTCGCTTCTGGAATTCGCGGGCGACCGCAAGATCACGCGCCAGCCGCGCCGCACCGCGATCGTCGCGTTCTCCGCCGACGAAGTCTACGCCATCGCCGAACTGATCCGGCGCCAGCATGGCGGCGCGGCGGTGGTGCTGGGTTCGCTGTCGCCCCGCACCCGCAACGCGCAGGTGGAGATGTTCCAGTCCGGCGATGTCGATTATCTCGTGGCCACCGATGCTGTGGGGATGGGTCTCAATCTCGATGTCGATCACGTCGCCTTCGCATCCGACCGCAAGTATGACGGCTATCAGTTCCGCCGCCTGACGCCCGCCGAATTCGCCCAGATCGCGGGCCGTGCGGGGCGCGCCACCCGCAACGGCACGTTCGGCACCACGGGCCGCTGCGCGCCGTTCGAGCCCGAACTCGTCAATGCGTTGCAGAACCACACCTTCGACAGTGTGAAGATGCTGCAATGGCGGAACACCGCGCTCGATTTCTCCTCGCTCGCTGCATTGCAGGTGTCGCTCGCGGCGGCACCGGGACACGAGGCGTTAACGCGCGCGCCGCTCGGCGAGGATCAGCGCGTGCTCGATCATGCGTCGCGCGACCCCGAGGTGCGCGACATGGCGGCGAGTGCGGAGGCGGTCGAGAAGCTGTGGGAAACCTGTCTGGTTCCCGATTACCGTAAACTATCGCCTGCGGCCCATGCCGAACTCGTCACGGCGCTGTTCACTTTCCTGATGCGCAAGGGGCGGATTCCGGATCAATGGTTCGCGGCCCAGGTGGCGCAGGCGGATCGGACCGATGGCGATATCGACACGTTGTCCGCGCGGATTTCACAAATCAGAACCTGGACCTTCGCCGCCAACCGGCCCGACTGGCTTTCCGACCCCCTTTATTGGCAGGAAACCACCCGCGCGGTGGAAGATAAATTGTCGGATGCGCTGCATTCGAGGCTAACTGAGCGTTTCGTTGATCGCCGGACCAGTGTATTGATGCGCCGCTTGCGGGAAAACACGATGTTGACGACTGAAATTGGAAAGACCGGCGAAGTCACCGTTGAGGGCCATGTGATCGGCCGCCTCGATGGCTTCATGTTCGCCCCCGATGCCGCCGAGGCAGGCTCCGAGGCGAAGGCGTTGCAGGCCACCGCGCTCAAGGCGCTGGCGGGCGAGATCGATGCGCGGGCGGAGAAGCTCTCTGCTGCCGCCGACGATCAGTTCGCGCTGGCCTCCGATGGCACGCTGCGCTGGACCGGCGATGCGGTCGGCAAACTGACATCGGCGGACGATGTATTGCATCCGCGTATCCGCATCATCGCCGACGAGCGTCTCACCGGCGCGCCGCGCGATGCTGTGCAGGCGCGGCTCGATCTGTGGTTCAAGACCCATGTCGAGAAGATTCTCGGGCCGATGTTCGAACTGTCGAAGGCCGAGGACGTCACCGGCATCGCGCGCGGCATCGCCTTCCAGCTCAATGAGGCGCTCGGCGTGCTGGAGCGGACGAAGATCGCCGCCGAGATGAAGGATCTCGATCAGCCGTCGCGCGCGACATTGCGCAAGTATGGCGTGCGGTTCGGCGCCTACCATATTTTCTTCCCGGCGCTGCTGAAGCCCGGCGCACGCACGCTGGCGTCGCTATTGTGGGCGCTGAAGCAGAACGAGATCGACATGAACGCGCTTGGCGGCGCGCAGCATCTCGCGGCCTCCGGCCGCACCTCGTTCCCGGCCGACAAGGCGCTGTCGCAGGATGCCTACCGTGTGCTTGGCTACAAGCTCGCGGGCGAGCGCGCGGTGCGCGTCGATATTCTCGAGCGTCTTGCCGATCTCATTCGTCCCGCTCTGTCGTGGCGTCCCGGCACGGGTGCTGAGAAGCCCGCGGGCGCGTTCGACGGACGCTCCTTCACGGTGACGCAGGCGATGACGTCGCTGACCGGCTCGGCTGGTGAGGACTTCGCCTCGGTGCTGCGCTCGCTCGGTTATCGCATGGACCGCCGCGCGCCGTTGCCGGAGGAGCCGAAGCCTGCGGAAACACCTGCCACCGCCGCGACCGAAACCGAATCTGATGCTTCGCAGGCAGACGCCGCTCCCGAAGCGGCAATCGAAACTGCTGCTGTCGAGACTGCGCCAGTGGAGGCCGAGGTGACGGCAGAGGCCGCCGCCGATATCGCGAGTGCCACGAAGTTGCCGGAGGTTGCATTCGCACCGGCTGATGTGGAACCGGCTAGCGAGGAAACGCCTGCCGCAGACGGTGCGGAAACATCGCAGCCCGATACGGCAGCCATTGCCGTGGATGCCGCGCCTTCCGATGAAGCGGTGGCCGCTACACCGGCGGAGCCGGAGCTTGTTGAAGTGTGGCGTCCCGCGGGTCGCCATGACGAGCGCCGCCATCATCACGATCGCAACCGTCATCACCGCCGCCCATCGCACGCAGCCGCGCCGGAAGCGGGTGCTACGGCGGAGGCGGGCGAGAAAAACGAGCGCCCGGGCGGTCAGCGCCGCCACAACCGCGATCGGGCGCGGGAAGATCGCAAGCCGCGTCCGGAAGGAGAGGGCGCTCAGGCCCGTGGCCCGCGCGAGGAGCGCGGCGATCGTCCGCATCAGCGTTTCAAGGGCAAGGGCAAGTTCGAAGGCAAGCGAGACCGCGACCGCAAGGATAACGGTTCGAATTTCCGCACCTTCGCCACCAGCGCGCCGCGCGAGCGCGAACGCGTGGCCGATCCGAATTCGCCATTCGCCAAGCTTGCCGCGCTCAAGGAACAACTCGGCAATCGCAAGGACTGATACGCGCACTTGGATCGCCAGCGTCTCGACAAATGGCTGTGGCATGTGCGGATCGTGCGCACGCGTGCCGACGCGGCGAAACTGGTGTCGGGCGGCCGGGTTCGTCTCAACGGCCTGCGGCAGACGTCGCCCGGCCATGCCTTGAAGTCCGGCGATGTGCTGACGGTGGCGCTCGATGCGCGGGTCCGTATCTTGAGGGTTGCAGCTTTCAGCGAACGGCGAGGCGATGCGCTATCGGTGCAGACCCTCTATGAGGAATTGAACGGGAAAGAGAAGTAACTATCTGCGATAGCAGAGGCCCCCTTCTCTTGCGGCGCTGCATATCCTGCGCTAGGCCAACACCCGAATTTAGAAAGGTTCCGGAGATCTGGATGACTTACGTCGTCACCGAAAATTGCATCAAGTGCAAATACATGGACTGCGTTGAGGTGTGTCCCGTCGATTGCTTCTACGAAGGCGAGAACATGCTCGTGATCCACCCGGACGAGTGCATCGATTGCGGTGTGTGCGAACCGGAATGCCCGGCGGAAGCGATCAAGCCCGACACCGAGGCCGATCTGGAGAAATGGCTCGGCGTGAACGCCGAATACGCCAAGACCTGGCCCAATATCACCCAGAAGAAGGACGCTCCTGCCGACGCCAAGGAGTTCGACGGAACCCCGGGCAAGTTCGACAAGTATTTCTCGCCCAACCCCGGCACCGGCGACTGAAGCGACCAGCGTGGAATCCTCTTAACCGTAGTTGATCGCGCGTCTTTCAGAAACGGTACTTAAACACCTCAATTGGCCATAAACCTTTGATTTTTGCGGAAAATGTGCTATTATTGGCACATTCCGTCGGTTGTTCACGCCCTGTCCGCTCCGGATACCGGCGTCGAAGGGCAACCGGGTCGATCAGGGGCGTGGCGGTTCCACGCAGGGCGCCGTGGCAGACAAATCGCGTCATAACAAAACCAAAGCAACCAAGGACAAGAACTCCGGCAAGACGCCCGCTCGTGGCGCTTCCGGCAAGAAGGCTGCCGCCATGGCAGCCAGCACCTCAAAAAGCAAAAGAAGTGTAATGCCAGCAAAGAAGAGCACCAAGCCCGCCGCGAAGTCCCCTGCCAAGTCCGCAGCCAAGGGAGCGGCGAAGCCGGCCGCTGCCAAGACCAAACCGGCCGTCAAGCCGGTCGCCAAGGCCCCCGTCAAACCCGCCGCGAAGGCCGCGCCGAAGCCGGTGGCGAAGGCTCCCGTGAAGCCGGCCGCCAAGCCGGTGGCGAAGATCGAGGAACCGAAGAAGGTTCTGACGCAGCGTCAGGGCTTCAAGACCAATGAATTCGTGGTCTATCCGGCGCACGGCGTCGGCCAGATTCTCGCGATCGAGGAGCAGGAGATCGCGGGTGCGACGCTCGAGCTGTTCGTCATCAGCTTCATCAAGGACAAGATGACGCTGCGCGTCCCGACCGCGAAGGTCATCAATGTCGGCATGCGCAAGCTGTCGGACCCGGCACTCGTCAAGCGTGCGCTGGAGACGTTGAAGGGCCGCGCGCGCATCAAGCGCACGATGTGGTCGCGCCGCGCGCAGGAATACGAAGCGAAGATCAATTCGGGCGATATCGTCGCCATCGCCGAAGTCGTGCGCGATCTCTATCGCTCGGAATCGCAGCCCGAGCAGTCCTACAGCGAACGCCAGCTTTATGAAGCGGCGCTCGATCGCCTGTCGCGCGAGATCGCGGTGGTGCAGCACATCACCGAGACCGAAGCGGTCAAGGAAGTCGAAGCCAATCTCGCCAAGAGCCCGCGCCGCGGCGCCGCCAAGACGGAAGCCGGAGCGGATGCGGTGGCGGACGATGCGTCGGATGATGATGGCGACGACGACGATTCCGTCAGTGAAGACGAAGCGGCCTGATGCTGCTGTCTGATTGATTGAAAAACCCGGCCATATGGCCGGGTTTTTTATTGCCTCTTAGAAAATGAAGGCCGCCCCTGGGGGACTTCAATCCACGACGATCTTGACGCGGTCATTCGGCCGGAGCGCCGCGCGCTGGTCCAGGCCGTTGATGATGCGGAAACGCTCCAGCGGACGATCGACCCCCTGCATCCGCCGCGACATCGATTCCACGGTGTCGCCGGGCTTCACCGAGACGATCTTCACGCGCAGCGGTCGCGCCGCCTGGATCTCATTGAGCGTCAGGCGGCGGAACGAGTTGACCGTTTCCCGGAACGACTTCTCGGCATCTCCTGTCTTGTCCTTCGCCGCGAAAATGAAACGATAGACATCGCCGCCGATACGCAGCGCGTAGATGCGGAATTGCCACTGATCGCTGCTGGCGGTTGCGGTCGCGGCGGGATAGCCGCCGATGGTGCTTTCCTCGACGGAGCTTTTATCGACGTTCTCCATCCAGCCGGAATTGAGATAGGACGCCAGCGACAATTCCTGCGGCACGCGCACCACGTCGAACCGCAGCGCCTGCGTGCCGCCGTCGCGGACGCCGACCACGGCCTGGGCGGTATTGTCGAGCGTATAGGCTTCGGGCGCAACGAAGGTGAAGCCGAGCTTGGGATGCAGGAAGCGCCGCCCGCGCACGAAGCCCTCGCTGGGGTCTTCGCCATAGACGAGATTGTTGATCGCGCTGAGATAGGCGTTGCGGTCGCGCTCATGGCTGCCGGAGGCGGCATATTGCCTGGCGCTGGTTTCGGCATTTTCCACGCGCTCGGGCGTTGCCGGATGGGAGGACAGGAAATCCTGCGAGCGGGGGTCCGCGGTGTGCGATGTCTTCAGCGCGGCGTTGCGCTCCATCGCCGAGAGGAAGCGGGCCGCGCCGTAGGGATCGAAATTGGCCTTCGCCGCAAGTGCCACGCCGATCGCATCGGCCTCGAATTCCTGCGCGCGGGAGAAGCTCGCCATCGTCAGTTTGGTTTTCGCCAGCGCCAACGCCTGCATGTTGGCGTCGCCGCTGTCCACTTCGCCGACCATGTTGTTGACGAGCGCCGCCCGCCTGGCCTGCTCCTCGCGGATCGAGGCGTGCTTGGCGAGCACATGCGCCATTTCATGCGACAGCACGCTGGACAGTTCCGACGTATCGCTCGCCAGCGCGAGCAGGCCGCGCGTGACGTAAAGCTGGCCCGTCGGCAACGCGAAGGCGTTCACCGCGCCCGAGTTGAGGATCGTCACCCGATAGGAGAAGTCCGGCCGGTCGGAGGCCGCGACGAGACGGTCCACCGCCTTGGTGATCAACGCCTGAAGTTTCGGATCGTTATAGGCGCCGCCATAGGAGGCGAGGATGCGCTGATGCTCGCGATCGGTCGCGCTGGTTTCAGGCGCGGGGCGGGTCACCTTGATTGTCGGCGGCGGCTTCTCGTTGCCGGAGACCTGGAAGCGCCCCATGTCGGTGCAGGCGCCCATTGCAAGCGTGAGGCACAGCACAGCCGCCGCCGCGAAGCGGCCTGCTCCATGATGGTGCGTCAGCGCCTGCCGTCCCACGTGTTATTTGCCTCCGGCCGCAGCCGTCCTTGTGTCGCTGACGAACTCGATCTGGCTGGGGAGCCTCGCTTCGATGCGCGGCCCGCCATGCTGCGAGATCCATCCCCGGACCCGAACCCGCTTTCCCTGTAGTGTCGCGGGGGTCATCCCCGCGGCGGCAAAGCTCGCCATCATGCGACGGGAAACGGTCACGGCAAAGCCTTGAATCCGGCGTCGGCCAAAATTCAGGTAAAGCGTCGCGCCAGCCTGCCGCGCGGATAATATTGTACCCTCCACGAGGGTAAAACGGCCAATATATTTCAAGATATCGGCTGTCGCGCCCGCATTCTGAACGAAAGCGGATTGCGACCAGACACCGAGCCGGGAACCCTCGGCGCGCGTTTCCGCCTCCCTTAATTCCGTCGCGCAGGCTTTGTCGCCGGAGCTGGCCGATACGACGGCGTGTCCTTCCCCGACCAGCGCGCTCTGCAAGGTCATCTCGCTGCCGTCCAGCACCATGAATGCGTGCTGCCGGCCGTAGCGGTCCGGCGCATCGTCGGCGCCGCGCAAAATGACCTTTTGCCTGAGAGCGTGGTCACGAAGCCATGCGGTCCCTGCCGTCTCGGCGGATTTCGGGATTTCGATCCCGCTCAGGCGAACCTCGCGCCCATCGTCAAGGCGCAGCGTGCGGGCGTCGAGAATGGCGGAGACTTGCCCCTCGCCTTGAAGGGGGCTGTCGCAAGCGGCCTGCGCGGCCGCGATCGCAAGCGTCACGATGCATGTCGCGGCGAGAAGAGAGAAAATGCGCCGGCGTCTCAATGATCCGCCGGCGCACATGATGTCAGCGATTGCTTGGATCGGAGATCACGCCGCGGGCAACGAGTCTATTCCAGATGAATAGCACCAGCAGCGCGCCGAGCGTCGCGGTGATGAATCCCGCGCCTTGATTTGGGCCGTAATGACCGACCGCCTGACCGATCCATGTCGCGAGAAAGGCGCCGACAATGCCGAGCACGGTGGTCAGGATAAATCCCGACGGGTTGTTGGGGCCGGGAGACAGAAAGCGCGCGAGAATGCCGGCAACGAACCCGACCAGAATGATGTAGAGCATCGCGAAATTCCTTTTGCAAAAGATGGGAAGGCGCGGCTGGCTTACAGCCAGCGCGACACTTCCTGTGCGTTCGGCAGCCGTCCATCGGGCGTAAGCTGATGGATGATGTTCGGAAGCTGCTGCGCCAGCCCTTCGAGCAGTTCATCGCGTGACAGACCGGTCTGGGTCGTCAGTGTGTTGATCTGGTCGGCGCCGAGAGCGTTCGCCAGATCGCCCGATGAAATCTGTTTGTTGGTGCCGGGGCTGACCCAGGAATTGGCGGCGTCGCCATGACCCGCATCCTGAAATTGCTTGAGCAGGTCGTTGAGGCCGCCGCTCAGCACGCTGCCCGCCGCGCCACCGGCCAGGAGGCCGCCGAGCGCGCCGCCGAGATTGCCTTGCAGGAGACCCCCGAGGCCGCCGCTCAGGCCCCCGGTTGCCATGCCGCCGCTTGGAGCAGTCGTGCTTCCCGGCAAGGTTGAATTGCCGCCGGTCGGCGCGGTCGCCGTGCCGGTCGAACCGGTGACATGCTTGACGGCCTTGTAGGCAAGCAGCGCCAGGATCGCCATCGTCATTGGCGACATGCCGCCGGAGGCGGTGGGATCTTTCGGACCGCGCGGCCCGTTTTGCATCCCGTTGAGAACATCAAGCAAACCCATGACAACCTCCTTCGATACTCAATTCCATTCAGGATAGGTGCGACTGAAACGCCCCACAAGGGAATGGCCGCCCACAATTTGCACAATGCGGCCACGAGAGTGTGACGCCTTCAAGACGTCAATACCGCCGGGCGGAAGCAGGGTCAGGAGCGGGATTTGGTACCGCGCCGGCGCTTGAGGGCATTCTTGCGCTTTTTCGCCGGACGCCTGGAAGCCTTGCGTGCCGTCTTTCCGGCGGCCTTTTTCGCGATTTTCCGGGTACTCTTTTTGGCGCCCTTCCGGCCGGTCTTTTTCTTCGGGGCTTTCTTGCCTGCCTTGCGAGCCTCGGAGAGGCCGATGGCGATCGCCTGCTTGCGGCTCTTCACTTTCTTTCCGCTGCGGCCGCTTTTGAGCGTGCCAGCCTTGCGCTTCTTCATCGCGCGTTCAACCTTGCGGGCTGCGCCCCTGGAGTATTGTCTCGCCATGTCATGCTCCTGTTGGTTGAAATAAAATCCGCAGGCTCCCGCCTGGTTCCCGATTTCCAGATTTCGCCGTCAAGCAGGGATATCTTGGGCCTTAAGGATACGGGCCGGGAGGGGATGTCCGCTGGCGAGAGTGGAACCGCTCTGGTATCAACGTGCGGCGCATCGCGAAGATCGAAAATGCTTCGCGGTAGCGTCGTCAGCCGTTGATCGATCGCGTCCGAACTCCGTTCTCAATCGTCACCCGGATCACCTATGACCGTTCCTCCGCCCAACACCTCCTCCGTTCCGGCCGATCCCCGCCGTAATTTTTCGATTGCCTTCGGGCTCGAGCGGATCGGCCTGATCGCGGTCAAGGCGCCGGTCCTGTCGCTGGTGATCCTGGCTGCCTTGTGCGTCGGAGCATTCTTCGGCCTTCAGCGCATCAAGATCGACGATTCGCTCAGCCAGCTGTTTCGCTCGGACACCCCCGAATACAAGCAGTATGAGGAGGTGACGAAGCGCTTCCCCTCCAGCGAATACGACGTGCTGGTGGTGGTCGAAGGCAAGACGCTGCTTGCACGCGACTCATTGGAGAAATTGCGCGATCTCGTCACCGACCTCCAGCTTGTGGATGGTACCCGTGGCATCATCTCGCTGTTTTCCGCGCGCCAGCCGCCGGAGAACGGCAATCTGCCGGCGGCGCTTTTCCCCGAGACGCTGCCGCAGGGGCAGGCGTATCAGGACTTCATCGCCAAGGTCAGAAGCAACGAGGTCATTCGCGGCAAGCTGTTGTCCGAGGATGGCACGCTGGCGCTTGTGGTGCTGGCGCTCGATCCGGAAGTCGTCAGCAGCAAGGGTCTTGGCAAGACCATTGGCGATATCCGCAAGCTGATGGCTGACGACCTCGCGGGGACCGGACTGACGAGCCAGTTGTCCGGCGTGCCGGTGATGCAGCTCGAAATCCGCAACGCGGTCGAGCGGGATGGCCTTACTTATAACATCGCGGGAATTCTGGCGGGCTGCCTGATCGCGATCGTCTTCTTCCGGCGGGTATCGTTCATGGTCGCCGCGGCTTTTCCGCCGCTGCTGGCGATCCTGCTATCGCTCGGCGCGCTCGGCTGGCTCGGCTTCAGTCTCAACATGTTCCTGAACGTGATGACGCCGCTCATCATGGTCATCAGTTTCGCCGACTCGATGCAGCTCACATTCGCGGCGCGCGATCGCCTGATCGCGGGCGAAGACAAGCGCACCGCGTTCCGCAACGCCGTGCTGGTCGTCGGCCCGGCCTGCGTGCTCACCCATGGCACGGCCGCGCTGTCCTTCATCGCGTTGCAGTTTTCGGATTCGGACCTGATCCGCAAATTCGGCGAGGCCGGGCTGATGGCGACGATCATCGCGCTGGTCGCGGTGTTGTCGCTGGTGCCGGTGTTCGGTGTGCTGCTGGTGCGCAAGGAGAACGTGTTCGCCACCAAGATCAAGGGTGCCGACGCCGGCGTCGAGGCGCTGCGCTCGTTCTGCCGCTGGATTGCCGTGCGCATGGTTGGCCATCCGGGATTTTTCAGCCTGATCGCGCTGCTGGTGGTGCTCGGGCTCGGTGCGATCTACGCCAATCTGCAACCGCGCTATCGCCTCGCCGATCAGGTACCGGACAAGAAGCAGGCGGTCGAGGCCAGTAGCCGTCTCGATGCCAAGTTGACCGGCGCCAATCCGATCGATGTGCTGATCGAATTCCCCAAGGGTGAAAGCTTGTATTCGCCGCAGACTTTGCAGGTGATCGCCGACGTTCACGGCATCGTCGAGAAGCAGGCGGGCGTCGGCAACGTCTGGTCGCTGGAAACGCTGCGGCGCTGGCTGGCCGAGAAGGCCGGCCGCTCCGATGTCGCCACGCTCAAGGAATATGTCGACATGCTGCCGAAGCATCTGGTCGGCCGCTTCATCTCCCCCGATCAGGATGCCGTTGTGGTCTCGGGCCGCGTGCCGGATCTCGATTCCAGCCAGATTTTGCCGACCGTCAACAAGCTCGATGCCGCGATGGCCGCGGTGCGGCAGGCCCATCCAGGTTACCAGATCGCCGTCACCGGACTATCGGCGATCGCGGCGCGCAACAGCGCCAGCATGATCGACAAGCTCAACCATGGCCTCACGATCGAATTCGGCCTGGTGGCGGCCTTCATCGGTCTCGCGTTCCGTTCGCTGACCATCATGTTTGTCAGCATCCTGCCCGGCATTTTCCCGGTGGTGCTGTCCGGCACCGTATTGTGGCTGATGGGGGAGGGCCTGCAATTCGCCAGCGTGGTGGCGCTGACCGTCTCGTTCGGGCTGGGCCTGTCGGCGACGATCCATTTCCTCAACCGGCTGCGGCTTGAGGAGCAGCCCGGCGTGGACGAGGGGCTTGCGGTGGAGCGGGCCACGGTGCTGGTCGGTCCGGCGCTGATCCTGACCACGGTGGTGCTGGCCTGCGGGTTGGTGGTGACGGTGTTCTCGGATCTGCCGTCGCTGCGGCTGTTCGGCTGGCTCAGCGCCTTCTCGATGATTGCCGCGCTGGTCGCGGATCTGTTCATCCTGCGCCCGACGGCGATGTTCCTTATCAGCCTGTCGCACCGGCTGCGTGGCACGCGGCGCACCGATCCGAAGCCTGCGGAATGAGCAGGCCCGCGCGGACGGATGAGGGCATCCCCCAAAAACAAAACCTCCGGGCTTTTGGCCCGGAGGTTTTTTGATGATCGGTCCAGCGAGTTTACTTGCTCAGCGAGATATTGACCGCCCGCAGTTCGCCCTTCGAGGCGATAGCGATCGTCTGCTTGTTGCCGCGAGTTGAGATATTGAAGGTCGCGGCATAACCGTTGGTCTGCACCAGCGCGGTGACCTGTCCGCCCGAGACGCGTCCTTCGACGCTGCCGTTCACCCCGCGGCTCGATTCCGTCCATGAGCCGCTGAGCTGGCCGCCGCTGGAGCGCACTTCGCTGGCGAGATCGAAGCGATAGCTGTCGCTTGCGCAACGCAAATTGATGCTCACAACATTGTTGCCGTTGCTGGTGGTGTATTGCCCGCGGCAGCGAATCCGCTCGTTGCTGGTGCCGTTATTGGAGGCAATGGTGATTGTGCCGCTGCCCGACCACTGGCCGGCATAATCGGCGAACGCGCCGCTATCGGCGTAGCTGGCCGAACACGGCAACAGCATCGCGGCGCCAAGTGCAAGGGCGGCGGCAGCGCCCGGCAAAGTTCTTGAAAAACGAATCATGTGACGAGTTCCTACAGTGAACATATTTGCTGTTGTTCCACGAACCGGTATGGCTTGTTCGATCCGTGACGAAAGTTGGGCCGCAGCACAGGGATGACTGGCCCGAAGGATATAGGAACCGGCTCGGAAGCGCCAAGGGGGTAAGGGTCGCAGGCTCCCGGTCCGCCTCCATGTTCATAAGTCGGCAGGACCGGAAAAAGGTTCAAAGGGTTTTGCATGGCCCCGGCGCCCGCCCGGGGGAGCTATCCGTCGTATGATGAGATTTCGATCAGGCTGCCATCGGGGTCGCGGCAATAGACCGAGGTGAGGGTGCCGACTGCGCCCTGTTTTTTCACCGGTCCCACTTCGATGTCGATGCCGCAGGCCCGCAGATGCGCGACGACAGTCTCCGGACTGGCGGAGGTCAGGAAGCACAGGTCATCGCTGCCCGCAGCTTCGTGATCGGCGGTGAACCATTCCACCTTGTCGGTCGTGACTGGCCGCAGGTTGATCTTCTGCCGTCCGAACCGCATGGAGATGCGCGGGGCCTTACCGTGCCCGGGGTCGAAGACGGCGCGGGTCATGCCGAGCGCGCGCTCGTACCATTGGGCGGAGGCTTCCGCATCAGTGACATTGACGACGAGATGATCGAGCGCCTCGATTGTGATGGTCATGTAACTTCCACATTGGCAGCCAAGCAGACACGATATGCAAACCTTGCGACAGTCCTGGGCCGATTGGCAACGGTTACGATAGATTTTAGGCCGCCAAAATTTTGAAAAATGAAACCGATGACCAGGTGAAGCCGCGATAACTCGACGATGTTAATCCGTTATTGAGTCGCTTCCTTTACTGTCCTGCCGGTTCTGCATTGGACAATTGGGGGCTGCGGTGAAGTTCAAATCTATTTCAGTTCGTATCATGGTGATGATTTCTCTCGTCGCCGCAGCTTCTTGCGTCATCTGGAGCGGCTTCGGATTGTGGAGTCAGCAAAAAACGATCGACACCGCGCTGGAGCGCGAATCGCGTGCCGACTACGCAAACCTGACGGCCGCGCTCGATGCCGATACGCGCACGACGCTTGCCGTGGCGCATACTCTTTCTGTCATGCCCCAGCTCAAGGCGCTGGTCAGCGCCGACGATCGTGACGGTACGATCGCACTGACGCAGAAGGTGCTGGACAAGATCAAGCCATTGGGGCTTGAGCTGATCACGATCCAGACGCCGCCGTCCATTTCTTTCATGCGGGCCCATGCGCCGAAGGTGTTCGGCGACGATGTCGGCGCTCGCCGCAAGATGGTGGTTGAGGCGCTCGCCACCAAGAAGGCTCTTGGCGGTGTCGAAGTCGGCCGCGAGATTCTCAACGTGTTCGGTTCGGCTCCGATGGTCGATGGCGACAAGGTGATCGGCAATGTCGATATCGGCGAGCCCTTTGGCGATGCATTCGTGAAGAACATGAAGGCGCGGTTTGGCGTCGATGTCGCGATCCATCAGATAAAAGATGACAAGGTCAAAACTCTCGCATCCACGCTTTCGGATTCCGGGGCGAGCATGGACGACGTCAAGCGGGCCCTGAACGGTGAGGTCACCACCCATCAGGGCGAGCAGGCAGGCCGTCCGGTCGCCACCGTGTTCGGACCGATCAATAGTTATTCCGGCAAGCCCGTCGCGGTGCTGGAAATCGTGCGCGATGCATCGGCCTATACCGCCCTGAAGAACAGCGCGGCAATGTGGCTCGCAATGATGGCAATCGCGGCGATGGTTTTGGGAAGCCTGATCTCGGCGTGGATTGGGAGCAGCCTTGCCCGGCCAATTCGCGCGCTCGAAGCCGCGATGCGGGCGATCACCGCCGGCGATCATGATCTGGTGGTGCCGGGCGCCCAGCGGGCCGACGAAATCGGCTCGATGGCGGCCGCCGTTGAAGTGTTCAAGGACAGCCTTGCGGAAACCGGCCGTCTGCGGAGCGCGCAGGAGCAGCAGCGCGCCGCGTCCGAAGCGGAACGGCGCGAGACGCTGTACGCGCTGGCGACCCGGTTCGAGGAAGGTGTCGGCCACATCGTCTCGTCCGTCAGTACGTCGGCGATGGATTTGCGGAACACGGCGGAATCGATGGCCAGCACGGCCGAAGAGGCCACCAGCCAGACCGACCTCGTGGCGCGCGTCTCCGAGGGCGTGTCGCGCAGCTCGCAGGCGGTCGCGACCGCGATCGAGGAAATGAATGCTTCGATCAACGAGATCGCCCAACAAGTCAACGAGTCGACCAAGGTGACGGGCGACGCGGTGGCGCAGGCGAATAACACCAATGCCGGCGTCCGCGATCTGGCGCAGGCCGCGCAGCGGATCGGCGATGTGGTGAAATTGATCAGCGAAATCGCGGCGCAGACCAATCTGCTGGCGCTCAACGCCACCATCGAGGCGGCGCGCGCGGGCGATGCAGGTCGCGGCTTTGCCGTCGTTGCGTCCGAGGTTAAGGAGCTTGCGACCCAGACGTCGAAGGCAACGGAGGAAATTGCCGCGCAGGTGGCGGCGATCCAGTCCGCGACGCGCACGTCTGTCGATGCGATCGACGAGATCACGCAGACGATCGGGCGCGTCAACGAGATCGCCAGCGCGATCGCCTCGGCGGTCGAGGAGCAGGGTGCCGCGACGCGCGAGATCGCCAGCAACGTCTCGCAGGCTGCGGAAGGCACCAGCGAAGTGTCGGGCAACATCGCGGGCGTCCGTGACGCCGCGCGCGAAACCGGCGTCACCGCCGGCCGCGTGGTCGATGCCGCTGCGGCGCTCTCCGAAAACGGTGAGACGCTGAAGCAGCAGGTTCAGGCCTTCCTCAACGAGGTGCGTGCCGCCTGATCGTGTCGGCTCCCTGTATCGGCGGTGGCATCGGAGCCGCCAGGGCGGCCAGCGGGGCGTTTCGCCATCTGGCCGCGGCCGGTGTCGGCTTCAGCTTTCAGGGAAGCAGCGTCGCCGATTGAGGTTGTTGCAAGCTCCAGCGAGCGCAGGTTGCATTCTTGCCCTGCGCTCGCTGAGTGTCCCCGTAGCCTCATAGCGCCGCCTCTGCTATGAACGGCCCCGCCGGTCCCGTAGCTCAGCCGGATAGAGCGACGGTTTCCTAAACCGTAGGTCGGAAGTTCGAGTCTTCCCGGGATCGCCATGGCCCCTTGCGGGCGGTTTGCAGCCATTTGGCTTCCAAAAGCCCGGTTTTCCGGAGTGATTTTGGTTTTGTCGTGATTCCGTGATCTGTCAGAAGGTAGAAGTTCCCGGTAAGCTTGATTGCGTTCGATTCATTCCGAGGAACTTCATGCAGACGTTGGCGCTGCTCTTCTCCCCACGGTTCATCCTGCTCACGGTCTGTGCGCTTGCCACACTGGTTTTGCTCGGCGCGGGACTTGCGAACGGAGGGCTGCCGGCTCTCCTGTGGGTGGCTGTCGCGATATTCGCGACCCTTACATGCATCGGTATCAGCGATCTCATGCAGCAGTCGCATTCTGTGTTGCGCAACTATCCGATCGCGGCGCATTTTCGTTTTCTGCTCGAGGAAATCCGCCCCGAGATGCGGCAATATTTCTTCGAGAGCGAGAAGGACGGCAGGCCGTTCAGCCGCGACACACGGTCGGTCGTCTATCAGCGCGCGAAGATGATGCTCGACAAGCGTCCGTTCGGAACGCAGAAGGATGTCTATGTCGACGGCTACGAATGGATGCACCATTCGATCACGCCGAAGCCGCCCGCGGAATCGGATTTCCGCATTGTCATCGGCGGCACGGAATGCGCCAAGCCCTATTCGGCTTCCATCTTCAACATTTCGGCAATGAGCTTCGGCGCATTGAGCGCGAACGCCATTCGCGCGCTCAATGCCGGCGCGCGCCAGGCCGGCTTTGCGCATGACACCGGCGAGGGCGGCGTCAGTTCGTATCATCGCGAGAATGGTGGCGACATTATCTGGGAAATAGGGTCGGGCTATTTTGGGTGTCGCACCCGTGACGGGCAGTTCGATCCCGAAAAATTCGCGCGGGCCGCGGCCGATGACCAGATCAAGATGGTTGAACTCAAGATCAGCCAGGGCGCCAAACCGGGTCACGGCGGCGTGCTTCCGGCCGCGAAAGTCTCCGAGGAGATTTCGCTCATTCGCGGCGTGGCGATGGGCGAGGACTGCATCTCGCCCGCTTATCATCGCGCTTTCTCGACGCCCGTGGGGTTGATGCAGTTCATCGGCGAGATGCGGCGGCTGTCGGGTGGCAAGCCCGCGGGCTTCAAGCTGTGCATCGGACATCGCTGGGAATTTCTCGCGATCTGCAAGGCGATGTTGCAGACCGGCATTTATCCCGACTTCATCGTCGTCGATGGCAAGGAAGGCGGCACCGGCGCCGCCCCGATCGAATTCGCCGATCATATCGGCATGCCGATGCGCGACGGCGTCAATTTCGTCCACAACGCGCTGATCGGCATCAATGCGCGTGAACGTATCCGCATCGGCGCGTCGGGCAAGATCGCGACCGCCTTCGACATGGCGCGGGCGATGGCGCTCGGCGCGGACTGGTGCAACTCCGCGCGCGGCTTCATGTTCGCGCTGGGATGCATCCAGTCATTGAGCTGCCATACCGACCGCTGCCCCACGGGCGTCGCCACGCAAGACCCGACGCGCAGCCGCGCGCTTGTCGTCGAGGACAAACGCGTACGGGTTGCGAATTATCACGACGCCATGGTGCGCGCGCTCGCCGAATTGGTCGCCGCCGCCGGTCTGGAGCATCCGGGCGAGATCCGGCCGATCCATTTCTCGCAGCGGATTTCCGGCAACGAGGTGGTGTCGTTCGCGCAACTCTACCCGCAGCTTCAGCCCGGTGAGTTGTTGTCCGGCACCGACAATGCGTGGTTCGCCGAAGCGTGGGAACTGGCGCAGGCCGAGACGTTCGCGCCGAAAGTGTGAGTTCAGAACTCGCCGTGCAGCCGCGCGGAGAAGATCGACACCGGCCCGCGATCGGCGTTGTAGGCGGGATTGACGACGAATTGATAGTCCGCGGTCGCCGTCAGTTTCGGCGTGATGGCGTAGGCGTAATAGGCTTCCATCAGCCGCTCCTGACTGTAATTCAGCCGCCCGTCGCCGATGAGAACGCCCATGCCGCCAGCCGCGATGAAATCGCGATGATCGCGCGACAGAGCGTTGATGGCGCCGCCAAGCCCGATGGTGTCATTGGGGCGGCCCCATGACTTGCCCTTGATCGACAGGCCACCCGAGAGGCTGGCGTCGATATCGGTGAACGCCATGATCTCGGTCTTGCCGTCGTTCCAGCTCCAGCGGCCGAACAGGCCCACGGTGTCATTCACGGCCTGCTCAAGATTGACGACGTAGCCGTATTTGATGCGTCCCTCGCGCGTGGCGGCGATATCGAGATTGAGCGCGGGATTGTCGAGCGTGGCGCGGTAGCTGCCCGCGAAGGCGCTGTTGATCCATCCGATGGCGCGAAGTTTACCCGGTTGTCCGAACAGCGTGTAGCGTTGCTCGAATTCGGCGACGTATTCGCCGCGACGGAAAAGGCGCATGTCGAAATTGTTCGAGTTGGATTCGGCATCCATCAGGAAATAGCCGAAGCGCAGCGCCCAGTTTTTCTGGTTCAACTCGGCGGTCGCGCCGTAGCTCAGGCCGACCTTGTCTGCGGAGTAGTCGAACGCGCCCGGCGCCCAGATCGCCCAGTTCATGAAATCCTTGCGCGGGTCCTTGGCATAGGCATTGCCGTCGAACACATCGAGTACGGCGAACTTGCCGACCTGCACCGTCAGGCGGGAGATATCGGCCTTGCCGCTCAACTGGCTCGGCCCGCTCTCAAGCGTCTCCTGCTCGCCACCGAAGCCGAAGGTCTGACGCACATACAAGCGCGAAGGGTTGAAGCGCGGGTAGGGGAAATTCGATTTCTGAGCCTCGCCGCTGGAAAATCCGGCAAGCCCCACCGTGTCGCTGAGACCGAAGCCCTGCACCAGTTCGGGATTGAAATAGAGTTCGCCGCCGTCCCACAGACGCGCATTGATGAAGAGACTGTTGCTCCACGTCGCCTTGGCTTGTCCGGTTGGCGCAAGGCTGTTCAGGCCGGAATAGGGCGCGCGGAAGGATGGATAGGCCTGCGCGAGATAGGTGGACTGGCCGGAGATTTCCATGTTCGAGGGTAGGCCGTCGCCGAAGCTCGTCTCCTTTGAACCGGAGCCGGTGAAGTCGATCTTCCGGTTGAGCCCGAGACGAACGCTCTGGACATCGAATGCGCTTGCCGACTGCACGCCGGAGCCGAGTTGCACATGGTCGCGACCGTAATCGCTGTACAGGTATTCGACCCGCGCGCTCCATTTCGGGCTGATCGCGTATTCGGCGCCGACGCCCGCGATCCATCCGGTGCGCAGCGCAAGCTTCTTTTCATTGAAGGATGGTGCTGCATTCTCGAAGCGTTCGCCAGCGAAAGCGAGACCGCCGGTGACGTAAAGCAGCCAGCGCGGCGCGGCATAACCGAGCCGCGCGCGCAACGAACCGGCATAATCCAGCCGCTCGGTGAGCGTGCCATTTGTCGTTGGTGTCACGGCAAGAACGCCGCTGGATTCGATATAGTCCGGAAAGGTCAGGTCGGCTTCGACGCCGAGCAAAACACGCGAGGGCAGCACCACATTGTAGCCGCCCTGCACGCCTGCGGTGGCGGTGCCGATATGGTCGCGTGTGTTGAAGGCAGCGCCGTCGAACACGCTCGCGCGGGAGTCACCGAAGCCATAGCCGAAATGTGCGCCGACATAGGCGCCGCTCCAGTCGAAGACCGGCGCAGCTTTGACAGGGAAGTCGGCAGCAAAGGCGATGGCGCACGGCGAGGCCACCGCCATCGTCGCCGCAAGCGCGCAGGTGGCAGGCGTGCTGATCGATCGATGAGACCGGCGAATCGCTATCATGGGCCACAGGTGCCATGCCGCCCATCGCCGCGCCACAGGCTGTTGCGGTGTGTGCACTGTCGTCAGGCCGTCACGGGCCTGCTGCAAAAAGCGGTTGCTCCCCATGATTGCTAAGAACAATACCTGCAAATGATTGTCAATAGCATTGAGAATGATTTGCAACTGGGTGCAGGAGGCTGCTTTTCGAATCTCGGCTAAGCAGCCATGGCGGCAGCCCGTCCCTGAGAGGGGCGGCGGCCGGGGTTGGCTAAGATTGCTTGAGGCTGAGAGCTTTAGACGGTCGGGCGGTTCGCCAGCCGCGCCATGTCGAAGGCGTGGACGTCGGCGAGCAGTTCGCAGAACGCTTTCGCACCGTGCTCGATCAATTGCCGGCCCTTGTCGGCGCTGGCCAGCGTGGCGTCGCCCGCAACGCCGCTCGGGTGCAGATCCTGCGCCGCCCAAGCGAAGGGTGCGGGACGATGCGGCGACAGCCAGCGGAATTCGCCGGTCATCGCGACGCTTGCGGGCTCGAAGTTGGCGATCTTGTCCTTGCGCACCAGATCGGGCTGCGCCGCAAGCATGATCGAGGTTTCGACCGCGCCGCCATGGATGCCGTGCGCGATTTCCGTATCCGGGAAAAGCCCGTCCGGTGTGCCGAAACGGTGCCAGCTGGTCGTGACCGCCAGCATGTCGAGGCGCGCGCGCAACTCCTGCGCGACGATCGCCATCGGCGCGCTGTTGCCGCCATGGCTCGTCACCATGACGAGTTTCTTCACGCCGCTGCGCGCAACGCTTTCGCCGAGCGACATCCAGTGGCGGATGGCGACGTGATAGGGCAGCGTCACCGTACCGGGGTAGTCGATATGCTCGATCGAAAAGCCGACGCTCTGGACCGGCAAAAATGAGGCCGGAACGTGTCCGGGGAGCAGCGCCTGCACGCGCGCGAGATAGGCCTCCGCGATGAAGGTATCGGTGCCGACCGGCAGATGCGGGCCGTGCTGTTCGGTGGCGGCCAGCGGCAGCACCGCGATCCATTCGCCTGCGGCGGCCGGATCGACATCCGGCCATTTGATGGCAGCCCAGTCGCGGGGTGGTGTGGCGCTCATGAATGAAGATATCTTTGGATGGACGGGGCTGATCGACTAGAACGCGGGTGGCTCCCTCGAGCCCTCGGCTTCTATCATGGGCCAGAACGACCAGCGGAGTCCAATCATGCAGCCTGCCCTTTCGTTACGAGCGTTAACGGCGGCAGGTCTGCTGATGTCGGTTTTGATGCCCGCGCGGGCGCAAACACCGCAAAAGCTCGACAAGGTCACCTTCGGCACCAACTGGCTGGCGGAAGGCGAGCAGGGCGGCTTCTTCCAGGCGCTGGCGGACGGCACCTACAAGGCCTACGGGCTGGACGTGACGATCGTGCCGGGCGGACCCAACGTCAACAACCGCATCCTGCTTGTGTCGAAGAAGCTCGATTTCGATATCGCCGCCAACAATCTGCAATCGCTCGACGCGGTCGCCAACAAGGTGCCTGTGGTCGCGGTCGCCGCGATGTTCCAGAAGGACCCGCAGGTTTTCATCGCGCATCCGGAGTCCAGGGTCAAAACCCTCGATGATCTCAAGCCGCTGACGCTGTTCGTCTCGAAGGAGGGGATGCCGACCTATTTTCAGTGGCTGAAAAGCGAGCACGGCTTCAGCGAGGATCGCGTCAAACCCTACACCTCCAACGCGCTGCCGTTTCTGGCGAACCGCAACAGCGCGATGCAGGGGTATGTGACCTCCGAGCCCTTCGCCATCGAGCAGAAAGCCAAATTCAAGCCGACCGTGATCCTGCTCGCCGATTACGGCTTCAACGCCTATTCGACCTTCATCGAAACCCGCGCCGATCTGGTCGAGGACAAGCCCGATCTGGTGCAGCGTTTCGTCGATGCCTCGATCATCGGCTGGTATCATTATCTCTATGGCGACAACAAAGCCGGCAATGCGCTCATTAAGAAGATGAACCCCGACATGACCGACGCGATCCTGGATTACTCGGTCGCCAGGATGAAGGAATACGGCATCGTCGATTCCGGCGACACGCTCAAGAACGGGATCGGCGCGATGAGCGATGCGCGGATGGAGGATTTCTTCTCGACCATGGTGCATGCCGGTGTGGTCAAGCGGGAGGTCGATTTCCGCAAGGCCTATACGCTGCGCTTCGTCAACAAAGGCGTCGGCCTCGACCTGCGTCCCGCGAAATGACGGCCATCGATTGCAAGGGCGTCACGCGGCGCTATGCCAATGGCACGGAGGCGCTCGGCCCGGTCGATCTGAAAATCCGCGAGGGCGAGTTCGTCTCGCTGCTCGGCCCTTCGGGTTGCGGCAAGTCGACCTTGCTGCGGATCATCGCCGGGCTCGATGCCCCGAGCACGGGGAGCGTTGCCGTCGATGCGCGCGCGCGATCGTCGCGCGGCATTGGCTTCGTGTTTCAGGAGCCGACGCTGATGCCGTGGGCGAGCGTGCGCGACAATGTCCGCCTGCCGCTCCGGCTCACGGAAGATGACAGCTCGGCAGGTCATGCGCGGATCGACGATTGTCTCGCCCGCGTCGGCCTCACCGAATTCGCCGGGGCCTATCCGCGCCAATTGTCCGGCGGCATGAAGATGCGGGCTTCTCTTGCGCGCGCGCTGGTGACGGACCCCGGCATTCTTTTGCTGGACGAGCCGTTCGCGGCGCTCGACGAAATTGCGCGTTTTCGTCTCAACAACGATCTGCTGGCGCTGTGGCGCGATCTGCGCAAGACGGTGGTGTTCGTCACCCATTCGGTGTTCGAATCCGTGTTTCTGTCGCAGCGCGTGATCGTCATGACCGCGCGGCCGGGACGGATTTTCGCGGAGCGCCGGATCGATGCGCCCGAGCCGCGCGACGAGAGCTTCCGCACCTCGGCGTCCTATGCCGGCTTCTGCCGCGAGGTTTCCGCCCTGCTGGGGCAGGCGAGCGTGCAGCACAGCGGGCGGGTTGCCTGATGCGCCGGGATCAAGAGCAGACCGGAGCGATGCCCTCGCAAGATCGTCCGCTGCCGCGGGCGCTGCGCGTGCTGCTGCCCGTGATCGTCTTTGCGGCGCTCATGGGATTCTGGGAAGCGACGGTTCGTCTGCGCGAGATCCCGCCTTACATCCTTCCCGCGCCGAGCCTGATCGCGCAGACGCTGGTGAAGGATTGGGGCATCCTGTTTGCCTCGCTGCTCACCACGCTGCGCGCGACGCTGGAGGGGTTTCTCGCGGCGGTCATCGGCGGCGTCGGTCTTGCGTTGCTGTTCAGCCGCGCGAAGTGGGTGGAGGATGCGTTCCTGCCCTATGCGGTGATCCTGCAAGTCACGCCGGTCATCGCCATCGCGCCGCTGCTATTGGTCTATCTGCCGCAGCATCTGGCCGTGGTCGCCTGCGCGTGGATCGTGGCATTCTTTCCGGTGCTGTCGAACACGCTGCTCGGGTTGAAATCGGTCGACCGGAATCTGTCGGGATTGTTCGCGCTGTATCAAGCCTCTCCCGCGCAAAAACTGTGGCGGCTTCGTTTGCCCTCGGCGCTGCCCTACATCATGGGCGGCTTGCGGATCGCGGGCGGCCTGTCGCTGATCGGCGCGGTGGTGGCGGAAATCGCGGCGGGCTCCGCCGGCTCCGGCTCGGGCCTTGCGTTCCGGATCGCGGAGGCGGGATATCGTCTGGATATTCCGCGCATGTTCGCGGCACTGGCGCTCTTGTCGGCTGCCGGGATTGTGATTTATGCCGGGCTCTCGGCGGTGTCGCGCCTCGTGCTACGACACTGGCATGAGAGCGCGGTGGAAGGAGACTGACGACGATGGCGAACGAGACGGCGAAGCCCGACATCCTGATTTATGGCCCGAAGAAGCCCCTGATCGAGCGGGGCCTCGCCGAGCGCTTCAACGTGCACATCTTCCACCACCCGGATGATCTCGCCAAACTCCCGTCCGGGCAGGCTCAAAACATTCGCGGCATGGCGATCACCAATCTGGTCAAGGCCGACAGCGCGATGCTGGCGCGTTTTCCTAAGCTCGAAATGATCGCCTCCTTCGGCGTCGGCTACGATCACGTCGATTTCCGCTACGCGGCGGAGCACAACATCGTCGTCACCCACACGCCGGACGTGCTGACCGATGAGGTCGCGGACACAGCGGTCGGACTCCTGATCGCGACGCTGCGCGAATTCATCACCGCCGACCGTTATGTGCGTGAGGGCCGCTGGGCCAAACAGAGTTACCGTCTCAGTCCGGGATCGCTGCGCGACCGCACCATCGGCATCGTCGGCATGGGGCGGATCGGGCAGGCGATCGCAAAGCGTCTGGACGCGTTCAGCGTGCCGGTGGTCTATCATTCGCGCAATCCGGCGGCGGGCGTCTCCCACAAGCACTATCCGAACCTGATCGAGATGGCGAAGGCGGTCGATACGCTGATCGCCATCACGCCGGGCGGGGCTTCGACATTGAACATGATCAATGCCGAAGTGCTGAAGGCGTTAGGGCCGCGCGGCGTGTTCATCAATGTCGCGCGCGGTTCGGTGGTGGACGAGGAGGCGCTGATCGCGGCCCTCAAGGATGGAACGATCATGGCCGCCGGGCTTGATGTCTTTGCGCATGAGCCGAATGTGCCGGAGGCATTCTGGTCGATGGACAATGTGGTGTTGCTGCCCCATATCGCGTCCGCCTCGGTGGCGACGCGGGACGCGATGGATCAGCTTGTGGTCGATAATCTGCTGAACTGGTTTTCCGGCAAACCGGCGCTGACGCCGGTGCCCGAGACGCCTTTCGGGAAGCGTGCATGATCCGTCGCGCCGCCGCTCTGGCTGTCTGTGTTGCCGCTGGTCTTTGGCCCGCGACGGCGGCGTTCGCGCAACAGGATGCCGCGGCCCAGACCAGGGCCATGGTGGGCCAGTGGGAGCTGGCGACTGCCGGGCGCGACCGGACCTGCGTGGTGACGCTGAGGAACGACCCCGCGCCGCCCGGCATGAAACTCGATCTGGAAAAGGGATGCGCGGAAGCCCTGCCGTTCACCGGCGCGATCGCGTCATGGACGGTGAAGGGCCTCGACATCGTCCGTTTTCAGGATGCCAAGGGCGAGCCGGTGCTGGATGTCACCGAGGTCGAGAACGGCATTCTGGAGGGCGTGCGCAGCGGCGAGGGCGTCTATATTCTTCAGGGTCTGGCGGCGGCGCGCGCGCTGTCGAAATCGACCGACCAGATGATCGGCGACTGGGCGATGGTGCGCGGCAACGGCAATCCGATCTGCGGCCTGACGCTCACCAACACCGAAGCGGCCAGCCCCGAGAACTTCCGGGTTTTCCTCAAGCCGAAATGCGATCCGCTGGTGAGCCGGTTCGCCCCGGTGATGTGGCGGCTGGAGCGCGGCGAGATGCTGCTGATTTCATCGAGCGGCGAGGTCTGGCGCTTCGGCGCCGACGATCATGCGCAATGGCGGCGGATTCCCGACAGCGCCGATCCGTTCATCATGGTGCGGCAGTAAATCTGCCGCCTCACATCAGCTTCATGCCCTTGAGGCTCGCATGGCCGTTCTTGCCGACGATGATGTGGTCGTGCACGGAGATGCCGAGCGGGGCCGCGATGCCGACGATGGATTTCGTCATCTGGATGTCGGCCTGTGATGGCGTCGGATCGCCGGAGGGGTGGTTGTGGACCAATCTTCCATCAGATGATATCGCGTTGAATTAGAAAGCATTTTTGTCAGAGCGCGAAATCGCTGGGGTATGGGTTTGGGGCCGGTAGTCTGTGATCCAACGTGTCCTTCATCCTCGACAACGTCTAGTCATGCTGAGGACGCTGAGAGCACGTTGGTTCACTAATAACTCTACACCATTCGGGTAGAATGCTCAAAAGCTAGGTGCCGCCGCGTTTGCGATGGCTGACTCGTTCATCTGAAAGGTTCGTGATCGCCGACACACGACAAGGTTCGATCTGTCCCAGCGATCGAGCTCCTCGATCGGATAGAGGGGCACTTTGCCGATCTTGATGAACGATGGTCCGATTCGCAGGGATCGCCAGTTGCGGAATGTGCCTTGGCTGATTTGGCCACGATATCGCTCTACAACTTCATCAATCGTTAGGTAGGCAGGGCTCGACACGGAGGCTCCTCGTAGCTGCAATCGTGCAACAGGCTGTTGCACGATTAGTTGATCATCACGATGGATAGGAGCCTCCGACGTGTGATCGCTGAAGGGGAAGGCGCCGCAGCCCTGGCTACAACGTGCCCGTTTCGAAATTCGCCGACTTAGCTTTCACGTTACGACGGCCCCGCGGTTCGTGTGAGGCTCGCTGTCATCACTGGCCGTTCAATTCCGCTTCGAGCTTCGCAATGGATGCGAGGATATCGTCGAATGTTGGTGGGGCGCCAAAGATCATCGCCTTGGTATTCTCATAGTCGTTGCGAAGCGCATGGGTCATCGCGTCGTGCGGGACCAGGGCATAGGTCCCACGTCGGGCCGACTTGAGGTCGTAATCGGGGCGATCAAAAAACATCCGCGCATGTCTGACACAATCTTCGCCAAGGGCGTCGTCGGCGAGCGCTAGGCGGCCGGGTTGGGACGCTACGAGGCGGTGCAGGTCGTAATAGTGGCGCGAGATCCTTTGGCCTTCTTGACGGAGCGCGCCGCGGCGATCGAACCAGCGGCGCAGGCCGTGCGCGATGACAACCTTGTCCCAAAATGTGCGCTCAGCCTCGATGGTGGTCACATCGGAGACTGCCAGGTCGAGGCCTTCGATCTCGTCGGCGACATAGGGGCGGACGATGGCCGCCGCATTCGGATCGAGCGCCGATTTGGCTCCGGACTCGATGCGCACGACCGGCCGGACATAAGCGCCGTCGCGCGGCTCGACTTCGGGATAATGGATGAGCAAGGTCTGCCCGTCGGGGTCGGTATCGTCGACCTCAACGCGTCCAGCGCCCGAGGTTGCCTCGGTGGCGATTTCGGTCAGCGCTGCGCGCAGGGGTCCCGTGATGTAGGCCCGGCAGGCATCGCGAATGGCGTCGAGCTTGGCGCGACGCTTTTTGTTCGACAGCGCTTCCAACTCCTCAACCGAGGTCGCCTGCTCGAGATCGTCGCGAAAGACGGTGACGTCGATATCTTCGGAGAAACGATCAATCAGGCCGTAGGCTTTGGACAGCGAGGTGCCGCCCTTGAAGAGAAGGCGGGGCTGGCCGTGAGGCAATTGGTGGTAGAGCGCGTCGAGTGTCCAGCAAACCCAGAAGTCTTTCTCGATATTGCCGACCGGGGCACCGAGCCGATTGGCGGTCGCCAGGAATGCGCCGAGACGATCGCGCGGCGAGGCGCCGATTAGCGCAATATAGTCGCGCGTGCTCACGAGGGGGGCGGCTCGCTGTCGAACAGCAAGGGCCGCAAGAAATTCTGCATCCAGATCGGCAACGCGCCAATTCCTTTGCGTAGATCGTCCTGGATGGCTTGGCCATGTTTTGGGTCGGCGAAGACGCGGCGCAGGATCGAGGCGATGCGCTCGCGCTCGCCGTCTCGCAGCATCATATCCTGCAGCCAGTAAAGGGCTTGGACGACGCGCATGCCGGGACGCCCGGCCCAGGTCAGGCGGCTGACGGCCGCGGGCTTGAAGCGGATTTCCTGATTGCCGAGCTTAATGGACTTTAACCGGGAGTCGACGAGCACTTCGATCTTCGCGGGCACGGCTGTGGTCAGACCGAGGTCGTTGGCTGCGGTCATGCCGTCGACGACAAAGCGGACGTTGTCGCGGCGGGCCACGGCCTGGATCACGGCTTGGTAGTTCGGGACGGTCGGCTTGCCGGTCAGTTTGTTCGATCCGGGCTTGTCGTAGAGCCCCCGGTCGATGCGGCGAAGGTCGCCGCTGGCCGCCAGACGCTGTAGCGCCTTGTCTACCGCCGCGCGACCGGCAAGATCGGCGAAGTCCGCCGGCGTCCATACGGCAGCGGCATCCTTCGCGATGCGCTGAAGGATTTGTCCGCGAAGATCGACGGTCTGGGCGGCCGTGGCCATGTCCGAAATATGCGACATTCTTCGGACGCCGGCAAGCCCGTCCGAAATATGCAGCATACTTCGGACGCTTAAAGAAATGCGTATCGGAGAGTCTCCGCCAAGGGGGAAAGCCAGGCGTAATCAGAGAACTCTTGACGCGAGGCGATTCGTTCACTATCTTCACCTAATCAACGTGAGGATTGTGAATTGCGCCATCGACTAATTGATCTGATGGACGGTCAAAGGGTTCTCTCGGGCGCCATCCCGGGACGCCGATTGCTGAGCGCCTTGATCACGGCAACGCCCTCGGCCGGCACCCCGACCTTGGCGTTTCTGGATTTCGAAGGCGTCGAGGTTGCCACGGCGTCGTTCCTGCGCGAGTCGGTGATTGGCTTCCGCGACTACGCCCGACAGGCGCTGCCGAACATCTACCCGGTCGCTGCCAACCTGCCCGCCGCCGTCGCGGAGGAGTTAGACTTTTTCGTCCGTGCGCGCGGTGATGTCGTCCTGACCTGCGATCTCGATGCGCAGGGTAAGGTCGTCGCCTCTCGCTTGTTCGGCGATCTCGATCCAGCGCAGCGCGCCACCTTCGATGCCGTCCGCGAGGTCGGCGCGATCTCCGCGCCCGAGCTCGCCGCGCGCTTCGCCGACCAGCCAATAGGCCCGACGGCGTGGAACAACCGGCTCTCCGCGCTCGCAAACAAGGGCCTGCTGATCGAGCGGCGGCAGGGCAAGTCCAAATCCTTCAGCCCGCTTCTGGAGATTGCTTGATGGGCCTCGACTATATCCGGGCCCAGACGGGCAAGCCGTGGCGCAAGCGGTGGGATGGCGGTCTTGATCGCCTGAAGACGCCGACTCTTCTTGACCTGACGATGTCGGACGCGTCGCGGGTGGTGACGGCGAAGCTCGACCCCGCTGCGCGCGTCAAGGCCGGCGACAAGCTGATCGTCCAAAGCACCGCCGACGGGCTCGTCGTCAGCGACGGCTTGCGATCGGTGGGGCGCATTGAAAATCCAACGGCGGAGATGACGGCGGCCGTCCACGACAGCGGCGGCTATGCCGAGGGCGAGCTTCAGCGCGTCGGGTTGTTCGGCGACACCGCGGAGATCGCCGTCAAATGAACCGCCGGCCTGCCCACGAACCCTCGCGTCAGTTCCCGCAGCCGCAGCGGCTGTGGGACGACGCGGCGCATCATGCGCCATCGCTGGGCTGTCCAACCTGCCTCGAGCGCGATCGCTGCGGCGGCGTCCATACCGATGCCGGTATCCTCGACTGCCACGATCTTTGCACCTGCGCCGACAAGGCGAAGTGCGACATGGTGTGTCGGTTTAACCTCAGCCTTTTCGTTGCGCGCATGCGTGAGGTCAAAGGGCTCGGCTTCAACAATGCGCCGCGGACGCACGCCAACGGCGTGCCGAAAATTCCGCTCGTCGTGCCGTTTGTCGATCACCGATATGGCCGCGCCGCGATTCTCGACGAGCCTGTCGTCGCGATCTCGCTCTATGAGTTGGTCAACATGGCGACCGGCAAGGTCCATGTCGGCTCTCGCGCGGAGCTCGCCGCGCGGTTTCTCATTCCCGACGGTGCGCAGATCGTGGTCAGCGGGGTCGGCAAGGACGGGCCGATCGAGCGTTGGTGGGAGTTGACGGACCGCGGATCGATCCTGGCGGCGTTGAGGCACCTCGGGGTCACTCTCGTCACCACGCCGAACTATAGCGTGCTGACCGACGTGCCGCGCACCGACAACCTCCATGCGATGAAGCGGATTTTGTTGGCGTGGACCGAGATGGCGGCGGCCGGGCTGCCGGCGGCGTTGCATCTGAACGGGCGGACCGAGCACGATTATTCGCGCTGGGGCGACTTGATCGCCGGCCGGCCGGAGATCGAGGTCGTGGCGTTCGAGTTCGCGACCGGCTGTGGTCGGGGCGAGCGGATCGATTGGCATGTCGCGCAGCTCTGCGCGCTTGCCCGGCGCGTCGGGCGACCCCTGTCAATCATTGTTCGTGGCGGCGGGCGCAAGCTCGACGTTCTGCGGCAGCACTTCGCACAAGTGAACCTGATCGAGACCGAGGCATTCGCCCGCACCATTCGGCGGCGAAGGGCCTATTTGACTGAAGCGGGGCGGCTGAAGTGGGCGAAGTTCGCGACGCCGGTCGGCGCGCCGATCGACGACTTGTTCGCGCACAATGTGAGCTTGGTGCGCGCCGCTTACGAGGCGCCACGCCATCCGGCGCTCGCTTCACGATCCCTGCCGGGGCGGCCCCGGCGCGCAGCGCACGCTAACGACGAGTCCGTCGAGCCACGCCTTCTGCGCGAGCTCGACCTCCCCGGTGAGGCTGGGGGCGTCGCCGCACAGCCGCAGCGCGTGGTCGCCACTGCGAAATCGTAGCTCGGCGGCATGGTGAGCGAGCGCACGAAACAACTGACCGATGCCGTAGCCATGGCCCGTGCTGCGCGCGTAACGCGACGCGCCGTCGGAAACGGCCACGCGCAGCGCCGCTCCCGAATCGGAGAGATGCGCGAACTCAGGGTTCTCGCGCAGGCTGGCGAGCACGCCGCGCCCTGCGTCGGCGACGACGAGCTCGAACGCACCATTACCGGCGCCGTAAGCGAGCAGTCCGCTGGCAGGGCGGGCGCTGTGCTCGAACACATTGTCCTGCAGTTCACCGATCGCGCCCATGAGGCCGGTCACCAAACTCCTTGGCAGGCCTGCGGTGACGCCAGCGTTTTCGGCATGTTTGACCCATTGGTCCCAGAGGGCGTTGTCAGCGCCGGCAGACAGATCGAAACGGCTGAGCGGAAAGACACCAGCCCGATCATGCGCGCCGGCGCCGCTGACCGCGCCATCGCACAGCGCGCGTTCGACCTGATGGAAGATCGGCGGCTCTATCGTCACGCCGCGATAAGCGTCGGGCGTCGCCAGGTGAGCGATGGCAAGCTCGATCAGAGGGCCAATAAGGCCGGATCGAGCGAGGGTCAGCGGCGGCAACTGCGGCAGGCGGCCGGCCACGGCTTGCCACAGCAGGTCGTCGGCCGCCTCAAAAGTCGCATCGATGCGGCGTTGCTCCCCCTCGCTCAAGGATGCTCCCGTCTTCCCCGGTCCAACCGGCCCGTAGATTCGAGCCTTTATTCTATCAACGAATCTCGAGGTTTTCGTCGGGCTTTCGGACGCGCAACTTCGAAAGCCCTTGGCATTTCAACTGCTTCCCCCATGCTCGAAGGTAATTCCCTTGCGTCTTGAAAGCGTCACCCTATCCGGCTTCCGCTGCTTCGGCCCAGATCCGATCACAGTGTCCCTCGGCGCCGAGATCACCGCGGTGGTCGGCCCGAACGCGGCCGGCAAGACCGCACTCCTCCAGGCGCTCGTCAAGCTGTTCGGGGTCAGTCGCGCGCAGCGCACAATCGATCGATCCGATTTTCACCTGGCCGCCGACGCCGATCCCGACGATCTGGAGCCCAAGAATCTTGTGATCGATGTCCTGGTCGTGCTGCCGGAATTGGCGGACGGCACCGCGACACCGGAAACCGTCGCGCCATCGTTCCGGCACATGCTGATCACGCGCAAGGACAAGGCGCCTGTTTGCCGGCTGCGGCTCGAAGCGCGATGGGAAGACGATGGGACGGTCGAAGGCGAGGTGTCGCAGGAACTGTACTGGGTCGATACCCTCGACGACGATCCCAAGGATGATAAGAAGCATGCCGTCGCGGCCGCCGATCGCGCGCTGATCCAGCTCTACTACACCCCAGCCAATCGCGATGCTGGCGCGCAGGTCCGCGCGACGGCTGGCGCTCTGGCCGCGCGGCTGCTTCGCGCAATCGAATGGTCAGACGTTGCGCGCGAAAGCGTCGAGGAGGCGAGCGAGAGTCTGGCGGATGCCTTCGAAGGTGAAGCCGCGATCACGGCGATCGGCAAGGCGCTACAAAAACGCTGGGCGACGCTGCACGACGAGAAGGTCGATACGAAGCCGCGCCTGAGCCTGGTGAGCCGCCGCTTCGAAGAGGTGGTCAGCAAGATCGCGGTCATCTTCGAGCAAGGCCCGGACGGTTATGAGCGCGGGCTCGACGCGCTCAGCGACGGTCAGCAGTCGCTGTTCTACTTCGCTCTTGTCGCCGCTGTGTTCGACATGGAGCGGCAGGTTGCAACAGGCAAAGTCTCCGGGTTTCACAAGGATCAACTGCGCATTCCGGCACTGTCGATCTTCGCGCTCGAGGAGCCGGAAAACCACCTGTCGCCCTACTTCCTCGCGCGCATCGTGCGCCAGGTCCGTTCGCTCACCGAAGAAGGCAGTGCGCAGGCGCTCCTCACCAGCCATTCGCCGGCGGTGCTCAGCCGCGTCAAGCCGATTGAGGTTCGCTATTGCCGGTGCGATCCAAAGACCCGAGTTTCCTCGGTCAGGAAGATTAAGCTGCCGACCAGCGCCAGCGAGGAAGGCAAGTTTGTTCGCGGGGCGATGCTGGCCTTTCCCGAGCTCTATTTTGCGCGCTTCGTGCTGCTGGTCGAAGGCGATTCCGAGCGTGTCGTCCTTCCCCGACTCGCGGAGGCGCTCGATCTGCTGATCGATCCCGCCTTTGTGGCCATCGTCCCGCTCGGCGGTCGCCATGTTCAGCATTTCTGGCGGCTGCTGTCGCAGCTCGATATCCCCTATGCAACCTTGCTCGATCTCGACCTCGGCCGGGCTGGAGGCGGTTTTGGGCGCATCAAGACCGCGATCGCGAACCTGATCGAAGCGGGAGCCTCTAAAGCCGAGTTGCTTAAGACCGACAAAGGCGTGCTGACCGACGCCGAGTTTGCCGCCATGCACACCTGGCAAGATGCAGAGGATCGGAAGATCCTGCGTGGCTGGATCGATTGTCTCAAGAAGCACTCCGTCTTCTTCTCGGAGCCGCTCGATCTTGACTTGGCGATGTTGGCGGCATTCCCGAAGGCATATGAGGCCGTTATTCCGAAAGGCGGTGGGCCGAAGATGACCGCCGAGAAGGCGGCCGAGGCCGTGCTCGGGACCTCAGGCCCCGGCACGACAATCTACACGGGGCCATACAAGGATTACCCGCCGCTCTTTTCGGCCTATCGCTATCATTTCCTGACCCAGAGCAAGCCGGCGACCCACTTGGCCGCGCTCACGCATATCAAGGAGAGCGAGCTCAAAGCGGACATGCCGCCGGTGCTTGCCGAAGTCCTCGCGCATATCGCGAAGAGTCTGAGGCGGGACTGACCATGAGCGTCCTGGCACGGCGGGTGCGCCCCGAGGATTGGACTCCGATCGGCGTCGACGAACTAGAGGCGAACGCGATGACCGTGGTGCGTTCGGCTGGGAATAGATCGGTGATCGCCGGCCCAGGGGCCGGCAAGACCGAGTTGTTGGCGCAGCGCGCCGCCTACCTTCTGCAAACGGGGACGTCGCCGGCGCCGCAGCGGATTCTCGCCATCAGCTTCAAACGCGACGCCGCGTCGAATCTGGGCGCGCGCGTGCGCAAACGTTGCCATCGTCAGCATGCGGGTCGTTTCGATTCGATGACCTTCGACGCGTTCGCAAAGGGCCTGCTCGATCGCTTTGGGCAGGCGCTGCCGGAGCGGTGGCGGCCATCACCAGATTACGAGATCATGTTTCCGACCGACCGCGGCTACCGCGATTTCCTCCAGCAGTCGCTTGGCGCGCCGCCCAAATCTGTCGGCACCTTTGCCGACATCATGGCGCTGACCGTGAAGCAGTTCGAGCGACGCCACCTCTTCGGATCGCCCTTGCCGGTCGACGGCTGGTCCGAGCCCTCGCCGGGAGAATGGGCGGCCGATCAATATTGGCAGTCGTCGCTGCACGGCGGCAAGAAAAGCCATCTGTCATTTCCGATGATCGGCCGTCTCGCCGAACTGCTGCTCCGGCTCAATCCGATGGCGCGAGATGCGTTGCGGCTGACGTATTCGCACCTGTTCATGGATGAGTTCCAGGACACGACGCAGGTTCAGTACGATCTGGTTCGCGCGATATTTCTTGGAGGCAGCACGATCGTCACCGCGGTTGGCGACAATAAGCAGCAGATCATGCGCTGGGCTATGGCGATGGACGATCCGTTCGCGGCGTTCGACTCGGACTTCAAGTCAAAGCGCACCCCCCTCTACAACAATTACCGATCCTCTCCCGAGCTTGTCCGGATCCAGCACGTACTCGCGCAGGCGCTCGACGCGAAGTCGGTGAAGCCTGTTTCGAAAACCAGCGCAACGATTTCGGGCGACAGCTGTGCGATCTGGGATTTTTCGTCGCCGGAGCGAGAAGCGGAAAGGCTGGCTGCGTTCGTCGCTTCCGAGATGAAAGTGCACGATCTTGGGCCACGTGATTTCGTGCTACTCGTGCGCCAGAAGGCCGCCGACTATGCGGCCGTGTTGCAACCTGCCTTCGCTGCGGCTGGCATCCCGCTGCGCAACGAGGCCGGGCAAGCGGGCGCGATGATGTTGCAAGAATTGCTCGCGGAGGAGGCTTCCGAGCTCATCATCTCCGTGCTGCGGCTGGCGATGACGAAGCGTGCCGGCCGGCATTGGACTGAATGTCAGGAGGCCCTTGGTTCGCTGCGCGGTATTGGACCGGACGACGAGATCGAACAGGATCGCTTCGCGAAGGAGTTGGACGCTTTCGCGATGCATCTCGGTCGCGACTACCCGACACCGCCGCCGGCCGGGCCCGCGGCGCGCAAGCTGATAGACGATGTGCTTGGCTTTATCGGTCGCAGCAGGCTGGTTGCAGCGCATCCGGTTTATGGTCAGGGCGACTGGCTGGAGAAGGTGCTCACGTCGGCAGCGACGCACCTTGCTCAGTCCGCCTCAGGTACGAGTGATTGGACAGCGGCGCTTGATTCCTACGAGGGACTTCATGCGATTCCGCTGATGACGATCCACAAGAGCAAGGGACTCGAATATCACACGGTGATCTTCGTTGGGCTCGACGACGGCGCCTGGTGGAGCTTTTCAGATGATCAGGTGGAGGCGACGGCGGGCTTCTTCGTTGCGTTCACGCGCGCCAAGCAACGGGTCGTGTTCACCTACTGCGCGAGGCGCGGAACGCGCACCAAGATCGCTACGCTCTACGAGTTGCTCGCGCAGGCTGGTGTACAGACTTTCAAGATAGGCTGAACCGCAGCGCTCCTAGAAATACACGACATCCTGATCGAGGAGGTTCGCCAGAACATCCGACTTTGGGCGCGACGAATTCCCGGCCAGTGCGACCAAGACGGATGCGAATCACGTCGCCAACCGCAGATAGCACCCGGACAAGCTGCGCACGCCTTCGCCGAAGCTAGCCGGGTCAGGGGCTCAGTGTCTCGAGCGTCTAAAGATCGTGGAACCCGGTGTAGGGCATGTCGACATAGATTCCGTCGCCATGCGCACGCGTGTACATTCCGTTCTGGTTGAGAAGCCGTTCCAACACCTCGATCAACGGATCATAGATTTCTTGATCGATCCATTCCTCAAGATCGAAGAATGGCTGGACTGCGTCTCGACAAGCGTCAAGCATCCATCCGGAGGGATAGCCGGCGAGCTCCTCGAGCTTGGCGCGGTAGCGAGCTGCAAGTTCGGGATGATCGTCGGCCTTCGCCTCAACCCAGTCGGCGTGACCGAGGCCATATCCGATCGCTTGGAATAGGAACGTTAGCCGCTCGACCACCACTGGCCAGTATTTATCCATGTCCCCGTGCAGGCGATAGCTCAGGCGTGCCGACCGAATCTGATCATCCACGTCTTTCATCGCCTTACCCAGCATTTCGAGGAGATCAAGCCCGTGTTCGGGCGCTGCCCAGGCGGCGCGACGTTGTGCAGAGTACTCGGATTGGCACGGGTTCACGATCGGCTGAAGGTTGGCATCTCTCCCATTCCTGGGTTTCGCCGCTCGCCAGCCACCGGGATAGGTTCGAGTAAACAACCGCAAATCGTTAACGTGAACCAACTCATGGACAAAGGTTTGGAGAGCCAGCTTATGCTCGGGGTGATCCGTCTGGTTTAGCTGGCGCACCAATCCGGTCCAGATCACGACGACACTCCAGATCTCGTCGTTGTGGATCACATGGACAGCCATGGCGCCACCCTGACCATACTCGTTTGCCGTCGGCGCTGCCGGCGGGATGCCGTCTCCGCGATCGACACTCGCAAGCGCCTCAGCATAGTCCCAACCGATGATGATCGATTTCAGGCGGCTTAGATCCAGATAGCGCGAGAGCTCCTTCGCGAGCGACATCACACCCTCGCCAAACTCTCGTGCCTGGGCTTCGTTGTCGTTCTCCCAGCCGCGAATGTTGACGGAGCAGCTTGGGGGAAGAGTTTCGACAGGTGGCTCGTCGGGCCCGGCGATAGACACACCATTGTCAGGCTGATTTTGCTCTTTGTTCTGCACTAGGCTTCTTCTTTAGCTTGCGGCGAACGCACTGCCACCTAGCCTCGCCTCAGGGTTATTTCGTCAGCCATTGGCCGTAGGCCTCTACGTCGATCATCGGGACAGTTCCACTGAACTGAAGCTGTGAAATCAACTTGAACAGGAACGCCGTCGCCGGTTTGGTTTCGTTAACGAATGTATAGCGAGCGGCAGTTTGATCGAAGAAGAAATGGCCGTGCGACGCAACGCAACCGAGATCAAGCCGTCCGTCACCAACCTCAGTTGTTAGCGCCTTTTCAAATGATGGCCCTAACGCCGGGCTCCACTCGCTCTCAAACGTCAGAAGGCCTCCCAAGATCGGAATCAGCGGCTTCGCCGGATACACGCCTTTCGCGTAGGGAATGGGGAGGCTCGTGCGGTGCAAACGCCGGACGCTGGCGACCTTCTCCTGTGCGTAAGCGACGAGAGCGGCGTCCGCGGTCTGCTTGGCCTCAAAGACAGCGTAGACGCTTTCAGCGGGAATGATCGTCTCGTTTTCATAGGTGAAGATGAAGGGTGAATACTGGCGATCGAAGACGACGACGTCGATCTGCTGGCTAAAATTTCCGAGACTGTCCACCACATGCGCCTTCGCCGCCTGATAGCGCTTGGGCAGGTAAGTCTCCAGCAAGCTGATCCAAACGTTCTCGCTGGCGTCACCCTTCGTGCCGGGATGGCCGAACGTCTTCCGCACGGTCGCCAGACGCTGCTGAATATCTTCGTGCAGCGAAGAGAGAAGCTGAGACAGGGACCATTCTGACATCGAAGACCTCTACAAGAGTTGGCCGGCCCGCGTCAGGACAACGGAAATTTAGGGCCGAATAGCTCGCGCCAGGCTCGGAGCGCCTCGCCATTCCGGCCACGGCGAACATGATCGATCGCGAGCGTCGCTTCCCGCTCCGCCGCCCGCAGAAGGTCGCGTGCCCGAGTCTTGCGCGCCGAATCCATCCCATCGCTAACAGCCGGGCCGAGGCCGGCGGGATCCGGCCATTCGTCGAAAATCCGGTCGGCAAGTGTCGCGAAGAAGCCTTGCATCTCGCGATCGAAGCTGCCGCCCCAACCGCCATGGAGGCACTGCAGCGCCATGACCTCGAGGAGGAAGGAGGGCTTTACCGGCTTTTCGCCGTGCTTGGGGTTGTTGTTCCAGTATTTGACCATCCGCACCAACCCCTTCCACTCGCTGGAATAGGCTTGATGCGCAGCGGTTGCCTTTTCAGCGTGGACCTTCGGATTGGTCTCAATCCATTTGCCGACCTCATTGTCGGGAATCTCGAAATCATCGTCTTTGTCGAAAGCTGGCACGACGTCGACGCTGATGACGCGATAGTCGGTGTTGTCCTCGGCGTCGGCCTTCACTCCGAAGTCCACATTGATCGAGCGGTTCTGCTTCTTGGCCTTGTCGCCGTATTTCTCGTCCAACGCATTGTGAAAATCGGTCAGAACGATCGATGGCGCCTTCGAGCGATAGTGATCCTCCGACGCTTTTAGAACGAAAAAGATATCGACATCCTTCAACGGCTTTGTCTTGGTCCAGCGTGCGTATGAGCCGGTCAAAAAGCTCCGGTCGATTTTGAACTTGGTATCGAGATAGTCTCGCACCTCCGTCTGACGTGCCGAGGCGTTCGCCTGCTCTCTGTCGTTCAGCTCGAGGCGGCTTTTGAATTTCCGAAAGGCTTCGTCGATCGTCAGCATCAGGCTCTCCTCAGATAGGATGTTCTCGCGCCGAGGCCACTGTGCTCGATCGTTGTGCCCAGGCTCTGGCGGATCATTCCGTCCGTCGAGCGCGCCGTTGTCTTACTCCATCCGATGACGTCGGGCCGCCCGGGCTTCGTGTGCAAAAGGAACCGATAGCGCGCTTCGCTCGGAGCCAGCCCGGCCTTTCGGATCGCGTATCGGAGCTGGTCGGTGTCTGTCCAAAAACTTCCGTCCCCGCCCGACCAGCCGTAAGAGATCTCGATGTCCCACCGAAAAATGAGCGCGTCGGTTTTCGGGTCGTAAATCTCCAGCTTTACAGTCTCAAGATCGCCGGTATTCAACCAGGTCTGGATGCCACGCATATGTGTGTCCCAGTCACCGACAAATTCCGATGGATCAAGGCCGCTTAGGCGAATGATGTCCTTCAGGCTTTTCAGGATGTTGTCCGCCACATAGGTGACGGAATGCGTGTAGGTGTTGACGGCGACGTTGGTCATGAGCCGAGAAACCCCTTCGGATCGAAGACGAGCGCCTGGGATTTCGTTGTAGCGGCCTCATCCTCGGCGGACACAGCGGCGCTAAGATCGCGCGCTGTGATGCGGGTGCTGTGTTTCTTCAAGGCGCCCTGGACCCAGGCAAGGTCGTCCGCGAGACACGGAAGCGAGACGTGCCAATCTCCGTTCAACGGATCGAAGCCGAGGTTGTCTTCGTTGGCGTCTGAGCCTTCGACCGCGTCATCGTCATAGAGACAGTAGATGCGTGTGCGGGGACCGTCGCAGGTCACCGTGATGGCTGCCTCCTTGGGTGCTTGATCAGCTATGACGCTTGCCGCCACGCCGGCGACGGCCAGAAGCTCGGTCCGCGCATCACCGGCTTTCCCCTGAGTCAGCAGGTCGACGATCGCCGCCCAGGTTCGGCCGGCGTCACGCTCGGGCGTACTCTTGAAGGTGCGGCTGGCGACTGTGCTCACGGGACTTTACCTCCCGGCGAGCGTCCCGCTTTGGCGGCGCGCGCCGCCGCCAGCAGGTCTTCGGCGGTGACCCGTTCCGGGTTCATCGCGGTCTGAGGCGTGCTGGCGAGAGCGTTGGCGACCATCTTGCGGATGGCGCGCCCGTCGAGCCCTACACACTCCGCGGCGCAGCGGTCAAAATTCGCGCTGGTCGCCAACCGCGCGATGGCCGGATAGGTCTTACCCAACCCAGTGAGGCAGTCTTTCAGGATGCGCGCGCAGGCCTCGCGGTCCGGTAGGGGCACCTGGACTACAAGGTCGCACCGCGACGTGAAGGCCGCATCCACGGCCTGAGGAAAATTGCTGGTGGCAAGAAACAGCAGGTTCGGATGCTGCTCGGCGAGAGCGTCGAGCTGAACCAGAACGGCATCAGTCGCGCGATGGATGTCGATGGGGTTAGCTTCAAGGCTCATCTTCGATCTGTCGGCCGCGAGCGTCTCAACCTCATCAAGGAGGACGATGGTCGGGCCGGCCGCGGCTGACTCCGCGATCGACTGCGAAAACAATTCCGAAACCGCGCGCTGCGTTTTGCCCATCGCCGAACTGGTCAGCGCGTGCGGCTCGACTTCGAGAAGCCGGAATCCACCACCCTGGAAGGATTCGGCTGTGCGATGTGCCAGTCCGCGGGCGAGGGAGGTTTTTCCTGTACCTGGCGGTCCGACGAGAAGGATCACGCCATGCAGCGGAATGACGCTACGATCGACCTTGCCGCGCATCGTGAAGTTCAGCATCGCTTGGGAGAGGAGCTGAGCCTTCAGACGCTCTTCCAGGATAATGGAGTCCCAGAGGGCGCCGAGAGCGGCATCCGGAAGCCGGCGTGATCGCTGGATCCCTTTTGGTCGGTTGAAATCCTCAGTTTGCACCGCAGTCAGCTTCTGCATCGTCGACCGTCCTTTGCTGTCGCCGATGGAGCCCGCTCGCCGACCCCAGCATGGATTCCAGAAGAAGCAGATGCTGTCAACAAGCACAATACACTGTGCTTATTACTCACAAATGTTTGTGAGGTTGACATTCAGATTCGCGCGTAGCAATCATCCCGCATGTCGGACGAAGCGATCTATAGGGCTTTCGGGCAGGCGGTAGCCACGCGACGCAAGGGGCTGAACCTTACCCAGGCTACGCTAGCTGCCCGCGTGGGCATCTCGCGCGCCTCGATCGCCAACATCGAGAGCGGTCGGCAGAATGTGCTGCTGCACCACGTCTATCGACTGGCATCGGCGCTTGAGTTCTCCAAGGTCTCAGACCTGCTGCCGGCGCAACCAAAACCAGCGACACAGGAGGACTTGGATATGATCCTTTCAGACGAAACCGTGACTCCGCGCGGTAAAGCCCAGATCACCGATCTGATCGCCAGTGCGCTCGCGCAGCGCGGCGCCGCAAAGGCTGGGTCATGACGCCCAATCCCGAACGCGCTCGGGAGGCTGCTCGTGCCATCCTGCGAGACTTCGGCGTGAAGGGGGTGCCCGTTCCGGTCGAGCGCATCATCAAAGCCCGAAACATCGTCCTCCAATACGCCCCACTGGAGGAGGACCTCTCCGGGATGGCCTACATCAAGGATGGCGTTGGCATCATCGGTGTGAACGCGCTGCATCATCCCAATCGTCAACGATTCTCGGCGGCGCACGAGCTTGGTCACCACGAGCTGCACGCCCAGGAGATCCGCAAGGCGGTTCACGTCGATAAGGGATTCCGGGTGCTTCTGCGTGACGATGTCTCTTCGCAGGGCATTGATCCGCTGGAGATTGAGGCCAACGCATTCGCATCGGAACTGCTGATGCCGAGGGAATTCCTTATGAACGCGTTGGATGCGGGCGGATTGGATATCGAGGATGACGCCGGGATCGAAGCGCTTGCCCGCAAATTCCGGGTGAGCGCCTCGGCGATGCGATATCGGTTAGCAGGGCGCTTCTAGGAATAGGCGGGTCCGTTGAGCTTTGTCTTCTTCGACACTGAGACAACCGGCCTGAAGCACGGCTTCGACCAGATCGTGCATTTCGCGGCCATACGGACCGACGCAAATCTGAATGAGATCGAGCGTTTCGAAGCGCGTTCGCGTCTTCTGCCGCATGTGCTTCCCCATCCGGCGGCGCTGCGCACCAATGGCCTGCCGATCGGAAGACTCTTGGATGCGGGTCTTCCGTCCCATTACGACATGGTCAGAGCGATCCGGCAGAGGCTGCTCTCGTGGTCACCTTCGATCTTTCTAGGCTACAACTCGATCCGTTTCGACGAGGAGATGTTGCGGCACGCGTTGTTCCAAACGCTTCACCCCGCCTATCTTACCAGCAACCACAACAACAGCCGTGCGGACGTGTGGGGGCTGGTTATGGCCGCAGCCGCTGTGTCGCCGGCATGTCTCAACGTTCCAATTGGTCCAGAGGGGCGACCGATCTTTCGCCTTGAACAATTGGCGCTCGCCAACGGCGTCGCTCAGGAACAGGCCCACGATGCTCTGTCCGACGTCATCACCACGCTCGAACTTTGTCGCCTCGTGCATCAGCGGTCGCCAGAACTCTGGCAGCGCTTCGTACGCTTTTCAAAGAAAGCGACCGTCGCCGACTTCGTCGAAGCTGAAGATGGATTCATGCTCACCGAGTTCTTTGCCAATCAGGCATATCACACGCCGGTGGTGCGCATTGGTCGAGATCCGGATCAAGCCAATGGCCGCTTTTGTTTGAGTCTCAACAGTGACGTGGATCGCCTCGCAGCAATGACAGACGATGAGCTTCGAGCCGAGCTGGCTCAGAAGCCCTGTCCGGTTCGCCGGCTTCGGATCAACGCAGCGCCAACATTGACGGCTCTCTATGACGCGCCAGGGCTGATGCTGGATGGCCTCGATCTTGATACGATTGAAGCGCGAGCGCGCCGGGTGAAGGATGATCCGTCGCTCTGCACGAGGCTTGTCGCAGCTTACACTTCAACGCGCGAACCACGGATTCCTTCGCGGCATGCCGAGGAGCGCCTCTATGACGGATTTCCTGGTCCGCAAGACGAAGCCCGCATGGTCGAATTTCATGATGCGGAATGGACGGATAGATTAGCGATTGTTCAAAGTCTCGATGATGAGCGCCTGCGATTTTTCGGCCTTCGGTTGTTGTACTTCGAGGCGCGATCGGTTCTACCAGAAGCTCTCAGACTCGAACTTGAGCGTGCTTTAAGCGGCCGCTTGGTTGATGCCGAAGCGGGCGGTCTAACTCTCGAACAGGCCCTGCGCGCGATCGACGAAACGCTAGGTGATGACGGATCTGATGCGGGAGGACTGCTGGCAGACTACCGCTCATATCTTGTCGGTCGGATGGCGCGGGTCACCGATTTTCGGGCGAAGCAGTTCGCCATCTAGATACGGTGACGGCCGGCCTGGCGCGAGGGAAGAGGAATGGCTGCATCGTTGAGCTTCGTCACAAAGGTTCCTCCGAAATCAATTGCTACGATGGCCATGGCGGAAGTGGTCGATCGGATTGAGACCTTGAACCAAGGCATCGCCAAGTTCTGGTCAAAGAGCGACGGCTGGGCTCCTGTCACCGCTGCCGGCCTGCTCGGAAAGTCGCGGCTCGATTGGCAAGCGTCATTGTCGGGATCGCTTAGGCTCTGGATGCGTGAGCCACCCAACGCGCTCACACCGGCGGAACTCATCCTGGCTTGGGCCAATCTGGGAAGCCTCGTCGAGGGCACGATTAAGACGCTTCTGTCGGTCTGGTATGAGACCTACAAGGCCGACATCGACAATCTCAAGAAGGCGAACGCCTACGATAACGCAAAGCAGGTGGCATACGCCCCGGACGGACTCGGCCTGGAGAAGCTGCGCAATTATTGCAAAACGAAAGAGCTGCTCGGCGCCGAAGGCGATGCGCTTGTCGAGCTCGTGCAGCAACGTCGAAACGCGATTCACGCATTCAAAGACCGACCGATTGGCGACGGGATCGAATTTCAGAAGGCCGTGCGCAGCTATCTCGCACTCCTCCGGTCGATCAACGGCAGGCTTCCATATCCGGATGAGATGTATGAGCCGCGCGAGCACTAGGTGAATCTTTGCGAGATTTGAGAGATCTAACGCCGCCTGAGCTGCTCGTGATGCACGCTGCGGTATCGGAGGAACTGCGGCGGCGCGGCGTCATTCGAAGTTCGAATAATCCCGTCGGCGATCTTGCCGAGCATCTGTCGTGCCTTCGGGTGGAAGCAGGCGCCGAACTCGATGCGCGATGCGGACGCCACAGATGCCGCGAAGGTGCGATATCAGATCAAGGGACGACGCCTGACGTCGCATAACAACTCGCGACAACTCGGGGCGCTTCGCGATTTGCCGGCGCAGGCTTTTGATGTGCTTGCCGCCGTTCTGTTCCAAGAAGACTATCGAGTTCTTAGGGCTGCCTTGATCCCGCACGTCCGCGTTGTGGAGTTGGCAAAGCGTGTAGAGCGAACCAACAGTTGGCGGTTCCTGCTTCGCGATGCCATCTGGTCGGTGCTTGGGGTCCGCGATGTAATCGCCGACCTCCAACGCGCAGAAGCCTCCTGGGCATTCGTATTGACCGAAGATTCGAAAGTATCGAATTCACGCTCGATCACTAATCGGGAATGATGGTTCGTGATTGAGCGTGAAGACGGGTACGGAGAGGGATAGTTGTGCAACAGGCAATCTATCTACATAAGATATTGATATTGTATCGAAATTTCTGAGGTTATTCGCCACTGGTGCCGATAAGTGGGATATGTTTCCAATGACCCATCGTGATCGTCACGGCTGCTCACCGGCGCATTCAGTGTGTCGCTTTGATGCACGGCAATTCACTCTATTCTTTTCGTCCCACGCTTCAAGCTCGTCGATCGGGTAGAGGACCGCCTTGCCGATCTTAACAAACGATGGCCCGATTTTCATCGCCCGCCAGTTCCGAAGCGTTCCTACCGAGACGCCATTGCGATAGCGCTCCGAGACTTCTTCAGGTGTCAGAAATTTGCTGTCCAATGTGGCCTCCCCTGATCGACGACATGGTGTCGCTCATCCGATGGTTATCGAGCGCGAGGTGGATTCCTTTGAGTGCAAATGTCACCCCACGTCGCCGTCGGGCTGTCCCATCATCGGTCGCTCACGCTGTTGCACGAGTAACCATGCAGCCCGGAGGTGAAATCAGGGAAGCCTGATTTTATCGGGGTAGGGAACGCGGATAGTCAGGGTTAGATATAGGAGGGTCGGGCTACCGAGCTTGGCTATCCAAGATCACGACTGCATTAGGTCCTTACTCTCCGAAGCCGTAGGTTACAGGTTCGAATCCTGTCGGGTGCGCCATTTGCGTACAAAACCACGAACATTTTCGTTCGTGGTCTGTTTTCCGGCAATGACCGCCTGCAGCATGTCCTTACTGCCGATGATTCGGATCGTTGTATCGTCAACTTCGATCGCACTGACGACGGCGCGGATATAGGCCTTCTTCGAATTGACGTCGCCGTGATCAAGTTTCTCGGTCATGAGCCTTGAGAAGCTGTCGATTTTGTCCGCGTTGATCGATATCTCGGCTCCGCATTGGCTGCGGGCACGGTCAAGTGCGGCTCTTGCCCTCTCGTGCTCTGATTTGAGGGTAGCGGTTCGTTCCCGGAGAATGTCGTCGAGTTCGACTACGCCATCTTCGATCGAACGATAGAGCCGCTTGAGGCGCTCTTCAGTCTCGGTCAATTGGTGACGAAGGGAAACGAGCCGATTGTCTTCCGCAAGGCTCTTGGCGGAACGTCGATCTGCCAGGGTCTGGAGCAATTCAGCGAGCCGCTCCGGTGCAAACAGCCTCTGCTTGAGATTGCTGACAACGATTTGGTCCAACGTACCTGTCGGAATATGTCGTCCCTTGCAAGCGGTCTCTCCCTTCCGGTGGCAACCTGCGCAGCTATAATAAGAATAAGACTTGCCGCGTCGATTTGTGCCGGTGCGTGTCATGCCAGCGCCGCAGGATGCGCACATGGCAATCCCGGTCAGCAAGGACGGACCGTTGACGATGCGTGGCGCGGTGGTCCGCGGGTTATTGTTACTCAGCTTTGCCTGAACACGATCAAAGATCGCCAGTTCAATCAGAGCAGGAATTGGAATCTCGACGACTGTCGAGGGATCGTTGAGCCCGCCATTGCGAGAGTCTCTTTTCCCATAAACCCACAGCCCGGTCGCGTAGCATGTATTGGTCAGTATCTTGTGGACCGGTCCCACGCCGAATGAGGATCCACGCCGCGTTCGGTAACCGTGGCTATTGAGCCACTTCGTTGTTTCCTTGACGCCGAGCGGACCCGTGTTTCCGTCGCCCTCGAGATAAAGACGGAACATCAGTCTGATAGTCTCCGCCTCGACGGGGTCGATATCGAGCTTCTTCTTGATCTTTTGACCGCGGCGTTCCGCCTCAACGATTTTATAGCCCAACGGTGGCGTTGCACCGTTCCAGAAGCCTTGCTTCGCGGACTGCATCATTGCTCTTTTGGTATTTTTTCCTATTTCGCGGGACGTGTGTTCATCGAACACGCCGATGAGTTGGCGCATCAGTTCTTGTGATGGGTCGTTACCAGTTGGCTGAGTCACTGAGGCAACTTCAACCCCGTTCTTGCGCAGCTTACGAACAGCAAGCTCCAACTCGACACCGTTACGATATAGACGGTTGAATGCGTAGATAACGACAACGTCGTATGGTCGGCTGGGATCGCAGGCGCGCTCCATCATGTCTTGAAACGCCGGCCTGCGATCGTCCGTCGCGGTTGCTCCTGCTTCTACAAATTCGTCGATCACGAGCCATCCGTTGGCTGTGCAGTGCGCGGTGGTGATATCTCGCTGCGATGGCAAGGAGACGTCGTTAGTAGCTTGTCTGCCAGTGCTGACGCGCAAATAAAGCACTGCTCTCTTTGGGGCGGCTTTACCACTCCGAACAACGTTCCCGAAGGTATGCTTGTTCATTTTTCCCTCAGCTAAACGAGCAATCGCACGTCGGTTCAAACACAGCAAAATAGCCGTAGTCCTAGTAGCAAAGTGAGTCTAGCGATCGAGAATGAGCTTGTGAAGGATCTGTGCTGTAACATTGGCTTGGAGCCAATGCCGATGGCTGACATTGATCATTCGGCGCGTTCGAAGCTCCCATTCACGGCGGAACGTCTCGTGCAGCATTTCGGTATGCGTCACGAGTAAGCGCTTAAAGGTGCCCTGCGCACCATTGTCCGGCAACATCAAGAATCCTGCGATGAAGACTTGGTGACGAAATTCCTCACTGGCTCGGCTAAGCTCGATGATCGCGGTCTCCCGATGCCGGGCCTTGTAGACGTAGCGGGAATCTGGGACGAATCCATGCTCGGTCAAACAGCCCTGCGCCAGCAGTTCACCGACCAACCAGAGGCCGCCATCGATGGCGATATCCGCATACTTTTCCAAGGACATTTCCAGGATATGGGGTTCGTAGAACGGTTCGGTCGTCATCGCCTCTTTCCTTTCTGAGATGCGGTCATTGCCACCGGTAGTGCTCGGGGTGCGGAGTCGAAGATGGCGTTGAGCACACCGCCAAAATATCGCTCGATCGCATCCAGTTCGGCCGTTGAGACGGGAAGCGGATCAGGCAGCTCGTTCTCGACCGTCCAGGACTCCGGATCGATGGGCCGGAGCTTTGACTTCAATTGCCTAGAGCTCATGCCCGAGCTCTTTCTGGCGATTGCGCTCGCGTTTGGTATGCGCCTTGGCAAATTTGGCGACGTCAATCAGGTCAAGCGTTGTGGTCTTGACGCGCTCGCGCGACAACCGCTGCGCCAGATGGTCGAGGCGTTGCGCGTCGTTTATCTCGCTGTGAAAGTCACCGCTGGAGGCGCGAATTGACGAGTCGAGCGACCTCGAGCAGAAAAATCGCGTGTCACCTCTGGCCCTTGAAGCACTGACGTAAGAATCGTGTCGATCGAATTTTTCATTGAGCAACACAAAAGATTGATCGACGGTGGTGCCTTGAGCACGAAAGATCGTGGAGACGAGACCGTTGGCAAGGCGAACGCGTCCCTTGCCGTCCGCGATATCTTCCGGTGTGAACTGGATGATTTCGTCGCCGCGCCGCGCGGTGATCGTGACTTTCTTGGAGAGGCATGCGACCTTGACGCGCTCGACCACAAGCGGCGTGCCATTGACCACGCCGAGACGATCGACGCGGCGAAGCGCGACCAGAGTATCTCCCGCCGCTACCGGGAGCGTGTGAGGATTGCCGGAAGCATCGACCGCCGGAAGTAGTACCTCGCGAGTTTTAATGAAGCCCTCGCGTTTGAGTCTGTCGCGAAGCACCGCTGCAACCGCACGGGCTTCAGCGTTGGTCTTGGTGAGAACGGTGATTTGTTCGCTGGGACGGCTCAGTCTGGCCTGCTGCCAGGCATCGGCTAATGCATCGACCGTCGGCTTCAGCCCGTTGTGAAACTCAATGAGGCCATGCTCATTGAACGCTTTCAGGGCTGCCGCGGCATCACCACGCGCGAACGCTTGTGGGGCTTCGCGTGTCCAAGTTTCGCGCTGCCGGTAAATCTGGCTGAGCGTGGCAGCACCGATGGCTTCTCGAACGAGCCGAATAGCGTGGCCTGGACCTATCGGCCTTACCTGCCGCTCGTCGCCTACCAACACCAATAGACTGCGGCTGTTGCCCCGGCTGACATGATCGAGAATCCGCGCAAGCTGAGGGCTTGATTGCAGGCCGCTTTCGTCGATTAGCAGAACCGTTCTGCCTTCGAACGCAGACTTTCCGGCTGCTACACGTGCATCCAGACGCTTCAGCAGCGCATCGATCGCGGACGACGGAACGTTGATGGCGTGGCCTAGATCGAGAGCAGCTCTCCAGGCCACGGAGGCCCCTACCACGGAAGCGCCCGGCAGAACGACGACCGAAGAGGCGTCGGTCGGAGATGTACCCAGCGCTGGCGAATATCCAGCAGCTTCAAAGCTGCGCGCGATCACGCCAAGGAGTTTGGACTTGCCGGTGCCCGCGGGCGCGAGAACGTTCACCAGTCGGGCACCCGACGTTGCCGCAAGCGCGACTTTCGTCTGCTCCTGTGACAGGCTGTTCTCTCTGCAAAGACGCCGCACCAAGTCCGGGGCGGGAGCGGCTAAACAGGCTTGCGCGAGGTTGACCGCAGTTTCGACAAGCCGCCGTTCGGTCGCGACCATTTCGGGGGTGGACAGGACGACGCCATCACGCGTCGTGCCGAGCTCGACGATGGCACGGCTCTCGAGGAGAGCGTCGGCCTCCTTAACAGCCTGATCGACCGATACGCCGGTGCCCACCAACGCATTACACGCAACCTCAAGGAGATGTCGTCGCTCGAACGTTGCCTCGGACTCTGTCAGTGCGCTTGGGAGGGCCGCCATCCGTGAATGAATGAGTGCATTCACGATCGCGGAATCGCGAGCCACCGCCTCGCGGCCAGCTTCGCGGGCCGCTTCAACGATCGCGCCAGGATCGAAGCCGAGGTCCTTGATGGCCTCCTGCCAGCCGGCAATACGGTCGGCGGTATTCACCGTATCCTTTGTTCGGCGGCTCTTTCGGGTGATAGCAGCGGCCACGGCCGGTGCCTCGCCAGAGGTCAGGCCGGCCTTGGCTAATTCGGCTTCGATAGCCGACCTGCGCGCGGAGAAGAATTTTGCGACCTTGTCGGGAACGCCAGCTATGCTCCAGCGCCAACCGTCGTCGGAGCGTACGATCGCAAAGCCTCGTTGCTCTAGTTCGGTGGCGAGTTGCAGTCTGTAGACCGAACCTAGGAGTTTCTTACCCGATCGGATGCCGCCTGCAGAATCAACCGCGCCAAGTGTTCCATCCGGACGCTCTACGATGGACGGGATGCAAACGTGATGATGGCGCTGCACCGAAGCGAGAACACCGCCATTCGCATGGGTCTCTGGACGCGCTTCGGAGTGAGTGAAGACGGCCGCAGTAAACTTCGCATGTTCACGTTGGACACCGTTATGCCCGCGACGCGCGAGCGGGATTTCCCGCTCGATGATCCGAAGGGTGGCTTCGACGGCAGCGCGCTCGGCGCTGGCGATTTCTGCCCGTAGCGTATCATCGCCGGCGGCATAGAGGACCGATACAGCTTTGGGCGATGACAGCGTGATGTCGACGCCCAGCACCCTGCGCTTGAACGGTGGCGTCTTAACCAGCTTGTTGCCGGCTGTGTCGCAGCCCTCGCAAAGGAGGTCGAAATCGCGGGGACGGACCGCTGATCCCTGGACGATCCCCAACCGCTCGTTGCCGCGCAGCCACACGCCGGCGGTTTCCTTGTCGGTCGTATAGTACGCCGATGGTTGGGACGTGTAGTAGGCGGGACGATGAATGATAGCGAAGGTTGCGACCACGAAAGAGCCTCCGAGGAGGCTGTTCAATTAGCTCGCGGCCGGATCCCGGATTTTGGGATTAGATAGGGTGTCGGAAAGATTTCTGAAAAAGCGGCCGCTGGGTGGCGGCCGTTTTGTGCGTCACGGGTCAGATGGATCTGCTTTGGCCTATTCGCCGGTCCAGGGTGCAGGGACATGGCCGGGACGACGATCGGACCACACTGTCAGGGGCACGTCTACGATCGCGGGATTCCCCAATCCCATCACCAGTATCCGCGCCGTCGTGTGGCGGCCGCTCTTCGTCACACCGAGATCGCTTTCGAGGCGGTCAGCCGGGCACACCGGCACCGTTTCGCGGACGGTCTCGCGAACCCAGCGGTCGGAGGCCTGATCGCGAACAGGTGGGCCAGGATATTCGATGCGGCGCTCGCCAAGCAATGCGCTGACCCGTTCTGCCGAATCGCCCGCATTGAGCTGGTGGATCAGCTTGATCCTGAATCGGCCGAGCAAAACATTGGCCAGATTCTCGCCGTAAATCTCGACCAGGTGGGCAATCTCCTGAACTCCCGCCAGTATCACGATGCCGAACTCGCGCCCGGTGTTCAGGAGTCTTGGGAGCCCCTGGATATGGCCGTTGCCGCACTCGGGCAACTCGTCCAGGCAGAACACCAGCTTGCGCGTCGGATTGGGCTGACGGCCGGGACGCAGGGCGAGAGCAATCAGCCGGTCGATCAGAAAACCGCCGATTGCGCCCGACAACTCCGGATACTCACTCGACTTCTGCAGTACGATGACGCGCGGATATGCCATTGGCTCGTCCAGCCACTGCCGCAAGGAGAAGCGTCGCGCAAGCGGCACGTCGCGCCACGCTTCCGCGAGCGGCAACACGGTGGTTAGTGCAGCTACCCACATGGTCACGAGTATCGACATCGTGGTGCGATTGTCCTCGGGGTTATCGCTGCCGAAGATCAAGCGGCTGGCGCTGTCCTTGCCGGCGGCCTCTAACGTTGCCTTGATGGTTTCGCCCGGCGACAGCAGAACCGAGGCGAGATCATCCCAGCTCCAGTCGCCGGGATTCTCCGCGTGCAGCGTCATGACCAGATCCGCCCACGCAGCGCGGGCGGCGTCGCCCCACATCGAATCGTGGTCGGATTTTTGAACCGCGTGCGCGGCGAATTCGCGTGCATGCTTTTCGTTCCTTATGTCTCGCGCGATGTTGTAGGCGGCGGATCGGCGATCATGCGGCGCAACCAGAATAAACGGGTTGATCGGAAGCCCTGCGGTGAAGTCGCCCTTGACCTCATGAATAAACATCTGATCGCCCCTGGCTTCGCATTGCTCGACCAGGCCGCGTAGCGTCGATGTCTTGGCGCTGCCTTGAGTGCCAAGGGCGAGAATGTTGTAACCCTCGCACTCGCTCGTCAGTTGGACATGGGGCAGCAACCACAAGCCGCGTTTGAGGAGTCGTCCGGTTCTCGCGATCACTCCCCGCAAGGACGCGCGGCCCTCGCCATCGAACAGCAGTCGCCATCCGCGCAAGGTGACGAATCGCTCGCACTTCGACGTTGCCGCGTGCATCATGTATGCCGTCGTTCCCCACGACACCGCAATGGCCAGCGGCAAGGTCACGGCATGAATCGACGCTGATCTGGACGCCGCAATTGCCTGAAAGACACGGTCCAGATACTGGAATCGGCAGTCAAGCCCAATGACCTTGGTCAGGCCTGCTACACACGTATCGCCACGGAGAAACTCCAGAGCGATCCGGCCCATCATCTGAAGATTGAGCGGAACGATCCCGTTGGCGCCGACCACATACGGAGCGTCGGCCGAAAAGAGGATTGCCAGCCCCACGATCAGGACGAGGAAGGCGGCGAGCGTTGCTCCCAGGATGGTGGGCACAAGGGGTTTTGTTTCGACGAACGGATTGACAGTTGACATGATGATGCTCGCTATTTGTCGGTTACAAGAACGCCGCGGTGACGAGGCCGATCGCGACGATAACGAGACCACTGGTCACGCCAGCAGCTAGGCCGCGGAGCAAGCGATTAGGCTCCGGCTTGCGCAAGTGCTGCCACGACGAGGATTTCATGCGCTCGTCAAAACTGTCGGCCGATGTTTCGCGCAGAGGTTCCGCTTCGCCGACCTTGTGCTGACGAATCGCAGCGAGCAGAACGAGGATGCCCTGAGGGCTGAGCGTCTTCAGGCGTTTCGGGTCGAACTTAGCGGGACCCTTCAATATCTCATTGGCAAGATTTTTAGCGAGTTCAGCCTGTGCGGAGGTACGGGCTGCCACAGCATCTGCTGCAGCGAGGTCAAACAGATCGCGCTGTTCTGGCATCACTTGGCTTCCGTCGTTGCCCAGTTCAAAACGCGGTCGAGTTCGCCGAAAACGACAGACGTCCAGGCGGCTACTTCGCCCTTCGCAATCTTGCTTTCGGGGTGCGGCAAGCCTGTTAACGCCATGACCTTGCGGATGGGCATCAACGGTACGTCCATCAAGCGGCAGTGTGCTGCTTCAAACGGACGCCAGGAGCCAGCCTCGACGACGGGCATACGGAGCAATGTAGCCCGGTCCAATAGAGGTTCGATCGATGTACGGTAAATAGACGCCGCGTCAGAGGCTGTATGCAGATGGGCAAATTCGCCGTCGCGTTCGTTCTGGACAAAGACCAAGTTGGCGCGCGGAAAGCGCTGCAGCAAAGCATCTGCGGTCATGGCGGCCTGACGAATGCCCTCGCTTTCCGCCACGCACGGGATCATGATCGTGGCCTCGAAGCGCCATGCTTCGAGATCTTCGTCGAGTTCAACGATCCCGGCCCAGTTGGCGAAGCGGTCGACCTGGTTGGCGCCGATGTCGAGCAAGCAGTTCGCGTTGCGAGCGCTCACGCGCTCCAGCATGTGGTAAAGCGGCGTGAAGGAGCGGGCATCGGCGGTCGGATCGCGTCGTGATTCGCGTGGTACCGCTGGTATCGTCAGGACATTACGGCCCACCGTGCGAGCCAGGCGGTGCTGGACGTCCACCTGAGCGATGGCCAGCGGCGCATCGTGCAGATGAGCATGATCGGCGACGACTAGCGAAGCTAATGTTTTACCTTGGCCGCCTTTGTCATTCGCGATGATGATGAGCTGGCTGGAGCCACTCATCGCGGCAGTTTTGTTCTTCTTCATGCCGATCCTTTCCCACCTGCCGGCCGTTACGGCACAGCCACGGGAGGGATCGTAGGGGTGGCACCGATCCCCGGGTTTGGGATTAGATGCCAAAAATGAAATTTACCTGGTTTCGGGCTGAATTATTTCAGGTTGACCCGTCGAGACGATGCAATCGAGCGTCCTCATCCAGGCGGCCATGCCCCGGCAAGACAGGGCGGCGTCGGCTAGTAGAAAGTTCATGCTGTCGGATTGCGTTTCGAGGCAACCGAAACCTCGCTTGATGATCGCGTGCCGCAAGATTTTTGCTTGCGAGGCATCGATTTCGATCGGTTTTCCTCGCGACAGTTGGCCGATCAACTGTCCGACCGCGAAGCGATCCTCCTCGATCAGCAAGTTTTTGTGGATGTCCGAAGGTTGAAGATTGCCTGAAATGGCAATCTTCATCAACGCGACCCCAGTCATCCGCTCTTCGATCGCGTTGGTCAGGTACCTGCCACTCAGGAAAGTGATGGGCTTTTCGGAAGCCGCCCGTTTCGTCCAGCTCTCCATGGCTTTGGTAAAGAATCCCGCACGCTCTCGATTCCAGGCCACCCCGCGCACCCGGCCGATATTGTCCTCCTCAATATGTTCGAGGATTCCTGCTCCCCGCTTATGCATCCGGACCATGACATCGGCTTGCTCGCCGGCGATCAGGTCTTTGGGTGCTAGGATGGCGAAGAAAGCTTTTACCAATCTGCGGCCGCGGTCGATCAACCCTTCGACCAGGCGCATGATCGTGTCGAATGTTGGCACGATCATAATGAGTTTCGCGCCGACCTTGCTCCGATGAGCAGCCACGCCCGTCGTCTGCTTCGCCCGATGTTCCGCTTCGCTCGCGGTCAACGTGCGGAGGCGGGTATTGCGCGCCAGTTCGACGCCGGCCTGGCGACCGGTGAGGCGAAAGGTTTCGATTTCAAGTGCCTGTTTTGCGGCCTTGACCAAATCACCGTCGTGGCGATCGTGTTTCTGCCGGATGGTGAGATCTTCGCGATCGACACCCCTGATCACAATCGGAAAGCCGTTGCGATATCGGGAGAGCTGGTCTGGCGGTGCGAATATAAAGAGTCTTCGTAGCCACTCGGTTGGTATGTCAATCGTTTCGACGGGGCGTTCACCGAGGGCAGCGCGGATCGCTTCAATCTCGCTGTGACCAGCGTCCGTCGTGAATCGCTGATCGTGAATGATCACGTTGGTGGTCGGCGGATCCAGCGTTTCAAGCCGCTTCTTCAGTTTCACGAATCTTAGGTTGTCACCGTTGTCCATGGAGTTCTGTGCCTCTACTGCCGACAACGGACTTCGTTATCGTTGAGTCCGCCGGGCTCTACGGTTTACTGGAGGTCGTGGTCGAGCCGCCGCCTTCAACTGGGCCTGAATGCCTTGCAAGTCTGCAAGAGGTGCCAGTTGATCAAGGCCGCGCAGTGCTTTTCGGTTATCGGCGATGGTACCTCGTTCCGCCACGGCTGCGGTCAGTGGACGATGTCGGCCTGCACAGAACCGAACGGCGTATACACGTTGAACTTCAGCGGACCGAGCGCCAACACGGCGTTGCCCATATCCCGCGCATCGGGTCGGGCCTTGATTTCGAGGCGCAGGCTCTCGCCGTCATGCGAGCAGTACAGCTGTCCGACTACGCGGCGGCCGAGAAGCAAGACGAGCCGTGGCTGAGTGAATTCGCCCTCTACAACGTGAAAACCCTTGAGGCGGAGCCTGTTGCGCAGAGAAGCACTCAGGATTTCCGACATCAGTGCCGCTTTATCTATGGCAATGTGAAGCGGCAGTTTGAATGCGATCGAGTGGTCGGGGTTGCAGACGTCGATGTCGACCGTGTGTTCAAGGTGGATTTTTCCCGCACCGCCGAGCTTTAAGGAGAGCTCAAGATTTTCCAGGATGAAATTCTTGGCCTTCTTCAACTCAACGCTTGCAGATTCCATGAAAAGCACGGCTGGGCTCATGTCCTGATCGTTATCGATAGTCGGAATATCTGTACTCCTTTACTTGTTGTCGGCTTACGTCGCGTTCCGCGCAGCCGTCATGACCATGCGCATCACCGCATTGCGCTCGTGGGGCAATATCCCGAGCAGGCGAAACTCGCCGCTGCCATCCTTGGCGAACTCCAGCACCCCGAGCTTCAGCCCGATATGCCCATGCGTGACCGGCGTCGCCTGGATCGTCGGTACCTTTTCGGGATACTTGCTGGCATCGACCATGAACGCGCGGCGCTTCGCTTCTTCGAGCTCAGCCTTGATCCGCCGGTATTCTTCGCAAGCCTCCTCGATTGGGTGATCCTTCAACCAACCGGGGAAGTCATGGGGCAATACGCCCTCATGGCGAGCAAGCGCTGCGACCGTGGCGTACTTGCAGACGCGGTCGCGCAGCCACGAATGAACCTTCTTCGTAAAGGCGCGGAAGATCGGGTAGCACTCGTTCTGCGTGTTGCCGTGAATCTTGATGCCACGCTCAGCCAAAAATTGCTCGCGGCGGCCCGCTGCCTCGATCGCGCAATACGCGGTGTAGATGCCGGCCACCACGCCGGCCGTTGGTATCGTGCCGCCGAGCTTTTCGACCTCGCTGAGAAGGCGGTCGTTGCAGCGATGGATTGCGTTGTCGGCCTCCGCGATTGCCAGCATCAGTTTGTTGCTTCCCGCAACATTCTCATTGTTGTGGGCATCCGTCCGGCCGTTGTCGGCGTATGTGCTGTCACCGTCGTGCTGGGTAGATTCGCTGAAGCCCATCATCACGTTGCTCACTCTTTATGCACGACTACTCGCGGTCGACTTTGCATTGCCGGCTCAGGTATTCGAGAAACTCATCCGCCGAGTCGAACGTCGTCGACTTGACGACGAGGGCCCGGTCGAGATCGATATCCACGTTGAAGCGGATCATGTTGGCGACCTGCTCGACCGTTGAAATGACGTCGGTAATCAGGGGATTCTCGGGGCCGACGATGAGTCCGCAGCCTGGGAATGTGCGCCCATTCAGCGCGAAGAACGCCGGGTTAGGCTTCAATAGGGCCTCGTCGTCGATATAGAGCACATCACCAGTCTTGAGTTCTGTGCCCCAGGCAATAAGGCCCCCGACCGCCGCCTGCAGCGACGCCAGTCGGTGGTCGATGGTGTATGGCTCGACCACCCGTCGGACGGGATCAATGAGGATTGCACGCATGAAGACCTCCTTGTCGTGAACTTAAGATGAACATAGCACATTATGCTATATGGTCAAGAAAAGTCGCATAGCGCTCCGAAACATGATTAATCCACTGTCAACTCCTAGTTATCTGGGGTATTAAAGTGTCAAGCAAAACAAAGCACTACGTGGGATGACTACCGCAAGCGATCTTGACGTTCTCCGTGAGGCTGGCCCGCGCCAGGTTCCTTGGCTGCAGGTTGCCGAAGCCCTTCACGAGTTGGAAGCCAACTCGAACCGCGCACCCGACGGCAGAACGTGGATTGCCTATGCTGCTGAGGCCAGCAAGCTCACCGACAATCAGCTGCGTCGCTTTACCCGCGCTCTGGAGTTTCTTCGCGAGGTGCATGCAAAGGACCCTCGCGTTGGAGAGGGATTACGTGTGCTGCCATTCTCCCACGTCGAGGTGCTAGGCAAGATATGGCAGCTCGACCAAGCCAAATCGCTTGAGCTCATCGATAGCGCTGGCACCGTCAGATACACATATCTGGATCTTCTGGGGAAGTATCGAGACTTGCGGTCCAAAGGGTCGGGCCACGCGTCACCCATTGCCGCGGGCAAGCATGCTGCCAAGCAATTCATTGACGCATGTCGCCGCATTTTACTTGAGACAAAAGAACTCACGGCCGGCAATCGCTATCCGCACGGCCAGCGAACCATTCTTCGTCCCATCGTCGGACTCGGCTACACGAATCCAGACTATATCATTCGTGATCTCTCGACCCCATTGGCACCTCAGCTAGATGCGATCGACTGCTATTTCATCTCGGGCGCCAGTCAATCGGACGCTTTGAGAAGAAAAATTCCGCAAGTCGCATTCGAGTCGACGTTCTTTACTCATTTTTGGTGTTTGATGCCGCCGAGCGCGCTGGCCGGAAATTTCATCTCCGCGTGCAACAATCTCCAACTCACGAATGTTGGCCTAGTTTTGATCGACGTCGCGAACGGCTCCTGTTCCACAATTCTCGAACCGGACACATCGAGGTCCCCGATACCGGATCGCAGAAGTCAGATCTTCTCCAGTTACGGATATAAACGACTCCGGTCCGTTCAAGCCTGACGAGGGTGCTACACGACGCTCGAGAGATTTAAGACCTCCGGCTCGGGCGCAGTACGGAGAGCCTTTCGCCCAGCTTGCTTGTCATAGTCTTTCGACTCCGATCCCGCGCGATGATGTGTCGCTCGCCGGAGGCACTCGATCCCGGATCCCGCCAAGAGGCGGCGCTATGCTGATCCTCCTGCGGGTGCCTTTTTAACCGGTCTTGCGACTGCCGACTGGCCTTCGCTTCGCTATGGCACAGACGCCCTTTTCTGCTTGGGAGCTAAGGGCTCCGCCCTCGCGCAGGCAAGGGTGAAGTCCCGGAAGAACCAGGACCGGCTGGGGCGGTCTCCCCGACCTTCCGCGCGGACCGCTGCAAAAATTCTCACGACCCAAATCGCTTGTGCAGGCCGGGTGATCCCCCTCCGCCCGGCCGCCCTTGCCCTTGCTACCCCGGTCTCGCCGACGGGCAGGGCGCAGGCGCGAGGTGCGCTCTGCGCCCATGAAGCCAAAAGGAGATCAATGATGTCGGCCAAGCAAGCAGAAACTGTTGTTGAGAACGGGACTGAAATTTTCATCCCACTCAGCAAGCTCAAGAAATCCCCGAAGAATGCGCGCAAGATGCCCCATGGCGAAGCCGCCATCGAAGCGCTGGCGGGCAGCATCGCCGCCAAGGGGATGCTGCAAAATCTTGTGGTCGAACCCGAGGTCGATGCGGACGGAGCAGAGACCGGATTTTATCTGGTCACGGTCGGCGAGGGACGGCGACAGGCGCAGGCACTGCGCGCCAAGCGCAAGCAGATCAAGAAGTCGGAGCCGATCCGCTGCGTTCTCGATGTCGCGAATGACCCGCGAGAAATCAGCCTCGACGAGAATGTGACGCGGACGGAGATGCATCCGGCGGATCAGTTCGCGGTCTTTACCTATCTTGCCGAAGAAAAAGGCTACGGTGCCGAGGAAATCGCGGCGCGGTTTGGTGTCACCGCCCATATCGTGCGCCAGCGGTTGCGGCTTGGATCGGTGTCGCCAAAGCTGATGCAAGTCTATCGCGACGGCGACCTGACGCTGGATCAGTTGATGGCCTTTGCCATCACCGGGGATCATGCACGACAGGAAGACGCCTTTGAGCGTCTGATTCATAATCGCGAACCTTATGCGATCCGGCGTTTATTGACCGAGACCAATGTTCCGGCGCGGGATCGCCGTGCGCGCTTCGTCGGGCTGGAAACTTATGACGCGGCAGGCGGGATGATTCTGCGCGACCTGTTCTCGGACGATCAGGGTGGCTATCTGGAGGATGCGGCATTGCTTGATCGCCTGACCAAGGAGAGGCTGGAGAACGCGGCTGCCGAGCTTTGCGAATACGAGGGCTGGAAATGGGCGGAAGCTCATCTTGATTATCCGCATTCGCACGGCCTGCGGCGGCTCTATCCGTCTGCGGTTGATCTCTCGCCGGAGGACATCGCGGCCTATGAGGCCGCGCAGGCGGCCTACGACGCTCTCACCACGCAATTCGAGGGCGTTGAGGAATTGCCCGATGACATTGATGAGCGGTTTGGCGAGCTTGAGGCTGAAATCGAGCGGATCAACGCCAGACGCGAAGCTTATGATCCTGATGTCATCAGCCGCTGTGGCGCGTTCGTGATTCTGAATCATGACGGGACACTGCGGATCGAGCGCGGTTTTGTGCGTCGTGAGGACGAGCATCTGCACCCGGCCAGCCCGGTGACGGACGCGGATGATGCCGAGGGTCGCTCAGGCATGGGTGATGCTGATGGGGGCTCGCTGTCGATTGGTTGGAACGACGAGGCGGCAACCGGCAAACCCTTGTCGGATTTGCTGGTTCGTGACCTAACCGCGTACCGCACGCTTGGCCTGCGTCTCGCGCTCGGCGAGCAACCGGATGTGGCGCTGATTGCGGTCATCCAGGCCATGGTGGCGCAGACGTTTTATCACCAAGCCACATCTTGCCTCGACATCCGGCTCACCAGCGCGGCACTCGCGGCCCATGCCGAGGGCATCGAGGATACCGCCGCCGCAAGAGCATTGGCGGATCGTCATGACCGATGGGCTGCGCAACTGCCAGAATCACCGTCCGATCTCTGGCGCTTTGTTGTTGAACTCGATCACGACAGCCGCATGGCGCTGTTCGCCCACTGCGCCGCTTTGACCGTGTTTGCGGTCAGAGTACCGTGGGACAAGAAGCCGCTTGCGTTGGCGACGGCGGATACGCTTGCGACAGTGCTTGCTTTCGATATGAGCCAATATTGGACGCCGACGGCGCGATCCTACTTTGGCCGTGTCGCCAAGGACCACATCATCGCCGCCGTTAGTGAGGCGGTCGGGCCGGAAGCAGCCAACCGTATCGCGGGAATGAAGAAAGCGCCGATGGCGGACGCCGCCGAACAGCTTGTCGCTGGAACAGGATGGCTACCCCGGATCATCGCTGGTCCGGCCAGCGTTGACGTGTCCGCTGGCGGGATGACCGATGACGAGGGACGGGCGGTGGACAACGCCTAGGGCATGATCGCGGCGGAATGAACCGGTGGAATGCCGTGACCGGAGGCCGCTGTGCGGCCTCCGGTCACGTGCTCGGCGGCGTGCGGGTCGAAGAATTCGGGCGTTGCCGAAAATCCGATCAAACGTTTTAACGAGTACGACACGCTTTAACGTGTATCGTGCATTGATAACAATTACTGGGTGTTATGATGGGTTTGTTCAATATTGCAGGTACGGTGACGGCTCTCGGTCAGAGCCAGTTCGACAATATTCATACAGTTTACGCCTATATCGAGATTACCGAACCCTCCGGACGCCGCGTTCAGATCGATAAGGTGGCGGTTTGCAACGATACAGCCGCATTGTTGGCGATGGAAACGAGTGGTGAGTTTTTCTTCGACAAGATGTTCGTATATGGGCGGCGGTACCATTGCCAGCTCTGGGGCATCAAAGCCGAGAACATGGCGGTGATCGATCGCACCAATGTACGGATAATGGTGATGTGGCATCATATCATCTTCGGATTGCTCTTGATGCCGATTGGATTCCTGGGGGCGTTCTGGTTTTTTCCAGGTATTGGCCATCTGATCACGATCCTGTCGGGTCGCGTCAACCGGCGAGAGCGCTTCTACGGATCAAACCCTGCAGAAGTCCAGCGTCTGCGACAGCAGCAGGCGGTACGTATTTGAAGTCTATGCGTGCAGGACTGGTCGCCGGTGTGCTGGGAGCGTTTGTCTCTGTCGCGCAAGCTGCGCAGGAGACATACGTATATGTTCCCACACACGGACCATCTTGCACGGATCGGTCGCGTGACGGTCTCAATCAATGGCATTGTCCCGGCCCGGCGGGCTACGTAGCGGGGTATACGGATGAGGGCAACATCGCCGGCATTGCTATCTGGCGGCTGAATGCACGGCGGGCGTCACCGCATGCGGTGTCGTGGCGAGGCTCAGGCCGGGTATTCGGTGAGAAGCTCGAGTGGCGACTTAGGGAAGGGCATCCTCATGCGGCGATCCTCCGCATCTGGCGGCTTGTGACCGACGCGAACGGTCGCGATCACGAATCTGAAGAATTGATGATCCTCAAAATTGCCTCGTCCGGAGCCTGCCGTGTGGCATCGGTCAATGCGCGGCAACCACGCGCCAATGAGATCGCCCAGCAGACAGCGGATGGTGTGTCGGCAATGCCATGCCGCGATGAGCCGTAGGTCGCTCCAGCCCTCCAAGAGCGATGTGTTCCGAAAGCTTATGCGGTGCCGCCGTGATGTGGGCGGCCACCGGCGGGGTTAATAACGCGCGACCAGTTCTGCTGATGCCCCGCCTCATAGTTGGCTAGTCGTTCTGGTATGTTTCGCTTTTCCGGCACCATCGTTTGCGATCCGCTCTGCTGTGGTGTCAGGCCGATTCACGATGAACGTGCTGACGGGCTGCTGTCGTGCATTCTGTCGCAATGCCGGCCGGATGCCGCCTTACGCTGAGGTCTGCCTTCTCGATCGCCGCAAGCCTCGCATGAGTAATGTGCCACGGTTGTGACCTATCACCTGTTTGTACGACAAAGCGCGCAGGTGTTGGCCTCTGACGATGAGCGGTGTCGCCGAACGATAAAGGGCCCTCGGCCCCGATCGTGTCCCTGCAACGGCGCGTCCGGCTTTTTTCCCCGCCACGCTCTGCGTGTCTCCTCGCGCAAGACAAAAAAGCCATCCGCTCAGCCGTCCTCCGCTGTGCTCCAGCCTCCGGTGCAGGTCGATCGTCGCCCGGCGCAAGGGCCGCCATCGAGGCCGCAATCACGCGCGCCCGACAGCAAACAGGAAAGACGATCATGGCAACCATTGGCACCTTCACCAAGAGCGAGAGCGGCTTTGCGGGCGCGGTCAGGTCCTTGAGTCTCAACGTCAAGGCCAAGTTCATTCCGGCCGAGAAGGAAAGCGACAAGGCTCCCGACTATCGCATCCTCTCCGGCAGCGTCGAGTTCGGCGCCGCCTGGAAGAAGACCGCACAGAACGGCCGCGAATATCTCTCGGTACGCCTTGATGATCCAAGCTTCGCCCTGCCGATTTTTGCAAATCTGATCGAGGGCGAAGACGCCACTCATCAACTGATCTGGTCACGTCGCAGCGCCGACTGAGCCGCAATCGGCGCGGCCACATCCGGCCGCGCCGGTCCTCATCTCCTCACATCGAAGGATCCTTCCGATGAGCAAGCTCCTCAGCTCAAACTCGCGCGCGGATATCTATCAGCGCGTCACCGATGTCATCATCAGCAATCTCGAACAGGGCGTTCGTCCCTGGATCAAGCCGTGGACGGTATCGGTCAGCAATGCCGTCCGGCCACTTCGGCACGACGGCACACCCTATCGCGGCATCAACGTCCTGATCCTGTGGTCGGAGGCGGCCGCGCATGGCTACGCGTCTTCGACCTGGATGACCTACCGGCAGGCCACGGTTCTCGGCGGGCAGGTCCGCAAAGGCGAACGGGGCACGACCGTCGTTTATGCCAATATCATTGACAAGACCACCCAGACCGATCACGTCGCCGATACGGATGATACTGTGGCGACACGCATCCCCGTGCTGCGGGCCTACACGGTGTTCAACGTCGATCAGATCGACGGCCTATCAGGCGTGGTGAAACCAGTGCTAATGCCGGGTCATTCCATCCCTGCCCGGATCGAGCACGCCGATGCGTTCGTTGCTGGGACTGGCGCAACCATCGTGCATCGGGGCAACCGCGCTTGCTATATCCCTTCCGTCGATCGCATTGAGATGCCGCCCTATGGTCTGTTTGTCGACACCCGGACGGCCAGTGCGGCCGAGGGGTACTACGCCACCTTGCTCCATGAACTGGTGCATTGGACCTCACCGAAACATCGGTGCGACCGTGACCTCGGCAAGCGTTTTGGCGACAATGCTTACGCCCGGGAAGAGCTTGTCGCAGAAATAGGTGCGGCCTTCCTCTGCGTTGATCTTGGGATCACTCTTGAACCTCGGCCAGATCATGCTGCCTACATCGCCAGTTGGCTCGATATACTCAAGGCTGACAAGCGCGCGATCTTCGGTGTAGCCGCTCTCGCGCAGAAGGCTGTTGATTGGCTCACCGAATCCCGGTGAGCCAGATCTGCGACTTCGCCAAATGACGATCAGTCGCAAAGACGCGTAAGCACGACCTTAAGCCCAAGGGACGGCGCCTCTGCGGCAGTTCCGTCCAGGGTAGCAAACCCGTCCTTTTCAAATCCATGCAAAGTCACCCGGGCACTATCAATGCCGAACAGGGACAAAGCTTTCGGGTCGTTGGTGTGCCGGAGGGTCGTGACCGTCCCGCTGACCGTATGCCCCACCTGCTGAAAGGTCCCGACATAGGCGAACGCCGAGTCGCCGCCATGTATCCTGCCATCATGCGCGAAAACAACGCCAACGGCCTTGCCGCGAGGGGTTTCGAACTCTGCTTTATACAGTCCTTGAAGCATGAGATTTTGGGAAAATGTCCTTGAACCGAAAGCGATGGCTGACCTTGTGTCGACCATCGTTGAGGAACAGATACACGCTGAAGCGTATATTACACGTTAAAGCGTGTGGCGCGTTGTTTGCCGGGATGGTTCATCCTGACAAATGGCGAAGCGGGAAACTCCATCGAGCAAGCGCATACTGGCCCGCAATTTGCGGCGGCTCCGGCTTGAGCGAGGATGGTCACAGGACGACCTCGCTGCGGAGGCCGACGTGCGTCAGGCCCTCGTCAGCGCGATCGAGGTCGAAACCGCAAATCCGACCTTGGAGACTTTGGACCGGGTGGCGACAGCTCTCGGGGTCGAACTCGCAAAGCTTCTCGAGAAGTCGGGACGTTGAAGTGCGTTGCAGAAGAGCGCCATCGAGCTAGAGATGTTGTGTCTTCAGCATCATTTTAGACTTTCGGTCCTTCCGTGACTGCGCCGAGTGTGTCGATTTCCGCAATTTTCTGGAATTCTATGAGATAGTCTTGTTGGTGGTTCGCCAGCCAGCGAGCGATCCGTTTGTTAGCGAGAAGTTTGGCGATATATCCTCGCGCGACGGTTAAATGTAAGTTCTCGATACCGTAGGTATCCTCGACGGACTCTACTTGAGTTTGCAGTGCTGCCAGTTCCCGTTCCATACGGGCAATCTGTTGACCCGAAGGTGTAGGGGAACCGCCTCCTTTTCCCTTCTTAGTTACAGCAAGTTGGCTTTCTGATGTTGCTGCTCGTAGTGCTCGGGCGAACATCACGGTGAAATTGTTTTGACCGATCATTAGATCTGCGGCTTCAATCTGACGAACAGCAGACATCTGACGCAGAATGTCAAACACCTTCATTGAGCAAGGTGTATCTTTGAGCAGGTCCGCAGCCTCCGGGCTGATCCCTTCCAATAGCCGGAATCGTCTCAGGACCGACTCAACCTGAAGGTTAAGGGCGCTTGCGATGTCAGCGGACGATACGCCTCGCTCCATAGCGCGTGCGATCATTCGGTGCTCCTGAATCGGAGGTATGCGATTCACGCGCTTATTATAGGTATAGGTGTCGTCATCCGTAGCCAGTAGACATTCGGCTTCGACGATGCCCAGTTCTTTCAACGCCTCAACCCGTAGGTGGCCATCGAGAAGGAACCATGTTCCTGATTTCTGCGGAGCGGCCATTACAACAGGTGCTTCAACTAGGCCGATTGCTTTGATGGAGCTCAGAATCTGAGTGTACGTTCGGCTGGCTCTAACGCCATCTGGCAAGATTTTAAGCGGAACGATCGCTGACAACGGGATGTTTAAAAAGCTTCGATCAAAAGCCAAGCGAATATTGGGGTCTTGCCGAGCTTGCGGAGTATCAGTCATGATCGCCTCCTGATACGCGGGTAGCAAGCGGTCGAGGCATGGTTGCAAGACCCTCCGCTCGTAGTAAGTTTACAAAGCTGTCATCAGCAAGCAAATCCTTCAGCGCTTCAACTAGGAAGAGAAGTCGAGTCTGAGCAAAGTCCGACTTCTTCACCAGCAAGCGCTGCTTTTCAGCTTCGCGCTGATAGACCTGCATAAGGTCATTAGCTGTCATACGCCGGCTATTGGTTTTTCGCCCCAGGCGACCAATTGGCAACCCTTTTCCCTGGGTTCGTAGTCGCATGTCGAGCATCCGCCGAACGGCAGCAAGTTTCTTGCCCCTCAATTGGCCGGTCTCATAGGCATCAAGGAGCAGATTCTGGGCTTGCTCAGTCTCCGCCTTGGAGATTTCCATTGCCAGTGTAATCGGTATGAGGCCTGTCTCGACGGCTGCCACTAATCGTTCTTCGCCACGCTCCAGGAGAGAGGCAATCATATTGACCCAAGATGAGCCAACTCCGATTTTCTCGGCGATAGTGGTGTCACTATAGCCGCGCGATCGGAGCGCACTGATTTCCCGCATAAGGTCGATGGGGCGTGGTGTGCGCCGGGCGATATTTTCGACCAGACTCATCACTAGGCACTTGCTCTCACTGGCCTCGATCACGACCGCTGGTATTTCGGTTTGCCCGAGCATCTGGAAGGCTTCCAACCGGCCTTCGCCGCAGACGAGATCATATCTTGGGCCGTCGACCCCATCGCGCCGGCTTACTGTGATCGGCCGCTTTAGCCCGATAGCTTCGATGTTGTTTACGATTTCGCGATGTTGGCGCTTGTTGCGCGCGCGCGGGTTCAGGACCGTGATCCGTGCGGTAGGGATCATCTCGATTCGGTTCGGATGAATTGCAGGCATCATGCCACCTCCGAGAGTGTGATGGGCGTTGCTATGTCGTAGAGAATGGCGAGATCATCGAAGCGATAAGCATCGAGACGAAGGGCGTTATCTTCCGCCAGATGCAATTTGTCGGAAAGCATATCGATGCGCGGAAACAGGTAATAATCGAGCGGCGAGCGATTGTCCCTATTCATGCGGACGACGATTGTGATGTCGGATGCAAGTGATGTGTCGAAGCGCAGTTTCCAACGTAAAAGCCCAGTCGGTGTCTCTAAACATCGAGCTATCACCACGGATACGCTGAACTCGCTGTTGACGATCACTCGGTCGGTTTGAAGCTCCTGCAATGTGTCGCTGCCTGTGGCGCGTAATTTATCGAGTATCTCACCAAGAACGGTAGGATAAAGCTTACGGAGTTCGCGATTGATTTCGACATAGCGATAATCACGGTCCGGCGTAAATCCAATGAGGCGATAGGCTCGAAGCAGACTACCGAAGCGGGTACTGTAGGCGCTGCTGGATGGTAGGGCGTCGCATTCATCGATGATAATTCCCGACAATAGCCCCTTTTGCTGATACAGATCTTGTAACGATTGCAGCATCTCTTCGTTGCTCAGGCGGAAAGAACGGGCATTGATGATGGCTCGGGCCGCCTCGAAGAGTTTACGTTCGATGATCGCTTCGAACGCATTGGGAGCCTTGATCCACATATCGGGTTCGTTACGAACGCGTTTCTTCTTTAGTTTGAAGGATCGGCGATTCCACACGTTATCGCCGGCATACTTCTCATTAATCAGAAGCTGATGGACCGTGCCCTTGGTCCAAGGGCGTCCAAGGTCAGTGGAGATGCCCCGTTCATTGAGGCTGGTTGCTATGTCGCTCTCGCTACGACCTTCATGTACGAAAGCGTGATAGATATTGCGGACTAGAACGACTTCTTCTGCTGGGCCGAGGGTTAAGATCACGCGGTCTGTTTGGATACTCTTATGTTCGCCGCGTTCAAGAATTCCTTTGACTTCGCCGTATTCGTCGATCAGGGCGCGTCGCAGGCCGAAACCCGCTTGGCCCCCCTGACGACATCCCTTTTCGATCAATCGCCCTTGGCCCGCGAACACCTTTGTCGAAAGTTCGCGGCTGAATTCACCGGCCATCGCGCGCTTGACGCTCTTAACAATAGTTGAAATCGGGCTACCGTCGTTCTCGAACTGCTCCGCGCAGTACTCGACGGCAATGCCCGCACGTCGGCAGATGTATTCATAATAGGCGCTCTCGTCAGCATCCTGAAATCGGCCCCAGCGGCTGACATCGTAGACGAGAATCAGCGTGAAATCGGAATTTCCGGATTGAACATCCTGGATAAGCTGCTTCAGCGCATCGCGTCCCTCGATCTTCAGGCCACTTTTCCCGGCATCAGCATAAGTTCGAACAATCCTGATCCCGCGATCTTTCGCATATTGCTTGATCGCGTCGGATTGGTTTTCAGTTGAGTATTTTTGATGATCTGTCGACATGCGGACGTACTCGGCCGCCTGAATAGGGCGTTCCGGGTGCCCCGACCAATCGTCGAATGTTGTATTCGTCACTTCACGCGCTTTCCCATTTCCGACTGTGGCGCTTCGAGCCGACCTGTCGCCACAGCGTACTTTTGCGGCCATTCCGCACTGAACCCAGTTTAATGGCGGAGGAAATGGAAGATGTTGCTGAAAAAGGGCAGGAAGTTACCTCTATGGAAGGGTGTGCTCGTTGGGCGTGAACCTTATGCACGCACCATCGCCGATTTGCTGCGCAAGGAGCATGGCGATAGCCATCGCGCGATTAAACAGCTCATGCGGCAAACCGATGCGAGCGAAAGAACTGTAAAGCACTGGCTTTCGGCGCAGCATGGCCCGGATACAGTGTATTTCTTGCGTCTCGTAGTTTCTTCGCCGATCATAAGAGCCTTCGTTCTTGGCTTGATCGAAAGCCCGGCAGCAAGCTCGCCTTTCGATCCCGTAGATCGCTTTTCGCTCGCCGCAAATAGGAAGGCCTATGTCGCTGGGGAAGCCGTTGGCAGGAGACCGGCAACAGGCGGGCAAAAAAATGACCCTGAACCTGTCCCTATAAATGTCCCCATCAATGTCCCTGATCCAATCGAACTCAGCGACCGGCAACGCTGGTTTCTGACCCGTGTCGCAGAAGGAGGCCGGTGCGGAGCCAAAGAGATTGTGGCGGAATGGGAGGTAAGTCTGAAAACTGCTCGGCGGGACATTGGCGCCCTTCAGAAGGCGCAACTTCTTGAGTATGTCGGATCACGTAGAAAAGGGAGATATCGGCGTAAACACACGGCGTGGCCATCATTATCGTGATAGCCGCCTAATCGACAATGCCCGAGATCCGGGGTGCCGCTGCCGGTCTGGCCCTGGAAACCCTCGACCGGGTCGTGGCGAAGTTAGGGGCGACCCCGCAAAACTCTTCGACAAGGGCAGACGTGAGTAGCCAGAACGAGAGCCGCGATCGATCTGAGGGCGAGCGGCATACGGACCTCATAACTTTGATTGGATTAATCCGCTCGGTTCCGTCGTAGCGCGGCTGCCCTCTGCATGAAGTCAAGTGTTTGCCGGTTTGAGGTAGCAGGTGGATCACTTGCTGAGGTCTTAGTTGCTTGTGACTTCGTGGCCTCGGCTGCAAGATGTCTCGATCTCTTTGAAGGTTTCTGGCGAACGATAGCGGGTACGCGCTTTTCCTCTACGCGTGCGTGATAGTTAGCAGAGGTCGTTTGGTCGTTGTTGCGCGACTGTTGGCCAGTTCCCCGGCGGGTAGGTGCTGGCGCAGAAGATGTCGCTGCCTCCTGCTGCTTGCGCCACACAGTTGACGAAAGCGTGCCGACCGGGATCGGGCGGCCGCCGGGACCGTGGACGCCGGCAGCAAACAGTACCCGGGACATGTCGCCCCAGGTCAGGCCGCGCTCTTCAACAGCATCGAACCAATTCAAATGGTCTGCGACCAGGCGTGCCAACTTCTTACGGCCGCCGCCGGGAAGCGTCATGTCTGCGGCAATAGCCTTCGCACCAGCCTCGATTTGCTTGTTCGTCAGCACCCAGACAACCCCTGTGACAACATGATTCACATAGGGACTCACCCTGGCTTCTGCAAATCTATGCAAAATATTGCATCAATCTTGAATGGAAATGCAGAAGAAAGAAGAAGCTTGCATGGCTCACACCTGTGCATCCCTCCCCGATGCGTTGGGGTAAAAACTCATCGACGTTACGATAACTTATTGGTCGGTTGCGGGTTGGCGAACTGGCTATCAAGGATCATTAACGGGCCGCCTCTCACCATGCTAACGCCTGCTCACCGTCAGCATACGGGCCATGATTCTATCGCGATAATAGAAAAAATGAATCAAAGCCGCGGCGACGTGCAGGCTTATCAATCCGAGAAGTATCCATTCAGCTGCTTGGTGCAGGCCATCAATCGACTTGATTACCTGGGCGTTTCCCGATGCCAGCATGGGGAATGGAAACAAATAAAAGAACGACGCTGACCAGCCTCTGAAAGAAGCGAACAGCCAGCCCGTTATTGTAGTCAGCAGGACCATTACATAAAGCATCCAGTGAGTCAGTTCAGACGTGAGCCTTTGCCACGCGGGCAAGGAACTCTCCGGAACGACGGGATGCGTCAAGCGCCAGCTCAGGCGCACCGCGAATACGGCGAGAATGACCAGCCCAATTGAGATGTGAAAAGTCATTCCGACGCCCGGTTGCATGCCACCATGGATGTCCGGCATAAGCCAGCCAAGCGGATACTGGATCACCAGCAACCCAACTGTCGTCCAATGCAAGATCTTGGCGGTTGTTCCATACTGCAGTGCGGGTGACATTGTTATCAGAACTCCATCTTGAATTCACGCGCTGTGGCCGGTTGCATTCTCTTGGCGGACTACCGGGGATTTTTCAGATGACTTGTTGGCGACGGCCAGCTTCCTGCGCCGATTGATCAAACCCGACTGGTGGAAGATTTTCTTGTCTGTGGCTATCCGCGGAACGCCGCTCCACCCAGCGATAGATCGTCGGAAGCAACAGCAGCGTCAAGACAGTCGAGGATATAATCCCTCCGATGACAACGGTGGCGAGGGGGCGCTGTACTTCCGCTCCTGCGCCCTGTGCGATTGCCATGGGCATGAAGCCGATACCAGCGACCATGGCGGTCGACAGCACCGGACGCAACCGATCCATTGCGGCTTGTCGTACAGCATCTGCGAACGGCAGGATTTTTCGCAGAGCATTGATATGATCGACCAACACCAGGCCGTTCAGCATCGCAATGCCAGACAATGCTATGAACCCGATCGCCGCGGTGATCGAAAAGGGCATATTGTGCAACCACAGAGCCAGCACACCGCCGGTGATCGCAAACGGAATGCCTGTATAGATGACGGCCGCCTGGCGTATGCTGCCGACCGCAAAATAGACCAATGCAAAGATCATCAGCAGTGCGGCCGGCACGACGATCATCAGGCGGCTGCGTGCGGCTTCCAACTGACGAAACTGGCCGCCGAATTCGATGCGGTAGGATTCCGGTAGTTTGAGCCTGTCGGCAAGCCGCGCTCTCGCCGCGGTAACATAACCTTCGATATCGTTGGTGTTGAGATTGACCATCAACGCCGCGCGACGCTTGGCGTTGTCATGCAGGATTGGCTCGACCGTGCGCATGTCGCGCAATGTCGCAACCCGATCGAGCGGTACCAGACCGGTCGTGCCCACACGCAGCGGCAGTGACAGGAGAGACCTGTTGTCGGCCCGAAGCGTTTCGGGCAGGCGAATGACGATAGAATGGCGGTGGTCGCCCTCGGCGATGAAGCCGACCTCATCACCGGCAATAGCCGACGTAATGGCGCGGTTTACTTCCGCGGCACCGAGCCCCAAGCGGACGAGCGCGTCGTGATCGATGTTGACAACCCGGCTGCGCGTGCGGTCGGCGGTCTCAAATTGCACATTGGCGGTGCCGGGCAGGGTCTGCAGTTCCTCTCGTGCCTGCGCGGCAAGCTTCTCAAGCATATCGTAATCGTTCCCGAATATTTTCACCGAAAGATCAGCACGCGTACCTTCCAGCATTTCGTTGAAACGCATCTCAATGGGTTGTGCGAACAGAAAGGATTGTTCGGGGAAAACCGCCGTTATTGTTTTTTCAATGGCTGAGACCAGTTCGGCCTTGTTGCGGGGCATGCCGTCGCCTTGCGGCCATTGGTCCAGCGGCTTGTAGAAGATGTACAGGTCGTTCTCGTTGGGCGGCATCGGATCGGTCGCAACTGCGCTGGTGCCGATCCGCGAGAATGTGCGTGTGACCTGTGGGAAGCGTCGCAAAATTTCCCGCTCTGTTTCTTGCTCGATCACGAGACTCCGGTCGAGCGACATTCCGACTGGCTTGTAAACCATCGCCGTGATGGAGCCCTCATCGAGGCGCGGGGTGAACTGTGAGCCGAGCGTCAGGAAAACGGCAATCGATCCGCCCACCAAGCAGACTGCCAGGCAAACCGATGCTGCAGGGTGGCGGAGCGCAAAGTTCAGGAGGGGGACATAGCCGCGCGCGATAAAGCCAGAAAGGCCGCTGCTATGCCCGATATCGTGACTGGTGCGGGCCGCTGCGCCATTTTCGCCGCCAGAGTGTTGGCGAGCCTTCATGTTGGAACGCAACATCCAGGCGCACAGTGCCGGAACCAGAGTGAAGGTGACGAACAGGGCAGCGCCCAGCGCGAGCATCACAGCCTGTGCCATGGGGTGAAACAGCTTGCCTTCCACGCCGCCCAGGCTGAGCACCGGCACGTAGACAAGGGTGATGATGGCAACACCGAAAAAGACAGGGCGCGCCACGCCACTTGTCGCCTCAACAACAATCGTGCGGCGTTCGCGCGCTGTTAGCTCTCGCTTCTTTTCCGCACTGGCTTGACTCATCAGGCGCATGGCATTTTCAACAACCACGATCGCGCCATCGACGATGAGACCGAAATCGAGTGCTCCCAGGCTCATCAGATTGCCGGAAACGCCAAGCACGTTCATGCCCGTAATCATCATCAGAAATGCGAGCGGAATAACGAGAGCGACGATCATCGCCGCTCGCCAATTGCCGAGCACGACCAACAACACCACGGCAACCAGTAACGCGCCTTCGCCAAGGTTGCGTTCGACCGTCGCGACGGTGCGATCCACCAATTCGGAGCGGTCATACTGAACGCGCAGGGCCATACCCTTCGGCAGCGCCGCGCGCAGATCCGGCAATCGTGCATCGACGCGTTTGGCAACATCCCTGCTGTTTTGGCCCACGAGCATCATCACCGTGCCGAGAACGGTCTCTTTGCCGTTGGCGGTTGCTGCACCTTCACGCAAGGCATGACCGATTGTTACGGTAGCCAGGTCGCCAACTGTGAGGGGCCGGACGCTTCCAGCAAATTTGACAGGCAGCGCACGGATCATGTCCACGGTTGTGACCCGTGCCTCAGTCCGCAAGGTGAAGCGCTGACCATTTGCGGTAATTGTTCCGCCGCCGGCATTCTCCACGTTGGCACCTACAGCCAGGGCAAGCTCGGTAGGCGTGACGCCCGCCGCCGTTAGTCGGCTAAGGTCGGGCTCAACGACAAACTGCCGTTCGAGGCCGCCGTTGGAGTTCACCTCTGCTACGCCCGGGGTCGCGCGGAGCATCGGCTTGACGATGTACTCCTGAGCCTCGTACAGCTCCATCAATTGCTGCTGTTCGTCTAGTCTAGCCGGAGGCTGTACCCATTCGAGCGTATAATACCAGATCTCACCAAGTCCCGTGGTGATCGGCGCAAGCTGTGACGTGGATCCTGCAGGGAGCATGTCACGGACCGTCGCTAATCTTTCGGTGACAAGCTGGCGTGAACGAAGCTGATCGGTGCCATCTTCGTAAAGCAGGGTAACCTGTGACAACCCAGTCTTGGTCAGCGATCGCATGTCGCGAAGGCCCGGCTGGCCGGCCATTGCCCGCTCGATCGGCAAGGTTACGAGACGCTCGATTTCCTCCGGCGCAAATGCCGGCACAGTCGTGTTGATTTGCACCTGCACCCCGGTGATGTCGGGGATGGCGTCAACCTCAAGCTGCAGGAATGACCAAACTCCGAAGGCCGCGACCAGGAGAGCCATTGCGCCTATAGCAGCCGGGCGGCTGCTTACCCAATGAAGCAGTTGGCGCATCATTGGCTCATGCCGCCGAAGCGGCGCCCCCCGTTAAGCGCACGGAGTTGAAGTGAGGCCTCCAAGGCTTCGCGCCTCGTATCCAGCACGGCCGATAAAGCGTCGAGATATTGGCGTTGCATTTCCGCATAGGTTGCGATTGGGATCGCACCCTGCCGGAAAAGATTGTCGGCAGCAGCTGCTGTGGCCGCGAACTTGTCCGCGGCGGATATAGGCCAGTTCGCCAGCGCCCGGCGCTTGGTCTCGTAAAGTGCGGCACGCTCGTAAACTTGTCGTGCTATCCTTCGCTGGGCCGCGAGCAATGCGACGTTAGCTTCGGACTGGCGGCTCTGCTCTTGCGCTACGCCCGCCGCCTGGCTGTTCCAAAGCGGCAGCGATGTCGTAAGCCGGACACCGAAATTGGTCTCGCGAATGTCAGATTTTGCGTGATTATAATAAGGGCCGACCGCCACGTTCGGCACGCGCGATTTTTCCGCCATGTCAACACGCAGTCCCTGCTGTCGTGTTTGTGTGCGCAGGGACTGAAGCTCAAAATTGTTGGCATCCACCTCTCGCGTCATGCGGCCCACGGCTGGAAGCGCGACAAGCCGTATATCAGGGCGAGCAACGCGAATGCTTGTGCCAAGAGGTGCTCCCCGCAGCTGGTTCAACTCATAGAGGCTGGCGTGGGCTTCAGCCTCGGCAGTGGCGGCGTTGCGTTCGGCGGTGATAGCGCCGGCCTCCAGGATCGCCGCATCCAGCGTAGGTGCAGGGCCAGCCGCTTCACGTTGCGCCACCACTTCCGCAAGCGCTCGCATCCGCGTCGCGACGTCGCGTGCCGCGATTGCCTTCTGTTCCGCTGCAAATAGCGAGTAGCCGAGCGAATGCGCCCGGCTGACCAATGTAGCATCGAATTGCGCAAGACCGATGCGCGCCAATGCCACTTGATGTTCGGCAATAGCCCGACGCAGAGCGCCCCGGCCGGCGAAATCAAGTGGCTGCATGAGGGACACGCCGTATGTGGGCCCATCACCCGTCGGCGTGCCGGTCAGGACGTCGGACGTTCGACGTTGTCCGAGCTCAAATGCTATTTCGGGATCTGGCAGCCGATTCGCGGCGTCGCGTTCGACACCCGCGAGACCGATCTGCTGTACATAAAAGCGCCGCTCGGGATTGCTCGATACAACGATGTTGGCGAGCGCATCGATTGATACGGGCTTCGGTGGCTGGGCATGGGCCGGCGCAGCCAGAGCGAGTGCAGCCGTGGAAATGATAATCGAAAGCCACGTGGGCATCGATTGACCTTTGTCAGCGTGATCGGTGTCACTGCAGGCGCGATGGCATCGCTTCAATTTAATTGACCTCATTTGCGGAAATGGCCCAGGGACTCGGGTCAGCTTTGCCGTTACGATATTTTGGCGGAAAACGTTTTCGACGGGAGCGTCGATGCGCTTCGGTCGCTCCACGTCTGGCGTGTCGATGCAATTTCGTTCGTGTTTCGCCGAATCCTATCCGACAGGAGCCGCAACCCGTTCAGGACAACCAGCACGGTCCCGCCCTCGTGTCCGATTACCGCCATCGGAAGCGGCAGATCGAAAAATAGGCCGCCTGTCACGAGCACCAGCATGGCGCCGATCGCAACAGTGAGATTCTGCCGAATGATCGCAGCCGTGCGGCGGGCCAGACCGCGCGCATCGGCCAGCTTCTTCATATCTTCCGACAACAGAGCTACGTCGGCGGCCTGAAGAGCAACATCTGAACCAGCCGCGCCCATGGCGATGCCGACATCAGCGCGTGCCAGTGCCGCAGCGTCATTCACGCCGTCTCCGACGAAGGCGACCTTGCCATGCGCCGCCAGTTCGCCGACGCGGCGCACCTTGTCCTCCGGGAGCATCTCGGCGTGGACTTCATCGGGCGTGAGACCAAGCTCCGCGCCGATCCGCAGAGCCACCGGCCTGCGGTCGCCGGTCATCATGACGATGTGGCGAACACCGCTATTGCGCAGGGCGGTGAGTGCCGGAGCGGAGCTGAGTCTCGCCTCATCCGCTACGCTGACGGCTCCCAGGACGGTCGATCCGCGTCCCAGATAGACAACGGTTTGCGTGGTGTCGGCCAGTTCCCGAAACTCAGCACGATCAACGGATGCGCCCATATCCTTGACAAGGCGGGGGTTGCCCGCCCATAGCGGGCCAAACTCATCCGAGCCGACGATGCCGGCGCTTGGGCGGGAACTGACATCGATGACATTCGTCGGCGCGATGCCGCGCACCGCAGCCTCCCGACGGATGGCTGCCGCGATATGATGCTCGGAATGGGCTTCGAGCCCAGCCAGCAGGGACAGAAAGCGCCGTTCATCGCCATCCAGCGTGATAATCCGCCTCACCACCGCACGGCCATTGGTCAGTGTGCCGGTCTTGTCAAAGGCGAAGGTATCGACTGCGGCCAAGGTTTCAAGCGCACCGCCTCCTTTGAACAACACACCGCCTCGCGCCGCCGCTGAGAGAGCCGACAAGATCGCGGCCGGCACCGATATGACGATTGCGCAGGGGCTGGCGGCAACCAGTAATGTCGCAGCTTTGTAGAGAGCCTGTTCCCAGTCGTGGCCCAGCAAGTAAAACGCGACAAAGGCGAGCATCGCCCCCAGGATGACTGCAACGGTATAACGTTGTCCAAACCACGAACTGAACCGCTCAGACGGGGCTTTGGCCTCCTGAGCTTGCGTCACGAGCTGGATCATGCGTGCGATCGTGCTATCGCCGATCGTCTTGGTGACGGCAACTTCCAGAACACCATCGAGATTCACGGTGGCTTCGAACACCTGTTGGCCGATCTCCTTCGAGACAGGCATGGACTCACCCGTGATGTTCGCCTCGTCGATACCGCCCCGGCCTTGCATAATCACGCCATCGGTTGGCACACGGGCACCGGGACGCAAAATCACCGTATCGCCGACGGCAAGCTCAGCGGCGGGGACCTCCACAACTGTGCCATCCTTGTTCCTGCGAAACGCGGTTTCCGGGCGAAGCGCCATCAGGGCCTCGACGGCGTGACGCGCGCGCCCGAGCGCATGATGCTCGAGCGTGGTGGATACACTGAAGAGTGTCAGCAACACAGCGCCTTCGAACGGCGCACCGACAATGGCGGCAGCAATAGCGGCAACCACCATCAGGAGATCAATATCGAGGATGTGATCCCGCCAAAGCGCCGACACTGCTCGCCACATGGCAGGAAGCCCGCCGGCGAAATAGACGAGCATCAGTCCAAGCCACCGAAGGACGGCAAGCTCTTTGACCGGCAACCAAGTTCCGGCCATGGCAAGGATCATCCCGAGGGTGGCCATAAGCGACATAAACGTCGGCAAGTCGAACGACGCGCGTTTCATGTTCAGACCGCCCGACCGATGAGGGAGCCGATGATGGCGGTTGACGCCATCGCAACCGCGCCCCAGAAAACCACTCTCGCTGTTGGTTTCCAGATGCTGGCGCCGCCTGTGCGGGCGCCGATTGCACCGAGGACGGCAAGCCCGATCAGGCAGGCGATGGATACCGTCCAGGACGCGGTTCTCGCCGGCACGAGCAGGGCGACGATCAGTGGCAGAGCGGCACCTGTCGCGAAGGTCACTGCGGATGTGAAGGCCGCCTGGACGGGCCTCGCCATCACATGGCTCGTCAGGCCAAGTTCGTCACGCGCATGCGCTTCAAATGCATCCTTTGCCATCATCTGCTCAGCGACCTGACGAGCCAGATCGGGCGACAAGCCGCGTTGCTCATAGATCGCGGCGAGTTCGGCCAATTCAGCCTCCGGCTGAGTGGCCAGTTCGTGCCGTTCACGCGCCATATCGGCTTTTTCGGTGTCGGCCTGGGAGCTGACGGAGACATATTCCCCTGCTGCCATCGACATCGCGCCGGCCACCAGCCCCGCAACACCTGCCACGAGGATCTCGCGCGAGGCTGGGGTCGCGGCCGCCACGCCCACGATGAGGCTCGACGTCGAAATCAGCCCGTCGTTGGCGCCCAGCACGGCAGCGCGCAGCCAACCAATACGTTCGATCAGATGGTTTTCTTTGTGAAGGGTACGCATCGGCAGTGCTCCAGACCGTGAATTGCAGGTTCTGAAACACAGCGCTCCCTATTCGTGTACCAGCAGATCTGCGGCCTGCAGATCGTCTCGAACTAAGAGAGTTAGAACCGTTCTAAATTTATTAGCGAGTGAGCCATCGCCCGTCAATATATTAGAATTATTCTAATGTAAGATGCTGCAACCGGTACTATTCCGAGAGGATGTAGCCGTGCACGTCGGACCGTACTGATGGCTCGTTAGACTGCCCGTTCAGAAAGATCCGTCGGATAAATCGGGATTCCGACGGTTGTAGTGAACATGAGTGGCTGATTTGGGCGGGACGTAGAGGAGGCTTGTAACAACATTGTCGTGATGTTGGGCTGGGCTCTGTCCGCTTTGAAGGCAAGCCGACCTTCGCCAGGTGAATGGTTGGCAGACGTTCGTCACAAAACCCATCGATTGCCGATTGACCATGTCGCCTGAAACGATACCTTCTCCTGACAATACATCGAGGAAAATTATATCGATATTTCAATGGTATATGAGTTCGCAGTTTTATTCTGAATGGCGCGCCATTCCCTTTCGAGTCCACCATCAGGCCATCGCCTTCCCTCGACGCACACCTGTCTTTCCACGATCGAAGCGGGCGTATCGAAGCGCCAGCGTCGGCAAGACCAGAAGGTTCAGCGCCATCGAGGTCATGAGACCGCCGAGGATGACGATCGCCATGGGTCCTTCGATCTCGCGGCCCGGCTCGCCCGCGCCAAGCGCGAGCGGAAGCAAACCGAGGCCGGTCACCAGAGAGGTCATCAGGATCGGAACGAGTCGATCCGCCGCGCCCTCGACGGCGGTCTCAAGGTCCCAGGCACGGCCCTCGATCATGACGAGATGTTCGTAGTGCGAAATCATCAGAATGGAATTGCGCAACGTGATGCCGAACAGGGTTACGAAGCCGACCAGCGATCCAAGCGAGAGCAGTCCACCGGTCAAAGCGACCGCAAAGACTCCGCCCACGAAAGCAAACGGCAGATTGATCAGAACCAGAACAAGGTTGCGCCAGTGACCGGTGACAATCGAAAGCAGAAGAACGATGCCGATCCCCGCCAGCAACGCGTTGACCAGCAGATCGCGCTGCGACTGAGCTTGCGCCTCGGCCGCCCCGGCAAACTCCACGTGTGCTCCGGGTGGTAACGCGACGTCCTTGGCGATCTTCCGCTTGGCGTCACTGACGAACGACGCGAGATCACGTCCGCTCACGTTCGCAGTCACCGTCTGAACGCGCTGCGCGCCTCGATGCAGGACCTGATACCGACCGGATGTTTCGTAGACATCGGCCACCTGCTTCAGAAGAACGTAGGCTCCGCCCGACGTCCGCAGAGGGAGATCGCCAATCTGCGTAAGCCGGACGCGCGCCTGCGCGTCGAGGATCACGGTCACATTGAAGACCGCATTGCCTTCGTAGGCCTGCCCGACCACATCGCCCTGGTAGGCAGTGCGGATCAGCTCAAGCACTTCAACGGCATCGAGGCCCCATCGCTGGAGGTCGGCGGGACGTAGCGACACGTTGATCTGCGGCATCCCCGGCGGAGATTGTTGCTGGACATCCACAGCGCCTGGAACCTCGCCGAGCTCGCGGGCCACGTCGCGTGCGGCTCTTTCCAATGCGTCCAGGTCAGCGCCGTATACGTTCACGGCCAGCGCAGCGGTAAAGCCCGATACCGTTTCCTCCACTCGCTCCATCAAATAGGTCTTGAGCGAGAAACTGATGCCGGGGAAGTTGGCAAGGGCCTCCCGCATGCGCGTTTCGGCCATGGTTTGATCGTGACCGGAAAGCCCCGGCTGCAGATCGACCTCGAACTCACTGTAATGCGGGCCTACGGTATCCACGCCGGCTTCGGCGCGCCCTGCGCGCTGTGCGACGCTGCGCACGCCCGGAACCTTTTGTAGAGCTTCCGTGATCAGGCCTCCGATCCGAAGCGACTCGTCGAGCGAAGTGCCCGGGATCGCCGACACGTGCAAGATCAGATGGCCTTCTTTCAGATCGGGCAGGAAAGTTCCGCCGAAAAACGGCAACATGGTTGCGCCCGCGATCGTAAGGGCAACCGCTGTTGCGACGACGAGCCTCGGGAAGCGCTCGATACGCCGGAGCAGTGTCTCATAATAGCCGCGCGACAAGCGGACCACTGGCGGGTCCCGATGCTCTCTTCGGTTCTTTCCGACGAGCAGCAACATCGAAAGCGCGGGTGTAACGGTCAGCGCGACCGCAAGGGAGGCAAGCACCGCAAGGATGTAGGCGATGCCCAAAGGCCCGAACAGACGTCCGCCGACGCCAGAGAGCGTGAGGACTGGAAAGAACACCAGCAAGACAGCGAAGGTCGCGTACACGACGGCGCTGCGGACCTCAAGGATCGCGTCGAGCACGACGCGGCCCTCGGCTCTCGGCTCAGCCAATCGGCGATTCTCGCGCAATCGGCGCACGACGTTCTCGACGCCGATCACCGCATCATCGACCACCTCGCCGATGGCAATGGCGAGCCCGCCGAGCGTCATGGTATTGAGGGTCTCACCCATCCATTGCAGGGCAAGCACCGCCGCGACCAGCGAGAGCGGGATCGCGGTACAGCTGATGATCGAGGTGCGCCAGTCGAACAGGAAGAGGAACAGAATGATGATCACCAGCGCCCCCCCGATCAGCAGGGCGTGCAGCACGTTCTGGGTTGCCGTGTCGATGAAGTTGGCCGGCCGAAACAGGTCGGCATGAAGTTGCACCTTTTCGCGCTCAAGGGCGGGTCGCAGCTCCTGCAGCGCAGCTTCCACCCGTGTTGTGACTTCCCGCGTGTTGGCTCCGTATTGCTGGCTTAACATCAGCACGACGCCAGGCCTGCCATTGATGAGAGCGGCACCGATCGGCGGTTCCGGAGCTACGACGACGTTCGCAACGTCCCCGAGCACGATGCTTGCGCCGCCCTCATGCATCAGAACGGTGCGGGCGACTTGCTCCGGGGTCAACGACTGGCCAAAGGTCTGGAGCGTAATGCGCTGATTGACCGTGTCTACGAAACCGGCGCCCCGCACCCCGGTGGCCTTGCGCGCGGCAGCCAGGACGTCGTTCATGCCAACCCGAAACCGGATCAGATCGTCCGGGCGGACCTGCACCTGGAGGGATCTCACGTCTCTGCCGTAGGTCGAAACCTGCGCGACACCTGGCACGGCCAACAGGCGCCTCGCCACGGTCCAATCCGCGATGGTGCGCAAATCCATCAGCGAGCGCTGGTCGGACGTCAGACCGATGACAAGGACTGTGCCGGCGGTTGGGGTCAACGGGGTCATCGCGGGAGGCTGGACGCCCTGCGGGAGCCGGGCGGCGACCACCGCGAGGCGCTCGTTGACGAGTTGGCGCGCACGGTAAATGTCGCTGCTGGGGTGGAATACGACGGTGATGACCGACAAGCCCTGAATCGAGGATGAGCGCATACTTTCGACGCCCGCCAACCCGTTGATGGACGTTTCGATCGGCTGGGTGACAAGAATCTCGACTTGCTCCGGGCTCAGCCCGGGCGCTTCCGTCTGGATCGCGACTTGCGGCGGCGCGAATTCGGGAAACACGCCATACTTGGCGCTCGCAAGCGAATACAATCCGTAGCCCAACAGCGCGCACGCCAAAGCGAGCACGATTCCACGGAAGCGAATGGCAAACGAGACCAGAGCTGCCTGGGGCCCCGCGTGGGTACCGAGATCGCCGTTAGTCATTGTCGGCGCTGCCCCGAAGCTCGCTCTTGGCCTCCTCGGAAAGGAGGACCTGCGCGCCACGGGTCACGATTTCCGTGCCGGCTTGAAGGTCCCGCACGACGTAATCGTCGTCGGAAACCGGTTGGTCGGTGTTGATCGGGTGCCGCTTGAATGCCTCGGGGCCGACGCGCAGGTACACCCAGGAGCGCCCCTGCCAGCGCACGATGGCTGTGTCCTCGACGAACACTCCGTCGTATATCTTGCCAGACGGCACATAGACCGTCGTGTTCATTCCTGGCAGCAGACCGCTGTCTCCCTGCGCCGTGAAGTAGTAGCTCACGCCCTGAATGCGCGCGTCCGTCCGCGTTGCCGGCGAGAGGTACTGGAGGTCAATATTGGCCTCGCGCGTGGGCGCCTGGGCGAGAGCCGTCCGAGGAGGACCCGCCAAGGTGACACCGGGCTGTAGCGTCACCTGAACCAGAAACCTTTCGCGTTCGATCAATCGGACAACGGTTGGCGAGCGCTCGATGATTGCCCTGCCGATCAGCGGACCCCATTCTTGTTGCGCCGTCGCCGCCAAGGTCCTCACCTGCGATTCAGCGGCGGTCAGCGCGGCCTGCTCGGTGCGGAACGTTCCCTCAGCGGCTTCGGCATCCTTTCTGGGAAGGGCTGCGGACTGCGTCAGACTCTTCGCGCGCTCGAATGCGCTCTTTGCGACGTCGAACCTTGCCTGCGCCATCTGGAGCTGCGCTTGGGCATTGGCATAACTGTTGGTGAGGTCGGTTACGCGGGCGATATCCAGGACGGCACCGTAGGCACGGAATTGCTCGGGATGGGGTTCCACGATCAACACCGCAGTCTGAAGCCCAATCTGCTTCTGCTGTTCCGGAGAAAGCTTGACCGTTGTCGGGTCGCCACCGGCCAAACCTGACGGCTGAGGTTGAGTGGCGGGCTGAGCCTGCCCGATTTGGACGGCGCCGACCCAAGATGACACGGTCAGCACGAGCAGCGCCGCGCGGAATGCGGTCACAGTGCGCACCTGTTGGCAAGACATATACGGCCAGCCTCGGTTCTTATAGAGCATCTGGACAAATAGAATGTTACGACCGTAACATCTATCGTGGATATTGAATCGGTTCAAGGAGCGACTGTCAGGGGACCGCCCAAGGTTCCCCAAGTCGAGTTAAAAATCATGACAGCAGAACGCAGCCGCGCAAAAAGAGCGCGCCGCCCGGAAATCAAACACGGGCCGCAGACTATCAGGTCGAAATCCGGAAAGGTCCGCCAAGGCGGTTCTCGATCATGGCTGCTTCTGACGTACAAGGTGCCCGCCGAGCCGGCAAAGCGACGCATCGCGTTATGGCGCAAATTGAAAGCGCTGGGGGCCATCTATCTGCAAAATGGCGTGTGCCTGTTACCTAAGATCGACGCACACGAGCGGCGTTTGAAGGTTTTGCAGAATGAGATCTCCGAGATGGATGGCGACGCGGTGCTTCTCGAAACGGTGGGGCTTGACCACGCACAGGAGCAGAAGGTGATCGCTCGATTTTCGGCCGAGCGGGACGAGGCCTATCGCGAATTCATCAGCCGCTGCGACGACTTTGACGGCGAAATAGCGAAGGAGCGCGGAGTTGGAAAGTTCACCTATGCCGAGGTCGAAGAGAACGAAGAGGATCTGACGAAGCTGCGGGCATGGCTCGAGAAAATCGTCCGTCTCGATTTCTACGGCGCTTCCCTCCGCTCCGAAGCTGAGGAACGACTCGCCCGTTGCGCAACCCTGCTGGATGACTATGCGCGCGAAGTGTTCGAGGCGCAGGACGAAAACCGCTCAAGCACCAATTCCGCCTGAAGAAGTAGGCCGCCTTCGGCTGTGTGGGCTTGCTCGACAGCCACGCTCAGCGTGTCTTCAACGCCCACGAAGAGAACCGATGAGATGGACAAGATCACGGAGAAAACCCTGGTCTCCCGAGCGCGGCACGGCATTCCAGCCGGCGTCTGGGCGCTGGGCTTCGTCTCGATGCTCATGGACATCTCCTCGGAGATGATCCACGCGCTGTTGCCCGTCTACATGGTGACGGTGCTCGGGACCTCGACCCTTGCCGTCGGCCTCATCGAGGGCATCGCGGAAGCGACCGCCTCGATCACCAAAGTTTTTTCGGGCGCTCTCAGCGACTGGCTCGGCAAGCGCAAGTTTCTCGCAGCCCTCGGCTACGGGCTTGCCGCCTTCACCAAGCCGATCTTTCCACTCGCCTCCTCGCTTGAGTGGCTCGTCGCCGCGCGCTTTATCGATCGCGTCGGCAAGGGCATCCGCGGCGCGCCGCGCGATGCACTCGTCGCCGACATCGCGCCGCCCGAACTGCGCGGCGCCAGTTTCGGCCTGCGTCAGTCTCTCGATACGGTGGGCGCCTTCATCGGCCCGCTTCTCGCAATTGGGCTGATGTGGCTGACGGCGGACCATTTCCAGACCGTGTTCTGGATCGCCGTCATTCCGGCCTTCCTGTCGGTCGCGCTCATTCTCGTCGCCGTGAAGGAGCCGGAGCGTCCGAAGGAACTGCGCAAAGTCCGTATGCCGCTGCATCGCGCGGAGTTACGCCGCCTGGGTCCGGCCTATTGGTGGATCGTGGCGGTCGCGGCGGTGTTCACGCTCGCCCGCTTCAGCGAAGCCTTTCTCATCCTGCACGCCCAGTCGATCGGCCTGCCGCTGGCGCTCGTCCCGATCGTGCTGGTGCTTATGAGCCTTGCCTATTCGCTCTCGGCCTATCCGATTGGCACTCTCTCCGACCGGATGGACCGGATGACGATCCTGATCCTCGGCATGATCTTGCTCATCCTCGCCGATCTCACACTCGCTTTCGCAACCACCCTTTTGGGTATCGGCATCGGCGTCGTGCTCTGGGGACTGCATATGGGTTTCACCCAGGGGCTTTTCGCGACACTGATCGCCGAAGCCGCTCCTGGCGAGCTTCGAGGCACCGCCTATGGCATGTTCAATCTCGTCACCGGTCTGATGCTGCTGGCCGCCAGCGTGATTGCCGGAACACTCTGGGATGCGATCGGACCGCAGGCGACCTTCCTCGCAGGCGTCGCTTTCGCCGTGCTGACCACGTTGGGTCTGCTGCCCGTTCGCGGCCGGCTGAAAAAGCCTCGCCAAGTCTGAAGGACCACGCACCAACACTTTCACACGATACCTACAACAAGATGAGGATTCAGAGTTGCAGCTTTACGATGTCGACGCCGCAGCGACCCGCACCATCAACGGCCTCGCCGGAGCAAGCACCACGATCGACTTCCTGATGATCTCGATCTCGGCGGTCGGCATTCCGCTTCTTGTCCTGGCTGTCGCCGGACAATGGTGGCGAGGTTCGGACAGATCGCATAACAGGCACGTTCTCTTCGCCGCGGGGTTTTCCTTTCTCCTTGGCCTTGCGATTAATCAGATCATCCTGTTGTTCGTCCATCGGCTACGGCCATATGACGGCGGCATCACGCACCTTCTGATCGACCGCAGCGCCGATCCGTCATTCCCCTCCGATCACGCCACCGCGACCTTTGCCATCGCTGCGGCCTTTCTGCTGCACGGCATGCGGCGGCTTGGTCTGTGGTTCCTAGCCGCTGCCGTGCTTGTGACGATTTCCCGCGTCTACGTCGGAACACATTATGTTGGCGACGTTCTCGGCGGGGCCTCGACCGGGATTGTTGCTGCCATGCTGGTCCGCTCACTCTATCGGGAAGGGACGCGAGCCGATCGGATGATCACCAACATTCTTTAGGGTCAGTGTGACAATCCGGGAGCAGAAAACGCCCCAGTTATCTCGGTCGGCGTTGAGCTTGGGGTGATAGAGCTTCGATGATCCGACAATCGGCAACGGTGCCGCAGCGGCATTGATCGATCATACTGTCCAGCTCGCGACGCAACGCACGCAAGTCGGCGATCTTTCGGTCAACTTCAGCCCGATGTTGTTTTGCGATCGCATCAACAGCGTCGCAAGACCGGTCGCGCTGGTCGGCCAAATCGAGCAATGCGCGCACTTGGTCGAGCGAAAACCCAAGGTCTCGCGAGCGCCGGATGAAGCTGAGACGATTGAGGTGCTCTGCACCGTAGGCGCGGTAATTGCCCGCCGTCCGGCCCGGCGCGGCCAGCAGACCGATCCGCTCGTAATAGCGGATGGTCTCGACCTTGGTGTCGGTTCTGCGCCCCAGTTCCCCGATCGCCAGAAAATCACTTGTCATGGCCTTGACCCTATAGTTGCTACAGGGTCCATATGGATAGTCATGTCGAACTTGTCGAGGTGATCCCATGGCCGCCGCCACTGCATTGAAGCTGCGTATCGAAGGCATGGACTGCGGCGCCTGTGCCACGAAAATCGAAAACGCGATGAAGCGGCTACCCGGCGTCAGCGAGATCGACGTCAACTACAGCCTGCAATCGCTTTCTCTGGTGGTCGACGAAGACCGTACCTCTCGGCACGCGATCGAGGCCAAGATCAAGGCGCTCGGATATGCTCCTGTCGCTCCACCCGGACCCATCGCCTCCGCGCTCCGCGACAATCATCGTGACGCGACGGAAAGCGCCTGGTGGTCGTCGCCGAAGGGACGGCTGGTCATCGGCAGCGCCGCCCTGCTGACGCTGGCTTTTACCGTATCCCATGTCGAACCGAACTGGTCGAATTGGGCCTATATGGTCGCGACGCTGGTCGGCCTGGTCCCGATCGGCCGGCGGGCGCTCGCCGGCGCGGTGTCGGGCACGCCGTTCAGCATCGAGATGTTGATGTCGATCGCCGCGATCGGCGCGGTTGCGATCGGTGCGGCGGAAGAAGCGGCCGTCGTCGTGTTCCTGTTCGCGGTCGGCGAGTTGCTGGAAGGGATCGCGGCCGGCCGGGCACGGGCCGGCATCAAGGCGCTGATCGACATCATTCCGCGCACGGCGCTTCTCCAAAGCGGTTTGAGCGTGGAGACGGTGCCGGTCGAAGCTCTCGCCATCGGTGACACGGTGATCGTTCGTCCCGGCGATCGTATTCCCTCGGATGGAATCGTGATCGAGGGCATGTCGGAAGTCAACGAGGCGCCGGTGACCGGCGAATCCGTCCCGGTCGGCAAGGAGCCCGGATCAATAATTTACGCCGGTAGCATCAATGCCAATGGCGAGTTGCGCGTCGAGATCACCCGGACAGCGGCCGACAACACGATTGCACGCATCATCCATATGGTCGAGGAAGCACAAGGCTCGAAGGCGCCGACGGCTCGCTTCATCGACCGCTTCAGCCGCTGGTACACGCCGATGGCCATGGTCATGTCGGCGCTCGTCGTGCTCGTCCCTCCGCTCATGCTCGGCGCCGACTGGTTCACCTGGATCTATCGCGGGCTGGCGGTGCTGCTGATCGCCTGTCCCTGCGCACTGGTCATCTCCACTCCGGCCGCCATCGCCTCGGGGTTGGCAAGCGGCGCGCGGCGCGGCCTTCTCGTCAAAGGTGGCGCGGCCTTGGAAACACTCGGCAAGGTCAAAACCGTTGCCTTTGACAAAACCGGCACGCTGACCAACGGACACCCGCAGGTCACCGACATTGTCGTGATCGAGGGCATCGAGGCCGAGATGCTGGCGAAAGCCGCCGCCGTCGAGCGCGGCTCCAGCCATCCGCTCGGGGTGGCCATCGTCGCCGAGGCCGAAAGGCGTGGTCTCGGCATTCCACAGGCCTTCGGGGGCGGGATCGCGACGCCCGGAAAGGCGGTCACGGCCCGGCTCAAATCCGGCTTCGTCTCGGTGGGGTCGCCTCGTCATGCGGCCGAGCAGGGCGACATGTCGGATGAGATCAAGAAGCGCGTCGAAGGCCTGGAAAGCCAGGGCAAGACGGTCGTTGTCGTTAGCAAAGGCAAGCATCTCCTCGGACTGATCGCATTGCGCGACGAGCCGCGTTCGGATGCCGCCGGCGGTCTTGCCAAGCTGCGCGCGCTTGGCGTTCGCCCGATCATGCTGACCGGCGACAATGCTCGTACCGCCGCGGCGATCGGCGGCGCGCTCGGCCTTGATGTCCGAGCCGAGCTGTTGCCGCACGCCAAGCTTGTCGCGATAGCGGATTATAAAAGTGAAGGCCCCATCGCCATGGTCGGCGACGGCATCAATGACGCCCCGGCGCTCGCCGCGTCCTCGGTCGGCATCGCCATGGGAGGCGGGACCGACGTCGCATTGGAGACCGCGGACGCGGCCCTTCTGAAAAACCGTGTCACCGGCGTTGCCGAACTGATCGCGCTTTCGCGCGCGACCCTGTCCAACATCTGGCAGAACATCGCGCTCGCGCTTGGCTTGAAGAGTGTTTTTCTGGTCACCACGCTGGTTGGCGCGACGCCGCTCTGGATGGCTATTCTGGCTGATACCGGGGCAACGGTACTCGTGACCGCGAACGCTTTGCGGCTGCTGCGCCTCGAAGTGAAGACGTAGACATCATGAGATGAATCGGCGCGGGCCGGGCCTGACTGCGCCCCGGCGGCGGTCAGCGTTCCAATTGTCCTTGTCGAGAAAGACAGCAATGGAGGCATGCAGCTCGACCCAGGCGGGGAGCCTCACCCGCAGCCGGGTTAGCAAATCGAATAACGTGTCGAAACGACGCGAATGGTCGTTGGAGCGCCGGCGTGGTGGCCTGCTTCGGCGCCCCATTATGTTGGATGGCCGGCTGCCTCTGTGCCGGTAGGGCCATTGCCGGTATAGCGAGGCGGAAGGCTCACCTCTGGCTTGAGACGTCCGCTATCAGTACCGTCCTCGGTAATAGCGTTCGTCGCATTCAGCAACATAGATGCGTCCGTCAGGGGCGCGGTAGCGGCACATTGGCGGACCGCCTGGACGTGGGTTGGTTGAATCAGCGACGGCCGCTCCGAGCAAGGCGCCGGCGCCAGCGCCGAGGAGCGTACTTCCAGTATTTCCGCCAATGGCCTGACCAAGGAGTGCGCCCGTGGCCCCACCCAGGACGGCGCCAGTAGCGGTGCGCTGCTCCCCATAGGTCTGAGCGCAGCCTGCCAGCACAATCCCGAGCAGGGCAATAAACACTGCCGTCTTCAGATTTGCCATGAATGGAACCTCTACGATGGTCGGGCACGACGGCTACGCTGCCGTGCCCGAGAATGATGAAAGTATCAGATTGTCCGGTGAATACTTGCTTATCGACACATCAATCGTCGTCGTTCCAACGACGATGCCAGCCACCATGCCAACCCCGATCATGCGACCCGCCGTAATAGCCTTTCCCATGTCGGTAGCGGCGCCATCGCCAGTCATCGTCGTTGTCACGATAGTAGCGGTAGGGGCGATCGTAATCCCGACTCCGCCAGCAGCGGCCCCATTCATTACAAACCCAGCGAACCTGATCCACATTGGACGCCGCGGGCAGCGCTGGAGCGACCGGCATCGCATTGGCGGCTGTCATGGCCAGGCCACCCAGAGCCGCAGCAGACGTAACAGCCAGGAACACCTTTCGCATTGAGGACTCCATCGGGTTGCGAAGCGCAGCATAGAGCGTGCCGAATGAACCCTGATTGAATGGATTGCGGTTCGATCGTGGTGAAATGTGGGGAAGCTGAGGCTTTCGATAGCGTCTTCTGCGCCGGCCGAAACATTGGCCATCAGATATTCAGGTCGACCGACAGAGCCAGGTATCAACATGGCATGGACGATCACCCGTTACTGTCCTGGTACGCGCTTTGGCCAAGCGCTCGTCACCATCTTCATGAAATACTTCGATGTCTGGCCTCACGGACGGTTGCTTCGACCAGAAGTGCGAGATACCCAAGGAGAAGGACGGCACCGCCCAAAAGCGGCTCGACATATCCCGCGAGCAGAGCAGCCACGATCGCGACCAGTAGCAGCGTCGCTGTAGCAAGCCTCGCGTCGGCGAGGAACATGCCGAGAAGCTCCTTGGCAACATCGACGAGAAAACTCATCGTGCGGTCACCGGGCGCGGGTGGACGCGTCGAAGCGTAGCTGCCGTTGCGAGAGCGACAACCAAGAACAGCGCCGCAAAGGCAATCAGGGCGATGTCGTGACCGGGCCAATCAATGCCCAGGCCCTCGCCTGTCCAGAAAACACCGAAGGCCGACAGCATGACGCCGACACCGAACTTCAAGGTGTTCTCGGGAACCTTCGCCAGCGGTCTGTGAACGGCGACACCCACCGTCAGGACCGCAAGGCAGGCCGCAAGGGCGCCGAATGCGGCGGGCCACAGCAAACCACGAGCCGCACCAACCGCTATGACGATAAAAGCAACCTCAAGTCCTTCGAGCAGCACCGCCTTGAACGCCGTCAAACCTGCGATCCAATCAAGCGAGACCCGCCGCTGATCGGCAGTCTTCGACAATTGAGCCGACTCGGATGTGAAAATGGCTTCCTCATCGTGCAGGGCGATGACGCCGGCCGCCCGCAGGATCGCTTTGCGCAGCCATCCCATGCCGAACAGAAGGAGGAGTACACCGATGACAAGCTGGAGAAGCTGGATCGGGACGCGACCGAGCAACGGGCCAAGAAGCACGACCGCCAGGCCGAGTACGGCGAGAGCCGAAAGCGTGCCGAGGGCTGCAGGTCGCCAACCGCGCAGCGTACCGACCGCCAGGACGATCGTGAACGCCTCCACCACCTCAACGAGTGAGGCGAGGAACGCGGAGCCGATTGCCGGCGCTGCGACACTCCAGGATGCCGCATCCATTCAACACCTCACGGCTTTGTAGTATCTACTACACCATGGTATAATTTTCGTAGTAATTATGACGATTTCAAGGAAGTTGGCCCAAGAAAGTTGACCGACGTGACGATCGCATTTGATGAACGAGTTGCAGACCGTTTCGAGCGGATGAGCCCTGCGGAGCAGCGTGTGATCCGGTTCTTTCAGGAGAATCGAGAGGAAGTGCTGATCGCCTCGGCAGCCGCATTGGCCGCCAAGGCGAAGACCAGCGACGCCACGATTGTGCGGGCAGCAAAGGCGCTTGGCTTTGCCGGGCTCGACGACCTACGCCGCGCCCTCGCCGGCGAGCTGCGCAATTTACTCACTCCGGCCGAGCGGTTGACGCGAACGCTCAACGAGGTCGGCCCAAGCCTTGCCAATGCGTTCGAGATGACGCTCGAAGTTCATATTCGATCGCTCGAAAACCTCCGTCGCACCATCACCGCCGATCAGTTTGAGAAGGCGGTAAGCAACATCACCAAAGCGCGGCGCGTCCTGGTCTTCGGCCTTGGGCCGTCGAGCGCCATGGCAGCCTACTTCGTCATCCAGCTTGGGCGCTTTGGTCTGGACGCCGGGTGCCTGACCAACACCGGCCTGCTTTTCGCCGATGACTTGCGGAAACTGCGCGATGGCGATCTCGTCGTCATCCTGGCCTACGGGCGCGTCTATGCGGAACTGGCAGTTCTCCTCGAGGAAATCCAACGGCGCCGGCTGGCGTCTCTGCTCCTGACGGATACCCTTGCTGGCAGACTGCGGCGCCGCGTCGATCTCGTTCTGCCCGTGGCACGAGGGCGCGCTGATTTGCTGAGCATGCATACGGCCACGCTCGGGCTGATCGAGACGCTTCTGGTCGGGATCGCGGCAACAAGGCCGCGTCAAACGCTCGCCAGCCTGAAAAAATTAAACCAATTGCGCGAAAGACTGGCCGGAAAAGGTGCGCATTTGCCGATGTCAGGCTCGTAAACTCGCTGAAGAATGTGCCTCGTGGTCAGGAGATGTCCGCTCAACAGAATCGGGTGCTGATGATTTCGCTCATTTCCAGCTAATCCAGCGATCCCAGGATTGTTCACCCAGTGTTCGATGGCCGATTGCAGCTTTACGTCCCGCCACGTTATCCATGCATGTCGGCGACGATGCAACGGATCTTCAAAGATATGTTATCGCAGGCGTGTTGGCGCGGTCCGGAGATGAAATGCGTGTTCTGTTGATCGAAGATGACCGCATGATCGGCGACAGTCTGATCGCGGCGCTGAAGCGGGAAGGAATGACGGTCGACTGGGTTCGCACCGGCGCCGATGGTGAGGACGCGCTGGCCAACGGCGGTCACGGGCTCATTCTGCTCGATATCGGCTTGCCTGGCCGATCAGGCGTCGATCTGCTGAAAGATGCACGGCGAGCAGGCAATTCCACACCCGTTCTCATCATCACCGCACGCGATGGCGTCGATGATCGCATCATCGGCCTGGACGTCGGTGCTGACGACTACATCGTTAAGCCGTTCGAAATGCGCGAGCTTCTGGCACGGATGCGGGCGGTGTTGCGTCGCCATGCCGGCGCCGCTCAATCCACCCTGATTGCCGGTGAGGTTACGCTGGACCTTGAGAGTCACGAAGCGACCTATCGTGGGACAACGGCCGTGCTCCCGGCGCGCGAATTCGCGCTGATGCACGCTCTGGCCGAGAGACCCGGCGCAATTTTACCGCGATCGCGCATCGAGGAGCGCATTTATGGTTGGGGTGAGGAGGTGGAGAGCAACGCGATCGACTTCCTCATCCACTCGATACGGAAAAAATTTGACAAAGACGTCGTTCGCAATGTCCGCGGCGCCGGATGGATGATCCCACGGAGCGCACGATGATCTCAATCCGGCGTGCCGCACTCATCTGGATGACGGCAGTCTTGACGGTTGTAGGAGTCGTCGCGTTCATCGCCGCATACGTCATCGCGCAACAGGAAGCCGCCGACTTTCTTGACGGCCAGCTCCGGCAGATCGCCATCAACGTCGGCGACAGCGCGATATTAGCGCCCGCGCCAACTGAGCCACAGGATCCCGAGGATGAGCTTGTTGTAGAGGTGTGGTCCCATACCGGAGCAATTTTGCGCCGAACGCCGAACGCACCTTCGGTTCCGCGTCTGGATGCGGCAGGTTTTGCTACTATCGAGGCCGGGGGAGTATCCTGGCGTGTATATCAGGCGCGAGATGCTAGTCGGACGGTGCAAATCGCACAACAGATGGAGGTTCGTCGGGAAATAGCGGCCTCGGCGGCAATCCAGGCAGGGATCCCAATCCTGATCCTCATTCCGTTGGCCTGGCTGGTCGTCGGGTGGTCCGTCGGGCAATTAACCGGCCGATTGCAGCGCCTCGCCGAAAGTATCGCTGGAAAAAGCCTCGACAGTCGAGCGCCCGTACCAACAGTTAACGTGCCGACCGAAATCATACCGTTGGTCGAGGCGATGAATGGACTCACCAACCGGCTGCGCGACGCCCTGGACCAACAGAAGCGTTTTGTCGCCGATGCGGCCCATGAGCTTCGCACGCCCTTGACCGCTCTTCAAATTCAAGTCGACAATCTGGATGCACGGCACAATGACGCAGACCCAGCCTCAACCACGATGCTGCGGGATGGCTTGGCGCGCGCGCGCCGATTGGTCGAGCAATTACTCCGTCTTGCGCGTTCTGACGAACCAGAGAACGCCTCGACACGAGAAGTCATCGAGCTCTCGAACGTCGTTACGCAATGCGTCGCCGATGTGATTACGATAGCCGAATCCAAGGGCGTGGATCTTGGCATCGTTCAATCCGAGCCGGTATCGATCATCGGTTCACGCGGCGATCTTGCGCTTCTTTTTGGTAATCTGATCGACAATGCAGTCCGCTATACCGGGAAGGGAGGTGTCGTGAACGTCTCTATTCGGCGGCTGAACGGTAGATTTGTCGTCGAGGTGACGGATACCGGCCCGGGCGTGGCGGAGGCCGATATTCCGCGCCTGTTCGACCGCTTCTTTCGAGCCGCGCCGCTGGACGTTGAAGGTAGCGGTTTAGGTCTAGCAATCGCAGCCTCCGTGGCCAGAAGTCATGGCCTTCAAATCGAGATCATCAACCGCCCGGATCGCCAAGGACTGATCGCGCGCGTATCTGGCGCCGCTTCCTGACACCGCGTAGTTGGCCTATAAGTTCTCGAGTGCCACAGCGTTTTGAGTAACGTTGACTGAGCTCACTGAATCATGTCGCAGCAGCCCTTCTCGCTTCAATAAGCGGGAGATCGAGCCGCCAGTTCCGCTACTGGCGGATTTGCCTCGGTGGACCCGAATAATAATCCGTCGGCAACCGGCATTATTCGAATCCTGGCGTCTGGATCGCATTAGCGCACGATGCGATTTGATCTGGTTCGGCGCTAGTGCTACGGAATCGAGATATCGGCCGTTTGATATTTGTCAGCGATGTACCGCGCCAGTCTCAGCTCCAGTTCACCGTCAGTGTTATTCGGCCTGCAATAGTGACCCCCTGAGCCGGGGGATCGGCGTCCAAAATTGACCCCCTATAGATTGGCTGTTGCGCTGCCTGCTTTGTCATGAAGCAGGTGGTCGGGGATGCTGATCGTGGAGACGATTGCGCGGATACGGCGCGAGCACTTCATCAAGGGCAAGACGATCAAGGAGATCGCCCGTGACCTGAAGGTGTCGCGGAACACGGTCCGGAAGGTGCTGAGATCCGGAGAGACTTCGTTCGAGTATGAGCGTCAGGTGCAGCCGCGGCCCAAGCTTGGACGATGGGCGGCGGAACTCGATGAACTGCTGGCGGCGAACGCAGCCAAATCCGCGCGCGAACAACTGACGCTGATCCGGATCTTCGAAGAGTTGCGCGGACGCGGCTATGACGGCGGCTACGATGCCGTGCGGCGTTACGCCAGGCGCTGGAGCAAGGAGCGCGGGCAATCGACGGCGGCGGCCTATGTCCCGCTGAGTTTTGCGCCAGGAGAAGCCTATCAGTTCGACTGGAGCCACGAGATCGTTCTCCTCAACGGCGTGACGGTACTCGTGAAGGTCGCCCACGTCCGGCTGTGTCATAGCCGCATGCTGTTCGTGCGCGCCTATCCGCGCGAGACGCAGGAGATGGTGTTCGACGCCCACGACCGGGCGTTCGCACTGTTCAAGGGCACCTGCAGTCGCGGCATCTACGACAACATGAAGACGGCGGTGGAGACGATCTTCGTCGGCAAGGATCGCCGCTACAATCGCCGCTTCCTGCAGATGTGCAGCCACTACCTGGTCGATCCGGTCGCCTGCACGCCGGCGTCGGGCTGGGAGAAGGGCCAGGTGGAGAACCAGGTCGGGTTGGTCCGGGAACGCTTCTTCACGCCGCGGCTGCGGTTCAAAAAGCTGGACGAACTCAACGCCTGGCTGCTCGACAAATGCATCGCCTACGCCAAGGCGCATCGGCATCCGGAGCTGTCCGATCAGACGATCTGGGATGTGTTCGAAGCCGAACGGCCGAAGCTCGTTCCCTATGCCGGTCGGTTCGACGGATTCCATGCGGTGCCGGCATCGGTCTCCAAAACCTGCCTGGTGCGCTTCGACAACAACAAATACTCGGTCGCAGCCAGCGCCGTCGGACGTCCGGTCGAGGTTCAAGCCTATGCCGACCGTATCGTCATCCGTCAGGATGGACGGATCGTTGCGGAGCATCCGCGGTCGTTCGGACGCGGCGAGACGACCTACGATCCCTGGCACTACGTGCCGGTGCTCGCGCGCAAACCCGGGGCCTTGCGTAACGGCGCACCCTTCAAGGACTGGGTGCTGCCGGCCGCGATCGAACGGATCCGGCGCAGGCTCGCCAGCACCGACGACGGCAATCGACAGATGGTCGACATCCTCAATGCGGTGCTGACTGACGGTTTGTCGGCGGTCGAAGCCGCCTGCGCCGAGGCGCTTGGTCACGGCGTCCATTCCGCTGACGTCGTTCTCAACATCCTGGCTCGCCAACGCGAACCCGCTGCACCGGCCAACATCATGACGCCGGCGGCACTGACGCTCCGCCATGCGCCGATCGCCGATTGCGCCCGCTACGACAACCTCCGGAGGACCATCTGATGGAACGAACCCAAATCTTCGACCTCATGGGCGAGCTCAAACTCTACGGCATGAGGGCTGCCTTCGACGAGATCATGGCGACGGCCGTCAAGCGCCAGCACGAACCGCAGCATATCGTCGGCGACCTGCTCAGCGCCGAGATCAACGAGAAGCAGGCGCGGTCGATCAAGTACCAGCTCACCATCGCCAAGCTGCCGTTGGCCAAGGATCTCGACGACTTCCAGTTCGAAGGCACGCCGATCAATCAGACGCTCGTCAACGATCTCGCCGGCGGCGGCTTCATCGCCCAGCAGCGCAACGTCGTGCTCGTCGGCGGCACCGGCACGGGCAAAACCCACCTGGCCATCGCAATCGCCAGAAGCTGCATCCGATCCGGCGCCCGCGGTCGCTTCTACAACGTGGTCGACCTCGTCAACCGCCTCGAGATCGAGACCCGTAACGGACGTCAGGGCCGGCTTGCCGAACATCTGACCCGGATGGACTTCATCGTGCTGGACGAACTCGGATATCTGCCCTTCGCCCAATCCGGCGGCCAGCTTCTGTTCCATCTCGTCAGTCGGCTCTATGAGCGCGCTTCCGTCATCGTCACTACCAATCTCGCCTTCGGCGAATGGCCCAGCGTGTTCGGCGACGCCAAGATGACCACCGCGCTGCTCGATCGGTTGACCCACCACTGCGACATCGTCGAGACCGGCAACGACAGCTGGCGCTTCAAAAGCCGCGACGACGATCACGCCGCCCGCGCTCGTCTCGTCTCCGCAATCCCGGCCAGCTCCGACGAGACGAGCGCTACCCTCAAATCACGCCGCGCGAAGGGGTCAAAATTGGACGCCGATACGGGGTCAAATTTGTAAGCCGATTGACATTGAACTCGCGATGGTGCCGTTCCGATACGCGCTTGATGGCACGGTGATTGAGGTTTTGGAGCCTTTCGACCGCCTTCGTGAACCGACGAAACCGATCTCACCCGAAATCACTGTGTTGACGGGGATCACGGACGCCATGGTTTCGGGAAAGTCGATTGATCCCTCAGAAGTCACGGCGTTTGCTGCGCCGGCGTCTGTGATCATCGCGCACAATGCAGCGTTCGATCGGCGCTTTCTGGAGCGCTACAGCTCGGTGTTTTCGACTAAGCCATGGGCCTGTTCGATGTCCGAGATCGAGTGGGCAGCCGAAGGGTTCGAGGGCACGAAACTCTCCTATCTCGCGATGGCTATGGGTTTCTTCTACGAGCGGCATCGAGCAGCGAATGACTGCTTGGCAGCCATCGAGATTCTTGCGCGCGAGTTGCCCCGTACACAAGCACCAGCCCTGGCAAAGCTGCTAGAGCGCGCACGGTTGCCAACATGGCGTATATGGGCCGAGAACTCACCCTTTGAATTCAAGGATATCCTGAAAGCGCGGGGGTATCGGTGGAATGGTGAGGAAAACGGGAAGCCGAGATCCTGGTATGTCGATGTTGAAGATGCTGAGAAAGAGGCAGAAATCTCTTACCTCGCGCGAGAAATATATCGATATGAAGTAGATATTCGAACGGTTCGCGTCACTGCCTATGATCGGTTTTCGAGCAGGGTCTAGTTTCCTTTAGCTGCCGTGGTCATCGAAAAACTCTGTCTCGTTGCATGTGCTTCGGCGGTATTGATCGTACATGCGCCAATGTTCTTTGTGATCGCAGGTCGCCAAGCTTGCGTCCTGAGAGACACTCAGAACTTAGTTGATCGAAGCAATTGCAACGCCATCTCAAGTCCTTCCTTGCTCTGGGCGGCAACTTCGATTGGGCGCGGGGCGACGGCATCACCTGCCAATCGTAGATGAGAATTGCCGGTTGTCAGCCAGAGATTGCGACGCAATCTATCTCTGATCGCCGTCTCCGCGGCCGTGCGCAGCTTGTCCTTCCTCTCCTCTTGTTGAGCTACTATGCGCGCCTGACGGTCCTCTTCGGCTTGGCGTCGCGCCTCTATGGCTCGCTGCTCGTCGACCGCCTTGCGAACTAAATCGTCTGCAATGCGTTGTTGACGTCGTTCTTCTGCTTGCCGCTTCAGTTCTTCGTATCGGCGGTTGCGTTCCGCTTCGGCTAAGTCCTCGCGTCGGCGCTCCTCCTCACGCTCCTTTTGACGTTCGGCACGTTTCGCGTCCAGCAGAGCGTCCCAAACGGCGGCGTCAGGCGCGAGCTGCATTACCCATCGGGTCGACGCGCTCCATCCTTTGCCGGGCGCGGGCAAGCGATAGCGGAAGTGCTCGTCACGACCAGGCCAAGCGCGGAGCGCTTCGTCATTGGAGATCAAGGGATCAGGGGCTTGCTTTCCGCAAACGGGGCACCTCTGGTCGACGCGTTTTGGTTGGAAGTATGCACTTTCACCGTGGTCGACCAATGGTCCCAAGGGAAGCCCAACCTTCCTCGATAGTAGTTCGGCTTTCGAAAGGATCGGTTCGTACCAACGCCACTCGTCTCGCACGACCTTGACGGGAAGCGTGCGTGGTCGGCGAGGATGTCCGATGAGAAGATGAGTGATCCTGAGAAAGCGAGTTTCGCAGCCTGGACATTGTTCCGGGTAATGCACGAAGGCTCCTGGCACGACCTCGGTGTGTTCCTTGCCTTGCCAGGTTTTTTTGCCTTCGAGGATTGGACGGAGCTGACGTGCGAGCGAGTTGGCTAAGTCCTCGGATGCGAGCTGGAAGCTCGACGCTTGGTAGCCGCGAAGATGTGGAGCATTCACGCGCAACTGTAGGATCGCGCCGGCAAATTGATCCGCGCCGATCTGCTTTCCGTCAACAGGACGAAAGATCGTCGGTAAAAGGGATGGGCCCAGTTCGCCGAGCAGGATCTGTTGTCGCTTGGCCTCGCGTTGTAGTTCGAAGCAAGCTGGAATGGTCCCCTGCAGATCGATGTCGTACTTCCATCCGGGAATAGTGCGGATGAGTCGAGCGAGTTCGTTTGCCATCCTCACTTGGCGCTCAACAGCACCGATCAGATTCCTGACTGCCACGCCTACACTCGCCATCTGTTCTCGGATCGACGCCCCGTGGACCGGACCTTGTAGGCCGTCGCCAAAATCATTGAAGCGGTTTTTCGGACCCTTTAGCCAGAATGCTGAAACCTCCGAGGCTTCGAACCTGTCATTACGCGCCCCAGTCTGTCGTTTTGCCTGCGCCGAAAGCTGGACTTCGATTGCGATCTTGATGCTGCCGCGCATAGCTAGAACGTCGGCGCGCCAGCCGTCCCCCGAGACCTCAACATCTGCCTGCCATCCTGCCAGAGATTGAACTGTTCTTGCTGCGGCTGCCTTCAAGGACTCGTGCTCGTCGGACTCGCCGCCGGACGGACAGCGATCATAGCCGGACTTGTGGGCGAAATAACGTAGGTCGAGCGGACTGTGGCTGGCGTAAGCTGGGGCATCGCAGCAGGACATACGTAGCCGATTTTCTGTCCCCTTTGACGCATGCTGCGCCTCTGACCAGTCCCTGTCCGAGCAAAGGACAGAAACTATTTCGCGGCCATCGAGCTTGGCTTTCAGAGGCATTCTGACTCCGCATCGATGGCGCACCGGTGCGCGATGGTCATCGGTTTCGGGCACTGTCCGCTCTGGTGGACCAACGACAGCTTGGACCCTAGCTTCTCGTGCCTGGAGATCACATTCGGAAGTCTATCTCGTGTTGAACTCCATATAGGTGGAATAGGCGCGCATTCCATTTGCGGCATTCGATTTAGCTATGACCGTTCGCTTAATCCGCTGCTGCAGATACTCGCAGACTGCATCGAACTTGTCGGTTGGTAGTAGCCGCCAGGGGGCGCCGAAGTTGCTCTCAATGTTCTTGGATATCGCCCCATAGCTAAATTTCGACGTGCGCATCCGATCTGCACTAGCGAATTTGTTGTATCGGTCGATCAGATATTTCACATAGCGCGTAGTTTCCTGATCAGAGCCGATTGTCCCGGGTGGCGCATTGATGCTGATGGAACGACGGTTGGTGCTGACGTGGACTTGGTGCGCCTGGATTGTGCCAGGGCTATTGATCGCGATATTGCCGCTGTTCTGGTTGATCGTGATCCCGTTGAGATCGTTCAAAAGGATCTTCGCGAATATGAGGTCGGTCGGCTGCTCGGCTCGGCCGGCGGCACTTTCGTGAATGGCCTTTATGTCCCGCAAAACATCCACCGTATAGAGTCTTGGTTCTCCGTCGATAATTTTATGATGATGCCCGCATAATAAGAGGAGGTTGCCAAAGCCGTTCCGATCTTTATCGGATTGTGAGGGATCGTAGCGAGGGCCTCCCGGGCTGCGGGCAGTAATGTGACAGATTTCGCCGGTGACGGTGCCTTCGACGATCGGTAGGGTACATCCAGAGAATGCGCAAATGTTTCCAGAAAGAGCGAATAGCCGCTTTATGGTCTTATCCGTCGGTTTCGCCATTCATGCTCCTTTGCCTCGCATTGACGGTCAGGCCGGAAGTACCCGCCTGGCTGCGACGATTGGCGAATCGAATTTGTGATTCAGGAAACATTTTAGCAGTCTAGGTTCCTTAGCGTGAGTAAAGCACTCACTCAGTGGCCGAGGCGGAGCCGCCGGGTTTGGTTTTCTTGTTGAGCGTCTCAGTCGTTGGTATTTAGGGTCCTGAGTTCGGCAAGGAAGAGGGTGCCAATCTCCACAGCTTGCATTGCTGCGCTCGCGTCGACGTCCACGCCATGCGTGGCTTCGTTCATGACGCGCAGCGCGCCCAGCATTTGCTCAGTACTGGCAGGCATCGATCCCTGCCGTCGCATATCTCGCAGCATATTCATGATGCCAGCGGGTCGATCGAAGGTGACGCTTCTTTCCGCGGCGAGGTCGCGGAGTGCGCGCTCGATTTCGATGCGAAGCTTGACCACCGACATCAACGGAAACTCGCGCGCGAACTCCTCGACCGTTGGCAATTCCTGCTGAAGCTGCGGTGGCAACGCGGGCGAAAGCTTATATTGGGCGACACCCATCGGCTTGCTGGTGTCGCGTAGCGCATATTCAACGATCAGCTCGTTGCGGCCCTTGCACAGAATGATGCCGATGGTTGGCTGATCATGCTCATGCCGAAGCTGATCGTCGACAGCCGAGAGGTAGAAGTTCATTTTGCCTGCAAACTCGGGCTTGAAGTCCTCGATCTTTAACTCAATCACGACGAAGCAGCGCAGCCGGAGGTGATAGAAGAGAAGGTCGAGATAGTAGTCCTGCCCTCCAACTTCGAGATGGTACTGGCTGCCGACGAAAGCAAAGCCCTTGCCAAGTTCGAGAATAAGTGAACGCAAGTGCTCGATGAGGCCACGTTCGAGATCGCGTTCCAGCATGTCGGGGCCGAGCGCGAGAAAATCAAAGGTGTAAGGGTCTTTGAGGAGCTGCTGGGCAAGCTCGGACTGCTGGGCAGGCAGGGTTCGCGAGAAGTTGGTGAGCGCGCTGCCCTGGCGGACGAACAGATTGCTCTCGATCTGGTGGACGAGGACCGGGCGGCTCCAGCCATGTTCGATGGCCTGCCGCGCGTACCAGACACGCTCATCTGTCGCTTTAACGGCATCGAGGAGGCTAACGTTATGGCCCCATGGCAATTGTGCAACGACCCGTTGCACAATTTCGCTATCGGGCCAGGCGTCTGCGAAGGCGCGCATGTATTTCAGATTTCGGGCCGAAAGCCCGGTCATTTCGGGGAAGGCCTGGCGGAGATCCTCCGCCAGTCGGTCGATGACCTTGGTGCCCCAACCCTCACGCTCCTGCCGGGCCAGAATATCACGGCCGATGCCCCAATAGAGGAGGATCATTTCTCGATTGATCGACAGGCTGGCGCGATAGCGCGCCTCGGCGATTTTCTGCTTCAGATCGCCGACGAAGGCGGAATAGCTCTGCGCGTCGATTTCGACGACCGGGTTGGAGGCCTTCGCGCGGCGAGGCGCAGGTTTGGAGGGTCGAGGACTCACGCGGCCTCCTTCAGCAAGGGTTTGCGCCTCTTCTTCGACAGCAGTTCACGGACAAATTTGTCCCACTTTGCCACGGCTGCTCGTTTTTCTGGCATGTAGTTCCAGCGATCATAACTCTTGGAGCTGACGTCCTGGAGCGTGTGGTTTTGCAGCCGGTCTCGAATTTCCTTCGACAGGCCGGCTTTACCGGCGAGGGTCTTCCATGTTCGCCGGAGATCGCGATTGGTTACGACAGGAATAATCTCGCGGTCGCGCTGGCGCCACATGAACGAATAAAGCGTGCCATGGCTGACAGGCTTTGACGGATCGGTCGCCGACGGGAAGAACCAGCCGAATTCGTTCGGTTTAATCGACTCGATAAGTTCAGCAGCAATTCTGGGCACGGGAATAGCGTGTGGCTTGCCGTTCTTTGTCTTCGACCAGTCAATAATGCGTTCGGCCGAATCCCATTGATAAACGTGTAACCGCGCGATTTCCTCGACGCGCTGGCCGGTTAGCATCAGGATTCTAACGGCACGGGCGTAAGGTGGATGAACAGGCCTGTCCGGGCATTCAAGCCAACGATAGAGACGGAGGAATTCGTCCTCATCTAGCCAGCGCGTGCCGACATTCTTGGGCTCGGTCGGAATACCAGCTGCGGGATTGAAAACGAGGCCGAAGCGTCGGGACGACGTGGTGCGATAGTCGTGTTCGGATTTTAAGCCCCAACTATAAGCGGATCGAATGTAGCTGCGGACATGATCGGCCATCGAGCGTTTGCCGCGCTCATAGATGGGGCGGATGATCGCAGTGATCTCGTCCGGTTCAATGTCGCGGGCAGGACGGTTGCGTCCGAGCGTGTCGGCGATTTTATTGAGGCCCTTTTCCGCCTCTTTCCAAGATGGCTTTCCGGCCTCCTTGAGGTTGGCGACATAGGCTTCGAAGAGATCGGCTACTGTGCCCGGCCGTGTGTCGCCGGCGATTTTGATGCTGCGACCCTTTTGGATCATCTCTGCGAAGTCGCGGTTGAACACTTCGCGCGCCTTGCTGAGTGGCATTGATGGATATGAGCCGAGTTTCTTCTTGAGCCGCTTCTGGTCGCGCCACTGTTGGGCCATCCAATCGGCCGTCACGCGTGTCGGCATAGGCTTCATGACAAGGACGAGACGACCGGTGCCATGACCCTCGCCATCGACGAGGCTTAGCTGTTTTCCGGTCTGTTCAACCTGCTTCAGGGCGCGGCGTATTTCTCCATCTGTAAGGCTTGGCACTGGGGTCTCCCGTCGGCTTTTGAGTGGGGTCGCCAGTCGGATCAGTGGTGCCGGCAACTGGGGTCAAAAAAGGCTTCGATCCCCTTAAAACCGACCCCAATATGCCACAGTAGCCGGAAGTGCGACAAGCCAAAAAATCGTTGTAATTCAATTAGCTTATGCGTGATCCAGTGTGATCGAAAAGGGGGTAGTGGGATGGTTGTGGACGAGAACGATCGCGGTCGCGGACAATTCCAGCGCGCGCTTGACCACCTCGCGGGGATAGACCGGCGTGTGATCCACGGTGCCGACCTGTTGCAGTTCGTCGGCGATCAGCTGGTTGCGCTTGTCGAGGAACAGGATGCGGAACTGCTCCTTGTCGGCGAACGCCATCGCGGTGCGGCAATAGTCGATCACGCTCGACCATGACGACAGCACCGTGCGCTGCTTGACCTGCCCCTTGGCGACGCGGCTCGCGGTCGCCGCGATCAGCTTCATCTCGGTGACGGCGGCATCGCCGAGCCCGCTGATTTCGCGCAGCCGCGCCTCGGGGGCATGCACCACTTCGGCGAAGGAGCCGAACCTTGCGATCAGCGTTTTCGCCAGGGGCTTGACGTCGCGACGCGGCAGCGCGCGAAACAGCACCATTTCCAGCAGCTCGTAATCGCTAAGCGCATCGGGACCGGCGTCGCGGAAGCGATCCCGCAATCGTTCGCGATGGCCGTGATAATGCGGCGCTTCGGAAAAACCGGGCTGGTCTGACGGATCGTCAGCGTTTTTGGGCATGGGCTGGCATGATCGCGGGCTCTACCCGGTCACCATGCCGCGCCCGCCGTCTTTTGCAAGGAGCAATTTCGCTACCGCCCGCGCGGGCGGAATCAGGCGGCGCTGTAGGGAGGCTTGTCGAGCTTGCCGGGGGACAGCGTGAAAATCTCGACGCCGGTTTGCGTCACGCCGACCGAATGCTCGAACTGCGCCGACAGCGAACGGTCTCGCGTCACGGCGGTCCAGCCATCGGAGAGGATTTTCACATGCGGCTTGCCGAGATTGATCATCGGCTCGATGGTGAAGATCATGCCGGGGCGCAGCGCCACGCCTTCGCCGGGCTTGCCGATGTGGATGATGTTCGGCTCGTCGTGAAACAGGCGGCCGAGGCCGTGGCCGCAGAAGTCGCGGACCACGCTCATCTGCTGCGGCTCGACGAAGCTCTGGATCGCATGGCCGATGTCGCCGGTGGTGGCGCCGGGCTTGACGGCGGCGATGCCGCGCATCATCGCCTCGTAGGTCACGTCGATCAGCCGCTCGGCGCGGCGCGAGATCGCTCCCGCCGTGTACATGCGGCTGGAATCGCCATACCAGCCATCGACGATCAGGGTGACGTCGATGTTGATGATGTCGCCTTCCTTCAACTGCCGGTCGCCGGGGATGCCGTGGCAGACCACATGGTTGATCGAGGTGCAGGTCGAGTGGCGGTAGCCGCGATACATCAGCGTCGCGGGAATGGCGTCGTGCGCGATCGCGAACTTGCGGACGAATTCATCGATCTGCGAGGTGAAGATGCCCGGCCGCACGATCGGCGCCAGCTCGTCGAGGCACCGGGCGGTCAGCGCGCCGGCTTTCCGCATTCCGGCGAAACCGGACGGGCCGTGCAGCTTGATCTGGCCGGTCTTGCGCGCGGCGGCTTGGGTGGCGTCAACGTAATTCATGAACAGTCTGACTTCGGAGGTTGCGGGCGCTGTGGCCGGATCACGCTAATTTAATGCCTTGCCGGCAATTCGCAACCTTTGCGCCAGGGGCGCGGGTCATTCCGCGCCGGGCTTGCCGGCGGGGCCGGAATTGTCCGATGGAACCTCGAGGATGGTTTCCACCGGCAGCGCGCCGCTGCGGACCCGCAATTCGCGCACCGGATAGGGCACGCGGATGTTCTCGTTCTTGAAGGCGGTCCACAGCCCCTGCATCACGTTGCTGCGGACATTGTCCATGCCGACGTCGAGATCGGCGACCCAGAAGGTCAGCGCGAACTTCATGCCGGTTTCGGCGAATTCGGTGAGCAGGCAGTTCGGCGCCTTGAAGGTGGCGACGTTCTGCGTATTGCGGGCGATATCGACGGCCAGCTCGCAGACCCGGTTCGGGTCGGCCTCGTAATTGGTGGCGAAATTGACCTTCACCAGCATGGTCTTGTCGGTATAGGTCCAGTTGATGACGCGCTGGGTGACGAGATCCTCGTTCGGAATCAGGATCTCGCGCCCGTCGCCCGCCGCGACCGAGATGTAGCGGGTATTCATCGAGCTGATCTTGCCGGTGCTGTCGCCGATGGTCACGAGATCGCCCGGCTTGACCGATTTGTCCGCGAGCAGGATCACGCCGCTGATGAAATTGGCGATGATCTTTTGCAGGCCGAAGCCGAGGCCGACGCCGATCGCGCCGGAGAACAGCGCGAAGGCCGACAGGTCGATGCCGACCGCCGACATCACCATGGCGATGGCGGCGACGATCAGCGCGACCCGCACCAGCTTGATCAGCAGGACCTGAACTGAGGGGGTGAGGTCGCGCGAGCGGGCGATCCGGGCTTCGATGAAATTTCCGGCGGCGCTGACGAGCCACATCGCCACGGCCAGCAGCACGCCCGCCTTGATGAGCACCAGCGGCGTCAGCCGCAGCGTGCCGATGGTGATCGAGATCGAATCGAGCGCGCTGGACACATCGTCGAGGCGGCCGATGATGCTGAGCGCGGCCACCGCCCATGCCGCGATGGACACCACGCGGACCACGAATTCGTTGCGGATCACGCTGGTGGCGAGACGGATGATCAGCCACGCGGTCGCGAGATTGACCGCCGTCGACAGCACGTAGCCGCGATAGAGCAGCCCGGTCTGGACCATGACCACCCGCGATATTTCGGCGAGCAGCGCGAAAATGATGGTGCCGGCGCGCTGCATCACGGTGCGGGCGAGCAGCCGCAGCGGCGCCGGCCAGCCCATCGTCAGCGAGGTGACGTCGAACCGGGCCCGCAGGCTGCTGCCCAGCGCCAGCGAGAGGCCGGCGGCGACCAGGATGACGCCGAACTGCATGTAGAACCATGGCGAGGTGATCTCCCCGCCGACCGACTGGATCGTGCGGTTGAGGGCGTCTCGCAGGTCGTCCCAATCCATTGGCAGGTCCCGTCAGGTGAGCAGGGGAGATTCGTCTTCTCATGCGTCCTTGCGACGCAGGCGTCAATATCGGCAGGGTTGTGCGAGGCTCGCATGGGGTGAGCGGGCGCGCGATGCGATGCGTTTAGCGCCGGGAATCCGGCACATTTATGATGCCGAGATTTTGTTTGGCGATCCGCCGCGAGACCTATAAGCAAAGATTGAAGCCCCAGTCGAAAGCCTCCGCCGCCCATGGCCATCCTCGATTCCGTCAGTCTCGCGATCCTGCTCGGCTCCGTGCTGATCATGGCTGGCATATTGTCGAGCCTGCTGGCGCTGCGGTTCGGCGCGCCCCTGTTGCTCGTCTTCCTTGGTTTGGGCTTGCTCGCGGGCGAAGGCGGCCTCGGCAAGCTGAAATTCGACGATGTCAGGATCGCCTATCTGGTCGGCTCCGCCGCGCTGGCGCTGATCCTGTTCGACGGCGGGCTGAAGACGCGCTTTCAAAGCATCCGCGCGGTGCTCGCGCCCTCGGCGGTTCTCGCCACCGTGGGCGTCCTTCTGACGGCGCTGCTGACAACCCCGATCGCCAGATATGTGCTCGACCTGACCTGGCCGGAATCCTTCCTGCTCGGCGCGGTGGTCGCCTCGACCGACGCCGCGGCGGTGTTTCTTCTGGTCCATGCGCAAGGCCTGCGCCTGCGCCCGCGCATCGGCGCGACGCTGGAGGTCGAATCCGGCACCAACGATCCGTTCGCCGTGTTTCTCACGATGGTGCTGGTGGAATTCCTGTCGCTCGGGAAAGGCTCGGCGTCGCACATCTTCTGGCAGTTCGCGCAGGAGGCCGTGCTCGGCATCGTCATCGGTCTGGTCGGCGGGCGGCTCGTGGTGTTCGCGCTGAACAAGATTTCACTGCCGCAGGGCCTGCACGCGCCGTTCGTGACGACGGCGGCGCTGGTGATCTTCGGCTTCGCGCAGATCGATCATGCCTCCGGCTTTCTCGCGGTCTATCTCGCCGGGATCGTGATCGGCAACCGCCCGACGCGGGCGCACAATTCGGTGCTGACGTTTCTCGACGCTGCGACATGGCTGGCGCAGATCGTGATGTTCGTGCTGCTCGGGCTTCTCGCCTCGCCCGACAAGCTGGTGGCGGTGGCGCTGCCCGCGCTCGTCGTGGCGCTGGCACTGGTGTTTTTCGCGCGCCCGATCGCGGTGTTTCTCTGCCTCGCGCCGTTTCCTTTCCAATTGCGCGAAAAAATATTCATCGCATGGGTCGGCCTGCGCGGCGCGGTGGCGATCTTCCTGGCGTCGATTCCGCTGCTTTTGGACCTGCCGAAGGCGCAGATCTATTTCAACGTAGCGTTCATCGTCGTGATGGTGTCCCTGCTGCTGCAAGGCTGGACGCTCGGTTTCGCCGCGCGAAAATTGCACGTCGCCCTGCCGCGCACCGATCGCGGCCCGCGCCGTATCGAGCTGGACCTGCCGGGCCAGCTCGAGCAGCAACTGGTCGGCTATGCTGTGCGGCCGAACAGCCTGTTCCTGAAGCGGGGCCTCATTCCATCATGGTCGAAGCCGACGCTGGTGATCCGCGAGGAGAAGATCCTCTCTGCGGCCGAAGCAGCCCCGGTGCAGAAGGGCGATTATCTCTATCTGCTCGCCCCGCCGGAAAAGGCGGGCGCGCTCGACCGGTTCTTCGTCGACATGGCGCCTGCCTCCGCGCCCGATCCGAATCTGCTGGGCGACTTCATGATCGCGGGCGACGTGACGCTGGAGGCGGTGGCGGAGGTCTACGGCATCGACGTCCCGGCGGATGCGCGTTCGCTGACGCTGGCGGATTATTTCGACGTGCATCTGGATGGCGCGCCGCGTGTCGGCGCGGCGTTGCCGCTCGGCTCCATCGCGCTGGTGGCGCGCGGCCTCGGCGGCAACCGCGTCAATGTCATCGGCCTGCGGCTGTCGCAGGATGAAAAGCCGATCCGCGTGCCGAGGCGCGTCCCGGCTTTCCAGCGCAAGGCCCTGCGGCTCTGGAAGAAGCTGTCGAGCACCTAGCGCACGCGATCCTGCGTCCTAGAGCGCGCGCGAGGGAATCAGCAGCGGCCCGTCCGGCGTCTCGATCCGGTGCACCGAAACATTGAAAATCCTGGCGATGCGCTCCGGCGTCAGCGCGGCCATCGGCGCGTCGTTGGCGGCGATGCGGCCCTCATCCATCAGCACCACCCGGTCGGCGAACCGCGCGGCCAGCGTCAGATCGTGAATGATCGCCAGCACCGCAGCGCCTTGACGGGCGATGTCGCGCAGCAACTCCATCACCACGAGCCGGTGGCGTTCATCCAGCGCGGCGATCGGCTCGTCGGCGATCAGCACGGAGGCTTGCGTCGCCAGCGCGCGCGCGAGCGCGACGCGGGCGCGTTCGCCCCCGGATAGCGTGGTGACGATACGGGAGGCGAGCGTGTCGGTCGTCGTCGCCTCCATCGCCGCCAGAATGGCGGCGCGGTCCTCGGAGGTGACTTGCGAAAACGGATCGGCGTGCGGCTCGCGGCCCAACGCCACGATATGTTCGACGCTCATTGGCCAGTGGAATTCGTGGCCCTGCGGCAGGTAAGCCAGCGCGCGGGCGCGTTGGCGTGCGTTCATGGCTGCGAGGGCGACGCCATCGAGGCTGACGGTGCCCTGCGCGGGAATAAGCCCTGCCATGGCGCGCGCCAGCGTGGTTTTCCCGGCGCCGTTCGGCCCCGCGAGAACGGTGAGTTCTCCGGCATTCAGAACGAGATTGGCATCGGCGACGATGGCGCGCGCGCCGCGATGGATGGTGAGGTTTTCCGCGCGCAGGCGCGGCGCGAGATCGGGCTTCATGCCGTCTCCTCCAGCACCTGACGCTCGCGGAAGATCATCGCGATGAAGAACGGCACGCCGATCAGCGCGGTGATGACGCCGATCTTGATCTCCAGGGGGCCGGGCACCAGCCGCACGATGATGTCGGCGGCAAGCAACAACGCCGCGCCCGCCAATGCGGACGGCAGCAGCGTGCGCGCGGGGTCCGAGCCGTAGAACCGCCGCACCAGATGCGGTGCGACGAGGCCGACGAAGGAAATCGCGCCCGCGACCGATACCGCCGCGCCGACGCCCATGGCGACGCCGATCACCACCCAGATCCGCACCCGCCCGACATTGATGCCGAGCGAGGCGGCGGCATCCTCGCCGAGCGTCAATGCGCGAAAGGCGCGCGCGTTTGCCGCGAGGATGATCCAGCTCGCGATCATGAACGGGGCCGCGATCCAGACATGGATCATGCTGCGGTCGCGCAGCGAGCCGAGCAGCCAGAACGCGATTTCCAGCGCAATGTAGGGATTGGGCGCGAGATTGAGCACCAGCGCGATGGCCGCGCCCGCGAAACTCGCCAATGCAAGGCCCGCGAGCAGCGTCATCGTCAGCGAGGCCCGTCGGCCCGCGATGGCGACCAGCGCGCCGACCGACAATAGCGCGCCGAAGATGCCGCCGAGCGGCACCGCGAGCGACACCGGGCTGACGAGGCCGAACGCCATCAGGCCCGCTGCGGCGGCCGCGGCGGCTTGCGGCGCGCCGAACAGCGACGGCTCGGCGAGCGGATTGCGCAGCAATCCTTGCAGGGATGCTCCCGCGATGCCAAATGTCGCGCCGATCAGGGCTGCGAGCAGCGTGCGCGGCAGCCGCACGTCGCGAACGATGATCGAGGCGACACCCTGGTCGGAGACCAGCGCCTTCGCCACGGTCTCGGCGCCGAAATGGGCCGGGCCCGTCATCAACGACGCCGCGAACAGCACTGTGACGAGCGCCGCGAGCAGAAGCGTCAGCAAATGTCCCGGTCGGTCGAGGGCCATCTCATTCCGGATGATTGAGCGCCGCAAGGCTGGCGCGAAGCGATGGCGTGGCATAACAGGATGCTTCGATCAAGAAAACGGCGATCAGGACAATGCCGCTCTGGAAGATGCCGATCTGGAAAGCGTTTTTGGGCGTATTCGTCCTTTTTCTGGGCGGCACGGCTGGCCGGGCGGAGCCGCCGAAGCGCGTGGTGTCCTTCAACCTGTGCGCCGACCAGTTGCTGCTGGCGCTGGCCGACCCTTCGCAGATCGCAGCCCTCTCGCCCTATGCCACCGACGGCACGCTGTCGGTGACGGCGAAGCAGGGTGCTTCGTTCCCAAAAATCGACTGGAATTCGGAATCGGTGGTCAATCTCGCGCCTGACCTCGTGCTGTCGGGATTCAGTGACCGGCCGACGCAGGCGATTCTGGCCGCGACGGGGCTGCGCGTGGTGCAGGTCGCGCTGGTGCGCAATCTGGACGAGGCGCGCGCGCAGGTGCGCGAGATCGCGACATTGCTCGGCCATCCCGAACGCGGCGAGGTGCTGGCCGGCAAACTGCAACGCGCCGAAGACGATCTCAAGGCCGTAGCGCTGCAACCGCCGCGCACCGCCATCGTCCTGCAACGGGAAGGCTACACCGAAGGTACCGAAAGCCTTGTCGCATCGATGCTGGCGACGGCCGGATTGAAGCCGCCGCCGAACGCGCGCGGCGGCATCGGCGGCTTCATGGACATGGAAACGCTGCTCACGGCGGGACCGGACATTCTGGTGTTGCAGGAGACGGCGAAGAACGCCAGCGATCAGGGCGCGCTGTTTCTCACCCATCCGGCGCTGCGCGCGCGCTACGACGAAACCAAACGTATCAGCCTGCCGTCGCGCTACACGCTGTGCGGCGGCCCGGCCTTGCTCGAAGGTCTCGGCGTGCTGAAGGATGAGCTGAAGAAGCTGCGTTAAAACTTCAAGCCGGCAGAATGTCCGGGCCGCCCTGCGCCACGATACGTCCGCGCCTGAGCATCACCACATGGCCCGCGAGACGGCGCGTCTCGTCGGGGTCGTGGCTGACATAGACCATCGGGATATTCTCTTCGTCGCGCAGCCGCTCGAAATAGGGCAGGATTTCCGCCTTGCGGTCCTGATCGAGCGAGCCGAGCGGCTCGTCCAGCAGCAGGAGACGCGGCTTCGCGAGCAGCGCGCGGCCGAGCGCGACGCGCTGGCGTTCGCCGCCGGAAAGCTGCCCCGGTCGCCGCGATTGCAGATGGCCGATGTCGAGCAGATCGAGGATGCGCTTCAGATGCGCGGCATCGGGCGGCAGCTTGTTCATGCGCCGGCCGTAATCGAGATTCTGCGCGACGTTGCGATGAGGAAACAGTCGCGCGTCCTGAAACACGTAGCCGATGCGGCGGCGATGGGGCGGCACATGCAGACCCCTCGCGGTGTCATCCACCGTTTCGCCGCCGATGGCGATCGTCCCGCGATCCGGCTTCGACAGGCCGGCGATCATGTTGATGATCGAGCTTTTGCCCGCGCCGGAAGGCCCGAACAGGCCGATGACGGGGCTGTCGCTCTGGAATGCGGCTTCGAGCTTCAATTCGCCGAGCTGCTTGGTGACGTCGACGCTCAGCATGTCATAGTCCATGCACGCGGCGCAGCGCGCGGCGCGCGAAGAATTCCGAGGCGATCAGCGCGCCCACGGCCATGACGGCGGAGATGATGACGAGCCGCAGCGCGGGCAAATCGCCGTCGGGCGTCTGGATCAGTGAATAGATTGCCGATGAAATGGTTTGCGTCTCGCCGGGGATGTTGGAGACGAAAGTGATGGTGGCGCCGAATTCGCCGAGCGCCTTGGCGAAGCCCAGAATCATGCCGGCGAGAATGCCGGGCAAAGCGAGCGGCAGCGTCACGGTGAGAAACACCTCCCAGGGAGCCGCCCCGAGCGTGCCCGCGGCCTGTTCGAGCTTGCGGTCGATCGCCTCGATCGACAGCCGCATCGGCCGCACCAGCAAGGGAAACGACATCACGCCGCAGGCGAGCGCGGCGCCGGTCCAGCGGAACGAAAACACGATGCCGAGATAGTGGTCGAGGAAGCCGCCGATGGGGCCTTTGCGCCCGAAGCTCAGCAGCAGCAGATAGCCGGTGACGACGGGCGGCAGCACCAGCGGCAGATGGATCACCGCGTCGAGCATCGCCTTGCCCCAGAAATCGCGGCGCGCCAGCAGCCACGCCACGGCGATGCCGATCGGCGTGGATACCAGCGTGGCGACGACGGCGACACGGAGCGAAAGCTCGATCGCCGTCCACTCTTCGGGAGAAATATCGAACACGGTCGTGGGCGATATCGCTTAGGTCGTCGGCTTGATCAGGTAGCTGAAGCCGTACTTCTCGAAGGTGGCTTTTGCCGCCGAGCTCTTCAGGAACGACAGATAGTCGGCGGTGCCGTCCTTGGCGGTGGCGGTCGCCGCCACCGGATAGATGATCGGGGGATGCGAATCCGCCGGGAAGGTGCCGACGATCTTCACGCCGGGATCGACCTTGGCGTCGGTGGAATAGACGATGCCGAGCACGGCCTCGCCGCGCGACACCAGCGCCAGAGCGGCGCGGACGTTTTCGGCCATCGCCATTTTCGGCTCGACGGCCTGCCATGCGCCGAGCTTCTCCAGCGCGGCCTTGGCGTATTTGCCGACCGGCACGGCCTTGACGTCGCCGGTGGTGACCTTGCCGTCACCGGCGAGCTTGGCCAGATCGAAGCCCTGCTTGATGTCGACGTGGTTGATCTTGGAATCCTTCGGCGCGATCAGGACGATGCTGTTGCCGAGCAGATCGACGCGGGTCGCCGGGTTCACGCTCTTGTTCTTGATGGCGTAGTCCATCCAGGCGGTGTCGGCCGAGATGAAGACGTCGGCGGGCGCGCCCTGTTCGAGCTGCTTGGCGAGCGCGGAGGAGGCCGCGTAGCTCGCGGTGACCTTGTTGCCGGACTTCGCGGCATAGGCGGCATCGACCTCATCGAGCGCGTTCTTCATCGATGCGGCGGCGAAATTGATGAAGGTCTTGGCCGAGGTTGCGGCGGCGGGCCTGGCATCCTGGGCGAAAGCCTGCGTGGCGAGCGGGGTGCTGACCAGCGCGGCGGCGAGGAAAATCCGGGAAAACAATTGCATGGAGCGCTCCATATCCTTCCGCCGAAAATCCGGACGGAGTCCTGGTGTCAGATGGGAATGTCGGAAAATTGGAAGCGCCGTTCCAAAGGCTTCGGCTGGCTTACGGCGAGCCAAAGCATCGTGCGGGGCGCACCATATCAGGCAGGGCGGGCGCGTAAAGGGTCGGTACCGCCGCAGTTTGCCGGTTGCAGAACCATGACAATGCTGTCGCCGGCCACAAGGCGGCTGATTAGGTGACGCGATGCGGTGACCCCCTCAATCGGAGGAGGGCACCACCGCGAGCCTGATCGCATCGGCTGCGACGCCGCTGATCTGCACGGTCGCGGCTCCGGCGGCGAGATTGAATTTCATGGTCCTGCGGATGCCATTGCAGCCGGTCACGCCGCTAACTTCCGTCGGCTTGAGATAGTTGCCGCCCTGAAGGATATCGATCCAGGCGGAGTCCGACACGCTGACGGTGTAGATACCGCCCGGAATCTGGCCGAGGCGCAGGTATCCGGCGAAGGTGCCCGGTTTTTGCGTCCGCTCGGAAGGTTTCGGCAATCCCGCGTCCGCCGCGGGATGCAACGACAGCGTCGCCGCGAAGGGCGGCAGCGTCGGGGCGTCCACGCCCGACTTGAGATTTGGCAAGTCGGACGTGGTCAGAAGCGCGCGCTCGCGTGTCACCGGCCATTTGAAATGCTCGCAGCCGGCAGGCTCGGCGGCGCAGGCGGGCGCAAGGCCCAGCATCAGGATGGCGACGGCGAGACGCTGGCGCATCAGTTCACCGCGATCATCACGTCGGAAGCCTTGATGACGGCGATGACGCTGTCGCCCTTCTTGATGCCGAGCTCGTCAACGGCTTCGTTGGTGATCGACGAGGTGACGATCTGGCCGCCGCCGACATCGACGCGGACATGGGACGTGGTCGCGCCCTTGGTGACTTCGACGACTTTTCCCTTGATCTGGTTTCGTGCACTGATGCGCATGTCTGTCTCCTTGCATCTGATGGCCCGCCACCCGGCGGGGGCGGGCGCGTGATCTGGGCAGGATCATAAATCCTGAAACCGCCGCGAAATGCGGCGTTGCGGCAGGATAGCAGACGGAAGAGGCGGTTCAAATCCTGAGCCGCCCCTGCGACCTTTAGTTCTCGACACGGTACATTTTTGCCTTGTCGAGCTTGTAGGACCACGCCATCCCGGCATTCTTCCAGCCGTTGACGGAGCGCTGTCCCGCGCGGGGCCCATCCGAGGCGAGATCGCCTTCGAAGCCTTCCACGACACTGTAGACGTTCTTGAATCCGGCCTCGCTCAGCAGGTTCGCCGACGCGGCGCTGCGGTCGCCGGAGCGGCAGATCAGCACGATCGGGCTGTCGCTGGTAAGTCCCTTCGCATTCAGGCGGCGGCGCACTTCGGGAATGAAATCCGGATTGGGCTCCAGCTTCAGCGTGTTCTTGGCCTGATCGAAGACCGGAATTTCGGGTTCGAGCATGTAAGGCACGTTCGCATCCGCCTGACTCGGCATGCCGAGAAAGACCACTTCGGACGGCGTGCGCACGTCGAGGAACAGGCTGTCCTTCGGATGTTTGGCGACGAAGTCGGCGGCTTCCGGCGCGGAGAGATATTTGCCGAGCCTGGTTTGTTTCTGCTTCGGCACCGACGCCGGATCGATGGCATACGACGCCGAGATCGTGAGCAGGAATGCAAGCAGGCCGAACAGGAATCGTTTCATGAAAGTCTCCCGGAAAACGAGTGAGGATGGTGTGAGCCGGGCGGGTGGGTCGCATGCGAGAGCACGTCTCGTTGCGCCGATCCTCGGGACACATTCCGGGAGGCTCAATAGTTTAGATTATACTAAATTAGCAATATCTGCAACAGCGCGGCGCCGGCATCTAGCGCGCGTCGAGAACAGTGCGGCATGCGGCGGGCAGATCCGCCAGAGTCAGAGGGGGCCTCGGTTTCGTCGGCACCTTCGGCGGCTTCGGATGCAACACCGCGTCGCTGAACCAGTAAGCGAGGTCGGGGCCGCTGCAATGTTCGTTGTGGTCCGGCGGCGTTTGCGGCTCGCATCCGGCACTTCCCGCGGGGCATTTGATGCGGATGTGGAAGTGATAATCGTGGCCGTACATCGGCCGGATTTTCGACAGCCAGTGCCGGTCGCCGGTCGCCTCGCGGCACAGCGCCTTCTTGATCGCGGCGTTGACGAAGATGCGCTCGACCTGCGGAGCTTCGGCGGCGGCGCGAATGACCTTGAGGTGTTCTGGCGTCCAGACGCGCGGGTCGATGTCGAGGCGATCCTTCCGCACCATCTGCACCGCCGACATGTTCTCGCGCTCCATGCGCGTGAGCGTGCGGTTCGGCATCGGCGTCAGCCAGATGTCGGCGTCGAGCCCGATCTGGTGGCTGGCGTGGCCGGTGAACATCGGCCCGCCGCGCGGCTGCGACATGTCGCCGACTAAGAGGCCCGGCCAGCCGAGCTTGTGAGCCTTCGCGGCGAGTTTTTCCAGAAACGCAATAAGCGCGGGATTGCCCCAGTTGCGGTTGCGCGACAGCCGCATCACCTGCCAGGTCGGCCCGTCGATCGGCAATTTCTGCGCGCCGGCGAGACAGCCCTTGGAGTAGAAGCCGATCGAACCGGGCGCGAGCTTCGCCGGTGCAAGTTCGCGCCCGAACAACTGCTTCGCCGCGAGGTGCGGATCGTTCGGATTGGCGAGTGGCGGCAGCGGCTTCGGATCGAGCGTGCCTCTATCCTGCGCAAGTGTTGCGGAAGACGAGAGGGCGAAGCCGAAAGCGAGAATCAGCCGCAGGGAGTTCATGCCGTCTTATAGCCTATTGCGTCACCTCAAACGAGGTATGTGACCTGTCCCGAAGCTCCCCCGGCATTGCGGCAAGAAAAATCCCCGGCACTGGCCGGGGATCGGAAATTGTTAAAATACTTTCAAACAGACAGAGTTTACTTGGTCTGATCCTCGATCGTGGCGCCGGGGGCGTGGGCCTTAATCGATTCGATAGCGCTCATCGCCGAGGCTTTTTGCTTGTAGCCTTGAGAGCCGAACATCTCTTCTCCGTTGGACGCACGAAAACGAAACCGGAATTCTCCAGCCTTGTCCGTATAGACCTCGAACTTGTAAGCCATTGTCATCTCCGTTGCTCAGGATGCGAACGGCAGGAAACGTCACGGGATCAAACAGCGAAGTCAAGTGTATCGTGTCGTTGCGGGTATGATGTGCAGGTCTCGACGGCATTTTTATTTTCGAGACATGCAGGGCTCAGCTATCAACCTTCAAAGCCGCGATGAAGGCTTCCTGCGGAATGTCGACCTTGCCGAACTGCCGCATCTTCTTCTTGCCTTCCTTCTGCTTCTCCAGAAGTTTGCGTTTGCGGGTGATGTCGCCGCCGTAGCATTTCGCGGTGACGTCCTTGCGCAGCGCGCGCACGGTTTCGCGCGCGATCACCTTGCCGCCGATCGCCGCCTGAATCGGGATCTGGAACATGTGCGGCGGGATCAGTTCCTTCATCTTCTCGACCATGGCGCGGCCGCGACCTTCGGCGCGCGAGCGGTGCACCAGCATGGAGAGCGCATCGACCGGCTCGTTGTTGACGAGGATCTGCATCTTCACGAGGTCGGCCGCCTTGTAGTCGGTGAGGTGGTAGTCGAACGAGGCGTAACCTTTTGATACGGATTTCAGCCGGTCGTAGAAATCGAACACCACTTCGTTGAGCGGCAGTTCGTATTTCGCCATCGCGCGGCTGCCGACGTAAGTCAGCTCCTTCTGCGTGCCGCGACGCTCCTGGCAGAGCTTGAGCACCGAGCCGAGATATTCGTCCGGCGTCATGATCGTGGCCTCGATCCACGGCTCCTCGATCTCGGCGATCTTCACCACGTCCGGCATGTCGATCGGATTGTGGATCTCGATCTCCTGACCGTCGGTGAGGTGCATCTTGTAAATGACGGACGGCGCGGTCGCGATCAGGTTGAGGTTGAACTCGCGGCTCAATCGTTCCTGAATGATTTCGAGATGCAACAGGCCGAGGAAGCCGCAGCGGAAGCCGAAGCCGAGTGCTGCGCTGGTCTCCATCTCGAACGAGAAGCTGGCGTCGTTGAGCCGCAGCTTGCCCATCGCCGCGCGCAGCGTCTCGAAATCGTCGGCATCGACCGGGAACAGGCCGCAGAACACCACCGGGATCGCCGGCTTGAAACCCGCCAGCATCTCGGTGACGGGCTTCCTGTCGTCGGTGATGGTGTCGCCAACTCTTGTATCGGCGACTTCCTTGATCGCGGCGGTGATGAAGCCGACTTCGCCGGGTCCGAGTTCATCGACATTGACCATCTTCGGCGTGAACACGCCGACACGCTCGATGTCGTAGGCGGCGCCCGTGCCCATCATGCGGATGCGGTCGCCCTTCTTCAGCACGCCATCGACGACGCGCACCAGCACGACGACGCCGAGATAGACGTCGTACCATGAGTCCACGAGCAGCGCCTTCAGCGTGGCCTCGCGGTCGCCCTGCGGCGGCGGCAGGCGGGTGACGATGGCTTCCAGCGCGTCAGGGATGCCGAGGCCGGTCTTGGCCGACACCATGATGGCGTCGGAGGCGTCGATGCCGATCACGTCCTCGATCTGCTGCTTGACCTGCTCGGGTTCGGCGGCAGGCAGATCGACCTTGTTGAGGACCGGCACGATCTCGAGATTGTTGTCGATGGCCTGATAGACGTTGGCGAGCGTCTGCGCCTCGACGCCCTGCGAGGCGTCGACCACCAGCAGCGCGCCTTCGCAGGCGGCGAGGCAGCGGCTGACCTCGTAGGCGAAGTCGACGTGGCCGGGCGTGTCCATCAGGTTGAAGACGTAGTCCTTGCCGTCCTTCGCCTTGTAGTGGAGGCGGACGGTCTGCGCCTTGATGGTGATGCCGCGCTCGCGCTCGATGTCCATCGAATCGAGCACCTGCTCCTTCATCTCGCGCTCGGCGAGGCCGCCCGTGGTCTGGATCAGGCGGTCGGCCAGCGTCGATTTGCCATGGTCGATATGGGCGACGATGGAGAAGTTGCGGATGTTGGAAATCTTGGTGGTTGTCATGCGCGCGGAGATAGCATTTGCGGGATTTTCCGGCAAAGGCCGAATGCCGCTTCGGGACAGAAATAAAGGGGTTTCGCGGGAGTCGGACGTGCGGCAGGCGGCGTTATTCTTCGTCGAACTTGTTCTCCACCAGCGTGGCGATGGCCTCGACCGCTTCCCTGGCCTCGCGGCCGGTGGCGGAAACCGTGATCGAGGTTCCGATGCCTGCCGACAGCATCATCAGGCCCATGATCGAGGTGCCGCCGACGCTCTCGCCGTTACGCGTCACCGTGATCTCGGCGTCGAACTTCTCCGCCATCTGCACGAACTTGGCGGACGCGCGCGCATGCAGGCCGCGCTTGTTGGTGATCGGGATTTCCCGGACGACGGCATCGGCCCGTGAGGTCTGCTCGTCCGCCATATTTTATTTTCCGGCCAGAACGCGGCTGGCGATGGTGACGTATTTGCGTCCGGCTTCCTGAGCGGCGGCGATCGCGTCGGGCAGCGACTTCTCCTCGCGCACCTTGGCGAGCTTCACCAGCATCGGCAGGTTGATGCCCGCGAGCACCTCGACCTTCGGGCGGCTCATGCAGGAGATCGCGAGGTTCGACGGCGTGCCGCCGAACATGTCGGTGAGGATGGCGACGCCTTCCCCGCTGTCGGCACGCTTGACGGCTTCGATAATATCGCTGCGACACAGATCGGCATCGTCTTCCGCGCCGATCGTGATCGTTTCGATTTGCTTTTGCGGACCCATGACATGCTCGAGCGCCGCCTTGAACTCGTCGGCAAGACGCCCGTGGGTCACCAGAACAAGACCAATCATCAAAGACTCCTCGCGGGTGCGTTATGGTGCACCGCACGAAAGGGCCACATGTTGACCATCCCGCGCCTGGGCGCAAGAGGGTCAATGGCATTGCCCCGCTGAAACCGCAGGAAGCCGTGCCGGCTAAACTGGAGGTTATAGTGGGATTTATATGGTTACCAAATCCCTTCCGGCAATCCGAAACAGCCTTACCGCCAGATGTCCGGAGGGTTAATTCGTGATCAGGAACCCGAGCACCAGCGGCAGCGGATTGTCTCCGGCGGCGACCGGAATCCGGGGCAATTCGACCCCTGAAATCAAGGTTTTGAGCCGCTCGGGCGGTGGCAGACGCGCAGCATCCGAGGCGGCCAGATCGACCACCAGCGCGACCTCTGCCTCGGCCGTAAAGTCGCAGCGGCGGATGCCGAGGCCGCGAATTTCGATCATGCCTTCAAGCTCCGGCACGGCGTGCGCGATGAGACGGCCGTCTCGCGTATCGAGACGCACGCGGTCGTCGCCGATCAGCAGCGTCTGCGCGATCGCGCCGGTGCGGCCCGCGAGAATAAGATCGAGCGCGAGGCGCGACTTGCCGGTGCCGGACGCGCCGCGAATGAGGATCGCCCGGTTCGCCGACACGAACGGCGGAGGCGTGAACGCTGGCGGGCGGCGGCGTCATGTCGCGGGCAGCCGCACCACGAAGCGCGCGCCGGCGACGCGCGCGTCGCCTTCGGCGTTGGAGGGACCGGCGCGGTTCTCGGCCCAGATCTTTCCGCCATGCGCCTCGATGATCTGTTTCGAGATCGACAGACCGAGACCGGAGTTCTGGCCGAAGCCCTGATGCGGCCGGTCGGTGTAGAAGCGCTCGAAGATTTTCTCGAACGCGCCGGGGCGAATGCCGGGGCCGTCATCGTCGATCACGATCTCGACCTGATCGCGGCGGCGGCGGCAGATGACGCGGACCTTGCTGCCGGGGTTCGAGAAGGACTGGGCGTTGGCGAGAAGATTGGCGATCACCTGGCCGAGGCGGGAATCGTGGCCGGGCACCGAGAAGGCATCGAACGCCGTGCCCTCGAAGCGGGTTTCGACCTTCACCTCGTGGCCCTGCTGGGTCTCGTTGGCGACGGCGGTCAGCGTTTCCAGCAGGCGCCGGATATCGACCGGCGCGGCATCCTGCCGCTGCAATTCGGCGTCGAGGCGGCTTGCGTCCGAGATGTCGGAGATCAGGCGGTCGAGGCGGCGCACGTCGTGCTCGATCACGGCGAGCAGGCGGCCGCGGCTGTCGTCGGATTTCGCCAGCGGCAGCGTCTCAACGGCCGAGCGCATCGAGGTCAGCGGATTTTTCAGCTCATGCGCGACGTCGGCGGCGAACCGCTCGATGTCGTCGATGCGTTTATATAATGCGCCGGTCATGTCGCGCAGCGCCTGCGACAGATGGCCGATCTCGTCGCTGCGCGAGGAGAAGTCGGGAATTTCGACGCGGGTCTTGATGCGCCGGCGCACGCGCTCGGCGCTGGCGGCGAGGCGGCGTACCGGGCCCGCGATGGTCGAGGCGAGCAGCAGCGACAGCGCGATCATCACCACGGCGGCGATGCCGAACACTTTCAGGATCGCGAGGCGTTCGGCGGTGACCATTTCATCGATGTCGTCGCCTTGCGTCGAGAGCATCAGCGCGCCGCGCACCGCGCGGAAGCGCTGCACCGGCACCGCGACCGAGACGATCACCTCGCCGCGGTCGTTGATCCGCACGCGGCTGGCGCTCTGGCCGTCGAGCGCCTGCTGCACCTCGCCGTAGCCGTTGCCGTTCTCGGGGCCCAGTTCGCGATACAGCGGCAGGTCGCCGCGATTGAGCCAGGTGCGGATCGCGATCACCGTGCGCTCCCACAGGCCGGGCTTGCTGTCGGACGGCGCGGGGAGTTCGAACCGCAGCACGTCGCCGCGCCCGTAAAGGCTGCGGCTGTCGAGCAGCAATACGCCGTCGCGGTCGTAGATGCGCGCGCGCGTTTTGGTCGGCGAGATCAGGCGGCGCAGCACCGGCGCGACGCGCTCGGGGTTGATCGGAAAATCCATGCCGGACAGGGTTTCGTCGTTCGGCCCGTAGCTCTCGCCGGTCTTGAGGTCGCCGAGGCGATCCGGATCGACGGTGATGGCGTTGGTCTCGACGGTGGCGGATGCCGCGATCGCGCCCGAGATGATCTCGGCCTGCACCAGAAGGCTCTGCGCGCGCGCGTCGATCAGGCCCGCGCGGAATTGCGACAGATAGAGAATGCCGACCACCAGCACGATCAGTCCCGCGAGATTGAGCGAGACGATGCGCCGCGTCAGGCTGGAGAACGTCAAAGCAAGGAAATAGCGGCTGGCGCGCTGGAACACGCTCAGCGGTTTGGCGCGAACCTCGGCGGGCGCGAAATCCTCAACGGTGTCGTCAGCCGCGAGGCCGGCCGGTTCAGCACCGCCGGAGGTCTTCGATTGATCTGATGGCGTGCGATCGAGCAATCGTAAACCCATTCGCCTGTCGTTGCGGCGGGCGCCTTGATGTCAGGAAGCCCGCCGTCAGCTTCGATTGCAAAGTGGACAGCCGCTCAGGCGGCTTCCTTGAAACGATAGCCTACGCCGTAAAGCGTTTCGATCATCTCAAAATCGTCGTCGACGACCTTGAACTTCTTGCGCAGGCGCTTGATGTGGCTGTCGATGGTGCGGTCGTCGACATAGACCTGATCGTCATAGGCGGCGTCCATCAGCGCGTTGCGGCTTTTCACGACGCCGGGGCGCTGGGCCAGTGCTTGCAAGATCAGGAATTCGGTGACCGTCAGCGTCACCGGCTCGTTCTTCCAGGTGCAGGTATGGCGCTCGGGGTCCATGCGCAGCATGCCGCGCTCCAGAGCCTTGGCGTCGAGTTCCTTCTGCTGGACGCTGGGGTCCTTCGGCACCGCGCGGCGCAGCACCGCCTTGACGCGCTCGACGAGGAGGCGCTGCGAGAACGGTTTGCGGATGAAATCGTCGGCGCCCATCTTGAGGCCGAACAATTCGTCGATTTCCTCGTCCTTGGAGGTGAGGAAGATCACCGGCAGGTCGGATTTCTGGCGCAGGCGGCGCAGCGTCTCCATGCCGTCCATGCGCGGCATCTTGATGTCGAGGATCGCCATGTCCGGAGGGCTGGTCTTGAAGCCGTCCAGCGCGGAAGCGCCGTCGGTGTAGGTCATGATGCGGTAGCCTTCGGCTTCCAGCGCGATCGAGACCGAGGTGAGGATGTTGCGATCGTCGTCAACGAGAGCGATTGTTGGCATGGTCTGGTTTCCGAGCGTTTTGATGCGTCTGGTTGAGACCCTGATGCCGAGCAAAATAAGGCAATCGGGATAATCCACGAGCAATGCAAGCTGGGCTGAAATGTGACCGGGTTCCCCAGCCCTGAGCAAATCAACCTGATTTCACTCATATAATGCGCCAAAACACGAAAAGAACCACCTTTTGCTCGGAAAAAGTCCTTTAATTTCAAGAAAGGTTCTGGACCATGACACCGCCGCTATCGCCCGATTCCGCCGGAATGGTCCGCGATCTGCTCCGTTCCAGCCGCCAGGGGGCGCTGGCGACGCTGATGGCCGGTTCCGGCGCACCTTACTGTTCGCTGGTGAACGTGGCGCCGGACGCCGATGGCGCGCCGCTCCTGCTGGTCTCGGCGCTGGCGCTGCATACCAAAAATATCGTCTCGGATGCCCGCGTCTCGGTGATGCTGGACGAGCGCCGGGCGGGCGATCCGCTCGAGGGCGTGCGGATCATGCTGGCGGGCGAGGCGCGGCCGCCCGCGCCGGACGATCTGCTGCGCATCAGGCGGCGGTATCTCGCGTTCCACCCCTCGGCGGCGGATTTTGCCGGCTTCGCCGATTTCTCCTTTCTCAAGGTCTTCCCTACCGGCGTGCATCTGGTCGCGGGGTTCGGCCGCATCGTCGATCTGCCGCCGTCGCGCTTTCTCACGCCGGTCGATGATGCGCAGAGCCTGCTCGCGGCGGAGGAGGGGATCGTCGCGCATCTCAATGCCGATCACCGCGACACGATGAATCTGTATGCGATGCATCTGGCGGATGCGCCTTCGGCGGACTGGCATTGCGTGGCCTGCGATCCCGATGGCCTCGATCTCGCCTCGGACGGGCGGACCCTGCGGCTGGCGTTCCCGAAGCGCGTGACCACGCCCGAGGTCCTGCGGATGGTTCTGAAGGAATTGGCCGCGCAGGCGCGCGCGCAGGCCGGGTGAGCGAAATCGCTTGATTTACCGCCATGCCTTTAGGCAGGACTAGGCGGCAGGCACGACTAAAGGCCAAAAGCGGGTTCGTCGTCAGCCCGTTTCCGAGGCGATAAGGTCGCCGCCTTAAATCAACGACTGCGCACAATGCGCGGCACAAGGGGAGACGTGACGTGGAGCAGAGTGGCGTACATAACGGCGCATTCGGCGCCGACAAGTTCGGTCTCAAAAATCTCAAGGCGGTGCACTGGAATTCCGGCACGGCCGCGCTTTATGAATACGCGCTTCGCAACAACGAGGCGGAGCTGACGCAGGAGGGCGCGCTGTGCGCCGAGACCGGCGAGTTCACCGGCCGCAGCCCGAAGGACAAGTTCACGGTGCGCGACGCGCTCACCGACACGACGATGTCGTGGAGCACCAACCAGTCGATCACGCCCGACCAGTTCGCCACGCTTCACGCCGACTTCATCAAGCATGCCGAGGGCATGACGCTTTACGCGCAGGACCTCTATGGCGGCGCCGATCCGAAATTCCAGATTAGAACGCGCGTCTATACCGAACTGGCGTGGCACTCGCTGTTCATCCGCACCATGCTGCGCAGACCGGAGACGGCGGCGCTCGCGGACTTCGTGCCCGAACTCACCATCATCGATCTGCCGAGCTTCCGCGCCGATCCCGCGCGCCACGGCGTGCGCTCGCCAACCGTGGTGGCGATCGACTTCACCCGCAAGATCGTGCTGATCGGCGGCACCCATTACGCGGGCGAGATGAAGAAGTCGGTGTTCACCACGCTGAACTTCTATCTGCCCGAGCAGGGCGTGATGCCGATGCACTGCTCGGCCAATGTCGGCCCCAGGGGCGATACCGCCGTGTTTTTCGGCCTCTCGGGGACAGGCAAGACCACGCTCTCGGCCGATCCGAACCGCACGCTGCTTGGCGACGACGAGCATGGCTGGGGACCGGACGGCGTGTTCAATTTCGAGGGCGGCTGCTACGCCAAGACCATCCGCCTCTCGCGCGAGGCCGAGCCCGCGATCTACGACGCCAGTCTTCGTTTTGGCGCAATCCTCGAGAATGTCGTGGTCGATCCGCAAACCCGCGCGGTCGATTTCGACGACGGCTCCAAGACCGAGAACACCCGCTCGGCCTATCCGCTCGATGCGATTCCGAATGCGTCTCCGACCGGCCGCGCCGGTCAACCGAAGAATATCGTGATGCTCGCCGCCGATGCCTTCGGCGTGCTGCCGCCGATCGCCAAGCTGACGCCGTCGCAGGCGATGTATCACTTCCTCTCGGGCTACACCGCGAAAGTCGCGGGCACCGAGCGCGGCTTGGGCTCCGAGCCGCAGCCGGAATTCTCCGCCTGTTTCGGCGCGCCGTTCCTGCCGCGCGATCCGACCGTGTACGGCAAGATGCTGCGCGAGTTGATCGCGAAGCATAATGTCGATTGCTGGCTGGTGAACACCGGCTGGACCGGCGGCAAGTTCGGCACCGGCCACCGGATGCCGATCAAGGTGACGCGCGCGCTTCTCACAGCGGCGCTCGACGGCTCGCTGCGCGACGCCAAATTCCGCACCGATCCGTATTTCGGTTTTGCGGTCCCCACATCGCTGCCCGGCGTGCCTTCCGGCATCCTCGATCCTGTCACGACATGGGCCGACAAGGCCGAGTTCGCGAAGACCGCGCAGGCGCTGGTCGGCATGTTTCAGAAGAACTTCGCCAAGTTCGAGAAGCTGGTCGATGCCGATGTGCTGGCGGCGGCGCCCGAGGCGAAACAGGCCGCCGAATAGCGCGATCCTTCATTCCGCCCGCCCGGTCTGGTGCCGTGGCGGGCGGTTTTAGGCATGAGAACAAATATAGAACATTTTTAACGATTGCTGTAGCATGGTGATTCGCCGGGCGCCGCTGGAGGCGCCCTTTCGTTTCGAGGGTGCCATGTCCGATATCGCGTCCAATACCGCGCTCAACGCCGTCGCCATGACCCGGATCGCCGATTTCGCGCGGACGCTGACGCGGCTGCATGTGGCGGCGCGCCATCAGATGATCGACGACGACCAGATCGACCGTGCCTTCAATGCGGTGTGCCTGTCGGTGTGGGGCTACACCATCGAGGATATTTCCGACGACATGCTCGCGCCGGAAGATCACGAGTTTCTCGACACGCTCGACGAATATCGCGCGCGGCTGTTCGCCGCCGAGCACGGCTACGATCTGTTGGGCGACGAGGGCATCCTCACCGACTGGTGGGGCTATTGCTGGATGATTCTCGCGGAAAAGCGTGGCCTGCTGACGCCGGAGAACCGCACCGCCGCGCGGCTCGCATGGGAAGACCGTTTCCGCTCGGTGCCGAACGTGATCGGCGTGATCGTGAGCCGCTGAACGGCTGTCTGCTTAGTAAATCGCGGCGCGGGTTTTCGGCATCGCGATCTTCGGCGCGGCGCTGCCCGTATGCGCGGGTTTTGCGGCGGACAAAGCGCCGGTGACCTCGACAGTCGAATTCGGTTTGATCTCGCTCACGTCCGCCCGCACCGGCGCGACCTTCATCTCGCCGAGCTTGGCGCGTAGGTCCGATGTCAGGCCCGGATAATTCGCGACCGGCGTGAACTCCGGCGTCTGTCCGTTGATCGGCGACACGCCCTTATAGGCAACGAGCCCGTCGGTGGTGGCGACGATGTCGCCGGGCCGCAGCGTGGTGTCGAGCGACAGATCGATCGGCGCGAGTCCCGCCGGGTCGCGGCCGTTGCAGGTGCAATCCGCCTTCAGCGCCTTGCGATAGGCGAAGGCGTTGGGCAAGTCGGCGTAGCGTTCGCCGTTCGCGCCGAGCGCGGTGTCGATACTGCCGCCGAAATAGACCTTGGTGGTGCTCGCCGGGCAGAACGACTGGCACATCTGCGCCGGCGTGACGCCCGCGCGGGCGGACAGCGGGAAATACTTTCCGTCGCAGGTGCGCACGCAATAGGAGGCGGAGCGGCCGCTGCTCACGGGCGCGACGGCTGTCGGACCCGGATCGATCGGGTTGCCGAAGAAATCGGTCTGCTGAGACTGTGACGGCGCTTGCGCTGCGCGAGGCTGCGGGCGGTCGCCTCCGAACAGGAAATCGAAGAAGCCCGCGGAGGCGGGATGCGGCGTCAGCGCCAGCAGGGGCAAAGCCAGCAGCGCGGCGAAACCGGCCCTGAATGGGATACGCAAACGCAACGCTCACTCCACCGACGCGACAAAATGTTGGCTGGCGGTCTTTCCGCCTGCGCCGCAACATTATCGCGGGATGGTAAACACGAGGTTAGGAGACGGTGGCGGGGGGCGTGCGCCTCTAGAAGAAAAGCCACGTCACGAGCAGAAACGTCGGTAGCAGCACCAGCGACGACCAGACCATGTAGCCGAAAAAGCTCGGCATCTTCACACCGTTCTCGCGCGCGATCGCATACACCATGAAGTTCGGCGCATTGCCGATATAGGTGTTGGCGCCCATGTAGACCGCGCCGGATGAAATCGCGGCGAGCAGCGCGGATTGCGTGGTCATCAGCGTGTGCGGATCGCCGCCCGCGAGCTGGAAGAACACCAGATAGGTCGGCGCGTTGTCGAGGAAGGATGAGAGCGCGCCCGTCAGCCAGAAATAGGCGGCCGGGTTGCCAGAGCCGTCCGTCTTGCTCACCAGCGTCAGCAGGTTGGCGAACGGGCCATGGGAGCCGGCTTGCAGCATCGCCATCACCGGAACGATGCAGATGAAGATGCCCGCGAACAGGATCGCGACTTCCCTGATCGGCCCCCACGAGAAACTGTTGGCGGCGTGCACGGCTTTCGGCGTGAGGCGGATGGAAGCGATGGCGGCGAGCACGAACACCAGATCGCGCAGCAAATGTTGCAATTGCAGATCGACGCCAGCGACATGAAAGACGATGCCGGGCTTCCATTGAGCGCTCATCAAAATCGCCGCGATGATGAGGACGAGCAGCAGCAGATTGGATTGGCCGTGCAGCCTGAGCGGCTTGTCCGGCGTCGGGTCCTTGACGCGCGCGAAGCGTCCTTCGCGATGGTGGAAGTAAAGGTCGAGCGCGCAGAAGATCGCGAGCACGATGCCGGCGGTGGTCAACGTCTCCAGCCACAGATGCTGCGCGGTCCAGAAGAAATCGACGCCCTTGAGAAAGCCGATGAACAAAGGCGGATCGCCGAGCGGGGTCAGCGCGCCGCCGATATTGGCGACGAGGAAGATGAAGAACACCACGACATGGGCGTTGTACTTTCTGTCGTCGTTGGCGCGGATCAAGGGGCGGATCAGGATCATCGCCGCGCCCGTGGTGCCGACGACGCTGGCGATCAGCGCGCCGAACGCGAGCAGCGCGGTGTTGGTGAAGGGACTGTCGTGCAGATTGCCTTCGAGATAGATGCCGCCCGCGACCGTGAACAGGGCCAGCAGCAGCAGGATGAACGGCATGTATTCGAGAAACGCGGTGTGCGCGAGCGCGCCGGTAACGGTCGCGATGTCGGTCGCCGCCAGCAGCGCGATCACGATCAACGCCGACCAGAACGCGGTGAATTTTCCGAAATGATGCTCCCACAGATGGGGATAGAGCACCGGGCCGGTGGCGATGGACAGGAGAATGCCGACGAACGGCAGGCCCCACCATAGTGAAAGATTTGCGCCGTTCAGACCCTCGGCTGCGAAGGCGGGCGCGGGAATGGCCGCAACAAGAATGCCGATGGCGGCGGCGGAAAGCCGGCGTGTATGGAAACGCGCGCTGGCTGCCGTCATGCCGCGTCAGCCTTTCAGGAATTCGTCGGCCTTGAACAGCGCGCGCAGCGTGAGGCCGGCTTCGCGGAAATTTGCGTCGGCGCCCTCGTTGCGGTCCACCATGGTCAGCACCATCACCACATCGCCGCCGGACTCCTTCACCGCGTCGATGGCCTTGATGGCCGAACCGCCGGTGGTGGTGACGTCCTCGACGATGACGATGCGCTTGCCGTTGAGACTCTCGCCCTTTGCAAGTCCCTCGACCGCGAGCCGCGCGCCGTGCTCCTTCGGCTTCTTGCGCACGAAGAACGCCGCGATCGGATTGCCCTTCATCCACGAGAGCTGGGCGATGGCGCCCGCGAGCGGCACCGCGCCCATCTCCAGTCCGCCGATGTAATCGATCTTCTCGTCCTTCAGCGCGTCGTAGGACAATTCCGCCAGCAGCGCCGCGCCTTCGGGGTCGAGCATGGTCGGCTTGAGGTTAAAGTAGAAATCGCTCTTGCGCCCGGAGGCGAGGGTGATCTCGCCGCGCCCGAACGAGCGGGTGCGGATGATGTCGGCCAGGCGGGCGCGGGAGGAGGTGGACACGGGCAGGCTCTGATTGTTGGTTGATTGTCGGATGGCCAGCACTTTAACCTACTGTGGCCGACAGGCGCTACCGCAGCAGCAGCCCGTCAACAATCAATGTCCGGCTGTCAGCGGGCGGTGCTGAAGGCGAACCAGATCGCAATGGCAGCCAGAAGCAGCGCCAGTGTGCGGCGAATGGTCCTGCGCTTGTCCGGTGTGGCGATCACGCCTTGCAGGCGTCCGGCGAGAAGCACGATCACGAGATGGATGGCCGTGGCGATGCCGACATAGATCGCCGACAGCATCAGGGTCTGCGTCGCGACCGGGCCCTTGCCGAGCTGGACGAAGTCCGGCAGCACCGCGACATAAAATACCGCCGCCTTGGGGTTGAGCAGGTTGGTGATGAGACCGCGGCGGAAGGCGATCCATGGCCGTGCATTGAGGTCGTCTGCCGTTTCGGGCGAGGTCTCGGCTTCGTTCGCCCACGCTTCCCACGCCAGCCATAACAGATAGGCGACTCCGCCCCAGCGCAGCATCTCGTAGAGGAACGGCGAATTATCGATGATGGCGCTGAGGCCGAGGGCCGCCGCCACGCCATAGACCGAAAGGCCGAGCGCGACGCCGACCACGGCGGCAAGTCCCGCGCGAATGCCCTGCGACAACGACAGCGCCGCGAGGTAGGCCATGTTCGGCCCCGGCGTCATCTCGATGACGAGCGCGGTCAGCGCAAACCCCGCGAGCGGACTGGCAAGTATTTCGCCCATTCGGTCAGGCCATGATGGTCTAGTGCGCCTCGTCCCAATTGTGGGCGGCGCGGGCATCGACATGCAGCGGCACCGACAGGCGCGCTGCGGGGAACGCCGCATTCTCCATTACCTCGCGGATGACGGGAATGGTCGCATCGACCTTGCCGTCCGGCACCTCGAACACCAGCTCGTCGTGCACCTGCAACAGCATCCGCGCGGCGAGCTTCTTTTGCGTCAGCGCGTCCTCCATCCGGATCATGGCGCGGCGGATGATGTCGGCGGCGGTGCCTTGCAAACGCGCGTTGATCGCGGCGCGCTCGTTGAAGGCGCGCAGCGACGGATTGCTCGCCTTGATGTCGGGGTAATGGCATTTGCGCCCGAACAGCGTCTCGACATAGCCGTGCTCGCGGCAGAAATCGCGCGTCGCGTCCACGTAGGCGCGGATGCCGGGGAAGCGTTCGAAATATTTCTTGATGTAGGCGCCGGCTTCCTCGCGCGGAATGCCGAGCTGGTTGGCGAGGCCGAACGCCGAGATGCCGTAGATGATGCCGAAATTGATCGCCTTGGCGCGGCGGCGCACTTCCCCCGGCATGTCCTTCACCGGCACGCCGAACATTTCCGACGCCGTCATGGCGTGAATGTCGAGCTTGTCGTGGAATGCCTGCTTCAGCACCGGAATATCGGCGATCTCGGCGAGCAGTCGCAATTCGATCTGCGAATAATCGGCCGAGACGAGCTTGTGGCCTTTCTCGGCGATGAAGGCGCGGCGGATCTTGCGGCCGTCCTCGGTGCGCACCGGGATGTTCTGCAAATTTGGCTCGTTCGACGACAGACGTCCCGTGGTGGTGGCGGCGAGCGCGTAGGTGGTGTGGACGCGCTGGGTCTGCGGATTGACGTAAGTCGGCAGCGCATCGGTGTAGGTCGATTTCAGTTTCGAGACCTGACGCCAGTCGAGAATCTTGCGCGGGAAGACGTGACCTTCCTCGGCGAGATCCTCGAGGATCGAGGCGGAGGTCGACCATGCGCCGGTTTTCGTCTTCTGGCCGCCGGGCAAACCCATCTTGCCGAAGATCACGTCGCCGAGTTGCTTGGGGCTGCCGGGGTTGATGTCCTCGCCCGCGATCTCGCGGATTTCGGCTTCGAGCCGCGTCGCGGTTTGCGCGAAATCGCCGGACAGGCGCGACAGCACCTGCCTGTCGATCATGATGCCGCGCCGTTCCATCCGCGCCAGCACACCGACCAGCGGCCGTTCCAGCGATTCATAGACGTTGTTCATGCGCTCGGCGACGAGCCGCGCCTTCATCAAAAGCCACAGCCGGATGACGATGTCGGCAGTCTCCGCGCCATATTCGGTGGCGCGTTCGATCGTCACCTGATCGAGCGAGAGCTTGTTGCGGCCGCTGCCGATCACGTCGCCATGGCTGATCGCCGCATGGCCGAGCCATTGCTCCGACAGCGATTCGATGTCGTGCGCGCCGCGCCCGGCGTCGAGCGCGTAGGACATCAGTTGCACGTCGTCGATGGTGCGCAACGCGATCTTGTGCTGCGCCAGCATCACGGAGGTGAACTTGATGTCGAAGCCGGATTTCAGCACCGCGTTGGATTCGAGAAGCCTGCGCAGCGCCTCGAACGCCTGTGCGGTCTCAATCTGTCCCTCGGCAAGGCCGCTCGCGAACAGATCGTCGCCGCCGCCGGATTTCTTGTGGCCGAGCGGAATGTAGCAGGCTTCGTTGGGCGCGAGCGCCAGCGCGATGCCGCAGATGCCGGCCTGCATCGGATCAATCGAGGTCGCCTTGATGTCGATGGCGACATGGCCGAGATCGTGGGCGCGCGTGATCCACACGTTCAGTTCGTCGAGCGTGCGAATGGTCTGATATTTGCTGCGCTCGATCTTGCCGGTCGCGGCCTGCGACGTGCGGGCGGCCGCGAGGGTCTGCGGCGAGGAAGGCGAGCTGTCGCCATTGGTCACGACCCTGCTCACTCCCCCGCGCGCGGGGGAGGGCGGGGTGTCGTCGCTGGAAAAAAGGTCGCTACCCGTCGTGCTGCGCGCGCTGGCTTCCCCCGAAGGCGGGAGAGGCGAAGGTGCGTTCGCGCTTTTCAGGTGATCGTCGGGACGCACATCGGCGGCGTCGATCTGGGCGTATTCGGCCACGCGCCGCGTCAGCGTGGAGAATTCCATCGCCTTGAGGAACGCGATCAGCTTGCGCGAATCCGGCTCGTGCACAGCAAGCTCGTCGAGCGGAACGTCGAGTTTCACGTTGTTGTCGAGCAGCACGAGTTCGCGGGAGATGCGCGCCTTCCCGGCATGTTCGATCAGCGACTCGCGCCGCTTCGGCTGCTTGATCTCGCCTGCGCGCGCGAGCAGCGTTTCAAGGTCGCCATATTCATTGATGAGTTGGGCTGCGGTCTTGATGCCGATGCCGGGCACGCCCGGCACATTGTCGACGGAATCGCCCGCCAGCGCCTGCACCTCGACCACCTTCTCCGGCGGCACGCCGAACTTCTCGATCACCTCGGGGATGCCGAGGCGGCGGTCCTTCATGGTGTCGTACATCGTGACGCAATCGGTCACGAGTTGCATCAGGTCCTTGTCGGAGGAGACGATGGTCGCGCTCGCGCCGCGCTCGCAGGCCTGCCGCACATAGGTCGCGATCAGGTCGTCGGCCTCGAAGCCCGCCTGTTCGAGGCAGGGCAGGTCGAAGGCGCGCACCGCTTCGCGGATCAGCGCGAATTGCGGAATGAGATCGTCCGGCGCGGGCGGACGGTGTGCCTTGTATTCGGGATAGATCGTGTTGCGGAACGTGACCTCGGACCTGTCGAACACGATGGCGAGGTGCGTCGGCCGGTTGTCCGGCGGCATGTCGCGCATCAGCTTCCACAGCATGTTGCAGAAGCCGAGCACGGCGTTGACCTGCAAGCCGTCCGATTTGCGATTCAGCGGCGGCAGCGCGTGATAGGCGCGGAAGATGTAACCCGAGCCGTCGACCAGAAACACATGGTCGCCCTTCGCGGGCGGCTTCACCCCGGCGGGCGTGCGCGGAGCGGCGGATTTTGCGGGGGACTTTGCCATGGCGCTCATATAGGAGGGAACCTAGGCAATATCACCCTGAACCGGATCGGCGCTACCTGGAAATGCCGTGGAAACAGTTTTGAGAAGCGTTTTCCATGGCCGGTTGCGGTGTCGGTGACGAAGGAGACTATGATGGATGCGCAGTTGTCAGAATTGTTCGAGAAGCTGCGGGCGGCCGAGACCGACATCGAGGCCGAGTTGACGCGGCGGCGCGAAGCCCTGCGTTACGAGATGCACAACCGGCGCGTGGTTTTCGAGCAGGAGGTTCGCCGCCTTCACCAAACCATGAAGACCCACACGCTGCGCTATCTGTTCGAGGCCAATCTGCTGGTGATGCTGACCGCGCCGGTGATCTACTCGCTGATCGTTCCGATGATCGTTCTCGATATTTTCGTGATGGCCTATCAGGCGATCTGTTTTCCGATCTACGGAATTCCGAAAGTGCGCCGCCGCGACTATCTGGTGTTCGACCGGCATCACCTCGCCTATCTGAATATCATCGAGAAGATAAACTGCGCCTACTGTTCGTATTTCAACCAGACGGTCGCCTTCGTTCGCGAAGTGGCGTCGCGCACCGAGGTCTACTGGTGTCCGATCAAGCATGCGCGCCGCGTGCTGGGCCCGCATCCGCATTATGTCGGGTTCGCCGATTTCGGCGATGCCGATGCGTATCGCGAGCGGATCGCGGACATGAAAGACGGCGTGAAGCCCGGAATGTTGCAGTAGGAGCGGATTTACTCCGCGGGCTGCAACACCACCCGCTGTTTCGGCGGGGCGATCCAGAACATCGCCGGGCGCGTGAACAGGAAGCCGAGCCTTGTGTTGCGCAGCGCCCACCAGATCAGGAGCGAGCCGGTCACGCCGACGGCGGTGACGATCAGCGAGATCCATCCGATGTCGGTGATGAGGTGCGTTTTCAGCAGCAGCGTACGGGTCGATGCCATCGGCAGGAAGAAGGCGAGGTAGATCACGATCGAATGTTCGCCGCAGTAGCGGATCGCTCCGATCCAGTTCATGCGGGCGAGCAGCGTGGCGATGGTGATGATGGCGCATGCACCGGCGATGCCGAGCGCCAGAGAGATCACCGGCCACTCGCTCATGCCGGCATAGACGAGGCCCGCATTCGCCAGCGCCCATGCACCGAGTCCGGCACAAGCGAGCCCCGGATTGCGGCGCATGGCTTCCGCGAGCGCGAACACGTGCCTGGAGAACAGGTAGCCGGTATAGAAATAGACGAAGCGGGAGGCGAATTCGTCGATCGTGGTCCAGCCGGTATTGAGGTGGGAAGTTTCCAGCAGCGCGGCGATGATCCAGATCGCCCAGGCTGGCACGCGCAGCGTCGCCTTGGTGACGACGAAGAAGATCGGCAGCAGATAGATGAACCAGAGCGTGCCGAACGGGTCGATGAAGGTTTCCAGATACATCACGCCGACATGCGCCCAGCTTCCGCCTTCGGCGGCGAAATGCGGCGCCTTGAAGCCGAACTGGATCGCGGTCCAGAGCAGATAGAAGTAGAAGAAATGCACCACCTTGCGGTCGAGATAGGTGCGCCAGTCGCGGTTGATGACGAGCGGCAGGAACAGGCCGGAGATCAGGAAGAAGTCGGGCATCCGGAACGGCTTGGCGAAAGCCACGACCAGATGCATGAAGCCGGTCTGGCCGGTCGCGGCCTCGACGCCGAGCGTCGAATGCATCATCACCACCATGATGATGCAGATGCCCTTGGCGTAATCGACCCAGTCGACGCGCTCGGCATTGACGCGAGGTGCCGCATGTGTCCCGTTTTTGCTCACCATTGTCCCATGTCCGGTATGCTGGCGGCACATTCGATGCCCCAGGTTTCATTCCGGTTTATTCATTCAAATGTCATGCCGGGTTGCTCTTTGGGTTTGCGGCATGGGTTTTCTCCCGTTACCAAAGCCGCTAAGAGGCGAAGGAATTCGTCAAGCGGGTGTTAACCATGAGGCGGGCTGACAAATGCGGATAACGATGATCGGGACGGGCTATGTCGGGCTTGTCTCGGGCGCCTGTTTCGCCGATTTCGGCCATCGCGTGACCTGCGTCGATACCGATGCCGCCAAGATCGCGGCGCTCCATCGCGGCGAGATGCCGATCTTCGAGCCGGGTCTCGATCAGCTTGTCGAAGCCTCCGTGAAGGCGGGCCGCCTCGATTTCCAGACCGATCTTGCCGGGCCCGTCGGCGAAGCGGATGCGGTGTTCATCGCGGTCGGCACGCCGTCGCGTCGCGGCGACGGCCACGCGGACCTGAGCTACGTCCACGCGGCCGCGCGCGAGATCGCCGCCGCGCTGAAGGGCTTCACTGTCGTCGTCACGAAATCGACCGTGCCGGTGGGCACCGGCGACGAGGTCGAGCGCATCATCCGCGAAACCAATCCGAACGCGGATGTGGCGGTGGCGTCGAATCCGGAATTCCTGCGCGAGGGTGCCGCGATCCGCGACTTCAAGCATCCCGACCGCATCGTGGTCGGCACCGACGACGAGCGCGCGCGCAAGGCGATGGGCGAGGTCTATCGTCCGCTTTATCTCAACCAGGCGCCGATCATGTACACCGAGCGGCGCACCGCCGAACTCATCAAGTACGCGGCGAACGCGTTTCTCGCGACCAAGATCACCTTCATCAACGAGATCGCCGATCTGTCGGAGAAGGTCGGCGCGGACGTGCAGGAGGTGGCGCGCGGCATCGGCCTCGACAACCGCATCGGCTCGAAATTTCTCAACGCGGGGCCGGGCTTCGGCGGTTCGTGCTTTCCCAAGGATACCCGCGCGCTGGTGAAGACCGCGCTCGATCACGACGTGCCGCTGCGCATCGTCGAGGCGGTGCTGGCGGTGAACGACAACCGCAAGCGCGCGATGGCGCGCAAGGTCGCGGCGGCTGTCGGCGGCAATCTGCGCGGCAAGACGGTGGCGGTGCTCGGCCTTACCTTCAAGCCGGAGACCGACGACATGCGCGAGGCGCCGTCGATTCCGCTGATCACGGGCCTGCTCGATCTCGGCGCGCAGGTGCGGGCCTACGATCCGGTCGGCATGGAGCTGGCGAAGCACGATCTGCCGGACATTGCCTACGCCGTCGATCCCTACGACTGTGCCAAGGGCGCGGATGCGCTGGTGATCGTCACCGAGTGGGTGCAGTTCCGCGCGCTCGATCTGGTGCGGCTGAAACAGGAGATGGCGCATCCGGTGATCGTCGATCTGCGCAACATCTACCGCCGCGACGAGATGAAGGCGCTCGGCTTCATTTACGAGAGCGTGGGGCGGGGAGATATCTGAGCCGCTTGAGCAGGCGCTCGCACCCTATTTGCGATGTCGTCCCCGCGGAGGCGGGGACCCATACTTTCCTGACAAGCTGATATAAGCATGGCGCCGGCCACCTTGGTGGTTATGGGCTCCCGCCTTCGCGGGAGCGACGCTGATGGATTTGATGAACTTCACCACGCCCCTTCCCATCGATGCCGTCCTCGGCGATCTCGCGGCGACGCTCGCGCGGACCAATACCGCCGTGCTGGTCGCGCCGCCCGGCGCGGGCAAGACCACGCGGGTGCCGCTGGCGCTGCGCGATGCGCCGTGGGTAGGAGAGGGCAAGATCATCGTGCTGGAGCCGCGCCGCATCGCAGCGCGTGCCGCCGCCGAGCGGATGGCGCACACGATTGGCGAGAAGGTCGGGGAACGCGTCGGCTATCGCGTCCGCTTCGGCTCTAAAATCTCGCGCAAGACGCAGATCGAAGTGGTGACGGAAGGCATCTTCACCCGCCAGATTCTCGACGATCCTGAACTCAAGGGCGTCGCGGCGGTACTGTTCGACGAATTCCACGAACGCTCGCTCGATGCCGATCTGGGTCTCGCGCTCGCGCGCGATGCGCAAGCGGGCTTGCGTGAAGACCTGCGCATTCTGGTGATGTCGGCGACGCTCGACGGCGCGCGGGTCGCGAAACTGCTGGGCGATGCGCCCGTGATCGAGAGCGAGGGCCGCGCCTACCCGGTCGAGACGCGCTATCTCGGCCGCAAGCCGGATGTTCAGATCGAGCGGCAGATGGCGGACGCGATCGCGTCCGCGTTGCGTGCGGATTCCGGCTCGGTGCTGGCGTTCCTGCCGGGCGCTTCAGAGATCCGCCGCACGCAGACTTTTCTTGCCGAGCGCATCCACGATCCTTCCATCGAAATTGTGCCGCTGTTCGGTGCGCTCGATGCCGCCGTGCAGGACCGCGCGATCTCGCCCGCGCCGAAGGGCGCGCGCAAGGTGGTGCTGGCGACCTCGATCGCGGAAACCTCGCTCACCATCGAGGGCGTGCGGATCGTGGTCGATTCAGGGCTGGCGCGGGTGCCGCGCTACGAGCCCGACATCGCGCTGACGCGGCTCGAAACAGTTCGCGCCTCGCGCGCGGCGGTCGATCAGCGCCGTGGCCGCGCGGGGCGCACCGAGCCCGGCGTGTGCTACCGGCTGTGGGACGAGCCGCAGACGGCATCATTCGAGGCGTTCACGCGGCCTGAGATTCTCTCCGCCGATCTGTCCTCGCTGGTGCTCGACCTCGCGCATTGGGGCGTAAGCGATCCGGCGACGCTGGCGTTTCTCGATCCCCCGCCGCCGGTGGCGCTCAAGGAAGCGGCCGCGCTGTTGCGCGAACTCGATGCGCTGGATGTGGACGGGCGCATCACGGCGGAAGGCCAGGCGTTGCGCGCGCTGGCGCTGCCGCCGCGTCTGGCGCGCATGATCGTCGATGCACATCGTCATGGTGCAGGCGAGGAGGCGGCGCGGATCGCTGCGATTCTGACCGAGCGCGGGCTTGGTGGCGACAGCGTCGATTGCGACACGCGGCTGGAGAATTTTGCGCGGGATCGCTCGCCGCGCGCGCAGGGTGCGCGGCAACTGGCGCAGCGATGGGTCGGACAGGTGAAGGAAATCCTCCGACCCACCGAGCGGGGTGAGGGACTCTCGACCGGCGCGATACTCGCGCTCGCGTTTCCGGATCGCGTCGCGCGCAATCGCGGCAAGGCGAATTTTACATTGGCCAACGGACGCGGCGCCAATGCCGATCCGGCCTCGGCGCTGGCGAAAGCGCCCTATATCGCGGTGGCCGAACTGACCGGCACCGCCGCCAGCGGGCGCATCTTGCTCGCAGCACCCATCACGCAGGACGAGATCGAGGCGCGTTTCGCCGATCACATCACGATCGAGGATGAAACGAGCTTCGATAAATCCGCGATGGCGTTGCGCGCACGGCGGCGCAAGCGGCTGCATGCGATTACGCTGTCGGAACAAAACCTGCCGGTCGCGGCGTCCGAGGAGACCGCGCGAATTCTCGCCGATGGTCTTGTCGCCGCAGGGCTCGAGCGTCTGCCTTGGTCAAAGCCGCTGAAGCAATGGCGTGACCGCGTCATGTTCCTGCGAGGGGCCGCGCCCGATGAATGGCCGGACCTGTCCGATACTGCTCTCGCCGCGAGCCGCGCGGACTGGCTCGCGCCCGCGCTGATCGACAAGACCTCGCTGTCCGATCTCTCGGCGGGCGATCTGTCCGATGCGGTGATGGCGCTGCTGCCATGGGACAAGCGCGCGCGGCTGGAGCGCGACGCGCCCACCCACTTCACCGCGCCGACCGGCACGCCGTTGCCGATCGATTATGAAGCCGAGCAGGGACCGACCATTGCGGTAAGGTTGCAGGAATTGTTCGGCCTGAATGTCCATCCCTCGATCGCAAACGGCAGGTTGCCGCTGGTGGTGGAATTGCTGTCGCCCGCCCACCGGCCGGTGCAGGTGACGCGCGATCTGCCGGGGTTCTGGCGCGGCTCCTATGCTGCCGTGCGCGCCGACCTGCGCGGGCGTTATCCGCGCCATCCCTGGCCGGAAGACCCGGCCGCGGCGGAACCCACGCGCCGGGTGAAGCCGCGCGGCACCTGAGAGCGGGAACCGGCCCCAAAATTAAGACTTTGCTTACCCTATTGCCCGAAACAGGAGCAGTGCCTGCCGGGGCGGACGGTTTGTTAACACCTCCGGGCAGGGAGTCGGTCGGCCTGATCGGCGTGAAGCGGATTTTGGCGGGCCATGGTTTCGAGAAAGCAGGCGTTGGCGAATGCGTACTGTCCTGATCGTTGCGATCATCATGGCCGCCTCCGGCAGCTATATAGCCAAGGTTGCCGAGCGGCTGGATCTTCCGTTGCCCGCGAAGGCCGATAGCCAGCCGGCGAAGGTGATGAATGCCTATGCCGCGATGCCGGACGCCTCTAGCGGGTCGCGCCGGGTGTCGCTGCGCTCCGACCGCAGCGGACACTTCCGCACCGAGGCGCGGGTCGATGGCCGCGATCTCGATTTTCTGGTCGATACCGGCGCGACCGTGATCGCGCTGACGCAGAAGGACGCGGAGCGGATCGGCATCCGCCCGTTCCTCAGCGACTACACCACCAGCGTGAACACCGCGAACGGTCCGGCGAAGGCCGCGCGCGCACGCATCAACCGCATCGATATCGGCGGCGTGGTGGTGCGCGATGTCGATGCGCTGGTGATGCCGGAAGGCGCGCTCCAGCAGAACCTGCTCGGCATGGCGTATCTGTCGAAGCTCAAGCGGTTTGAATACAGCAGCGGCAATCTGGTGCTGGAGCAGTAAGCTCTCGCCTGGTCACATCCGCCGGAACACCACGCTGAGATTGTTGGCCGGCATCGGCGTCACCTCGGGCCCCGAGAATCCCGCCTCGCGCGCCAGCGCCGCCACATCGTCCAGTTGGCGAAGCCCCCATTGCGGGTTGCGCGACTTCAGGCTCGCGTCGAAGGCCTCGTTGCTGTCGGCGGTCACGACCTCCGTCTGCCGGTAGGGCCCGTAAAGATAAAACGGCGCGCCTTTCGCAAGAATTCGCCCGGCGTTGCGCATCAGCGCCTGCGTCGCCTCCCACGGCGAAATGTGGATCATGTTGATGCACAGCATCGCGTCGGCCTGCGCGATCGGCCACGGCTCACGCCGCACGTCGATGGCGAGCGGCGGCCGGATGTTGGGAAGGCCTGTTTCCGCCGTCCATGCCGCGACGCTGAGGCGGGCAGCGTCCTCCGGGTCCGATGGCTGGAACGTCAGGCCCGGCAGCGCGGTCGCGAAATGCACGATATGCTCGCCCGAACCGCTCGCGATCTCCAGCACCAGCCCCGCAGGCGGCAGCACGCCGCGCAGCACGTCGAGGATGGCGTCGCGGTTGCGGCTCGTGGCGGGGTATTGCAGGCGGTAGTCGGTCATGACGGGAAGAATGCGTTAGATATCTGGTCGTAGTATGACTGCCAAACTGCCGCAATTCATTTCTAAAGTCTCTGTCCCGCCTTTTCCCGAGCCGCCGCACTCGCTATGGCTCTTGCCACTTGTTCTTTCCACGAGGCCCCCTGCATGTTTCCGAAGCCGAAAGCCGAGCTGAAGCCCAACACCTATGCCTACGAGTCCGAGCCGATGGTGAAGGCCACCGGCTTCCGCGAATACGACGCGCGCTGGCTGTTCGGCAAGGAGATCAACCTGATGGGCATTCAGGCCCTCGGCATGGGCCTCGGCACCATGATCGGCGAGATGGGCGTGAAGCAGGAGATCGTGGTCGGGCACGATTTTCGCGGCTACTCGGCTTCGATCAAATACGCGCTGATCTCGGGCCTGCTGGCTGCGGGCTGCAAGGTGCACGACATCGGCCTCGCGGTGACGCCGATGGCCTATTTCGCGCAGTTCGATCTTGACGTGCCGTGCGTCGCCATGGTCACCGCCTCGCACAACGACAATGGCTGGACCGGCGTGAAGATGGGCGCGAACCGTCCGCTCACCTTCGGTCCCGACGAAATGACGCGGCTGAAGGAGATCGTGCTCGGTGCCGCGTTCAAGCTGAAGCCGGCCGGCGGCTATCAATTCCACGAGAATTTCCCGGCGCGCTACATCGCCGATCTCACCAACCGCAAGCCTTTCGCGCGCCGCATCCGCGCGGTGGTGGCTTGCGGCAACGGCACCGCGGGTGCGTTCGCGCCGCAGGTGCTGGAAAAACTCGGCATCGACGTCATTCCGCTCGATACTGAACTCGATCACACCTTCCCGAAATACAATCCCAATCCCGAAGACATGGAGATGCTGCACGCGATCCGCGATGCGGTGCTCGCCAACAAGGCGGATGTCGGTCTCGGCTTCGACGGCGACGGCGACCGCTGCGGCGTGGTTGATGACACCGGCGAGGAGATTTTCGCCGACAAGGTCGGCGTGATGCTGGCGCGCGATATGTCGGCGGTTCACAAGAATGCGCAGTTCGTGGTGGACGTGAAATCGACCGGTCTCTTCGTGACGGACCCGGTGCTGCAAAAGCAGGGCGTTAACGCGACCTACTGGAAGACCGGCCATTCCTACATGAAGCGGCGCACGCACGAGTTGGGCGCGCTGGCGGGCTTCGAGAAGTCCGGGCACTTCTTCTTCAATCCGCCGGTCGGGCGCGGTTACGACGACGGTCTCGTCTCGGCCATCGCGATCTGCGAGATGCTCCAGCGCGCGGGCAACAGGAAAATGTCCGACCTGAAGAACGCGCTGCCGAAAACATGGTCGTCGCCGACGATGTCGCCGCACTGCGCGGACGAAGCCAAGTACGGCATCGTCGCCGATGTGGTGAAGCATTTCGAGGCCGCGCAGGCGAAGGGCGAGAAGGTCGCCGGTCAACCGATCCGCGACCTCGTCACCGTCAACGGTGTGCGTGTCACCTGCGAGGACGGAAGCTGGGGCCTGGTGCGCGCCTCGTCGAACAAGCCGGAGCTTGTCGTCGTGGTCGAAAGCCCGGTGTCCGAGCAGCGCATGCGCGACATGTTCGAGGCGATGGATGCGGTGCTCCGCACCCATCCCGAGGTCGGCGAATACAATCAGAAGATCTGAGCGCGGTTTACTGCGGCGTCTCCGCAATCAGCTTTTCAAGCTCGCGCTCGGCCTGCGTGACGTGATGCTCCTTGTGGCGCAGCAGGAAGAAGCGCCGCGAGGGCATCGGGATTTTCAGTTCGACCAGCGCACCGGAAGTTAAAAGGTTCGCGACCACGATGCGGGAGATGATGGTCGCGCCCGCGCCCGCGACGACGGCGGCGGCGCGTACCGATTCGTTCGAGGGCAGTTCGAGCGCGATGGAAATCTCGTTGCGGGCGATGCCGAGTCCCGACAGAACCGTCTCGAGCACATGGCGGGTGCCGGAGCCAGGCTCGCGCACGACCCATTTTCCGTCCTTGAGATCAGCGGCCGTGGGCTTCTTCATCGCCGCCCAGGGATGCGTGTCTGCGACGACCAGCGCAAGCTCGTCGTTGGCGACATTGCTGATTGACAGTCCAGAGTCCTCGATGTCGCCTTCGATGAAGCCGAGATCCGCCAGCCCGCTGTGCACCCATGCCGTGACCTGTTCGGTGTTGCCGATCTTCAGCGTCACGTTGATGCCGGGATATTTCTGGTGGAAGCGATGGATCAGCGGCGGCAGCCAGTAATTGCCGACGGTCTGGCTGGCCGCGAGCGACAGCGAACCGCGCGCAAGGCCGGTGAGATCGGTGAGCACGGCTTCGGCGGCGGCGGCGCGCGCCAGCACCGCGCGCGCCTCGACGACGAATTGCCGTCCGGCGTCGGTCAGGCGGATGTTGCGGCCGATCCGGTCGAACAGTTTGACGGCATAACGGTCTTCCAGCGCGGCGATGGCGGCGCTGGTCGCCGATTGGGTGAGATTGAGAACGCCTGCGGCACGGGTCATGTGCTCCTGCTCCGCAACCGCAACGAAGATTCGAAGCTGCTCCAGCGTCATTCGTTACCTTACGAGGTCAGCTTGATCAGCGTCAGGCTGAGCACTGAGATGAAGATCGAGGCGACCGCGCCGACGGCCAGCGGGCGAAGCCCCTTAGCATAGAGTTTGCCGATGTCGGTTTCGAGTCCCATCGCGGCCAGCGCCATGGTCAGCAGGAAGGTGGTGACGGAAACGATCACCGACTTCGCGTCCGGCGGGATGGCGACGACGCTGTTGAGCGCGATCATCGCGATGAAGCCGAGCACGAACCATGGCATCGGCGCGCGGGCGCTGGAGGCGCCGCTGCTGCGGCGGGCGGCGGCAATGCCGAGCGCGATCACCAGCGGCGCCAGCAGCATCACGCGGGACAGCTTGGCGATGGTGCCGAACTCGCCGGCCTGACGGCCTTCCTGGAAGGCAGCGGCAACGACCTGCGCGATCTCATGGATCGAGGAGCCGGCCCACAGGCCGTAGGCGCGCGGGTCGAGATGCAGCAGGGTGCCGAGCGTCGGGTAGGCGAACATCGCGATCGAGCCGAACACGGTGACGCAGGCGACCGCGTAGGCGACATCTTCATCGTGCGCGTCGGTCACGGTGTTGGTCGCGATCACGGCGGACGCGCCGCAGACCGAGGTGCCTGCGCCGATGAGCTGGGCGAGCTTGGGGTCGATGCCCATCACGCGGCCGAACCAGCCGGTGAACAGGAAGGTGGCGATGAGCGTCACCGCGATGATGGCGATGCCGGTCGCGCCGATCTCGCCGATCTGCAATACGGTCAGTTGCAGGCCGAGCATGATGATCGCCAGCCGCAGGATCCGACGCAGCGAGAAGGTGACCCCCGGCTTGGCGCTGGCGGGCGTGCCGACGACGTTGTGAAAGATCATGCCGAGCAGGATCGCGAGGATCAGCGGGCTGAAGGTGGAGACGACGGGAAGCAGGTGCAGGCCATAGGCGGCGCAAGCGATTAGGGTCGTCAGGAACAGGCCCGGCCAGATGCCCGTGACACGAAAGCTGCGTTGGGTGCGGGGCTTATCCTGCTCCGCGGAGGTGTAAGTGATGGTGGACATGGGCCGAACTCCTTGAATGCGGCCACTGATCGCAAATCACGATTAATCGTTCAAACGCATTGTATATGTATATTCAATCTATAAAAGCGATTATTTAGGGAGACGCTCCCCGGCCAAAAGCAAACGCGCCGCTGGCGGGGCGGCGCGTTGGCGGAGCAGGCGAAGGGATGTTCAGGAAGGCCCTGTCTCAGGCCGGGGTCAGGGCCGGCACGGGCAGGGCCGTCACCGATTTGATCTTCTCCATCGCGAAGCGCGAGGTGACGTTCTTCAGCGCCACGGCGCTGATGAGCTTTTTGTAGAAGACATCGTAGCTTTGCATGTCGGCGACGACGACGCGCAGCATGTAATCGACATCGCCCGCCATTCGGTAGAATTCCATCACCTCGGGCATCGCCTTCACGGCGGTGGCGAAGGTCTTCAGCCAGGCATCGGAATGGTCGCCGCTCTCGACTGAAACAAACACGGTGATGCCGAGGCCGATCTTGTTCTGATCGACCAGCGCGACGCGGCGCAGGATGATGCCCTCGGCTTCCAGCCGCTGGATGCGCTTCCAGCACGGCGTCGATGACAGACCGACCCGGTCGCCGATTTCGGCAACCGACAGGGAGGCGTCGTCCTGCAACACGGTCAAAATCTTGCGGTCGATGGCATCGAGCCGGCGGGGAGCGTCGGGCACGGCGGTGGCGAGGTCGGTCTCTGACATTGAAAACATTCTTCTATATGAATGGGATATATAGCCATCATATAGAAAAATATTCTCACGGCAAGTCCAGATTCCGGAACGCTGTCAGGCGAAATGCAGCGTCACTAATTTTGCCAAAAACTTTTCAACTTCAATGCGTTGAGGCGATCCGAACGCGCCGCCGTACCGGGTGCATTTCAACGCGGCGGCGGCGGCGGAAAAGCGCATCGCGTCCTCGATGGAACGGCCCTCGGCGATCGCCAGCGTGAACGCCCCGTGGAACACGTCGCCCGCGCCGAGCGTGTCCACCGCCTCGATCTGGAACGCCGCCATGTGGCGGGGCTGTCCGTCTTCGAGCCATGTCATGCCGTCCGCGCCGTTGGTCACGCCGACGAAGGCCGATGTCAGCGCCGCGATGGCGCGCAACGCGTCGGTGTCATTCCCGGCCCCCGTGGTGGCGTGCAGGGCTTCGGCGGAAAACACGATGTGACTGGAGGCTTGCAGCAGCGGCTCGTCCAGCGGCATCGCGCGGTCGGCGTCGAGGATCACCGGAATGCCGCGCTCCCTGGCTTCGAAGCAGAGATCGCGCACGAAACCGCAGCGGTTCTCGGTGAGGATCGCGTCGCAGTCCTTCAGCAGTTCATCGGTATCGGGCAGCGTCACGTTCCACATCTCCGGATCGCGGTAGGTGACGATGGTCCGCTCGCCGGTGGCGTCGATCATGATGTTGGAGATCGGCGTCACGAGGCCGGGCATCCGCACCATCGCGCTGCCGTCGATGCCTTCGCGCGCGACATCCTCCAGAATTTGTTCGGCGGCCTTCTCTCCGGCATGGCCCATCGGCCCCGACATCAGCACCCGGCCGCCGAGGCGGACGATGGCGATGGCGGCATTGAACGCGTTGCCGCCGCTATATTCGGTGAAATGCGTGGCGCGCATCTTGTTGCCGCGCGCCGGGATGTTCTCGACGCGGAACACCAGATCGCGCACCGGCATGCCGATGCAAAGGATGTTAGGGGCGGCCGATCGGCGTTGTGCGGGCATGCGGGTTCCCCTCAAACGAGCGAGGCATTTGAAGGAAACAGCCGGACCATGCAGCCGGTTCCCCTCCTGAGATCATATGGGCCATACCTGACGCGCGAATGCGCGGTTCACGCGATCCAGATTTTGTCGCGCAACGCCTGCGTGAAGCGTGCGGCTTCGGCGGGGTCGTAGGGTGCTGGCGGCAACAGCCCCCAGACCGGACGCGGCCAGGCGGCGTCGCTGATCCGCCGCGCGATGATATGCACGTGCAGTTGCGGCACGACATTGCCGAGCGCCGCGACGTTCAGCTTGTCGGGCCTGGTGATCTCTTTCAGCGCCTTCGAGACGCGGTTGATCTCGGTGGTGAGCTGCGCCTGCTCGACCTCGTTGAGGTCGATGATGTCCGATGCTCCGTCGCGGCGCGGCACCAGCAGGAGCCACGGATAATTGGAATCCTTGATGATGAGGAGGCGCGACAGCGGCAGGTCGCCGACTTCAAGCGTGTCCTTCGCGAGTTGATGATGAAGCGACCACGATGACGGCATGCGGGCCTCGCAATTGATTCTGCAACGTCTCACTCTAGCAGGGTAAACACCTGCGTGAGGAACTTGCGCATCCGCCGGAATACGCATCCGGGCATCGTCCTGCGTGCCTTCGCTCCGCCGTGTAAAGCGGTAAAACCGCCGCCGCCTTGCTTGCTTTCCCGCCGGTTTGGCCCCAAATAGGCCTCGGGAGATTGGCGGTGGACGAGCCACTCGCCAACCGGGTCAGGTCCGGAAGGAAGCAGCCCTAACGAGGTCCGGATCGGGTCGCTCGTCAGTCTCCTACCTCTTTTCATGCCGGGGCTGGCGCGATGCCGGCCGACTGCCCGCCATTCCGCGTGGCAGAGCGGCGCGCCCGATAACCGATGCGGATCGTTCGATGTCAGAGTCCGACCTTCCAGGCCTGAGTGCGGACGATCAAGCGGGCCTTGATATGGGTCCCGGCATTGCCGCCGACACGGGCGGGACTTCGAGCGCATCCGGCTACCGCGTTCTGGCGCGCAAATATCGTCCCTCGAATTTCGACGACCTGATCGGACAGGACGCGATGGTCCGCACGCTCTCGAATGCGTTCGAGACCGGACGCATTCCGCAGGCCTGGATCCTCACCGGCGTGCGCGGCGTCGGCAAGACCACGACTGCGCGCATTCTCGCCCGCGCGCTGAATTACGAATTGGCCGACGGCTCGGTGAAGGGGCCGACCATCACCATGCCCGCGCCCGGTGTGCATTGCAGGGCGATCATGGAAAGCCGGCACATCGACGTGCTGGAGATGGACGCCGCGTCCCACACCGGCATCGATGACGTGCGCCAGATCACCGATGGCGTGCGCTATGCACCATCGAGCGCAAGGTACAAGGTCTACATCATCGACGAAGTCCACATGCTGTCGGAGAAAGCGTTCAATGCCTTCCTCAAGACGCTGGAGGAGCCGCCGGAGCACGCCAAGTTCGTGTTCGCCACCACCGAAATCCGTAAAGTGCCGGTGACGGTGCTGTCGCGCTGCCAGCGTTTCGATCTGCGCCGCGTCGATGCAGACGTGCTGATGGCGCATCTCGCCAATATCGTGACACGCGAAGGCGTCGAGGCGGAACCCGAGGCGCTGGGCCTGATCGCACGCGCCGCCGAAGGCTCGGTGCGCGATTCTCTATCTTTGCTCGATCAGGCGATCGCGCATGCGGCGGGCCTCGTGCGTGCCGAGGACGTGCGGCAGATGCTCGGCCTCGCCGACCGTACCCGCGTGATCGATCTGTTCGAGCATCTGGCGAAAGGCGATATCGCCAGCGCCTTCGCCGAATTCCGCGAGCAGTACGACACCGGTGCCGATCCGGTGGTGGTGCTGAGCGATCTCGCCGAGTTCGTGAACTTCGTCACGCGGGTGAAGGTCGTGCCCGCGACGGCGGACAACGTCGCGCTTGGCGAGGCGGAGCGTACGCGCGGGCGCGAGTTCGCGACCAAGCTCTCGATGCGCGTGCTGTCGCGGATGTGGCAGATGCTGCTCAAGGGCATCGCGGAGGTGCAGAACGCCACGCGCCCGCAGGCCGCCGCCGAAATGGTGCTGGTGCGCATCGCCTATGTCGCGGATCTGCCGACGCCGGACGAGGCCATCAGGATGATCGGCGAGGGGGGCGGTGCGCCTACTGCATCTTCGCCTGTTTCCGGCGCTGGTGCCGCGCCGCGCGCATCCGCGCCGACATCGCCCGCGCCGCGCGCGCTGCCGCCGCAACGCTCATCAGGCGAGACCGTGGCGCGCCAGCAGCCGCAACCGGTGCAATCGACGGCGCCCCAGACTGCGCCCACACTGCGGCTGTCGAGCTATCCCGAGATCGTCGCGCTCGCGGCCGAGAAGCGCGACATCGCGCTCAAGACCGCGCTGGAGGCCGATCTTCGGCTGGTGCGGATGGAGGACGGCAAGCTCGAGGTTGCACTGGAGCGCAGCGCCGTGCGCTCGGTCGTCAACGATCTGCAACGCAAGCTCAAGCAATGGACCGGCCGCCGCTGGGCCGTGGCGGTCTCGAACGAAGAAGGCCAGCCGACGTTGCGCGCGCAGGCGCGCGAGCAAAAGGACAAGCTCACCGAAAACGTGCAGGCCGACCCGCGCGTGCAGGCGGTGATGACGGCGTTTCCCGGCGCGCAGGTAATCGATGTGCGCCGTCTCGCGCCGGAGCCGCCGCCAGCGGTGATGCCGGTCGAGGACGATGGCGACGGCTTCGATAACGACGACGATCTTTGAGAACGAGAAGGACAATTGATGGCTGATTTTCTCGGCATGATGAAGCAGGCCGCCCAGCTTCAATCGAAGATGAAGGAGATGCAGGAGCAGCTCGACCAGATCGAGGTCGAAGGCTCGGCCGGGGGCAACATGGTCACCGTGCGCATGACCGCGAAGATGGAGTTGAAGTCGGTGTCCATCGATCCGTCGCTGATGAAGGCGGAGGAGCGCGAGGTGCTGGAGGATCTGCTTGTCGCGGCCCAGAACGACGCGCGCCGCAAGGCGGAAGACGCGATGCAGGAGCGGATGAAGTCCATCACCGGCGGGTTCAACATTCCGGGGCTGGGTCTCGGCTGAGATGGCGTCCACGGTTGCCGGACCCGAGATCGAGCGGCTGATCCAGTTGCTGGCGCGGCTGCCGGGCCTCGGCCCGCGTTCGGCGCGGCGCGCGGCGCTGCACCTCATCAAGAAGCGCGAAGCGTTGATGACGCCGCTGGCTTCCGCGTTGCAGGTCGCGATCGAGCGCATCCAAGTGTGCCATACCTGCGGGAACATCGACACGCAGAACCCGTGCACGATCTGCACCGACACGCGCCGCGATCCGGCGATCATCGTGGTGGTGGCCGATGTCGCCGACCTCTGGGCGCTGGAGCGCGCGCACGCCACGCAGGGCCGCTATCATGTGCTGGGCGCGACGCTGTCGCCGCTCGACGGCATCGGGCCGCAGGATCTCACCATCGACGCGCTGGTGACGCGCGCGCAGGCGCCCGAGGTGACGGAGATCATTCTCGCGCTCAACGCGACTGTCGATGGCCAGACCACGGCGCATTACGTCACTGATTTGTTGCAGGACGCGGGCGTGAAGGTGACGCGGCTCGCGCATGGTGTGCCGGTCGGCGGCGAGCTCGATTATCTCGACGAGGGCACGCTGTCGGCGGCGATGCGACAGCGGACGTTGTTTTAACCTACGTCTTGATCGGACCGAGCGTCTCGAAATGCCCGCGCGCCTGCAACCATGCCAGCAGCATGAAGCTCGGTATTGCGACCAGCATGCAGATCGCGAAGAACCATGCCCAGCCGGTCGCGGCCGCAACATAGCCCGCGCCGGATGAGAGATAGGTGCGCCCGATGGCAGCAAGCGCGGTGAGCAGCGCGTATTGGGTCGCGGTGTGCGCGGGGTTCCTACATAGAGCGGAGAGATAGGCGACGAAGATCACGGTGCCGACGGCGCTGGTGAAGTTCTCGGCGGTGATCGCCAGCGCCAGCGCGTAATGATCGATGCCGACGATGGCGAGCCACGAGAATGACAAATTGGCGACGGCTTGCAGGATGCCGCCGATCCACAGGCTCGCGACCAGCGAGTAGCGGCTGGCGAGAAAGCCGCCCGCGAACCCGCCGAGCAGCGTCGCGCCAAGGCCGAGCCCTTTCACGATGGCAGCGTAATCATTGCGGGTGAAGCCGAGATCAATCACGAAGGGGGCGGTCATGGTGCCGGAAAACGCATCGGTGAACTTGAACAGCACGACGAAAGCGAGAATGGCCCACGCATCCTTGTAGGCCGCGAATTCGGTGAACGCGCCGGTCGCGGCATGAACGATGCGGCCGAACGTGCGCTCGGTGCTGCCTTCTTCGGACCGCCGCGATGATTCAGGCTCGGTGGCGAGCAACGCGGTCACCATGCCGATGACGACAAGCGCCGCCATCGCGATGTAGCCCCACTGCCATGCCGCATGCCGGTTCAAGCCGGCGCTCTCGAACCCGCTGACGAGAAACAGCGCGCCCGCGGTCGAGAGCAGCATGCCGACGCGATAGGCCGCGACATAAGAGGCCATGCCGGCGGCCTGCTCGTTCTCGGGCAGCGCCTCGACGCGGAAGGCGTCGATCACGATGTCCTGCGTCGCCGACGCCGCGGCGACGAACAGCGCGGCTAGCGCGACACCGAGCGGCCTTGTTGGATCGCTCAGCGCCAGCAACACGATCGCGGCCATCAGCAGCAATTGGGAAAAGATCAGCCAAGCCCGCCGCCGTCCGAGAAGGCGGGTGAGGATCGGGACGTTCAGCGCATCGACCAGCGGCGCCCAGAAAAACTTGATCGTGTAGGGCGTGCCGACCAGCGCGAACAGGCCGATAGTCTTGAGATCGACGCCCGCCTCGCGCATCCACACCAGCAGCGTCGAGCCCGACAATGCCAGCGGCAGGCCCGAGGAGAAGCCGAGGAACAGCACCACCAGCACGCGCGGCTGAAGATAGACCGCGAGCGCTGTGCGCCAAGATGTGCGGGGGGTGGGGGATGTCTCGGCGTTCTCGGGCGATGTCATGAAGCGGTGTTAGCAGATTCGTCCGACTTTTCCCCGCCCGCACGGGGACCGCCTCATTGGGATGTCACTCCCCCGCCTGCAACCGACGCGGTTGCGCGGGAAACAGGTCGGAGCCGCCGCTGGCCTTGGCTGTCTCGGACGCGTCAGTCTTCTCGAAATCGAGTTCCTCGATCCTGGCTGCGCGCTTGCCGATCTTGTTGACCGAGATCAGCACCTGACGGACATCCTCGTTGACCTGATCAAAATGGCCTCCGAGCTTGCTGACGCGGTCGCGCAGCCGCTCGATGTCGGTCATCATGTTCATGACCTCGGTGCGGATCTGATCCGCCGCGTCGCGCATGCGCGCATCTTTCAAAATCTGCTGCATCACCTGGATCGCGAGCATCAGGAGCGAGGGCGATACCAGCACGACGCGGGCGCGATAGGCTTTCTGCACGACGTCGTCGAAGCCATCGTGGATTTCCGCATAGACGGATTCGGACGGCACGAACATCAATGCCGTGTCCTGCGTCTCGCCGGGAACGAGATATTTCTCGGCAATGTCGGAGACGTGCTTCATCACGTCCTGCCGCAGCCGCTGCGAAGCAAATTTCTTCTCGTCGTCGGTTTTCGCCTCGCGCAGCGCGGTGACGGCTTCGAGCGGAAATTTCGCGTCGATGCAAAGTGGCCGCTGGTCGGGCAGGAACACCACGCAATCCGGGCGCTTGTTGTTGGTCAGTGTGTGCTGGAAGGCGAAGGAGCCTTTCGGTAGCCCGTCTTGCACGATGGCTTCCATCCGCGCCTGCCCGAACGCGCCGCGCGCCTGCTTGTTGGCGAGCACGTCGCGCAGCGTCGTGACCTGCGTGGTGAGATCGGTGAGGTTCTTGTGTGCGTTGTCGATGATGCCGAGGCGCTCGTGCAGCGCGCGCAGGCTGTCCATGGTGTTGCGCGTGGTCTGCTCCATGGACTGGCCGACGCGGTGCGTCACCGAATCCAGCCGCTCGTTCACTGCGCGCGCCATCTCGGCCTGCCGCCCGACAAGCGCCTGTCCCATCTCGTGCACGCGGCCCGCGGCTTCGTTCTGGGTGCGCAGCACCTCGCTGAGGCGCTCCTCCATCTCGTCGGCGCGGATCGCCTGCGCCATGGCGAGCGCAGCGCTTCGGCGTCCCGAGAGGGACATGATGAGCGCGATGATCGCGAGCAGAACAAGCGCGAGCACGCCGAAGCCGAGCAGGGCCGCGCCGGTGCGGACGGGAAGGTCGCCGATGGAAAACAGGATCTCGTTCATCGCGGCACTGTAGCGCGATTCGGAATGCGGTGCGAACGAATAGGGAACATTTATGGTTAATAATTTATTTCGGCCGCGCCGGGCGCGAGTCCGCATGGGCCGTTTGACCGCGAAACGCGCAGCGATTACATCGCGGGCATGGCCATTCGTGACATCATCAGCATTCCTGACAAGCGCCTGCGCGCTGTCTCCGATCCTGTCGCCAAGATCACGCCCGAGGTGCGCGCGCTCGCCGAGGACATGTTCGAAACCATGTACGACGCGCCGGGCATCGGACTCGCCGCCATCCAGGTGGCGGTGCCGTTGCGGCTGATCACCATGGACCTCGCCAAGAAGGAGGGCGAGAAGGCGCCGCGAGTCTTCATCAATCCGGAAATTCTGTCGAAGTCCGAGGATTTTTCGGTTTACGAGGAAGGTTGCCTGTCGATCCCGGAATATTATGAGGAAGTCGAGCGGGCGGCATCGGTGCGTGTGCGCTTCATGGACCTCGACGGCAAGGTGCATGAGGAGGATGCGGAAGGGTTGTTCGCGACCTGCATCCAGCACGAGATCGATCATCTCAACGGCGTTCTGTTCATCGACTATCTGTCCAAGCTCAAGCGCGACCGCGTGATGAAGAAGTTCACCAAGGCCGCGAAACTCGCGGCGAAGTAACAGCGAGCCTCATGCCGCTTCGTCTGATCTTCATGGGCACGCCGGATTTCGCGGTGCCGACGCTACGCGCGCTGCATGCGCACGGCCACGAGATCGTGGCGGTCTATACCCGCGCGGCCAAGCCCGCAGGGCGCGGCATGAAATTGCAGCCCACGCCTGTGGAGCGAGCGGCGCGCGAACTGGGCCTTGCCGTGCTGACGCCGTCCACGCTGAAGACACCGGAAGCGGAAGTCGAATTTCGCTCCCACAAGGCCGATGCCTCAGTCGTCGTCGCCTACGGCATGATCCTGCCCGAAAATATTCTCAACGCTGTGCCGCTGGGCTGCTTCAACCTTCATGCCTCGCTGCTGCCGCGCTGGCGCGGCGCCGCGCCGATCCAGCGCGCCATCATGACGGGCGATGCCGAATCCGGTGTCATGGTGATGAAGATGGACGTCGGGCTCGATACCGGCGATGTCGCGATGACGGACCGCCTGCCGATCACGGACGAGATGACCGCGCAGGATCTGCACGACGCGCTCGCGCCGCGCGGTGCGGACCTCATGGTGCGGGCGATGGCCGCGCTGGAGCAGGGCCGTCTCGCTCTTACGCCGCAGGATGAACCGGGTGTCACCTACGCCGCCAAGATCGGCAAGCTTGAGGCGAAGATCGACTGGACGAAACCCGCGCGCGAGGTGCTGCGACATATCCATGGTCTGTCGCCGTTTCCTGGCGCGTGGTTCGAGGTGGAGATCGATGGCGCGCCGGTTCGCATCAAGGTGTTGCGGTGTGAACTGGCGAAAGGCTCAGGCGCGCCGGGCGCGCTGCTCGACGATCGGCTGACAATCGCATGTGGGAGTGGCGCGATCCGCCTTATTCAAATCCAGCGCGCGGGCAAGCAGCCGATGATGGCGGCGGACTTTCTGCGCGGTACACCGTTGTCGCCACCGCTGCGTGTGGTCTGATGCCGCGCTACAAGCTCATCATCGAATATGACGGCACGCCGTTTTGTGGCTGGCAGTATCAGGACAACGGCCCATCGGTACAGGGCGCGCTGGAAGATGCCGTCCATGCAATGACGGGAAGCCGTGTGCGCGTGAATGGCGCGGGCCGCACCGATGCCGGCGTGCATGCGCTGGGGCAGGTCGCGCATATCGATCTGGAAAAAACCTATCGCGCCGATCGCGTGCGTGACGCGCTGAACGCGCATCTGCGGCCGCATCCCATCGGCGTGTTGTCGGCGGAGATCGTGCCGGAGACGTTCGAGGCGAGGTTCTCGGCGCTCAAGCGGCACTACATCTATCGCATCAGCAACCGCCGCGCGAACCTCGCGCTCGATGTGAATCATGCGTGGCGCGTGGCGCGGCCGCTCGATGTCGCGAAAATGCAGGACGCCGCGCAGGTGCTGATCGGCAAGCACGATTTCACGACATTCCGCGACACCGAATGTCAGGCGAAGTCGCCGGAGAAGACGCTCGATCAGCTTGATGTCGTGCGCCACGGCGATGCCGTCAACATCATCACCTCCGCACGTTCGTTCCTGCACAGCCAGGTCCGCTCGATGGTCGGCTCATTGGTCTGGGTCGGGCATGGGCGCTGGAATGCTGACGACATGCGCAAGGCGCTCAATGCGCGCAATCGCGCCGCCTGTGGTCCGGTCGCACCGCCGGACGGGCTATATCTGGTGAAGGTGGATTACTGAGCGGTCTGCGCGAGCAGCGGCTTCATCGCATCCCAGAACAGTTCTTCGCCGTCTTTGACGTTGTCCTGCCAGTGATCGGCGGCGTTGTCGTCGGCCTCGTCGGTGATGAACTTGAACGCGCGCCACGGCATCGAATGACGCTGGCAGACATGGGCGATGGCGTAAAGCTCCATGTCGACGATATCGACGTTGTTCTCGACCAGCCATGGATCGGCCGCGGTGACGAAACTGTCGCCGGTGCCGCAGATCACGCCGTCGTGCCCGGAGGACAGACGATCGATCTCCGGTGAAAATGGCGTGCGCCCGCGCGGTGCTAGCGGCATCGCCATCATGTCGCGTTGAATAACATGGGCGACCTCGACGAGGCCGTTGTGCATCTTGTGAATTTTCCCGGCGGTGCCGTAATTGACGACGAGGCGCGGGCGCAGCACTAAAAGCGCGAGCGTCGCAGCGCTTGCCGCGTTGACCTTGCCGACGCCGGTGTAGATCACTTCGACGCCGTCCGGCGCGCGCGCCTTGTCGAGTTCGTCGTCGATGGCGGTGAGAACGAGGATGTTGCCGCTCATGCGCGCGCCCTCACTTGAAGTAGCGATCCAGCACGCCGCGATAGATTTTCGTCAGGGCTTCGAGATCGGCGACCGGCGTGCGCTCGTCGATCTGGTGCATGGTCTGGCCGACGAGGCCGAATTCCAGCACCGGGCAATAATGCGTGATGAAACGCGCATCCGAGGTGCCGCCGCCGGTGTCGAGTTTCGGCGTGCGGCCGGTGACCTCGCTGATCGCGCCGGTGACGAGATCGGTGAACGCGCCGGGCTGCGTCAGGAAGGCGTCTGCGTTCGACGGCTCCCATTCGATGCGCGCGGTGATGCGGTTGCCGGAAAGTTTTTCGACGCGTTCCTCGATCAACTTGCGCAGCGCGTCCTGCGTGCGGCTGTCATTATGGCGGATGTTGAAGCGCGCCCGTGCCTGCGCGGGGATCACGTTCCACGCCGGGTTTCCGGTGTCGATCGAGAGAAATTCCAGATTCGACGGCGGGAAATGTTCGCTGCCCTGATCGAGCGGGTCGGCGTTCAGCGCGCTGACCAGCGCCGCGATGTCCGGCAGCGGATTGTGCGCGCGGTCGGGATAGGCGGCGTGGCCCTGCCTGCCTTCGACGATGAGCGTCCCGGACAGCGAGCCGCGCCGCCCGGCCTTGATGCAATCGCCGAGTGCGTTGACGTTGCTCGGCTCGCCGAGCAGACAATGGTCGAATTTTTCGCCGCGCTTCGCCGCCCAGTCGAGCAACTTCACCGTGCCGTTGACGGCGGGGCCTTCCTCGTCGCCGGTGATAAGGAAAGAAATCGAGCCTTTCGGGTGTCCATCGTTCGCTTGCAGATAATCCAGCACGGCCGCGACCGAACAGGCAATCGCGCCCTTCATGTCGACCGCGCCGCGCCCGTACAGTACGCCGCCATCGACCTCGCCCGCGAACGCATCGTGCGACCATGCCGCGTCATTGCCCGGAGGCACCACGTCGGTGTGGCCCGCGAAGGTGATGTGTGGTGCGCTGGTGCCGATCCGGGCGTAGAGGTTGTCGGTGTCGTCCGCGCCCGGCTCGGTAAAGGTCAGGCGATGGGTTTCAAAACCCGCGTCCTTCAAAAGCTTTTCAAGAACGCCGAGCGCGCCCGCATCCGCCGGCGTCACCGAAGGGCAACGCAGCAGGTCGCGGGCGATGTCGAGCGCCTTGCTCATGGGATCAGTCGCGCAACAATTCGTTGATGGAGGTCTTCGAGCGGGTCTTCTCGTCCACCCGCTTGACGATCACCGCGCAATACAGCGACGGGCCGGGCGTGCCGTCCTTCATCGGCTTGCCGGGCAGCGAGCCCGGCACCACCACCGAATAGGCGGGCACTTCGCCGACAAACGTCTCGCCGGTGGCGCGGTCGATGATCTTGGTCGATGCGCCGATGAACACGCCCATCGACAGCACCGCGCCCTTGCGCACGATGACGCCCTCGGCCACTTCCGAGCGCGCGCCGATGAAACAATCGTCCTCGATGATGACCGGACCGGCTTGTAGCGGCTCGAGCACGCCGCCGATGCCGACACCGCCGGAGATGTGGACGTGCTTGCCGATCTGCGCGCAGGAGCCGACGGTGGACCATGTATCGATCATGGTCGCCTCATCGACATAGGCGCCGAGATTGACGAAGGACGGCATCAGCACGACGTTCTTGCCGATGAAGGCGGAGCGGCGGACAATCGCGCCCGGCACCGCACGGAAGCCCGCTTCGCGGAAGCTCTGCTCGGAATAGTCCTCGAACTTCGAGGGCACCTTGTCCCACCAGTGCGCGCCGCCGGGGCCGCCGGGAATCGGCGCCATGTCGTTCAGCCGGAACGACAGCAGCACGGCCTTCTTCAGCCACTGATTGACCTTCCACTGCCCGTTCGCCTGCGGCTCCGCGACCCGCGCCTCGCCCTTGTCGAGCATGTCGAGCGCCAGCTCCACGGCGTCGCGCACCTCGCCCTTGGTCGAGGCGTTGACGGTGTCGCGGGCGTCGAAAGCAGTGTTCAGCGTGGTTTCGAGGGCGGAGAGAGACATCGGTTTCCTTGGAAAATCAGATGGATAGGAATTGCAGATGGCCTGCATAATTGCAGACGATCTTTGACGGAATTTTCCGGGGAGAGCAAGGCGGGCGCGATCAGGACTTCGCTAATTGCGCCAGAAATCCTGTCAGGTTTTCGGTGACATGGTCGACGTGGGGGGCGTCGCGGCCCTCCATTTCCCACGCTTCGCGCACGACCTCCCTGGTGCCGTCCGGCACCACCAATACGGTGGTCATGCCGAACTCATGCGGGATCGCGAGATTGCGGGCGAGGTCCTCGAACATCGCCGCGCGCCCGGCATCGACGCCGTGCAGATCGAGGAAGCGCCGGTAAGTCTGGCGCGCGGGCTTCGGCTCGAACTCGGCGGAGATGATGTCGAACACGCCGTCGAAGGTGACGCCGAGAGCAAGCCGCTCCAGCACCTTCTCGGCATGGGCGACGGAGGCGTTGGTCAGGATCAGTTTGCGGCCGGGCAGTTTGGCCAGCGCCTGTCCCATCGCCGGGTTGGGCTCCAGCGGCGAGTGATCGATGTCGTGGACGTAAGCCAGAAAGTCGTCGGGGCTGACGCCGTGCTCGGTCATCATGCCGCGCATCGTGGTGCCGTAGCGGCGATAATAATCCTTCTGGATGCGGAAGGCTTCGGCGGCCTCGACCTTGAGCCGGTCCGCGACGAAATCGCGGATGCGGCCATCGACCTGCTGCCACAGATTGACGTGATGCGGATAAAGGGTGTTGTCGAGATCGAACACCCAGGTGTCGATATGGCCGAAGCCGCGTCTGTCCGTCATGATTTCTTCTGAAGCGGCGCGCCGCGCCCGCTCCGTCATTTGTACATCAGCGTGCCGGTGCCCTGATTGGTGAACAGCTCCAGCAGCACGGCGTGCGGGGTCTTGCCATCCAGAATGACGACACCTTCGACGCCCGCTTCCAGCGCATAGATGCAGGTCTCGACCTTCGGGATCATGCCGCCGGAAATGGTGCCGTCCGCGATCAGCGCGCGCGCATCCTTGATCGACAGTTCGGGAATGAGCTTCTTCGATTTGTCGAGCACGCCGGGAACATCGGTCAACAGCAGCAGGCGCTTTGCCCGCAGCGCTCCCGCGACCGCCCCCGCGAAGGTGTCGGCGTTGACGTTGTAGGTCTGTCCATCGGAGGACGCCGCAAGCGGCGCCAGCACCGGGATCAGCTCGTGGCCGATCAACTGGTTCAGCAATGCGAGATCGACCTTGTCCGGCTCGCCAACGAAGCCGAGGTCGATCGCCTTCTCGATGTTGGAATCCGGATCGACCATGGTGCGCGTCGCCTTCACGGCGGTGACCATATTGCCGTCCTTGCCGCTTAGGCCGACGGCCTTGCCGCCCGCCGCGTTGATGTGGCTGACGATCTGCTTGTTGATCGAACCCGCCAGCACCATCTCGACGATCTCGATGGCGGAGGCATCGGTGATGCGCAGGCCGGCCGCGAATTCGGACTTGATGCCGAGGCGCGCCAGCATGGTGGCGATCTGCGGACCGCCGCCGTGCACCACCACCGGATTGATCGCGGTCTGCTCCAGAAGCACGATGTCGCGGGCGAACTCGCGGGCGAGGTTTTCCTCGCCCATGGCGTGGCCGCCATACTTAATGACGATGGTTTCCTCGTCGTACTGCTGCATATGCGGCAGCGCTTCGGACAGAATGCGGGCCTGATCCTGCGGGCTGATCTCGGACATGAAGCGAACCTTGAATGGCGGGCGGCCCATAAGATTTGGCCGGGCGGAAAGGGTTTAGCCGATTGATGTGACGGTGCAAAGCACCTCAGGCGCGCGGGCGTCCGGGCGCGAGAGCTCCGGCTGCCAGCATCAGCCAGCAGACGATGAACAGGGTGCCGCCGGTCGGCGCCGCCATCGGGAAAAGGCCGTGACCGGCATAGTGCAGCGACACGAGGTCGCCGCCGAAAAGAATACCGGCGAGCACGAATCCGTAAGCGGCGGTCAGTCCGAGCCGCCGTCTCACCAGACCTTGATTGACCAGCAGCACCGCGCCGACCACCGCGCAGGCGTGGAACAGCAGCATCGAGGATGCGATGCCCAGATGCCGCGCATCCGCCAGATGCGCGGCGGCGGCGGCCAGCGCGACGCCGGTGGCGCCCATCAGGCCCGCAAAGATGACAGCGATCCGCAGCGACAAGGTGGACATCATGCCCGCTCCCTTAGAAGTTTGACGATGGCCGCGCGCATCCCGGCCATGCCGCCGCCGTCGCGTGACGATGTCACCAGCATCTCGGGAAAGGCGGCCGGGTGCTTGCGCAGGCTGGAAGCCATCGTGGCCATGGTCTGTTCGAGCGCGGATTTCTTCACCTGATCCGCCTTGGTCAGCACGATCTGGTAGCTGACGGCGGCTTTATCCAGCGTGGTCAGCACCTCGTTGTCGGCATCCTTGAAGCCGTGGCGGGAGTCGATCAGCACATAGACGCGCGCGAGGCTGGCGCGTCCGAGCAGGAAGTTATGGATCAGCTTGGTCCAAGACGCGATCTGGGTCTTCGGCGCGGAGGCGTAGCCATAGCCCGGCATATCGACGAGCCGCAGTTCGGGCGTGCGCGCGTCGAGCGGCCCCGGCCCCTTGAAAAAGATCAATTCCTGCGTTCGGCCCGGCGTGTGCGAGGTGCGGGCCAGCGCGTTGCGGTTGGTCAGCGCGTTGATGAGGCTCGACTTGCCGACATTGGAGCGGCCGGCGAAGGCGATCTCGACGCCCTGCATCGGCGGCAGCGTCTCGATGGAGGGTGACGCCCAGAAGAACTGCCAGTCGCCGGCGAACAGCTTGCGGCCGGATTCAATCAGTTCGGCGTCGGGTTCGGTCATCATGGTCTTTCGAGACTATAAAAATGGTCATGCCCGGCACAAGACCGGGCATGATGATAGGTGCTGGAGCTTGTCAGAGGACAGCTACCCGCTTTTCTTTCCCGCGAAGGTCGATTTCAGATTGTCGAACAGCTCGATCTTCACGCCGTTCTTTTTCATGATCGCGCTCTGCTGGAGCACCGACAGCAGGTTGTTCCAGGCCCAGTAGATCACAAGACCGGCGGGGAAGGACGCCAGCATGAAGGTGAAGATCACGGGCATCCAGTCGAAGATCATCTTCTGCGTCGCATCCGGCGGCGCGGGATTGAGCTTCATCTGGAACCACATCGTCACGCCCATGATCAGCGGCCACGCGCCGATCGCGAGGTAATGGCCGATCAGCGGCACCGCGCTTGGATCGTAAGGCAGCAGGCCGAACAGGTTGAAGACATGCGTCGGGTCCGGCGCGGAAAGATCGTGAATCCAGCCGAAGAACGGCGCGTGGCGCATCTCGATGGTGATGAACAGCACTTTATAAAGCGCGAAGAAGACCGGGATCTGGATCGCGATCGGCAGGCAGCCTGCGATCGGATTGATCTTCTCCTTCTTGTAGATCTCCATCATCTCCTGCTGCTGCTTCACCTTGTCGTCGGGATACTTCTCCTTCAGCGCGGCGAGTTGCGGCTGCACGGCCTTCATCTTCGCCATCGAGGCGTAGGACTTGTTGGCCAGCGGGAAGAAGATCGCCTTCACGATCACGGTGACGAGCAGGATGGCGACGCCGAAATTGCCGAACAGGCGATACAGGTGGTCGATCGTCCAGAACATCGGCTTGGTGATGAAGTAGAACCAGCCCCAGTCGATCAGCAGTTCAAAACGGTTGAGCTTGAGCTGCTTGTCGTAGGCATCGACGGTCGAGACCTCCTTGGCGCCCGCGAACAGGCGTGTGGTGGTGGTCGTATGACTGCCGGTCTGCACGGTCACCGGGTCGAGCAGGTAATCGGTCTGGTAGACGCGGGTGGTGCCGGACAGGTTCGACGAAAAGCGCGCGGTCAGCGCGGCGGCAGGGTCGGGCAACAGCGTTGCCGCCCAGTATTTGTCGGTGATGCCGAGCCAGGCATTGCTGACCTTGAATTCGGAGGTCTTGGCCTCGTCCATCTTCTTGTAGCTGTATTCTTGCAGGCCCTTGTCGCCGAGAACGCCGATCGGGCCTTCATGCAGGATGTAATAGCCGGAGGTTTCCGGCAGGCCGTGCCGCGAGATCAGGCCGAACGGATAGAGCGTCGCGGCGGCCGTGCCCGAATTGGCGACATCGTCCTGGATGGTGAAGACGTATTTGTCGTCCACCGAAATGGTGCGGGTGAAGGTGAGGCCCTGGCCGTTGTCGTATGTCAGCACGACCGGCGTCGCGGGCGTCAGCGCATTCGAGCCTTGCTGGGTCCAGACCGTGTCGAGGCCCGGCATTTTGGTGTTCGCGCCAGCGGCGGGCACGAAGCCGAACTCCGCGTAGTAAGGCGCCTTGGTGCCGGTGGGCGAGAACAGCACCTCAGCCGGAGATTTCGGATCGACGGTCTCGCGGTATTTCACCAGCGAAACGTCGTCGATGCGCGCGCCCTTCAGCGCGATGCTGCCGATCAGGTTCGGCGTGTCGATCTTGACGCGCGGCGACGAGGCGATCACCTCGGCACGGTCCCTCACCGGTGCGGCCTGCTGCTGCGCAGCGCTCGGAGAAGTGGGTGTCGGCGCGGCGCTGCCGGCGGCGGGCGTCTGCGTGGTCGCCGCGGGTGCCGAGGAGTTGGCCGGGTTGGCGGCCTGCATCTGGGCCTGCTGCGCGGCGCGCTGCTTCTCCATCTGCGGCATGTTGTAGAAATACTGCCAGACAAGCAGCACGAGGCCGGACAAAAGCACGGCGATGATGGTGTTGCGATTCTCGGTCATCGGTCAGGTCTCGTGGGTAGGCTCAAGAGAATTTCGGTGAAGGGCGGGAAACGTGGGGATCGCCGGTGCGATCCTTCATACGGGCCAGACGCATCAGTGCGGAACGGAAATCCTCGATCATGACGGAGAATTCATGATGGAGCGCGGCGCGCCGGCCGACGATGACGTAATCGCACGGCGATGGCGGCGCGATGACGCCCGCCAGCCGGACCATTTCGCGCAGCCTGCGGCGAACGCGGTTGCGCTCGGTCGCGGTGCCGACTTTTTTTGTGACGGTGAAGCCGATGCGGGTGGGGCCGGTGTCGTCGCGAAGCCGCGATTGCACCACGAAGGCGGGCCGGGCAATGCGGGGGCCTCGGGCTGCGGCAATGAAATCCGCGCGTTTTTTCAACCGGTCCATGCTGTCAACCGGCGCATCGTGGTGCCGGTTCAGGCGCTCAGACGCTTGCGGCCGCGCGCACGGCGGGCAGCGAGAACCTTGCGGCCGCCGGTGGTCGCGAGACGCGCGCGAAAGCCGTGACGGCGCTTGCGCACCAGTTTGCTGGGTTGATAAGTCCGCTTCACGGTCGTTCTCCGCTACCGGGCGGTTGCCGATGATGGCATCGCCCCAGTGAGTGCCGAGCAAATTCGAATTGCCGAGCAGGTTTAATGGTATCGTCCGGGTTCAGCGGGGCCGAGGTTTGAAGACCAGGGTCCTTAAATGAACCGGCCCGGTCGAGCCGGGCCATCGCGGACAGTTGGCCGGGCTTATACGGGAGCGGGCTGTTTTCGTCAACGGAGCGCCCAAATCGCCCTCTTGCCGCCCGCCCACGGCGGTTGCCCTGAAATATCCATCAATTTCAGGTATTTCCGGGGTTTGACGGGGCCAGCCGCAGGTGCGACTGTGGCGGCGCGGAAGATCGAAAATCAAGAGCCGGATCGTGACTGAAAGCGTGCCGCCGATGACGTCGCAGGAGAGGCCGGCGATGCCGCGCGGGCGGCTCAACCTGTCCGGCAAGCTGCTGCTGCTGACGATCCCGCTCGTGATGATCGCCGAGGTGCTGATCTACGTGCCCTCGATCGCCAATTTCAGCGTCAACCGCCTGAACGATCGCATCGCCGCCGCCAACACCGCCGCTTTGGTGCTTGATGCGGCGCCCGCGGGCATGGTCCCGGATTCGCTGGCGCGGAGCATCCTGCAAAGCATCGGTGCGCGCGCGGTTGCGATCAAGACCGGCCAGCAGCGCCGCCTGCTCGCGGTGGCGGACATGCCGCCCGCCGTGGTGCGCGATATCGACATGCGCACCATGAACGTGTGGGAAGCCATCGTCGATTCATTTTCGATGATGCTGGAGCGCGGCGACGGCGTCATCCGTATCATCGGGCCGGCGCCGCAGGGCGAGCAGTTCATCGAGGTGGTGGTGGACGAAGCGCCGCTGCGCAGGGCGATGTACCGCTTCTCCTCGAACGTGCTGCTGCTGTCGCTCGGCTTCGCCATCGCCACGGCGGGACTGATCTATCTCGCCCTGCATTTCCTGTTCGTGCGGCCGATGCGGCGGATGACCGCCAATCTCATTGCATTCCACGAGAACCCGGAAAGCGCCGATCGCGCGATCGTGCCATCGAACCGCGCGGACGAGATCGGCGTGGCCGAGCGCGAACTCGCCGACATGCAGCATGATCTGGTGTCCATGCTGCATCAGAAAAGTCATCTGGCGGCGCTCGGACTCGCGGTGTCGAAGATCAACCACGATCTGCGCAATCTTCTCGCGTCCTCGCAGCTCTTGTCCGACCAGCTCGCGAGCGTGCCGGACCCGCGCGTGCAGCGGTTTGCGCCGAAGCTATTGCGTTCGCTGGAGCGCGCCATCGCGTTCTGCCAATCGACGCTGTCCTACGGCAAGGTGCAGGAGGCGCGGCCCGAGCGGCGCATGGTGGCGGTCGAGCCGATCATCAACGAGGTGCGCGAATCCGCGGGCATCGCCACCGATCCCGATATCGTCTGGAGCAACGCGATCGAACGCGGTCTCGTGGTGGATGCCGATCCGGACCAGTTGTTCCGCGTGCTGCTCAATCTGGTGCGCAACGCGTTTCAGGCGCTCGAAGGCCAGCCGCATGCCGACATTGCGCCGAAGCAGATCCGCATCGCGGGCCGCCGGGAAGGCGCCGTCGCCGTGCTGGAGATTTCCGATACCGGCCCCGGCATTCCGGAGCAGGCGCGGGCCCATCTGTTCGAGGCGTTTCAGGGGTCCTCGCGCGACGGCGGCACGGGGCTCGGTCTTGCAATCGCCGCCGAGCTTATAAAGGCTCATGGCGGGCAGATTGATCTGGTGGAGGGGACGATCGGCGCGACGTTCCGGATCGTCATTCCCGACCGGACCATTCCGCTGCATCAACTCCGGCAGGAGCGTTCCCGCGCCTGAAAAGGCGGAAACCGGGGGCTGCTCTGGATGAATCCTTGGACGAAACCCTGAGAGGGTTCTTGTGAAACGGGCCGTATGGCTTGGACATAATCCTGTCAAAACCGATCTTGCCAATCAGCACCGGAGCCGCTAGCTATGCCCCCTCGCGAGGGCATCTCCGTCCCATATCCGCGACACGCGCCCGTAGCTCAGCTGGATAGAGCACCAGACTACGAATCTGGGGGTCAGGAGTTCGAATCTCTTCGGGCGCGCCATTAAATCAAAGACTTACGTCAGTTTTCAGCACCGTGTTACGATAGGGTGCAAATACGCGTTCCGATAAGGCTTATCGCCCGCATCATTCTGTTGATTTGCGGTGGTCGGTTTTAACCCAAGCGGACATTGGTCGGAAAACCGTTGAGCGTTGACTCTGGCAGGAGTCAGACGGAAGTTTTTTGTACGATTTGCGATGCAAACTTGATTGAGAAGCACGCGCCGGTGGGTTCGCGGCTACTGAGCGTGAGAGCGGCTGCGTGCAATTCGACGATGCGCTGGACGATTGGAAGGCCCAGGCCAGTGCTTCCTGTGATATTGCGATCGCGGCGCCAGAAACGTTGAAAGATAAAATCGCGTTCCGCATCCGAGATACCGGGCCCGTGATCCAGGACGCTGACCGTCCCATTTTCCTCGACGATGAATTCCACCGCCGACCCCGAGGGTGTGTGTCTGATGGCGTTCTCTGCCAGATTCCGGAGGGCGCGATTGAGCATTTCAGCATTGCCGTGAATGAGAACCGGGTTCGGCGTTCCCATCAATGCAACCTCCTTTCCCTGCGCCAGTGCCATCGGTGCGAGAAATTCCACGACTTCCGCGCAGGCCATTTGCAGGTCGACCTTCTCGTGCGGGTCGATCACGAATGAATCCAGTTCCGCTATATCGAGCAACTGGCTGATGATGCGTGCCATGCTGTCGATGTCGCTGAGCAAAACATTTCCAATTTGCCGATCTTCGAGAGTCTCGATACGCGTTCGCAGGATGCTTAGCGGCGTGCGAAGCTCGTGAGCCGCATCTGCTGTAAAATCGCGCTGGACGCGGAAACCTTCCTCGAGACGGTCCAATGCCTGATTGACCGCCAGCACGAGAGGCTGGACCTCACGCGGTATCTCCGTGGTCGGCAGCCGAAGATCTGTACGCAGTGGTCCGATTCTTTTGGCGGTCTCCGATGCTTGCCGCAGGGGCTTCAGGGCGCGCCGGAAAATTGCAATGTCGGTGAATAATAAAACAAGGAGAATGGGGAGGACGATCCAGCCGACTTTCCTGAAGAACTCGGCGACAATATCGTCGGTCAGCACATCACGGTTGTCGAGGTCTTCGCCTGTCTGAATCCAAAAGTTATGTCCGCCGATACTCCTTTTGATGCTCACGCCCGAAACGGTGGCTGAGCCATGGCTGCGCTGAAAGAATTCTACGTTCCTCGATTTTGTATGGGTCGGAAACAGCGCGGCGTGGTCCTTGAGCGAGGAAAAAAGTACGCGGTTCTCGCCATCGATCACTGCATAAGAATAACGCCCGTAGGGCTGTGAATAGAGGCCCTGAAGATCCGGTGTGAGGTTCAGGCTGAGCTTGCCATCCGGCATCGTTTGCAAGCGCTGGGCCAGTGCCGCAGCCTGCTTCTTCATGGCCTGGTTATGGATACTGTCGGTCGCGTAGTTGAGGAGCCAGGACAATGCCACCGATATCAGGATCGATGTTACGGCGACCGCGGCGACATGCAGAATGACAATTCGCGAAATGATCGATTTGAATTGAGGCATCGATGCTATTTGTCCTCCGCAAGGAGATATCCGACGCCCCGGACCGTATGGACCTGTACCTTCGCTCCCATATCCGCGAGTTGTTTCCGCAGCCGATGAACGTAAACCTCGATTGCGTTCGACGCGATCTCGTTGGAATGTCCGAAAATATGATCTTCGACCTGTTTCTTCGATACGACTCGGCCTTTGCTGCGCATCAGAAGCTCCAGGACCGCGGTTTCCCGCGACGAGAGAAGCTGCGGTTGACCGTTGATCGAAGCCTGGCGGTTTCCGGTGTCGAACTCCAGATTGGCGATGCGCAGCATGCCTCCCAGCAAATGTCCGGGCCTTCGTAGCTGCGCTTCGAGGCGCGCAATCAGCTCCTCGAGCGCGAACGGTTTTACGAGGTAGTCGTCCGCGCCGCTGCGCAATCCATGCACGCGATCCTGCAAGCCGCCTCGCGCCGTCAGAATCAGCACCGGCATCGGAATGTCGCGGTGCCTGATCTCGCGTAGAAGTGCCAGACCGTCGCCATCGGGAAGGCTGAGATCGAGAATGAGTGCCGCATAAAACGTAGTGCGGAGAGCGGCGCTGGCATCGTCAACGGTGGAGAGAACATCGGCTTCATATCCGGCGGCCCGCAACCCCTTTGCCAGGAGGCCGGCCAGCTCGACATTGTCTTCCACGATCAGCAAACGCATCGGTTGCCCGTTGGGTGAGATGAGAGCCTACCAATGGGACGAATTTGCGCCTCGAACAAGTCCGATCGGGATAATCCGACGAGGCGGCGCACCACGCCACGGCCGACATAGAACCAGCCGATCAGCAGCGCCGCGAGCAGGCTCGCAAGGGCGATCGTGATCAACACGACCCGGCCGCGTCCGATTTCGGCCTGGGAGGCCTGCACCGCGCCCGCGGCGGCGACTTCGCTCCGCCGGCCAAGCCCGGCCACTTCCCTGGCAAACTCCGTTGCGAGCACGCGGTTCTTCGCCACCACGTCCACGCCGGCCTTGGTGACCGCGATTTCCTTCTGCTTCAGGTCGAAAATATTGTTCGAACCGCGTCCGATCGCGACCAGTTGGCCGACAAGCCTGGTCGTTTCCGCGTCCTTGAGGATCGCCGCCGCCTTGTTGATGTGATTGGCGGCTGCATTGAAGCGATCCTTCACCGGCGGCAGCAGATCGGCGGATGCGAGATCGGCGGCCTCGACGAGGACGCCGAGCATCAGGTTGGATTCGGCGCGCAGGGCCAGTACCGCCTGCAAGGCACCCAGCTCGTTGTCCGCCAACCCCATCAGCGTGGTGTGAACGGTTGCAGGGTTGGGCTCGTTAGCTGTCTTTTCCAGCTCCATCGTGAGCGCGAAGGCGACATCGTCCGCAATCGGGATCAGTTTTTCTGCGAGCTTCTGGTGTGTCTTGCGCAGTTCGCCGATCAGGGCATGACGGGCTTCGGCGATCGACTGGCGCTCGGTGACGGACTTTTCCAGCAGCGTCAGGTTTTCAAGAATGCGTCCGGCCGTTCCGTCGAGCTTGGCGGCATCATCCGCGCTCAGCAGGCCGATGCTGCGTTTCATCTCCTCGCGCGCCGCTGTGAGCGCCTTGAGGGCATCGCTGCGCTCGGCTTTGTTCGCCGCGGCAAGCAGGCTTGGGGCGGCCGCGCCGACATCGCCTGCTGCCTTGATGACGCTGGAAGACCGCGTCAATTCGGGAAGACTCTGCTTGGCGATGACGCCGAGAGAATTGCCGAGGCTGACATAGGAGAATATCGCGTTCAGGCTTGCAATCACGGTCAATGCCGCGACCAATCCGAACGCCATGAACAGGCGGCCTCGCAAACCAAAATGCAATTTCGACAGTACGGCCTTCATCGTATCCCCCGAAGCTCGTGCTTATTCATTGTTGCTGTCTTGACTGAAGCCTTCGCCGTCACATTCCTGTTTTTTGCAAGCGGTTGACCGCTTGCAGGCTGCCGTCGGCTTGAATCACCGTCAGGAAGACCTGATCGGAACCGCGATTGCTGGTGGTGCTGTAGGACAGCTTCATGCCGCCGACGTCGATCGGGCTGGCTTTCTGGACCGCCTCGATCAATCCCTTGCGCGTCGGCGCGCCATCGATCTTCTCAAGCCCGGCGATCAATGTGCGGCCAACCAGATAACCCTCCAGCGATACGAAGCCGGGTTTGGCATCCGGCGCCACGGATTTGAGGGCCGCCTGATAACGTTCAACCACGGGAATTTTATTGTCCAGCGGGAACGGCACGACCTGCGTCACGACCACGCCCGCACCATTGGAGCCAAGCTCCTTGGCGAGAGCGTCGGAGCCGACGAAGGAGACATTGACGAAGGTTGGATCGAACTTGATCTCGCGCGCCAGCTTGATGAATGCCGCCGCCGGCTTGTAGGAGCTGATCATCACCACGGCTTCGGGCTTGGCCTTCCGCACCGCAAGCAGCGCGGCCTTGATCGCGACCGTGTTGCGTTCGTACGTTCCCTCGCCGGCGAGTTTCATGCCGCGCTTTTCCAGCGCGCGCTGTAGCCCGGCGAGACCTGCCTGCCCGTAGCCGTCATCCTGATACATGATGCCGATACGGGTGTAGCCGAGATCCTTGGTGAGATGTTCGACCATTGCCTCGGTCTCCTGATAGTAGGAGGCGCGGACATTCATCACCAACGGCTTATAGGGCTCGCGGAGAAACTCGACGCCGGAGAATGCGCCGATCATCGGAACGCCGGCATTGGTTGCGATCGGCAGGATCGCGGCGGCGGTCGGCGTGCCGACCGTGCCGATGATTGCGAAGACCTTGTCTTCTTCCAGCAGCTTCTTGACCACTCCGATCGAGCGCGTCGGTTCATAGCCGTCGTCGATGCTCTTGAGTTCGAGCTTGCGGCCCTTGATGCCGCCCCCCTTGTTGGCCTCGGCGAATGCCGCTTCGAGGCCCAGCTTCATGCCCTGTCCCAGGGCCGCTGCCGGACCGGTCAACGCTGCCGCCTGTCCAAGCACGATCTTGTCCGTCGAGACGCCATCCTCGGCGTGGGCGGTGGGTAGGGCGGCCATGAAGCCAGCCAGCGCAATCGAAGCCATTCTGAACGACGGGCGCATGGAAAATATCCTTGAATTTCAATTGTGTTGGTTGCCGGCAAGGTCGACGAAAACTCTCCGACGTCCCGCCCCCGCGAAGACTCAGTCCCGATTGCATACAATCCGGCAAAAGCATCTATTTTGAATTAATCGGTGGAACCGATGGCATCGATTGATTTTATTCATCGATGCTCTGACGCTATCCTGCCTCTATACAAGGTCGCGCCTCGCCGGTTCGATGCCTGCGGCTGTGATGCGATGCAGTCGTCGTGATGATATATGATGCGGCCATCATCGCACGCGGATGGGCGTGTCCAATGACAGGAGATTTTTCATGCGCAGGTTGCTGACGGTTCTCGCCGCGCTCGCGACACTTAGTCTGACCAATTGCGGATACAACGCGATCCAGCAGAACGACGAGCAGGTGAAGTCGGCCTGGTCGGAAGTGGTGAACCAGTATCAGCGCCGGGCGGATCTCGTGCCCAACCTCGTCAATTCGGTGAAGGGTTTCGCGCAGCAGGAGAAAGACGTGCTGCTCGGCGTCACCAACGCGCGCGCCAGGGTCGGCAGCGTGCAGGCCGGCCCCGATGTCGTCAACGATCCGGCGGCGTTGCAGAAATTCCAGGCGGCGCAGGGTGAACTGTCGAGCGCGCTGTCGCGCCTGCTGGTCGTCACCGAAAACTACCCGCAGCTCAAGTCCGACCAGTTGTTCCGCGATCTGATGGCACAACTGGAAGGCACCGAGAACCGCATCGCGGTGGCGCGCAACCGCTACATCAAGGCGGTGCAGGACTATAACGTCAACATCCGCACCTTCCCGAACAACCTGACCGCGATGGCATTCGGGTACAAGACCAAGGCGAACTTCACTGTCGATAACGAGAAGTCGATCTCGACCGCGCCGAAGGTCGATTTCAACGCGCCTGCTCCGGTGCCAGCACCTGCACCTGCACCTGTTCCCGCTCCATCGCCGGCTCCCGCGCCTGCCAAGTAGCGGGGTGACCGGCGGAGCGGGCCGATGAAGATCGCGAGGCAGCTCGTTCTTGCGTTTCTGCTGTGCTGGGCGGCGGTCGCCGTGGCGGATGTCGCGGTGCCGCAGCTCACAGCGCGCGTCACCGATCTGACCGGCACGCTCAGCACCGCCGACATCTCGAGTCTCGACCAGAAATTGGCCGCGTTCGAAGCCCGCAAGGGTAGCCAGATCGCGGTGCTGGTCGTGCCGACGACGCAGCCCGAAGACATCGCGCAATATTCCATCCGCGTCGTCGAGCAATGGAAGCTCGGACGCAAGGGTGTCGATGACGGCGTGCTGCTGCTGGTCGCCAAGGACGATCGCCGCCTGCGCATCGAGGTCGGTTATGGCCTCGAAGGCGCGTTGCCTGATGTCACCGCCAACCGCATCATCAACGAGATCATCACGCCGAAATTCAAGCAGGGTGATTTCGCCGGCGGCATCGATGCCGGGGTTGATCGGATCATCAAGGTCATCGATGGCGAGCCGCTGCCCGCGCCCAAGCCGCGGAATGAGATCAGTCAGGGCAGTTGGGACGAGATCGGCCAGGCCTTCCCGGTGCTTTTGATCCTGACGATCGTGATCGGTGGGATTCTGCGTCAGGTCTTTGGCCGGTTTCCGGGCTCGCTGCTGACCGGCGGCGGCGTCGCCATGGTGGCGTGGTGGTTTGCGGGCTTTTGGGCGGTGGCGCTGATCGTCGGGTTCATCGCGTTCTTCTTCACATTGATCGGCGATGCCATTCCGTTGTCCGGCGGCGGTGGCGGGTATGGTGGTGGCCGCGGCGGATCGAGTTGGGGTGGCGGATCGGGCGGAGGCTTCAGCGGAGGCGGCGGCAGCTTCGGCGGCGGCGGCGCATCGGGAAGCTGGTAGCGGGAACGGCGATGGCGGTGAACATCAAGCGCTTGGGCAAGCATCTTCTCGGCAACCGCGCGCGCGTGCGCAAGGCGTTTTCGCCGCAGGGATTGAAGCGCATCGAGGCTGCGATCAAGGCGAGCGAAGCGCGCCATGCCGGCCAGATCCGTTTCGTGGTCGAAGGCGCGCTCGATGGCCGCCCGCTGCTGGCGGGGCAATCGGCGAGGGAGCGCGCGCTTGACCTGTTTGCGCATCTGCGTATCTGGGATACCGAACACAATTCCGGCGTGCTGATCTATCTGCTGCTGGCGGACCGCGATGTCGAGATCGTCGCCGATCGCGGCATCGACGCGAAGGTCGGCGCGGCTCGCTGGCGCGAGGTGTGCGCCATTATGGAGAGCGAGTTCCAGCAGGGCCATTTCGAAAAAGGTGCGTTGTCCGGGATCGAGCGGATCACGGCTGAACTCGCCGCGCATTTTCCGGCTCAAGGCGTGCACCGTAATGAATTGCCGGACCAGCCGGTGGTTCTTTGATGCATCAGTTCAGGGGAAATTTCCGCGCGTGGCGGTGAGAATGTTACGGCGGCTTGGCGGGGCGGTGGTCCTCGATTAGTTTTCGGGAAGTCATCTCGTAACGGGCAGGGTTGCTCATGTTCCGCAGGTCAGTCATCCAGGGCGCGCTTCTGGCGATGGTTGCAATGTCGCCGGCTCCAGCCATCGCGATGGAACTGACCCCGCCGCAGGCCGATCTTTATTCTTCGGTGTCGATCAATCCGCCGTCCAGAAGCGAGATGACGGTGTGCTACGGCTTCGTCTGCCGCCGCCGCATGACTCTGGTGTTCTCCGACGCGGATCGCAGGACGCTGACGCAGACCCTGTCGGCGGGAAAAGTGAATGCCGCTGCCGAGCGCGCGGCGCTTCAGAAGGCCGTCATCTGGTTCGACCGCCGCGTGGGGCCGGTGATCGGCACCAGCAAGCGGGTCGCCAAGGCCGATATCCGTGCCGGATCGGACGCCACCAATTTCGATTGTTTCGATACCACCCGCGACACCACCAGCCTGCTGCTGGTGCTGCAAGAGTGGGGCCTGCTGAAATTCCACACCGTCGGCAATCCGCGCTACCGGGGCAATCCGTTCGCGCTCCAGACGCCGCACAACACGGCGGTGGTGGTCGACAAGGCTACCGGAACCGAATGGGTGGTGGATTTGTGGCCGAAGAAATATGCCGAGGCCCCCGACGTCATGCCGGTCGAGCGCTGGCTGAAGGAAGACTGAGCGCAGGCGAATAGTCTTTGCCCGGCGCCGTGGTTCCTTATGGTTAACCTTCCGTTAGCGAATTGCATCGCATCTTTCGCGGAAGGAGAGAGCCATGCCTTCCAGCCGTACTTCCTTGGACAATGATTCCTGCCCCGTCGGTGACGAACTGCTCGGCAGCCTCTATCGCGCGAGCGAACACGGCCTCGCCCATCTGGTCGAGACGGTGTCGGGCGATGTGCGGGCGATGCTGGCGCTGTTCTGTTATCGCCGGGCGCATCTGCATTCGATGAGCCTTGCGATCGCGGCGACATGCAGCGAGCAGGATTTGAGAGAGCAGGGCGGGACCGTCGGCGCGACATTGTTCGCGATGTCGCGCGAGGCGCCGTCCGAACAGGTTGCTCCCGCTTCAAGCAGCCGCCGCGCCATCACGCTGTCGACCAGGCCGCTACGGGCCATTCCCGAAATGGCCGACGACGATATCGAGCCGCTCAGCGCCTGATCGATATCAGGCCAATTTTATCCGGGCGCATGATGCGCCGGGACCGCGCTTGCCGCGAGGGGCAAGCGCCAACCGGTCGATGCCTTAATCGACCAGAATGATCCGGATGTCGTTGACGTTGGTCAGCGTCGGCCCGGTCAGCACGAGATCGCCGGTCTTCTCGAAAAAGGTCGTCGCGTCGTTGTTGTCCAGATAGGCGACCGGGTCGAGCTTCAGCTCCCGCATCTTCGCGAATGTCGTCTCGTCGGCCATCGCGCCGGCAGGATCGGTCGGCGAGCCGCCGCCGCCATCGGCGCCGTCGGTATCGGCGGCGAGGACGGAAATGCCCTTGGTATCGGCCAGCGCCGCCGCTGCGGCGAGAACGTATTCCTGGTTCGGACCGCCGCGCCCGTTGCCGCGCACGATCACGGTCAATTCGCCGCCCGACATGATGGCGACGCGCTTGCCCTTGGCGCGGGCATCCAGAGCGAGCTTGACGTGCTCGGCGGCAACCTTGCGCGCCTCGCCTTCAAGGTCCGCGCCGAGGTCGATGATCTCGTAACCGGCTTGCGCTGCGACCCGCACGGCCGCGTCGAGTGAATCGCGTGGTCTGGCGACGATGTCGAAGCGCGCGCGCTCGAAGGCCTTGTCGCCGGGTTTGGCGCTCTCGTTGCCTGGGTCGGCGAGGGCGGCGCGCACCGCGTCGTCCACTTGCAGCTTGTAGCGCTCGACGATGTTGCGGGCATCAGCAAGCGTCGAGGGATCGGGAACGGTCGGGCCGGATGCGATCACCGCCGGGTCGTCATGCGGCACGTCCGAGATGGCGAGCGTCACCAGCTGGGCGGGATAGGCGGCGCGGGCAAGCCGCCCGCCCTTGATGCGCGACAGATGCTTGCGCACGGTGTTCATGTCGGAAATCGGCGCGCCGGAACGCAGCAGGCTTTTGTTGACCTGCTGCTTGAGTGCGTAGGGGATGCCTTCGACGGGGGCGATCCAGTTGGCGGAGCCGCCGCCCGAAATCAGGGCCAGCACCAGATCGTCCGGCCCGGCTTCGGCGGCGAGAGCCAGGGCTTTCTCGGCGCCGCGCACGCTGGCCTCGTCGGGGACGGGATGACCCGCTTCGATGACTTCGATCCGGCGGGTCGGCACGGCATGGCCGTGCCGGGTGGTCGCAACGCCCGCGATCCGGTCCGCACCCAGACCGGCATCGTCCATGTAATGGCGCTCGGCGGCGGCGGCCATCGCGGCGGCAGCCTTGCCGGCGGCGACGATGAACACCTTGCCTCGCGGCGGGCCGGGCAAATGCCGGCGCAGCATTTTGTCAGGGTGGGCAGCGCCCACGGCAGCATCGAAAATGGTGCGAAGCAGGGGACGTTTATCGGTCATTAGATACCTTATGCATGGATTCGGTACCGCTTGAAACAGGAGATTTCTGCCGGCGCATACTGAACGGACTGCGCCGGAATAAGGAAAAGCGGAACGGATTACAACCTTTGGCCTATTCTGGAACCCGGCGTGGCTAACGCCGGGTAGCCGGTCATGGTTTTTGGCTGGTGAAGCGCGCAACATCGTCAGGCGCGAGAATCGGCGCCTGTGCGACAAGGGGGAATTGCATGCCGGAGGCCGTCATTGTGTCCACAGCCCGCACCCCAATCGGGAAGGCCTATCGAGGGGCTCTGAACGCCACCGAGGGAGCGACGCTGTTCGCCCATGCCATCAAGGCGGCGGTGGAGCGGGCGGGCCTCGATCCTGCGGAAATCGAGGACGTGACAATGGGCGCGGCGCTCCAGCAAGGCGCGACCTTCGGCAACATCGCGCGCAAGGCGCTGTTGCGGGCGGGATTGCCGGTGGGCGTTGCCGGCACCACGGTCGACCGGCAATGCGCGTCGGGCTTGCAGGCCATCGCGAACGCCGCGCGCTCGGTGCTGTTCGACGGTGCCGGAATCGCGGTTGGCGGTGGCGGGGAATCGATCAGCCTCGTGCAGAACGACAAGATGAACATGTTTCACGCCGTCGATCCCGCGCTGAAGGCGGTCAAGCCGGAGATCTACATGTCGATGCTCGACACTGCCGAGGTGGTGGCGAAGCGCTACGGCATTTCGCGGCAGCGGCAGGACGAATACGCGCTGGAGAGCCAGCGCCGCATCGCCGCCGCGCAGGCCGCGGGCAAGTTCAATGACGAGATCGCGCCGATCGCGACCAAGATGGGCGTGCTCGACAAGGCCAGCGGCGAGGTGTCGTTCAAGGATATCACGCTGTCGCAGGACGAGGGACCGCGTCCCGACACCAGCGCCGAGGGCCTTGCCGCCCTGAAGCCGGTGATGGGCGAGGGCTTCACCGTCACCGCCGGGAACGCCAGCCAGTTGTCGGACGGTGCCAGCGCCGTCGTCATCATGAGCGACAAGATGGCGGCGCGGAAGAATCTCAAGCCGCTCGGAATCTTTCGCGGCATGGTGTCGGCGGGTTGTGAGCCGGACGAAATGGGCATCGGCCCGGTGTTCGCGGTGCCGCGCCTTCTGAAGCGTCATGGGCTGAGCGTCGATGACATCGACCTGTGGGAATTGAACGAGGCGTTCGCGGTGCAGGTGATTTACTGCCGCGACAGGCTCGGCCTCGATCCGGCAAAGCTCAACGTCAATGGCGGCGCCATCGCGGTCGGCCATCCTTACGGCATGACCGGCGCGCGGCTCGCGGGCCATGTGCTGATCGAAGGGCGGCGGCGCAAGGCGAAATACGCCGTGGTGACGATGTGCGTCGGCGGCGGTATGGGGTCGGCCGGACTGTTCGAGATCGTGCAGTAGAGTCTGGTTCAACTGCGTTGAACCAGACTCTACTGTTTATCTTTTTGTTTGAGCATGATCTTTTCCGAAAACCGGTCTCCACTTTTCGGGATCATGCTCGAGGCATCCGCGAATGGCTTACCTCCTCGCCATCGATCAGGGCACGACATCCTCGCGCGCGATGCTGTTTCGCGGCGATCTTTCTGTCGCCGCTAGGGCGCAGCAGGAATATCCGCAGCACTTTCCGGCATCGGGCTGGGTCGAGCACGAGCCCGAAGATATCTGGACAAGCACGATCGCGACCTGCCGCGCCGCGATGCGCGAAGGCAATGTCAGCGCGCGCGACATCGCGGCCATCGGCATTTCCAACCAGCGCGAGACGGTGGTGGTGTGGGAGCGCGCCACGGGCAAGGCGATCCATCGCGCCATCGTCTGGCAGGACCGGCGCACGGCGGATGTCTGCGCGCGGTTGCAGGCGGACGGGCATGAACCGCTGATCTCCGCCAGGACCGGATTGATCGCGGACCCTTATTTCTCCGGCACGAAGATCGCATGGATTCTCGATCACGTCAGTGGTGCGCGCGAACGCGCCATGCGCGGCGAGCTGCTGTTCGGCACGGTCGATTGCTATCTGTTGTGGCGGCTCACCGGCGGCGCGGTTCATGCGACCGATGCGACCAACGCCTCGCGCACGCTGCTGTTCAACATTCACACCGGCGAATGGGACGACGATCTACTCGATCTGCTGCGGGTGCCGCGCGCGATGCTGCCGCAGGTCCGCGATTGCGCGGCGGATTTCGGCGTGACGCTGCCGGAATTGTTCGGCGCTCCGGTCGCCATTCGCGGCGTCGCGGGCGACCAGCAGGCGGCGACTGTGGGACAAGCCTGCTTCATGCCGGGAATGATGAAATCCACCTACGGCACCGGATGCTTCGCGCTTCTCAACACCGGCGAAACGGCGGTGGCGTCGAAAAACAAGCTGCTGACGACCATCGCCTATCAGTTGAACGGCAAGCGCACTTATGCGCTGGAAGGCTCGATCTTTGTCGCGGGCTCCGCCGTGCAATGGCTGCGCGATGGCCTTCATCTCATCGAGACCGCGCATGACAGCGACGACCTCGCGCCGCAGGCGGACGAGACGCAGTCGGTCTATCTGATCCCGGCTTTCGTCGGGTTAGGTGCGCCATACTGGAATCCGCGCGTGCGCGGGGCGCTGTTCGGGTTGACGCGTAACACAGGCCCCGCCGAACTCGCGCATGCCGCGTTGGAAAGCGTCTGCTATCAGACGCGCGATTTGTGGGAAGCGATGCGTGCCGATTGGCCGGATCTCGCTATCACGGATGTTTCGCTGCGCGTCGATGGCGGCATGTCGGTCTCGGACTGGACCATGCAGCGTCTCGCCGACATCCTGAAGGCGACGGTCGATCGCCCCATGATCCCGGAGACCACGGCGCTGGGCGCGGCCTATCTCGCGGGATTGGCTGCGGGTGTCTGCCCGCCGCCCGAGACGTTCGCCGCGCAATGGCAGCTTGATCGTCGCTTCACGCCATTGATGGACGATGCAACCCGCGCGCGGAAATTGCGAGGCTGGTCGCAGGCCGTGCAAGGTCTGCTCGCGAGCGACGATGCGGCCTTTGCCCCTCCCCCGCATGCGGGGGAGGGTTAGGAGAGGTCGTTACTGACAGAGCGTAGGTTGCCCATTCAGCTTGATGATGGTGCCGGGACGGCAGGTGAAGCCGTTGCGGGCATCGAAGCTCGGTGATCCCGGAATGGCGGTGCCGTTATAGTTGTAGGGGCCGAAGTCCTCGTCCATGGAGGCATAGGTGTTGTCATAGCGATAGCCGCTGCGATAGGCGATGTCGCCATATGGCCGGTTGTATCCTCCGTAATAGCCGTTGTCATAATAGCCGCCATGGAAGGGCGCCGTAGCAATCGCGCCGGCAGTTGCGATCGCGCCGCCGGCAATCGCGCCTGCGGTGGCGGCGGGCCAGAAGCCGCTGCGATGGTTCCAGTTGCTGTCGCGTTCATCACGCCGCGCAAGGCGGTCGCCTGAGCGCATGGTGCGAGCCTGATGCATGCTGTGGTGGTGCATCTTGGATGATTTCATCTGCGCATTGGAGTGCGGCTTGGCCATATCCCGTGCGAGCGCGGGGGTGGCGATGAACGCAATCGCGGCGGCCGCCGCGAGGAGAGTTGCCTTGTTCACAGTGAGTCTCCTTTCTTCTGTTGAGAAAATTCGATGAGAAGGCCGGAGGAAAGTTCCGACGTGGCGCAACGCCGCCGAATTTCCGGCGTTGTGCGGGCAGAACGAACCGGAAGGGATCGAGTTCCGGCGGGGTTTCGCGTCACTCAGACGTGAACGGAAAAGGCCGAACGAAATGGAGGTTCCGTTCGGCCTTTTGTTGAAAATCTTGGGAAAATAATGAGGGCGTCAGTTCGGCAACGGATCCGTGCGCGGCTTCATCTTCATGCGCATATGGATCGCGCAGCCGCAACCCGGCGGGTGCTGGGCCGGGGGAAGACTGGCGATGTCGTCGTCCGCAGGCGCGGGCGGCTGAGGTTCGCTCGCGGGAATGTAATTCAGCACCGATGCCAGCGAGCGCTCGGTCTCGGCTACGGTCGCGCCGATGCGCTCGGCGTAATCCTCGACCTGATCGCGCTCGATCTTGCCGACACCGAAATAGGCGCTGTCGGGGTGGCTGTAATAGATGCCGGACACCGATGAGCCCGGCCACATCGCGAGACTTTCGGTCAGCGTCACGCCGGCATTGCGCTCGGCATCGAGCAGTTTGAAGATCGTGGTCTTCTCGTTGTGGTCGGGTTGCGCGGGGTAACCCGGCGCCGGACGGATGCCCTGATACTTCTCGAGGATCAGGTCGTCGTTCGACAGCGCCTCGTCGGCGGCGTAACCCCAGAATTCCATGCGGACGCGCTGGTGCATGCGCTCGGCGAAGGCTTCCGCGAGCCGGTCCGCCAGCGCCTTGACGATGATCGAGGAGTAATCGTCGTTCGCTTTCTTGAAGCGCATGGTGATCGCTTCCTCGCCAATCCCGGCGGTGACGACGAACGCGCCGATATAGTCGGCGACGCCGCTGTCCTTCGGCGCGATGAAATCGGCGAGCGCGAGATTGGGCACGCCGGCGCGGCGCTCGAGCTGCTGGCGCAGCGTATGCAGCGTCGCGACCGGCCTGGTGCGCGCTTCGTCGCCATAGAGCGTGACGTCGTCGCCGTCTGAATTGGCGGGCCAGAAGCCGATGGTGGCGTTCGCCGTGAACCACTTCTCCTTGATGATGGTGTCGAGCATCTTGCGCGCGTCGTTGTAGAGCGATTGCGCGACCTCGCCGACATTCGGGTCTTTCAGGATGCCGGGGAAGCGGCCCGCAAGCTCCCACGCCTGGAAGAACGGCGTCCAGTCGATGCACTCGGCGAGTTCGGCGAGCGGATAGTTGGTGAAGGTCTTCAGGCCCAGAAACGACGGCTTGACCGGTTTGGTTTTGCTCCAGTCGATCTTCAGATGATTGGCGCGCGCGGCTTCGAGCGTGAGCCGCTTTTTGTTCTGCTGGGCGCGGAAATGCGCGTCCGCGATTCTGGCGTAATCGGCGCGGACCTCGGCGATGTATTCGTCGCGCTTCTCCGCCGACAGCAGCGAGGACGCGACGCCGACCGCGCGGCTCGCGTCGTTGACGTGCACCACCGCGCCCTTGCGGTAGCGCGGATCGATTTTCACGGCGGTGTGGACGCGGCTCGTGGTCGCCCCTCCGATCAGGAGCGGAATGTCGAAGCCTTCGCGCTCCATTTCGGATGCGACGAACGCCATTTCGTCGAGCGAGGGCGTGATCAGGCCGGAAAGACCGATGATGTCGGCGTTCTCTTTCTTCGCGGTTTCGAGAATCCTGGCGGCGGGCACCATGACGCCAAGATCGACCACCTCGAAATTGTTGCACTGGAGCACGATGCCGACGATGTTCTTGCCGATGTCGTGGACGTCGCCCTTCACCGTCGCCATTACGATCTTGCCGGCGGACGAGCGCTGGCCCTCGGTAAGGCCGGCGGCCTTGTTGCGTTCCTTCTCTTCTTCCATGAACGGCATCAGATAGGCGACCGCCTGCTTCATGACGCGGGCGGACTTCACCACCTGCGGCAGGAACATCTTGCCGGAGCCGAACAGGTCGCCGACCACGTTCATGCCGGCCATCAGCGGGCCTTCGATCACATTGAGCGGCCGCTCGACGGTGAGGCGCGCGGCTTCGGTGTCGACCTCGATATATTCGGTGATGCCGTTGACCAGCGCGTGCGACAGCCGTTTCTCGACCGGCCATTCGCGCCAGCTCAGATCCTGCTCCTTGACCTGCTTGCCCTGGCCGCGGAATTTTTCCGCGAGCTGCAACAGCCGTTCGGGCGCGCCGGGATCGCGGTTGAGGATGACGTCCTCGCAAACCTCGCGCAGTTCCGGATCGATGTCGTCGTAGATCACCATCTGCCCGGCATTGACGATGCCCATGTCCATGCCCGCCTTGATGGCGTGATACAGGAACACCGAATGCATCGCCTCGCGCACCGGTTCGTTGCCGCGGAACGAGAACGACAGGTTCGAGACGCCGCCCGAGATGTGGACGTGCGGCAGGTTCTGGCGGATCCAGCGCGTCGCCTCGATGAAGTCGACGCCGTAATTGTTGTGCTCCTCAAGTCCGGTCGCGATGGCGAAGATGTTCGGGTCGAAGATGATGTCCTGCGGCGGGAAATTGAGCTTCGCCGTCAGCAAGTCGTAGGCGCGCTTGCAGATCTCGATCTTGCGCTGGTAGGTGTCGGCCTGTCCGACCTCGTCGAACGCCATCACCACGACAGCCGCACCATAGCGGCGCGCGATGGCGGCCTCATGAAGGAATTTCTCCTCGCCTTCCTTCATCGAGATCGAATTCAGGATCGATTTGCCCTGGATGCATTGCAGCCCGGCCTCGATTACCTCGAACTTCGAGGAATCGACCATCACCGGCACCTTGGCGATGTCCGGCTCGGAAGCGATCAAGTTGAGGAATTCGATCATCGCCTGCTTGGAGTCGAGCAGGCCCTCGTCCATGTTGACGTCGATCACCTGCGCGCCGTTCTCGACCTGATCGCGGGCGACCTGCAACGCGGCGGTGTAATTGCCGTCCTTGATGAGCTTGCGGAAGCGGGCCGAGCCGGTGACGTTGGTGCGCTCGCCGACATTGACGAACGGAATGTCGCTGGTCAGCACGAACGGCTCGAGGCCCGACAGCCGCAGGCGCGGTTCGATCACCGGCACGACACGCGGCTTGTGCGGCGCGACCGCCTGCGCGATCGCCTTGATGTGGTCGGGCGTGGTGCCGCAGCAGCCGCCGACCACGTTGACGAGACCGGCCTGCGCGAATTCGCCGACGAGGCGCGCCATGTATTCCGGCGTCTCGTCATACTGGCCGAACTCGTTGGGCAGGCCCGCATTCGGGTAGGCGCAGACCAGCGTATCGGCGATGCGGCCGATATCGGCGATGTGCGCGCGCAAATCTTCCGCGCCGAGCGCGCAGTTGAAGCCGATGGTGATCGGGTTCGCATGTTGCACCGAATACCAGAACGCTTCCGGCATCTGGCCCGACAGCAGGCGGCCGGATTTGTCGGTGATGGTGCCGGAAATCATCACCGGAACGTCGATGCCGCGTGCCTCGCAGATTTCCGCGATGGCATAGAGCGCGGCCTTGGCGTTGAGCGTGTCGAAAATGGTTTCGACCAGCAACAGGTCGGCGCCGCCGTCCAGCAGCCCGTTGATCTGCTCGCTGTAGGCGATGCGCAGGCCATCGAACGTCACCGCGCGATAGCCGGGATTGGCGACGTCCGGCGAGATCGAGGCGGTGCGGTTGGTCGGGCCGAGCGCGCCGGCGACGAAACGCGGCTTGCCGTCCCCGGCCTCGGCGCGGTCGGCGGCGTTGCGCGCCAGCCGCGCGCCCTCGCGGTTCAGTTCATAGGCGAGGTCCGACATATCGTAGTCGGCCTGCGCGATCGAGGTCGAGGAGAAAGTATTGGTCTCGACGATATCCGCGCCGGCCTTGAGATACTCGTAGTGGATGTCCTCGATCGCCTGCGGCTGGGTCAGGATCAACAAATCGTTGTTGCCGCGCACGTCGCGGTGAAAATCCTTGAATCGCTCGCCGCGAAATGCCGCTTCGTCCAGTTCGAGCCGCTGGATCATGGTGCCCATCGCGCCGTCGAGCACGAGGATGCGTTCGCGGGCGAGGGCGCGGAATTTGTCGGCGGTGGAGGAGGTCATTTACTCATTACCCTGCATGCATCACTTCCGCAGCAAACGCGGACATGATGGAAGAAAATATCACGCTGCCTGTTGCGATCCGTTCGGGCGGATGCCGAGCAAATGCGAAATGGCGAACACGAGGTCCGCGCGGTTCATGGTGTAGAAGTGGAAATTCTCGACGCCGTGCTTGGCGAGCTTCTGGACCTGTCCGGCGGCGACGGTGGCGGCGACGAGCTTGCGGGTCTCGGCGTCGTCGTCGAGGCCCTCGAATTTGCTCGCGAGCCAATCCGGCACCGTGGCGCCCGCGCGCGTGGCGAAGTTCTTCGCCAGCTTGAAATTCTGCACCGGCAGGATGCCCGGCACGATCGGAATCGTGATCCCCGCCGCGTGCACGCGGTCGAGATAACGGAAGTAAAGATCGTTATCGAAGAAGAACTGGGTGATGGCGCGGTCGGCCCCGGCATCGACCTTGGCTTTCAGCACGTCGATGTCAGCATCGAGGTTGCTGCTCTCGGGATGCTTTTCCGGATAGGCCGAGACCGTCACTTCCATATCGGGGTGGCGGCGCTTGATCGAGGCGACGAGGTCGGCGGACGTCTTGTAGCCTTGCGGGTGGGCCTGGTAGGCCGTGCCGATGCCGCCCGAGGGGTCGCCGCGCAGCGCCACGATATGGCGGACGCCGATCTCGTGATAACGGTCCACGACATCATCGACATCGGCGCGCACGGCATCGACGCAGGTCAGGTGCGCGGCGGGCGTGAGGCTGGTTTCGTCGAGGATGCGCTTGATCGTCGAATGGGTGCGCTCGCGGGTCGAGCCGCCCGCGCCGTAGGTGACGGAGACGAAATTCGGCGACAGCGGCGCGAGACGATTGATGACGCCCCACAGATTCTGCTCCATCTCCTCGGTCTTCGGCGGGAAGAACTCGAACGAGATCGTGGGCCGTTTGGCCTGCGCGTGGGCAGAGGAGATGGTGTCGCTCATGACGCCTCGAGAGCCGCTGAAATGTGAGTGTGTGGCGCGGTGGCTTCAAGCTACCGCGCATACGCTAAAATAGGCGATAAAGCTCCAATTCGACAGCCCACTACGATGTCTACCATAGTGGGAAATTGCCCATAACATGGGAGGCAATGCGGAAAAATCCAGTTGCTGGCCACCCGGTGGGCCGAGGCAGTGAAGGTTTGGTGCCGCGTTCCCGGAGAAAACAACAGGGAAGGGTTGGTTGGAGAGCGCTTTCAAGAGGCTTGTCAGGCGCCCTTGCCCACCGGCAACTTGAGCGTGCTGACGCAGCCATTACCTGAGAGACCATGCCCCCTCTGTCCGTCCTCGACCTTTCCGTCGTCACCACCGGCACCAGACCCGCACAGGCGCTGCGCAACAGCATCGATCTGGCGCGGGAGGCCGACCGGCTGGGTTACACCCGCTACTGGCTTGCCGAGCATCACGGGCTTGCCTCGGTCGCAAGTCCCGCGCCCGACATCATGATCGGGCAGATCGCGGCGGCCACAGTTCGCATCCGCGTCGGCTCCGGCGGCGTGATGTTGCCGAACCATGCGCCGCTGGTGGTGGCCGAGCGCTTCAAGATGCTGGAGGCCTTGTTTCCCGGCCGTATCGATCTGGGATTGGGCCGCGCGCCGGGCACCGATGGCGTCACCGCCTATGCGCTGCGCAACCGGCTGGATGGCCGGCCGGGCGACGATTTTCTCGAGCGGTTGCAGGAATTGATGCTGTGGGAGACGCGGGAATTCCCGCCCGACCATCCCTTCAACAAGGTCGTCGCGATGCCGGACGACACGCCGCTGCCGCCGCTGTGGCTGCTCGGCTCCAGCGACTACAGCGCGCAACTGGCGGCGCAGGTCGGCATGGGCTTCGCCTTCGCGCACCATTTCGCGTCGTTCGATGCGGTCGCGGCGCTGACGCATTATCGCGCGCATTTCCGTCCGTCGCCATGGCGGCAGGCGCCATATGGCATCCTCGCGGTCGCGGTTGTCGCGGCATCGACCGATGCGGAAGCGGAAGAACTGGCGATGTCGATGGACCTCAACCGCTTGCAGCGCGAGCGCGGCGCGTATCTGCCGATCCCGAGCGTCGAGGAAGCGAAAACCTATCCGTACACGGAAGCCGACCGCGCCATCATCGCGCGCAATCGCGGGAAACTGTTTGTCGGTTCGCCTGCCACGATCATCGAGCGGTTGACGCCGTTGATCGAGGCAACCAAGGCGGACGAGGTGATGGTGACGAGCGCGATCTACGATCACGAGGCACGCAAGCGGTCTTATGCGTTGCTGGCCGAGGCGTTCGGGCTGAACAAAAAAGAGGCGACATAATGCATTCGCCTTTCGTCATTGCGAGGAGCGCAAGCGACGAAGTAATCCAGACCTTATTTTTAGCTCCTGGATTGCTTCGTTTCGCTCGCAATGACGGTTACTAGCCGTTTTTTCCGTTGAACGCGATGCGGAACGGATGCGCCGGATAGACGCCGACGATGCGCAATTCCGCCGAGAAGAATTTCAATTCCTCCAGCGCATAGGCAAGGTTCTGGTCGTCGGGGTGGCCATCGACATCGGCGAAGAACTGCGTGGCGGCGAAATTGCCCTCCACCATGTAGCTTTCCAGCTTGGTCATGTTGACGCCATTGGTGGCGAAGCCGCCGAGCGCCTTGTAGAGCGCGGCGGGCAGGTTGCGCACGCGGAAGACGAAAGAGGTGACCGTCGCCCCGGAATCGTGGGCCGCCCATTTCGGCTCGCGCGCGAGAATGACGAAGCGCGTGGTGTTGTGGTGTTCGTCCTCGACGTCTTCCGCGAGGATGTCGAGACCGTAGATACCGGCGGCGATCTTCGGCGCAAGCGCCGCGCGGGTCTTGTCGCCTGCTGCCGCGACCGCGCGCGCCGAGCCCGCGGTGTCGGGGGCCACGATCGAGCGCACACCGAGCTTGCGGATGATGTTGCGGCACTGGCCGAGCGCGTGGACGTGGCTTTCGATGGTCTTGAGGCCATCGAGCGTCGCGCCGCGCGGGGCCATCAATTGATGATGGATCGGCAGAAACCATTCGCCGACGATGAACAGGTTCGACTTCGGCAACAGATGGTGGATGTCCGCGACGCGGCCCGCGACCGAATTCTCGATCGGGATCATGCCGAGATCGGCCTCGCCGGAGGAAATCGCGGCCAGCGCATCTTCGAAGGTCGCGCAGGGCAGGGCCTTGGCGCCGGGATATGCCTCGTCGATGGCGATATGCGAGTTGGCGCCGGGCTCGCCCTGAAAGGCGATGGTCATGGGTTCTGTCGTCATGCTTGTCGTTATACCTGTTTTGCCAGTGTCCGGCGCGCGGCTTCCAGATCGTGCGGGGTGTCGACCCCGAGCGGCACCGAATCGACGATCCGGACGTCGATCCTCATGCCGGCTTCCAGGGCGCGCAATTGTTCGAGCTTCTCGCGCCGCTCGAGGGGCGAGGGCGGCAGCGCGACGAAGCGCGCCAGCGCCGAACGGCGATAGGCATAAAGCCCGATGTGATGGTGGCGCGGCCCCTCGCCATGGGGCGCGGTGGCGCGGGTGAAGTAGAGCGCGCGCAGGGTGTCCTTGGATAAAGGCGAGCCCACCACCTTCACCACGTTGGGGTTGGTGTGTTCTTCCGGGATGCGGATTTCCGCGGCCAGGGTAGCGATATCCACGGCGGGTTCGCTGAAGGGTTGCAGCACCGCGCGGATGTCGGCGGGCGCGATGGTCGGCAGGTCGCCCTGGACATTGATGATGGTCTGGATGCGGCCAGCGCCGTCGAGTTTGCCCAATGCCTCGAAAATACGGTCCGACCCGGAGGGGTGGTCGGCGCGGGTCATGATCGCCTCGCCGCCCTGCGCGGTGACGGCGGCGGCGATTTCGGCTGAATCGGTGGCGACCGCGACCCGGCCGAGGCGGGCATCCTGCGCCCTGCGCAGCACATGGGCGATCATCGGCAGCCCCGCGATGTCCAGAAGCGGTTTTCCCGGCAGCCGCGACGCCGCCATGCGGGCGGGAATCAGGACCAGGGTGTCTTGTTCGGTCATGGACGGAAGGCCGGGCTGTAGGGCTGGAAACGCACGGAAATGCGGGATATTCGCAGGATCGGGACATTTATACGGGTTGCCAGAAGCCGGGCAAACCGTTATTCCCTCGGCGCTGCCTCGCAAGTGGCGCGTAGCTGACCCTGCACTGATGTTTTGGTCCGCTTTTCAGCGGAAAATGCAAGGCATCAGGTCAATTTCCCGGCCCGGAGCCTGATCTGAAATGGACTCTTTCGAACTCAACAAGATCATGGGTGCGATTCTCGGCACCTGCCTTGTTTTGCTGGTAACGAATTTCGCCGCCAATGCGATTTTTGCTCCGAAGAAGCTGGACAAGCCGGGCTTTGAGATCGCGGTGAAGGAAGCGGCGGCCGCTGGCGCGCCAGCCAAGGAAGCGCCCGAAGTGCCGATCGCGGATCTGCTCAAGACGGCTTCCGCCGAAAAGGGCCAGGCGGTTTCCAAGAAGTGCGCGGCCTGCCACACATTCGAGAAGGGCGGCCCGAACAAGGTCGGTCCGAACCTGTTCGGCATTGTCGATGAGCCGAGGGGCCAGGGCCGCGGCGGCTTCAACTTCTCCGCCGCCATGAAGGCCAAGGGCGGCAACTGGACCGCCGAGGACCTGAACCACTTCATCAAGAACCCGAAGGGCTTTGTCCCCGGCACGGCGATGGGTTTCGCGGGCATCAGCAAGGACAGCGAGCGCGCGGACCTGATCGCCTATCTCGAGACGCTCAAGTAAGGCGAGGCTCCCCCGTCCGTCATCCGGGCGGTACGGTCCAGCCTAAACAATTTTTTAGAATCCGCGCGACATCGTCGCGCGGATTTATCGTTTCGGCGGGCTGGAATCGTATCCAAAAACCGACATAATGAACGCGGACGGTGAAGCGGTCGCGCACTGCCGCGTTGCGTTTATTTCACAACCACAGGATTTTGACGGTTGCCGATTTCCCGACGCCAACTCCTCCGCAGCGGCGCACTCGCCGCCTCGTTTCCTCTCCTCAGCTCTGTCAGGCCGGCGTTTGCTGAAACGGCATCGCCCAAGGACGGCGCATGGACGCACGGCCTGTCACTGTTCGGCGACGTCAAATATCCCGCCGACTTTGCGCATTTCGATTACGTCAATCCGACAGCGCCGAAGGGCGGTTTGGTGCGGCAGACCGCGATCGGCACGTTCGACAATTTCAATATGGTCGTCGCCGGTGTGAAGGGTGCGATCGCCAATATCGGCGATATCTACGAGGCGCTGACGGTGTCCTCGCTCGACGAGGTCTCGACGCAATACGGGTTGCTCGCGGAAGCGATGAGCTATCCGGCGGATTATTCGTCCGTTACCTACCGGTTGCGCAAGGAAGCCAGGTGGCACGACGGCAAGCCGGTGACGCCGGACGACGTGATCTTCTCGCTCGAGACGTTCAAGAAATATCATCCGTTCTACTCGGCCTATTACCGTCACGTGACGAAGGCGGAGAAGGCCGGGCCGCGCGAGATCAAGTTCACCTTCGATGCGCCGGGCAATCGCGAACTGCCGCAGATTCTCGGTCAGTTGACGGTGCTGCCGAAGCATTACTGGGAAGGCAAGGACAGCGACGGCAAGCCGCGCGACATCGGCGCGACGACTCTGGAGCCGCCTGTTTCCAGCGGTCCCTACAAGATCAAGAGTTTCGTGCCGGGCCGCTCCATCGTGCTGGAGCGCGTCAAGGACTACTGGGGCAACGGCATCAACATCAATGTCGGCCGCAACAATTTCGACGAGCTGCGCTACGAATATTTCCGCGACTCCACCGTGGCGCTCGAAGCCTTCAAGGGCGACCAGATCGACTGGCGCAGCGAGAACAGCGCCAAGAACTGGGCGACGGCCTATGATTTTCCGGCTGTGACCGACAAGCGCGTGGTGCTGGAGGAATTCCCCAACCGCACCGTCGGCATCATGCAGGCGTTCGCATTCAATATCCGGCGCGACAAGTTCAAGGACCCGCGCGTGCGGCGCGCGATGAACTTCGCGTTCGATTTCGAGGAAATGAACCGGCAGATCTTTTTCAGCCAGTACACGCGCATCGCGAGTTATTTCGAGGGCACCGAGTTAGCCTCCAGTGGCTTGCCTCAGGGCCGGGAGCTAGAGATTCTCGAAACCGTTCGCGACGGGGTGCCGCCCGAAGTGTTCACCACGCCATACACCAATCCGGTCGGAGGCTCGCCGGAGAACGTGCGCAATAATTTGCGCGAAGGTCTGAAACTTCTCAAATCGGCAGGCTACGACATCAAGGACCGCAAGCTCGTCGATGCCAAGACCGGCGCGCCGTTCGAGCTTGAATTGCTGACCTACGATCCGAGCTTCGAGCGGGTGTTGCTGTTCTTCAAGCCTTCGCTGGAACGGATGGGCATGACGGTGAGCGTGCGTACCGTCGATGCCACCCAGTACGAAAATCGCCTGCGCAACTGGGATTTCGACGTGGTGGTGAATTCGTGGGCCGAGTCGTTGTCTCCCGGCAACGAGCAGCGCGAGTTCTGGGGCTCGCAGGCCGCCGACATGCCGGGGTCGCGCAACATCATCGGCATCAAGAATGCCGCGATCGACAAGCTGATCGAACGGGTGATTTTCACCAAGGATCGCGAGGATCTTGTCGCGGCGACGAAGGCGCTGGACCGCGTGTTGCTCTGGCACAATTTCGTCGTGCCGCAATGGACTTATGGCAAGACCCGCACCGCGCGCTGGGACCGGTTCGGCCGCCCTGCCGAGATGCCGAAATACGGCATGTCCGCGTTCCCCGATATCTGGTGGTTTGACGCCGATAAGGCCGGCAAGATCGGGCGGCGCTCTTGACGCGGATTTCGCGCCGACACGTTCTGGTGCTTGGCGGCGCCGCCACTGCGGCGGGCGTTCTCAGACCGGCGATAGGCGGCGATGGCGGCTTCGTGCATGGCATGTCGGCGTTCGGCGACCTGAAGTACCCGAAGGATTTCAAGCAGTTCGATTATGTCAACGCCGATGCCCCGAAGGGCGGGCTGTTTTCGACGGTGCCATGGATTCGTTCCTACAACCAGTCGTTCCAGACCTTCAATTCGCTCAATGCCTTTATTCTCAAGGGCGACGGTGCGATCGGGATGGAGCAGACCTTCACCGCGTTGATGGCGCGTGCCAGTGACGAACCCGATGCGATGTATGGCCTGGCCGCGAGCGGCGTGCAGGTTTCCGCGGATGGTTTGATTTATCGTTTCAGGATGCGTCCCGAAGCGCGCTTCCATGATGGCGCGCGGCTGACCGCGAAAGATGCGGCCTTCTCGCTGAGCATCCTGAAAGAGAAGGGTCATCCGATCATCCGCCAGCAGATGCGCGACGTCATCAAGGCGGAAGCGCCCGACGATGCCACGTTGGTGGTGACGTTCGCGCCGAATCGCGCGCGCGACGTGCCGCTTTACGTGGCGACGCTGCCGATTCTCTCGCGCGCCTATTACGCAAGGCAGCCGTTCGAGGAATCGACGCTGGAAACGCCCCTCGGCTCCGGCCCTTATAAAGTCGGCAAGTTCGAGGTCGGCCGTTTCATCGAATACGACCGCGTCAGGGACTGGTGGGGCGCGGACCTTCCCGTGGCGAAGGGCGCGTTCAACTTCGACACCGTGCGTTACGAATTCTATCGCGACCGCGATGTGGCGTTCGAGGGCTTTACCGCGCGTAACTATCTCTATCGCGAGGAATTCACCGCGCGCGTCTGGGCGACGCGCTATGATTTTCCGGCCGTCAAGGACGGGCGGGTGAAGCGCGAAACGCTGCCGGACGAGACGCCGTCCGGCGCGCAGGGCTGGTTCATCAACATGCGGCGCGACCAGTTCAAGGACCCGCGCGTGCGCGAGGCGCTTGGCTGCGCGTTCGATTTCGAGTGGACCAACAAGAGCATCATGTACGGTGCCTATGCGCGCACCGTCTCGCCGTTCCAGAATTCCGATCTGATGGCGACAGGCGCGCCAGACGCGGACGAACTTAAGCTGCTGGAGCCGTTCCGCGGGCAGGTGCCGGATGAAGTGTTCAGCGCGCCGTTCGTGCCGCCGGTGAGCGATGGTTCCGGACAGGACCGCAAGCTGCTGCGCAAGGCTGCGCATCTGTTGCAGGAAGCGGGCTGGACCATCAAGGACGGCAAGCGCGTGTCTGCCTCGGGCCAGCGCTTCACGCTCGAATTTCTGCTCGACGAGCCGTCGTTCCAGCCTCACCATGCGCCTTACATCAAGAATCTCGGCGTGCTCGGCATTGATGCCAGCCTGCGCGTGGTGGACCCGGTGCAATACCGCGCCCGCCGCGACGATTTCGATTTCGACGTCACCATCGAGCGGTTCTCGATGGCCTCGACGCCGGGCGAGGCGCTGCGTACGTTCTTCTCCTCGCAGTCCGCCGCCATCAAGGGATCGAACAATCTGTCGGGCGTGGCCGATCCCGTGCTCGATGCGCTGATCGAGAAGATCATCGCGGCCAACAGTCGCGATGAGTTGCGCGTGGCCTGTCATGCGTTCGATAGGGTGTTTCGCGCGGGCCGCTACTGGGTGCCGCAATGGTACCGCAACAATCATCCCATCGCGTATTGGGATGTGTTCGGCCATCCGGCGAAGCTGCCGCGCTACGCGGGCGTGGGCGTACCGGACCTGTGGTGGCATGATGTGGCAAAGGCTTCGAAGCCAGAGCAGGCGAAATAAACCATGGGCGCATACATCGCTCGCCGCATTCTGCTGATGGTGCCGACACTGTTCGGCATCCTGTTCGTGTCGTTCGTGGTGGTGCAGTTCGCGCCGGGCGGCCCGGTGGAGCGGGTGATCGCGCAACTCTCGGGCGCTGACACCGGCGCAAGCTCGCGCATTTCGGGGGGCGGCGGCGATCTCGGAGCCCGCGGCGCGCCGGGCGCTTCGATGGATGCGATGAATTCGAAATATCGCGGCGCGCAGGGGCTCGACCCTGAATTCATCAAGAGTCTCGAGAAGCAATTCGGCTTCGACAAGCCGGCGCCGGAACGCTTCGCGCTGATGCTGTGGAATTTTTCCCGCTTCGATTTCGGCAAGAGCTATTTCCGGGATGTCAGCGTGTTGCAGCTCATCAAGGAGAAGCTGCCGGTGTCGATGTCGCTCGGCATCTGGATGACGCTCCTGACTTATCTGATCTCGATTCCGCTCGGCATCCGCAAGGCGGTGGCGGACGGCTCACGCTTCGATACCTGGACCTCGGCGGTCATCATCATCGGCTTCGCGATTCCAGGATTTATGTTCGCGATCCTGCTCATCATCCTGTTCGCGGGCGGCTCGTTTTACGACATCTTCCCGTTGCGCGGGCTGACCTCGGATGGCTGGTCGCAATTTCCGTGGTACTGGAAGATCATCGATTATTTCTGGCACCTGACGCTGCCGCTGCTGTCGATGGCGCTGAGTTCGTTCGCGACCATGACGCTGTTGACCAAGAATTCGTTCCTCGACGAAATCCGCAAGCAATATGTCATGACCGCGCGCGCCAAGGGATGCAGCGAGCATCGAGTGCTTTATGGCCATATCTTCCGCAACGCGATGCTGATCGTGATCGCCGGTTTCCCCGGCGCGTTCGTCCATGCGTTCTTTTCCGGCTCGCTGCTGATCGAAACGATCTTCTCGCTCGACGGGCTCGGGCTGCTCGGCTTTGAAAGTGTGTTGAACCGCGACTATCCCGTGGTGTTCGGCACGCTGTTCATCTTCTCGCTGGTGGGCCTTGTCGTGAACCTGATCTCCGATCTCACTTATATGTGGGTCGATCCGCGGATCGATTTCGAGGCGCGTCAGGCATGAGCGTGACCCCGCCGATCGAGACGCAAAGCCTGTCGCCGCTCGGAGAGGCGGTGCCTGCCTCGCAGCATGGTTTGCGGCTGTCGCCGCTGAACCGGCGGCGCTGGCAGAATTTCAAGGCCAACCGCCGCGGCTACTGGTCGTTCTGGATCTTCTCGATCCTGTTTATCGTCTCGCTGTTCGCGGAACTGATCGCCAACGATCGCCCGTTCCTCATTCAGTATGACGGCCATTTGTATTTTCCCGCCTTCGTCACCTATCCGGAGACGGCCTTCGGCGGCGATTTCGAGACGGCGGCGGATTATCGCGACCCTTATTTGCAGAAGCTGATCGCGGACAAAGGCGGGCACATCGTCTGGCCGCTGATCCGTTATTCCTACGACACGCATAATCTCGACCTGCCGACGCCCGCGCCGTCGAAGCCCACATGGATGCTGACCGAGAAGGAATGCGCGCCTGTCGTGGAGCGCAAGGGGCTGAAGAGCTGCCGCGATCTCGAATACAACTGGCTCGGCACCGACGATCAGGGCCGGGATGTGGTGGCGCGGCTGATCTACGGTTTCCGTATTTCGGTGTTGTTCGGTCTGGCGCTCACCATCGTCTCCTCGATCGTCGGCGTCGCCGCCGGCGGCATTCAGGGCTATTTCGGCGGTTGGGTCGATCTCGGTTTCCAGCGCTTCATCGAGGTGTGGACGGCGATCCCCTCGCTTTATCTTCTGCTCATCCTGTCATCGATTCTGGTGCCGGGATTTTTCGTGCTGCTCGGCATCCTCTTGCTGTTCTCGTGGGTGTCGCTGGTGGGGCTCGTGCGCGCGGAATTTTTGCGCGGGCGCAACTTCGAGTACATCCAGGCGGCGCGCGCGCTCGGAGTCTCGGATCGAACCATCATGTTCCGCCATCTGCTGCCGAACGCGATGGTCGCGACCATGACGTTCCTGCCCTTCATCGTCTCCTCGTCGGTGATGACGCTGACCGCGCTGGACTTCCTCGGCTTCGGCCTGCCGCCGGGTTCGCCCTCGCTCGGAGAATTGCTGTCGCAGGCCAAGGCCAACATTCAGGCGCCGTGGCTCGGCCTCTCCGGCTTCTTCTCACTCGCGATCATGCTGTCGCTTTTGATTTTTATCGGCGAAGCGGTGCGTGACGCGTTCGATCCGCGCAAGACGTTCGAGTGAGCGGCATGGATACAAGCTCGCAACCCTTGCTCGATGTGCGGGACCTATCGGTGGCTTTCCGGCAGGGCGGCAAGATATCCATTGCGGTCGATAAAATCTCGTTCACGATCCATCGCGGCGAGTGCGTCGCGCTGGTTGGTGAATCCGGCTCCGGGAAGTCCGTCAGCGCACTGTCGGTACTGAAGCTACTGCCCTATCCAACGGCATCTCACCCCTCGGGCAGCATCAAATTCAACGGGCGCGATCTGCTGCCGCTCGACGAGAATGAAATGCGCGGCGTGCGCGGCAACGACATCTCGATCATTTTCCAGGAGCCGATGACGTCGCTCAATCCGCTCCATACCATCGAGGACCAGATCGGCGAGGCGCTGCTGCTGCACGGCGGCCTGCGCGGCAAGGCTGCGCGCGCACGAACGCTGGAGCTTCTGACGCAGGTCGGCATTCCCGATCCGGAGACGAGGCTTGGCGCGTATCCGCATCAATTGTCCGGCGGGCAGCGCCAGCGCATCATGATCGCGATGGCGCTCGCCAACGAGCCGGACCTCCTGATCGCGGACGAGCCGACCACGGCGCTCGATGTCACCGTGCAGGCGCAAATTCTCAAGCTGCTCGCCGATATTCGTGCGCGGCTCGGCATGAGCCTTCTCTTCATCACGCACGATCTCGGCATCGTGCGGCGCATCGCCGATCGCGTCTGCGTCATGCACAACGGCAAGATCGTCGAGCAGGGGCCGGTCGAGCAAGTGTTCACCGCGCCTCAGCACGATTACACCAAAGCGCTGCTGGCCGCCGAGCCGAAGCCCGATCCTGCGCCGCCGCGTCCCGATGAGTCGGTGGTGATGCAGGCGGACGATCTCAAGGTCTGGTTTCCGATCAAGCGCGGGCTGCTGCGCAAGACCGTCGGCCACGTCAAGGCGGTCGATGGCGTATCGCTCGCGGTGCGCAAGGGCGAGACGCTGGGAGTAGTGGGGGAGTCCGGTTCGGGCAAGACCACGCTTGGTCTGGCGCTGTTGCGGCTGATTTCCTCGGAAGGCCCCATCGTATTTCTCGGCAAGCCCATTCAGGGACTGCGCTTCAAGGAGATGCGGCCGTTCCGGCGCGACATGCAGATCGTGTTTCAGGACCCGTATGGCGCGCTCAGCCCCCGCATGTCGGTGAATGATATCGTGGCGGAGGGGTTGAGCGTGCATCAGCCGTCACTGTCTGCGGCCGAACGCGAGGCGCGCGTGGTGAAGGCGCTCACCGATGTCGGCCTCGATCCGCAGGTGCGGTTTCGTTATCCGCACGAGTTTTCGGGCGGGCAGCGCCAGCGCATCAGCGTGGCGCGAGCCATCGTGCTGGAGCCGGATTTCGTCGTGCTCGACGAGCCGACCAGCGCGCTCGACATGTTGTTTCAGGCGCAGATGGTCGATCTCTTGCGCAGTTTGCAACGCAAGCGCGATCTCACCTACATGTTCATTTCCCACGATCTGCGCGTGGTGGCCTCGCTCGCTAGTCATCTGATCGTGATGCGTCAGGGCAAGGTGGTGGAAGAAGGCGAAGCCACCACGCTGTTCAAAAATCCGAAGACGGATTACACCCGCGCGCTGTTCGCGGCGGCGTTCAATATCGAGGCCGATGCGACGATTGCGCCGGAGGCGTGAGGCGTCTTACTTCAAGCGCTTCACGCTCGTCACCTTGCTGCCAGCCGCCTCGATCCGCGCGATGGCCTGTCCAAAAGGCTCATGGGCCGTGGCCATCGCATAGGCGTTGGCGTGCACGAGCATGTCGTAGCCGCTGACGATGGCGACATGTCCTTTCCAGAACACCAGATCGCCGCGCCGCAGTTCGTTCCATTGCGCGGGCGGGACAGCCTCGCCCAGAGCATTTTCCTGCATGTCGCTGTCGCGCGGCGCTTTGATCCCTGCGGCGGCCAGCGAGACCTGCACGAGTCCCGAACAATCGATACCCATGTTGCTCTTGCCGCCCCAGAGATAGGGCGTGCCGATGAAACGCTCCGCGACCGCGACGAAATCATTTTCATGAGCAGCAAGCGTCGCGAGATGCCGCGAGGGAATGTAATGGGCTTGCGGCGTCACGGCGAAATTGTCGCTGGTTTTCACGATCTCGACATGCGCCCCGAGCGGGAGGCTCTCGACCGGCGGCAGCTTGATGGACGGGCCGGGAAAAGCCAGCGTGCGCTGGACGATGACATGATGCGTCGGCGTCGTGCGTGGCAAGACCAGCGCCGATTCAGGTATCCAGCCGACATAGCCGTCGGCGTTCAACTGCCCCCAGGCCCAGCCTTCGCCGTCGCGATCGTAGATGGTGACGCGCTCGCCCTTCAGCGCCTGCGTGAGCAGCGTGGCGTGATGGGAAGGCTCGCATCGCACCGGCGCGATGGAGTCGATCACCTCGTTCTCCTCGCCATCAACGAAACGCGCGGCCTCCACCTTGCCTCGCAGGTACGAGGCCGCAAGATCGGGACGCGCGGGCGTGAGCCGTGGATCGAGCCTCGTCTCAGCCATAGCGTTCGCTCAACAGCTTGTAGAACGCGCGCGCGCCCTGGCATTCGCCGCCTTCAGGGCGGGCGGGCTTCGCCGACGGCGTCCAGCCATAGATGTCGGCGTGCAGCCAGCGCGTTTCGGCGGTGACGAAACGCTGCATGAACAGCGCGCAGGTGATCGAGCCCGCGAAGCCGCCGGATGGCGCGTTGTTGATATCGGCCACTTTGGAATCGAGCCACGCGTCGTAAGGCTGCCACAGCGGCAGCCGCCACAGCGGATCGTTCTCCTGCCGCGCGTGACGGGCGACATCGGCGGCGAGCGCTTCATCGTTGGTGTAGAAGGGCGGCAGATCGGGGCCGAGCGCCACGCGCGCTGCGCCCGTGAGCGTGCCCATGTCGATCAGCAGATCGGGGTTGTCCTCGCAGGCCAAAGTGAGGGCATCGGCCAGCACGAGGCGGCCCTCGGCGTCTGTGTTGCCGATCTCGACGGTCAGTCCTTTGCGCGATGTGAAGACATCGAGCGGGCGGAAGGCATTGCCGGCGACGGAATTCTCCACCGCCGGAATCAGCACCCGCAGCCGCACCTTCAGCTTCGCACCCATTACCATCCGCGCCAGTGCGAGCACGTTGGCCGCGCCGCCCATGTCCTTCTTCATGATGAGCATGGCGCTGGAAGGTTTCAGATCAAGGCCGCCGGTATCAAAACAGACGCCCTTGCCGACCAGCGTGACCTTCGGGTGCGAGGCATCGCCCCAACTGAAGTCGATCAGGCGCGGCGCGCGGGTCGAGGCCATGCCGACGGCATGGATCAGCGGAAATTCGCGCGCCAGTTCCTCACCGCCGACGCAGTGCCAGGCTGCGCCGAATTCATCCGCCAGTGCCTTGGCCGTGTCCGCCAGTTCGTCCGGTCCCATGTCGTTGGGCGGGGTATTGATGAGGTCGCGCGCGAGCGCGGCGGCGTCCGCCATGCGCGCCAGTTCATCGGTGTCGATGCCTTCGGGCGGAACCAGGCTGACTTCGTAAGGCTCCGCCTTTTTGTAGCGGCCGAATCGGTAGCTACCGAGCGCGAAGGCGAGCGCGGCAAGGCGTGCGTCATGCGGCGCGTTAGCGAAGCGATAGGTGCCTTTCGGCAGTTTGGCGGGCAATTGCCCGGCCCGGAACGGATCGGCCTTGGCGGCATCGTCCTCCAGCCCGAACAGGACGAAGCCGAGCTTGCCGCTCTCGCCGGGCAAAGTGAGGCATTCGCCGGGTTTCGCGGAGAAACCATTCGCGGTCGCGAATTCGCGCGCCGGCGCGGGCAGGGTGGCGGCGACTTTGTCCCAGGTCGATGCCGTGGCGAACAGGATGGGTATGGCGGAGGAGGCGGGAGCAGTCGAAAAAGGGGCTGGCATCAGGGCAACTCGGGGTCATTCGGCGGGCGTGAAGCGCGGTCGGGGATGGGTGTATCACGACGCCGGCGAAATTAACCACTCATTAGGGTTAACAATTTACTGCTGAAGGATCGGCCGACTTTCGTCATCCATCATGCCTTGAGCGAACGTGCCATGCGTCCATCATCCCGTCTCGCCCGTTATCTCGGCTCGGCCGGTTTTCTGGCCATCGCCGTAGTTGGTCTTGCCGGTTGCCAGACGACGGGTGCGCCGGACATCACGGGATCGCTCGGCGGCAAGGCTAGTGCCGCTGCACCGGAGACGGATACGCGCCACGCGGCCGAAGCCTATGGCGAGAAATATCGCGCCAATCCGAAAGACCTCGATGCCGGGCTACGCTACGGACAGGCCCTGCGCGCCAACGGTCAGCATGAGCAGGCCGTGGCTGTGCTGGAGCAGGTCAATCTCGCGCACCCCGGCAATCGCGCCGTGCTCGGTGCCTATGGCCGGGCGCTGGCGGAGAACGGCAGTTTCAAGCTGGCCTTCGATGTGTTGTCGCGCGCGCATACTCCGGCCAATCCGGACTGGCGCATCCTCTCGATCCAGGGCGCGGTGCTCGACCAGATGGGTAAGCCGGATGAAGCGCGGGGCTATTACGCGAGCGCGCTGAAGATCAGGCCGGACGATCCTTCGGTGCTGTCGAATCTCGGGCTGTCCTACGTGCTCACCAAGGAATTGCCTCAAGCGGAGGCGACGTTGCGCCGCGCCCAGAAGCTCGCGCCAAACGATCCCCGCATCCGGCAGAACCTCGGGCTCGCGCTCGGCTTGCAGGGCCGCTTCGCGGAAGCCGAGGCCATCGTGCAGGCGGACCTGCCTCCGGATGAAGCCGCCGCCAATGTCGCCTACCTCAAGAACATGCTGAACAGCGGGCAGAACGGCAAGACGACCGTTCGTCCGCGCAACGTCGCATCGTCGCGGTCCTGAAAATTCTCGATTTTGAGTAAGCGTGCGCGGGCCCGCTTCGGCGGCGAACCGCTGTCGCGTTTCAGTGCATGGTGGCCACGATCCTGATGCCACTCGGTCCCAGAATGACCACGAACAGGATCGGCAGAAAGAACACGATCATCGGCACGGTGAGCTTCGGCGGCAGGGCCGCGGCCTTCTTCTCGGCCTCGTTCATGCGCATGTCGCGATTTTCCTGCGCCATGACGCGCAGGGTCTGGCCGAGCGGCGTGCCGTAGCGCTCCGACTGCATCAGGGCCATGCAGACCGATTTCACGCCATCGAGGCCGGTGCGTTTCTGCAAGTTCTCGTAGGCGGTCTTGCGGTCTTGCAGATAGGACAGTTCGGCGGTCGTCAGCGTGAATTCCTCGGCGAGCGCCACGGACTGCGATCCGATCTCGAAGCTGACCTTACGGAAAGCCGCCTCGATCGACATGCCGGATTCGACGCAGATCAGGAGAAGGTCCAGCGCATCGGGAAAGGCGCGCTTGATCGAGAGCTGCCGCTTGCTGATCGCGTTCTTGAGAAACATCATCGGGGCCTGCATGCCGAGCCAGGCAGCGCTGATGCAGATGCCGATTTTGACCAGCGTGGTCTGATTGAGCTTCAGGATCACGAAGATGTAGAGCGCGGTCACCGCCAGAAGGATGAGCGGGGTTACCATGCGGAAAAACAGGAAGGTGATGTATGGCGCATGGCCGCGATAGCCGGCCATGACCAGTTTTTCCTTGGCCTCTTCCTGCGCGAGCCATTTGCCCAGGTTGAAGTCGTGGACGATCTTGCCGATGAACTGCTTTGGGCTTTGGCGCAGGGTGACCCTCTCGTTGCGGCTCATGCGGTCGCGTTCACGCTGGCGGATACGCTCGCGCTCGCTGGCGACCGCTTTCATTCGCCGCGCCAATCCGTCGCTGGCGAACATGGGAGAGATCAGGGCATAGGCCGTGGCGCTCGCGGCGATCGCGGCAAACACCATCGTCAGAAACCGGACGTCCTGGACTTTATCGATCAACATGTCGAGCATGACGTATCCATCAGAAATCGAAGTTGATCATTTTTTTCATCACGAGAATGCCGGCGGTCATCCAGACGGCGCAACAAGCGAGCATGAAACGGCCTGTCGGGTGGGTCCACAGCAGCGAAATGTAATCCGGCGACATGATGTACACGGCGGTCATGACGAAAGGCGGCAGCGCGCCGATGATGGCGGCGGAGGCTTTCGCCTCCATCGACATCGCCTGAATCTTGGCTTTCATCTTCTTGCGTTCGCGCAGCACCTTGGACAGATTGCCGAGCGCCTCGGACAGATTGCCGCCGGATTTCGTCTGGATGCCGATCACGATGCCGAAAAAATTGGCTTCCGGCAGCGGCATGCGCTCGTAAAGCCGCATGCAGGCTTCGCCGAGCGGCATGCCGATGCTCTGGGTCTCGATGATGGCGCGGAATTCCGAGCGCAGCGGCTCCGGCGAGTCGGTGACGACCACCTTGAGCGAGTCGAACAGCGGAAGGCCTGCCTTGACGCCACGGACGATGACATCGACGGCATCGGGAAGCGCCTCCAGAAACTGCTTCTCGCGGCGGCGTTTCAGATAGCCCAGCACCCAGCGCGGCAGGCCCAGCCCGGCGGAGAGGGCGAGCGCGGCCGTTGCGATCAGATTTGCGCCGGTCACGAGGCAAATGAAGAACACCAGAAGGCCAAGAGCAGCCGAGCCGATGATGAATTGTTGCCTGCTCCAGCTCACGCCAGCCTGGGCCAGCCGTGTGTTGAGTGGAATCTTCTTGGCCTGCTTGGCGCGGTCTTCAACATCCTTCAGCGTGTCCTCGACCTGCTCGCGGCGCGAACGCTGGTTGCGATCGGTACGCCGCGTCGCGGCTTCGGTGCGGGAGAACGATGCGCGGCGCTTCTCGGCCTGCCGTTCGCCGGACAGGAGGGGATACAGAAACACCCAGGCAAGACCGCCCAGCGTCACCGCGCTCATGAATGCAATCGCAAGGGTCTGAATCTTCATGAGATCACCCCTTACCGTGTCGGATCTGGCGCTTCCGCCGCGTCGAGCGCCGCGGCGAGCCGCTTTTCCTCGCCATAGTAGCGCGCGCGATCCCAGAAGCGCGGACGCCCGATGCCGGTCGAACGATGCCGGCCGAGGATGTTGCCGTTGATGTCCTCGCCGGTGATATCGTAGACGAAAATATCCTGTGTGATGATGGTGTCCCCTTCCATGCCCATCACCTCGGTGACGTGCGTGATGCGGCGGGAGCCGTCGCGCAGGCGCGCGGCCTGAACGATGACATCGATCGAGGCGCACATCATTTCGCGGATGGTGCGCGAGGGCAGCGAATAGCCGCCCATCGTGATCATGGATTCGCAGCGGGAAAGAGCTTCGCGCGGGTTGTTTGCGTGCAGCGTTCCCATCGAGCCGTCATGGCCGGTATTCATCGCCTGCAACAGGTCGAACGCCTCGGGTCCGCGGACTTCGCCGACGATGATGCGTTCGGGACGCATACGCAGGCAGTTCTTGACCAGATCGCGCATGGTGACCTGACCCTCGCCCTCGATGTTCGGCGGGCGGGTTTCAAGGCGCACGACATGCGGCTGCTGAAGTTGCAGTTCGGCGGCGTCTTCGCAGGTGATGATGCGTTCGTCTTCGTCGATATAGTTGGTCAGGCAGTTCAGCAGCGTGGTCTTGCCGGAGCCGGTGCCGCCGGAGATCAGCACGTTGGCGCGGCAGCGGCCGATGATCTGCAAAATCTGCGCGCCTTCCGGCGAGATCGCGCCGAAATTGACGAGCTGGTCGAGCGTCAGCTTGTCCTTCTTGAACTTGCGGATGGTGAGCGCGGGCCCGTCGATGGCGAGCGGCGGCACGATCGCGTTGACGCGGGAACCGTCGGCAAGGCGGGCGTCGCAAATCGGGGAGGATTCGTCGACGCGGCGGCCGACCTGGCTCACGATGCGCTGGCAGATGTTGAGAAGCTGCTGGTTGTCGCGGAAGCGAATCCCGGTCTTCTGGATCTTGCCCGCGACTTCGATGAACACCGTGCCGGCGCCGTTGACCATGATGTCGGCGATGTCATCACGGGCGAGCAACGGTTCCAGCGGGCCGTAGCCCAGCACGTCGTTGCAGATGTCGTCGAGCAGTTCCTCCTGCTCGGCGATCGACATCACGATGTTCTTGATCGCGATGATCTCGTTGACGATGTCGCGGATCTCCTCGCGCGCCGACTCGGCATCGAGCTTGGCGAGCTGGGCAAGGTCGATCGCTTCGATCAGCGCGCCGAAGATTGTCGCCTTGACCTGATAGTAGGTTTCCGAGCGGCGTGAGTCACTGACGGGCGGCGGAGTCGTCCGCGCGGGGGCCAGCGGCGGCGCCGCGGCTTTCGGCACGTCGATGACCGGTGCGCGCGGAGCCGCTGCCTGGGGCTCCGCCGGTTTTACGGCGGTGCTTCCGGGCCCGAAGTTCGTGTCTCCTCCGCTACGCTTGCCAAACACGCTCTACCTCAAACCGGATTATTTCCGGCGTAACTTTCCGAGAAGGGGGGCTAAGAATGAATTACCTGACTTCTTGGAGTCGCCGCGGCCGGTGAGGCGCTGCGCGATTTGCAAGAACATCTCGGCGGTCCGGTGATTGGCCGAGATTTCCGCGATCATCTGGCCGTTGTTGGCGGCAGACCCGAAAATCTGCGGTTCGAACGGAATCGAAACGATCGGATCGTTCTCGATCGCCTTGGCGAATTCTCCGGCCTTGATCTCGGGACGCTTCGGAATCCCGACCTGATTAAGGCAATAGATCGGCGCGCGGTCGTTCGGGCGGGCGGCCTTCAGCGTGTCGAACATGTTCTTGGTGTTGCGCAGATTGGCAAGGTCCGGCGCAGCCACGATCAGGATGTCGTCGGCTCCGACGAGCGCGCGTCTGGTCCAGCCGGACCACTGATGCGGAACGTCGAGGACGATGCAGGGCATGGTGGTGCGCAGCGTGTCGAAGATCGCGTCAAACGCATCGTTGCCGAAATCATAGACCCGGTCGAGCGTGGCGGGCGCCGCGAGCAGGTTGAGGTGGTCCGTGCACTTCGACAGCAGGCGGTCGAGAAAGGCGGTATCGACGCGATCCGGCGAGAACACGGCATCGGCGATGCCCTGCGGCGGGTCTTGATTGTAGTCGAGCCCGGCCGTGCCGAAGGCGAGGTCGAGGTCCGCCACCACAGCATCCAGCGCGAGGTCGCGGGCGATCGCCCAGGCGACATTGTGCGCGATGGTGGAGGCGCCGACGCCGCCCTTGGCGCCGACGACGGCGATGATGCGGCCGACGGCCTTGGCTTCCGGGGTCGTGAACAGGTTGCAGACCGAGCGTACGATATCGAGCGGGCCGACAGGCGAGATCACGTAATCGCTGACGCCGCGCCGCACGAGTTCGCGGTAGAGTGTGACGTCGTTGATGCGGCCGATGACGACGACGCGGGTGCCGGCATCGCAAACCGCTGCGAGTTGGTCGAGGCCGGACAGGATTCCCGTCTCGCTCTCGGTTTCGAGAAGAATGACGTTGGGCGTCGGCGCCGTGCGATAGGCCTCGATCGCGGCGGCCATGCCGCCCATCTGGATCTTCAGGTGAGCCTTGGCCAGCCGCCGGTCCTCGCAGGCTGCCTGGACGGCGGCCGCGGTCTCGACGGTTTCGCAGAACGCCTGCACGGATACGCGCGGCGCGGGGGCGATATGGTCGTCCACCGCCGCCTGACTGGTCTCGTCGTTCTGCTCGCCCTGACGCGCGTAACTGATCATTTGCCTACCGTGCTGAGTTTGGCTTTTTCGGCCTCGGGGTAATCGGTCGCGGTCGTCTGTCCGCTACGATACTTGGCGAAGGCCTCGGTGCGGCGCGCCGAATTCGGCGGCGTTTCCGCGCGCGGCTGAACGAGATCGGCCGGATTGGCGACCATCGCCGCCATGTTGCGCTGATAGGCGCAACCGAAGTTCTGATAGGAGCGGTTTTCGTAATAGGACTTGTTCTTGACCGAAGGGCCGAGATCTTCCGGCCAGAGTCCGCAGGGGCCGGCATCCGCGATGATTCGCGCATAACGCACGCGAACCGGCGCGAACTGGCGCGGGTCGTTCGGATGATAGGGCATCACCCTGATCCCCTTCGGCGGAATGCCGGCGGCGGCCAGAATGTTCTGGATGTCGCGAACCGTGACGTTCGCGGCCTGCGCGTTCGGTGTGCCTGCCGGAACGTCGATGGTGATGGCGCCGGTGCCTTCGCTGAGCCACGCCTGTGAGAGCCCGACGATATCGGCGCGCTGCGCCGTCGTCAGCCCGCCACGCGCATGGCCGACAAAAATCTCGGTGGTCTTGGCTGCTTCCTGAATGACGATCGGATGGCGCAGCCGGTAGTCTTCGGGCACCGAGCCGGTCACGATCTCGGCTTCCTGGCTGTGCATGCACCCGCCCAGCATGGTGAGGCTCACCAGCGCCAGTGCGGCCAGGGCCGTTGTGGAGGAGAGGTTGGATACGCGTTTGCTCATGGTCGAAATCCTGTCCAACCTTAATCGGTGATGAAGCCGTATTTGCCGCGATAATTGCTGCCGGCCGGGCCTTCGCGGCGCGGGACACCGTAGATGCGGGTGATGTTGCCGAGCAGGACGGTCTGCGGGTCCGATGCCGAGGCGAAGCCGTCGTCCGGCCGCGACAGATCCTTCTGCGCCACGGCGCGCACCACGTAAGGCGTCACCAGCACCATCAGTTCGGTCTGGTTGTTGATGAAATCGCGGCTGCGGAACAGCGAGCCGAGCACCGGCACCTGCGCGAGGCCCGGCAGGCCGTTGATCGCCTGCTTGGTCTGCTCCTGGATCAGGCCGGCCATCGCCATCGAGCCGCCCGAGGGAATTTCCAGAGTGGTTTCGGCGCGGCGGGTTTTAATGGAAGGGATCGTCATGTTGCTGACCGTGATCGAATTCTCGTTCGATATTTCCGAGACTTCTGTCATCACTCGCAGGCTGATGCGGCCTTCGGTCAGCACGATCGGCGTGAAGTTCAATGAAATGCCGAATTTCTTGAAGGCGATGGAAGGCTGGCAATTGCTGGAGGTGCCTGCTCCCGTTTGGCAGGTGATGCCGGTCGGGATCGGGAATTCGCCGCCCGCGATGAACGTGGCGCTTTCACCGGAAATCGCGGTCAGATTCGGTTCCGCAAGGGTGCGGACCACGCCCGCGCTTTCCATCGCGCGCAATGTCGCTTTCACCGAAGGCGCGGAGCCGAAAGACGTGGAAACCGCATTATCGGGCGCCAGCGCGTGACCGAGCGCGCTGAACTGGTTGGCGTTGTTGAAATCCACAACGGCGGTGCCGTAGCTGAATTTGCCGCTCAGATCGACGCCGAGCTGCTTGACGATGTTGCGCTGGACTTCCGCGACGGTGACTTTCAGCATCACCTGATCACGGCCACGGACCGTGATGTTGTTGACGACCAGATCGTTGGCCTTGGAGGGGCCGCCGATCAGGCGCGCGGCAAGCTCGTAAGCCTGCTGCGCCTCGGCCTGGTTGGCGGCGCTGCCACTCAGCACCACGCCATCGCCCAGACCTTCGACCTGGATGTCAGATTGCGGCAATGCCTGATGGATCGCGGCGCGGATGCCGTTGAGATCGCGGGTCACGGCAACGTCGTAAGCGGCCATCTGCTGGCCGTCGGCGTCGAAGAAGATGATGTTGGTCTGGCCGACGGCGGCGCCGATGATGTAGGCGCGCCGCGACGAGCGCACGACCGCGTTGGCGATTTTTGGGTCCGCCACCAGGACGTCCTTGACGTCGCGCGGCAGGTCGACGACCAGCGACTTGCTGATGCCAAGCCTCAGCGATCTTGCGTTCAGGGCATCCGCGGATGCGGTATGGGCGGAGGCGGCCTGGTAGTCCGTTGCCAGAACGGGCGAAAGGGATGAGTTAAGAATGAGAGCGGAGACGGCCACGAACGACAGAGCGCGGGCAATCAAGGGGGCGGTCTTCATACGCTTCACTTTCCACATCACGCGGCGACGGCTCTGTCGCTGTGAGGGGATTTGACCAGTTATTCGTCAAAGCATGGTTAATGAGGCGTATCTAAATCGGGTTAATGGAAGCTTTATCGCCCGCTGTTGTTGTTCACCGCATTGCGAGCTGGAACAGATCGACCGCCTTGGTCCACTCGGTGTCCGGATAAATCAGAAGCGCCGCGGCGGCGAGGGCAATGCCGTAGGGAATCCCGGTCTGCCTGCCATGCAGCCTCACCAGCCAGTCCTGGCCCATGAGCCAGGCCGGCAGCGTCCAGTTGCGGAACTGCAAGATCCCCAGCGTGAGCACGCCGCCGAGCACCGATGCGAGCAGGAGATAATCGAGCAGATAACCGAACCCGAACCACAGCGCGGCAGCGGCCGCCACCTTGGCGTCGCCGCCGCCGATCCAGCCGAACGCGAAGCAGGCAAAGGCAATCATGAGGACGCTCAGTCCGGCGAGCGTATGCCAGCCGATCGCCTCCCAGCCCATTCCGGTGACGAGGGCGAGAGCGAAGAACCCCGCGGTCAGCAGCAGCGATACGCGGTTGGAGATGGTCATGGTGAGAAGGTCGCTGGCGGCGGCGAATGCCATCAGCGCGGGGAACAGAAACAGGCGCGCCAGGTCCAGCAGCATGGGGTCTCGCAGATTGTTCGGAGCGTTCCCGCGAAGACTAGATGTCAGACGTGAACAATCACCAAACGCTTAGAATTCTGACGGCAAGGATCACGCAGGCCAGGCCGAGCCCGGCGCAGATGAGCAACAGCCCTTCCAGATCGTGCGCAACCACTGTGCGCCGGAGCAGGCTCGCACCCTGATGGCGCGGCACTGGTTGGACTTTCACGTCGAGGCCCTGCGTTATCATGGGTGGCATGAACGCAAAAAGGCTTCGGTTTCCCGAAGCCTTCATTGCATCCTTGGAGGCTTACTTCGCGGTCAGCGAGCCGTTGATGCTCGTGAAAACGCCGTTCAGCGTGCTGCCGAGGGTCTGCACAGCGCCGATGATGACGACGGAAATACCGGCGGCGATCAGCGCGTATTCGATAGCGGTGGCGCCGGATTCGTCCTTGACGAAGCGAGCGAGCAGATTGGTCATTGGAGACTCCATAAATGTATTTACGTGGCTGTCTGTTTCAGTTGGTCCATCCGGAGCGGGTGGGCACCGAGGCCAAGCGCGAGACTAAAATCTAGGAATTGCGTCGCAGTTAATTCGATTGCGGAAAGTCGCTTGTATCAGGGTCTTCTTGCACACGGTAAATGCAGCGTTAAGCCGATGTATCGCATTTGAATGGTGCTGAATTGGTGCGTGAATATTGAGATAAATGAGAGTCGAGATGTCTGCGTGCAACCGTTAGGTCCAATGCATCCCTGAATATTTGCAGTTCATTCATCAATTAACGGCAGATTTGCCATACCGGGTCGTGTCGAGGCCCCTGTACTGTTGCGTAAGAGAGTAAGCAGATGAACACCGCGCGTGTTGTGGTGCTGGCCATTGCTGTCAGCGCCGGTGGCGTTGCAGCCTTCCTTGCCAGTGGATCGGACCAGAAGCCGGCGCCGCGTGTCGCTGCCCCGGCGCCGCAACTGGAAACCACAGATGTTCTGGTGGCGAAGAACGACATCCCGCTTGGCCAGACCATCTCCGCCGACGACATGAAATGGCAGTCCTGGCCCGCCGCGACGGCAAGCTCCAGCTTCATCAAGAAGAATGAACGCGCCGACGCTATTAAGGACATGACAGGTTCGATCGTGCGCTCGCCTTTCCTCGCCGGTGAACCGATCCGCGAAACCAAGCTGGTGAAGGCCAACGGCTCGGGCTTCATGGCGGCCATTCTGCCGAGCGGAATGCGCGCGATCTCGACCGAAATCTCGCCGGAAACCGGAGCCGGGGGCTTTATCCTGCCTAACGACCGCGTCGATGTGCTGCTGTCCCGCCGTCAGAAGAGCCGCGACGGAAATGGCGGCGAGAGCGTCAGCTCGGAGATCATCCTGAGCGATGTACGGGTCCTCGCGATCGACCAGACGGTCGAGGAAAAGAACGGCCAGAAGGTCGTCGTCGGCAAGACCGCGACACTGGAGCTAAAGCCCGCCGAGGCGGAAACGCTGGCACGTTCCCGCCAGAGCGGAACGCTGTCGCTTGCCCTGCGCAGCCTCGTCGATGCCAATAAGCCCGGCAAGGTCGAGGACGCGAGCGATGATAAGCTGATTACGGTTTATAAGGGCGGCAGCGAGCGTGAAACCTACAATTGCTCGGCGTCGTGCAAGAAGCGCGGCAGCGACGGCGGCTAACCCTGCTTTCTGACGGATCCAAAGCCCGGAACAAACTGGTTACCATTTCCTTAACTGCACCCCTTGCCTTGTCTGGATCGGGCGCAAGCATTCGACAATCTCTGTCGGTTAGTCTCGGCGGTAGCTATTTAATGGCCCGACTGAGGATAACACGATGCCCGCGCCGTTGCCGCACACGCTGCGCCTGAGAGATGTTCTTCGCCGCTTTGGCGCGAACCGGAAGGGCAGCGCGGCGGTTCAGTTCGCGATGGTCGCGCCGCTGTTTTTCGCATTGCTGTTCGCGATCGTCGAAGTCGCGATGATGTTCTTTGCCACGCAGGTTCTCGAGACAGGGACGCAGGACACCGCGCGCCTGCTTTTGACGCATCAGGCGCAAGATCAGCAGATGACCGCCGAACAGATTCACGACAATCTGTGCGGCCGGGTTGATTTCCTGCTGACATGCAGCGGCATCTATCTCGACGTGCGAGCCTATCCCGCCGGTGATCCCTTTACCGTGCCGACGCTGTTCGATGGCGCAGGAAACGCCACCAACAATTTCTCCTATCAGCCGCCGGCGGCGGGGAGTGCCAGCATCGTCGTGGTGAGGACGTTTTACAAATGGCCGCTCCTGATCACGAACCTTGGTTTCTCGCTGGCGAATCTCGGAACCGACAAGCGGCTTCTCTCTTCGACGACGGCGTTTCGCGTCGAGCCGTAACGCGATTTGGAAACATGACAATGTCGCTTTATCGACTGGCTGAATGGTTGAATGCACGCAATTTTGTGCGCGATGTTCGCGGCCTCGCCGCCGTCGAGTTCGCCGTTATTTTTCCAGTCGCCTTGATGCTGTTTTTCGGAACAATCGAAGTGTCGACAGGCGTTGCCGTCGATCGCAAGGTCATCATCCTGACGCGGACGCTGTCCGACCTGATTTCGCAGGCGAAGTCGGTCACCGACACGGATATCAGCAATGCATTCAATATCTCGTCCGCGGTGATGGCGCCTTATTCCAACACCCCGGTGCAGGCGAAGATCTCGCAGGTTTTCATCGACAGCAACGGGGTCGCCAAGGTCAAGTGGAGCAAGGCGTCGAACACGTCGGTACATAGCTGCAACGAGGTGGTGACCACGCTTGTCCCACCCGGCATCAACGTCGCAGGTACCTATCTCATCATGAGCGAGGTAGCTTACGATTTCACGCCGGCTGCGGGGATGAGCGGCGGGAGCTTCACGCCGCCGACACTCCATCTGAGCGACAGAACCTTCACCCGTCCGCGGCAGACGGACTCGGTGGCTTATCCCTCCGCTCCGGTCTGTAACTGAGAGGGCCGCGATTTCACGCGCGCCCCATAGTCTCAAGTCATCAAGCCAAAAGCCATCAAACTAAAAAGGCCGCGCAGAGCGCGGCCTTGATAGATCACCGAAATATCGGCGAGATCGGTTTTAACCGGCCGCGCGAAGATTATCGGCAGACGACTTGCCCGAACGGCGATCGGCAACGATTTCGTAGCTGATCTTCTGGCCTTCGCGCAGCGTGCCGAGGCCAGCGCGTTCAACGGCGCTGATGTGGACGAACACGTCGTTGCCACCATCATCCGGCTGAATGAAGCCGTAGCCCTTGGTCGCGTTAAACCACTTCACTGTTCCCATGCTCACGTGGGTAGTTCCTCTCAAGTAGATGTCGAATGACCCGTGTCGCCACGGGTTGGTGAGATCGAAATTTGGAAGAGGTCGTCAGCGCTAACCGGCTATACCGGGGATAGCTATTGTCGTCCGGCCGAAATTCGATTGGGCGATATTATTCGAAAGAAGCCCCCAAAACAATCCTGCCCCCGACGTTTTTGGAGGCAGGTTTCGGGCATGCAAAAGGGCGGTCAGCGGCGGCGGAATTGGCCACCGCGCGGCGATGCGGGACGCGGCGCGCCGGCCGGGCGCTCGTCCTTGTGACGGAAAATCAGGCGGCCCTTTTCCAGATCGTAGGGTGACATTTCGATTGTCACGCGATCGCCCGCCAGCGTCTTGATGCGGTTCTTCTTCATTTTGCCCGCGGTATAGGCAACGATTTCATGCCCGGCATCCAGCTGGACGCGATAGCGCGCGTCGGGGAGGATTTCGGTTACCAATCCCTCAAATTGGATCAGTTCTTCTTTAGCCATAAACGTCTCCGGATCAGTTCAGCGCTGCGGGCGCCGATTGCGATTGGGTTGTGATGCGGTGCGCGCGGGCGCGCTGCCACGGTGGAGGAAGGCGACGCCCTGTATACCGCTTCCCTGGCCGGCTTGCGACGGCCGAGTTCGCTCATGTTTGCCCTGTTCGGCGCGGGGCGTGGCCGCCGGATCGTGATGGGAGCCGGGGTTCGGGCCGGGGTTGGCGCCATGGCCGGGATGCCGCCGCCGGCGTTGCGGCCCGCGGGCCCCGGGGGCGTTATCGCCATGGCCCCGATCGGGCGCCTCAAAGGAGCGGCCTTTGCCGTGTCCCTGACCATTATGTCCCTGATGACCGCCGTGCCCCTGGCCGCCGTGGCCCTTGCCACGATGGTTCTTGCGCGGCTGCGCGGCGGGCGGGGTCGCATCGTGCTTGCCGGTGCGCCGGTCCTCGCGGGGAAGATTGACGCGGATCAACCGCTCGATGTCGCGCAGATAGGTATTTTCCTCACCCGCCACGAGCGAAATCGCGGTGCCATCGGCGCCCGCGCGCGCGGTGCGGCCGATGCGGTGGACGTAGGTCTCCGGCACGTTCGGCAGATCGAAGTTGAAGACGTGGGTGATGCCATCGACGTCGATGCCGCGCGCCGCGATGTCGGTCGCGACCAGCGTGCGGATGTCGCCGTTGCGGAACGCGGCCAGCACGCGCTCGCGATGGTTCTGCGATTTGTTGCCGTGGATCGCTTCCGAGGGAATGCCCGCCTTGACGAGGCCGCGCACGACCTTGTCGGCACCGTGCTTGGTGCGGGTGAAGACCAGCGCCCGGTTGACCGGCTCGGACTTCAACAGCTCCGAAAGCATGGCCGGCTTGGCGCTGTGATCGAGCTGGATGATGCGCTGGGTGATGCGCTCGGCCGTGGAGGACACCGGCGTCACCGCGACGCGCGCCGGATCGCGCAGCATGTGCTCGGCGAGTTCGGCGATGTCCTTCGGCATGGTGGCCGAGAAGAACAGCGTCTGGCGGCGTGCGGGCAGCTTGGCCACGATTTTGCGGATGTCGTTGATGAAGCCCATGTCGAGCATGCGGTCGGCCTCGTCGAGGACGAGAAACTCGACCTGATTGAGCCGGACGGCATTGCCCTGAACGAGATCGATGAGGCGGCCGGGGGTCGCCACCAGCACCTCGACGCCCTGCATCATGGCGCGGACCTGACGGCCCATCGGCACGCCGCCGATGGCGAGCGTGGCGCTCAGGCGCAGGTGGCGGCCATAGGCGTTGAAGCTGTCGAGGATCTGCCCGGACAGTTCGCGGGTGGGGCTAAGAACCAGAACGCGGCAGGTCTTGGGCTGCGGGCGAACCCGGTTCTCCAGAAGCCGATGCAGGATCGGCAGCGCGAACGAGGCGGTCTTGCCGGTGCCGGTCTGGGCGATGCCGACCACGTCGCGTCCGGTGATCGCGATCGGAATGGTCTGGGCCTGGATGGGAGTGGGGGTGACGTAATTCTCTTCGGCGAGAGCACGAGAGATGGGATCGGCGAGGCCGAAATCCTGAAAGGAGGTCAAGTGAGGCTTTCTGTATGAATCAAAGGGCGAGCCCGGCGGTCTTCTTGGACCTCGGGGGCGCTCGGGTGTCGGAGACACCCGCGTGTTTGGGGCGTCGGTTCGGTTAGCTGAAAGAAGGCAAGCCAGAAACCGTAAACGGATCCGAACACGCGGCTCGCAAAGACCTGACGATTCTCAAGGTCGTGGGCAAGCCTATGAAGCACGAAGGCGGCGCTTTCAAGGTTAAAATCAAACAAGCGCGCCAGAATGTTCCGTCCCGGCGATCCCATCCGGGGGGTCATCATCCCAACCACATGATCCAATAGGCTAATTCCCATCTTTGAGCGGAACGGTCCTATGGGTCGCCCGTTGAACCTGCATGTGGCTGAGGGTCCAAAAGAAATCCATCGATTACGGCGACTTTCTCCTCGCCATGATCCTGCTTGGGCTCTTCATTATGGTGGCGGGACTTATGACAGTCCTTATACGTTGATTTCTCTGGTATTTTGAGGTTCGACGGGAGGAACTATCAGTCATGCCGGGGTTTGACGTCGTTTCGGTTTTGCCGGATGGGGTCAGTAAGTTTCGATAGAGGGTTCATTGTTATTTTGAATTGGCCCGAGGTGGGCCGTTTTTTATCTGCCCTGTATCCGGAGGAGGAGCAGTCATCTTGAAGCGTCTCCCGCAAATCTCTGTTGCGAGTTGATAAGCGTGCTCCGGGTTGGTTTTTTCATCGGGCTTCTCGCCATCATCGGGATACTGGTCTCCGGGCTGGTGTCGTATCGTATCTATGAGCAGGAAGGCGTTATCGATCGCGCCGCGCTGACGCGCCAGATCGATGCCCATGCCGGACTTGTTCAGGAGCGATTGAGCGAGCGTGAAGTTCTGGCGCGCGTTTCTGCGGGCGCCTTCCAGCCTTCCACGGCCATTTCCTCGCGGGCCTTGCAGCCGCTGCGCCCCTCGATCTACACCTTCAAGACGAATTTCGTGGTGACGGGCTGGATCGCTCGCCTGATGCCGTCTGATTTTCCGGCCGCCGAAGCTGAATTGAAAAAAGCCGGCTTCAGGAATCCGCAGATCCGCAATTTCAACGATAAGCCGCTCGACGCCGCAGCAGCAGCGAAAGGCGTCGATGTGCTGATGGACGTCGAGCCGCAGGACGACAACACGTTGAAGCTGCCGGGACGTGCTTACGACCAGCATCCGGTGATCGGTCCCACGCTGGCGAAGGCAAGCGAAACAGGCGAGCCGGAAGCGTCCGATCCGGTGAATTTGTCACCGGTGGGAAGCCCCCTGGGCGTGGTCCTGGTCGTGCCTGTCATGAAGCCGGAGACGAAGTCCCCGATCGGCTTCATCACCACCTCATACCGGCTGTCGCTGATGCTGGGAAATGACGACCTTTCGCTGTTTTCCGTGGCGTTGCGAGATCCCCGCGCCAATGGCGGCGAACTCGTGCTCGATAATGACGGCGAGGTGGTGACGGCGGCGTCGCGGCCGGAAGAAAACCGGCCCGAGATTCGCAAGATCGTGTTCGGCGGCCGGCAGTGGGCGCTGGATTATTATCCCAAGACCGACACCATGCAGCGTGCCCTCAATCATGCGCTCGTCGCGGGCCTGATCGGCCTCGCGGTGACGGTCGTGTTGTGTTCGCTGTTCGGCTACGTCTCCTACAACAACGTGCGCCTCAGCCGCGAAATACAGACCCGGATCGGGTTCGAGCGCAGGCTCACGGCGGTGATCGACGAGCTCAATCATCGCGTCAAGAATATCCTCGCGGTGATCCAGTCGATCGTGACGCGGACCTTGCGCCATGGCTCCGATATCGACAGCGCGCGCGAACTGCTGATCGGCCGTATTCACGCGATGTCGAATGTCGTCACGCTGTTGAGTGACAGTCAGTGGCAGGGCGTGAAGCTCAAGGGCTTGTTCGATTCACGCGCGATTCCGCATGGCGACCGCATCGCGCTCGATGGGCCCGACATCACGGTGTCGGCGCGCGCGGCGCAGAGCCTGTCGCTGTTGTTCTTCGAGCTGGCCTCGCATTCCGACGAGGGGTTGTCGCTGGTCGGCAAGCATCCGCATATCGTGGCGAACTGGACCGTCTCCGGGGAAGAGCCGCATGCGACCTTCAAATTTCACTGGGAGGAATTCAACACCAGCGTGGCGACGCGCCGGCCCGAGAGCGATTTCGGTATCGTGCTGCTTGATCGCGTCGCCCCCGAGGCGCTTGGAGGCACCTCGAAGCGATACTTCACCGATGTCAGCTACGTCTATGAGTTGACGGCGCCGATGGCGACGGTGGTGGATGAAAACGAGATGAACCGCACCGGCTATATCTCTCGGACGACCTGAAGGCGGAGTCATCATGTCCGCCGGATCTCCGGAATAGTGCGCGAAATAACAACGGGACGCCGGATGGCGTCCCGTTGTCTCGTTTCGATGCAGGGACAGCGGCGATCAGTTGCCGCTGCCGCCGATCACGGCGCGAACCGTGCTGTCGGGGCCGAAGTCCTCCGTGCCGTCGACATACAGCATGGCGCTGAGTTTCGAACGGGCGCGGTTGACGCGGCTCTTGATGGTGCCGACCGCGCATCCGCAGATCGCCGCTGCATCCTCGTACGAGAAACCGGAGGCGCCGACGAGGATGAGAGCCTCGCGCTGGTCCTGCGGCAATTTCTCGAGGGCCGCGCGAAACTCCTCGAATTCGAGATGCGAGCTTTGCGCAGGCTGCGACTTCAGCGTCTTAGAATAGCTGCCCTCGGCATCCTCGACCTCGCGCCGCCGTTTGCGATAATCCGAGCGAAACAGGTTGCGCAGGATCGTGAACAGCCAGGCCGGCAGATTCGAGCCGGGCTGAAATGAGTCGATATTGGCGAGTGCGCGCAGCAGCGTTTCCTGCACCAGATCGTCGGCGCGGTCGCTTTTGCCGCTGAGCGAAATCGCGAAGGCGCGCAGACTCGGCACCGACGCGAGGATCTCGTCGCGAAGAGAATCTGTGAGAGGCATCAGTCCCTCCCGATACTGTTTTGCGGCAGGCCTTCGGCGTCGGTCCCCGGTGTCTCCCCGGCGTCCAGTTTGCGGATCAGATCGGCGAAACGATCCGGCACTCCCTGTTTGACGACATCGTCGTACATGGCGCGGAGCTGGTGGCCGATCCGTGCCTGAATTTCTGCATTGAGGCCACTTTTGGGGGCCGGCTTGGTGGGGAGCGGCTTGGGGTCTTTCATGGGTGAATCCATGCGGTCGCCATCGGTTAACTCCTTCGAGGAGAATGCTTTTTTGGGCCAGCCAGATAGTCTGTAGGCCGTTCTCCGAAATCTAATGCGGTTCAAACCAGAAAGTTCCGGGAGAAGGGAACTTTAATCGGGCTCGGGGGTAGATAGGGATACGGCTTCCGGGACATAGTCCTGATCGCCCGCAGCCACGATATCGATTTATGGAGGGGGTATGTCCCGTTCTCAGCTTGTTGCTGAACATTTGCCCCTGTTGCGCCGGTACGCCCGCGCGCTGACAGGAAGCCAGGCGTCCGGAGATTCTTATGTCGGTGCGATGCTGGAAGCCTTGCTGCAAGATCCCTCTCTGCTGGATGAGAGTCATGGTCCCCGGGTCGGCCTGTTTCGTCTCTTCACCAAGATCTGGCATTCGGTCGCGCTGAACGAGGAGGGCGAGCCTGTTCCTCTGGCCGCGTCGGAGCGGCGGCTCTCCAACATCACGCCGCTCGCGCGTCAGGCTTTTCTGCTGCTGTCCCTTGAAGGTTTCTCCGAGGAAGAAGTCAGCTTCATTCTCGATATCGATGTCGCGGAAGTGCGCGCTTTGACCGACACGGCGGGCCGCGAACTCGCGGCCGAGATCGCGACCGATGTGCTCATCATCGAGGACGAGACCTTCATCGCGATGGATCTCGAAAGCCTGGTGAAGAACCTCGGCCATAACGTGATCGGCGTCGCGCGCACCCATACCGATGCGCTGGCGCTGGCGAAAACCAAGCGGCCGGGCCTGATCCTCGCCGACATCCAGCTCGCGGATGGCAGTTCGGGTCTCGATGCCGTGAACGAACTGCTGCGCACTTTCGAGGTGCCGGTGGTGTTCATCACCGCCTATCCGGAGCGCTTCCTCACCGGCGAGCGTCCCGAACCGGCCTTCCTGATCTCGAAGCCGTTCCAGCCGGCGATGGTTTCGGCGGTGGCAAGCCAGGCACTGTTCTTCCAGAGGAACTCACGCAATCGTAACCAGCGGGCGAGCGCCTGACCCGGCGGCTGCTTAAATGGAACAACTGGAAAAGCCCTGCTTCGGCAGGGCTTTTTCATGCGCCGCCGCCCCGCATACACGGACTGCGCCGAAACACCTGACCATCCGCCGCCAGCCTCAGGAACGAAGCCTTCCGGCAGTCGTTATCCCGTGCATCGCATGTGATGCGTTTGGCAAAAGCGACGACGACCATGTTTCAGTTGGCTTCAGGAATTCTGGGTGCTGCCGCGGCGACGCTGGCGTTCGGCACCGTGCATCTCGAAGTCTCCGCCAAAGGCGATCAGGGCCAGCAGGCCGCGATTGTGCGGGCCGATGCGGCGCCTCAGATCGAACGCGCGGGCAAAGGCGACCGTCTCCCGTCGCCCTCCGTGGAGGGAAAGAACCTGACCGTCTCCTTCCAGCTTCCGGGTGCCGATAGCTCGGTGATGATGCGTGTTCCGTTGACCGCGGGCGGGCCCGCGGCAGACCACACGGCGCGTCCTTCCGTGGAGCGGGCTTCCATCGGCAAGCGCATGGTGGCATGCGAGCCGTCCGTCAGCGTGCTGACGCCGGTGGCGAAACTGCTGCAACCTTCACGCTGCGTCACCTGACGTTTTCAAAGCGTTGGATGATAGAGCTTGCATCGCCCGCGTCTTTACGCGGGCGATCAGTCTTTCGCGGAAGGCCGCTTCGACATCAATCCCAGCGCTAGGCCGCCGACCGCGAGCAGCGGGATCATCCGTTTCACGCCGATGATCCGGACAGCCTGCAATGCGGTCGCCATGACGATCGGGTCGCCGAGCGCCGTTTGCAGCGTCGATTTCGCGGCTTCCACGGGCCGCTGGCGGATGGCGCGTTTGCGCAGCGCGTAGCAGATCGCGGCCATTGCCGCGCAGACAAAGAACACCGCAGCGCCCGCGAGGCAGGCATAGACCGGACCATATTTGTTGAGCACGGCGATGAAGGCCGCTCCGCACAGGAATCCGGTGGTGATGAAAAGACAGACAGCGACAGCAGCGGCGAGCGAGGTGAGACGCATCGCCGTTCCGGCGCTTTCCTTCAGGTCGTCAACGAATTTGTCGAGCATGAAAGCCTCGATCCACAAAACAGGACAAATGAAAAAGGCGGCCGCGAACGCGCCCGCCTTCCAGGCTCACGAAACTAGCGTCGCCACGTCACGCCGATCAGGAAGCCGAGGCCGATGGCGAGGCCGACGGCCGCGAGGGGGCGTTCGCTGATTGCCTCCTCGAGGGTTTCCTCCAGCGAGTTTGCGGCGTCCTGCGCCATGTCGAGCGCCGCGCTGCCGCGGTCCGCCGCATCGGACACGGCGGCATCGACCTGCGCGCGCGCCTGACGATAGCCGCGACGGGCGCGGCTCTGGGCGTCGTCGGCGAGTGAATTGAGCGACTCGGAGAGCTGCCTGGTGAGGTTGGATACGTCCTTTTTGAGGGAGTCGAAATCTTTCTGGATGCGGTCGAGATTGGCTTGGTCGGTCATCGGCTGTTTTTCCCGTTACAGGTACGCGGCATCTGAATGCCCGCCGCGGCGGCGGGCGTGTGCAGCACAAACGCGTCCGCATCGCGGAAGGTTCCGCAGCTTCATTCCGTGAGAAATGGCTGCTCGCGCTCGGGCATCATGTGCTCCTTGACGATGAGGCCGACGATCAGGAGCGGAGACGATAGAAATGCGCCCATCGGGCCCCACAGCCAGGTCCAGAATGCGAGCGCGAGAAACACCGCGAGCGCGTTGAGCGACAGCCGTCGCCCGATGATCGTCGGTGTGACGAAGTGTCCTTCGACGAAGGCGATCGCCACAAAGGCGAGGGGCGCGATCAGCGCGCCGCCAAGGGTCGGAATCGCGACGATCCCGACACACAGCAGGATCGCGAACATCAGGATCGGGCCGATGATGGGGATGAAGTTCAGTGTGGCGGCGAGTCCGCCGAGGCCAGCTGGATTGGGCATGTGCGCGACGGCGCAGGCCAGCCCGGTGGCGGCGCCCAGCCCTGCGTTGATGAGGGTGACGGTGAGCAGATAGTTGCCGAGATTGGTCTCGATGGCATTGCAAATTTTCAGCATCCGCAGCCGCGAGTCGTGATTGGGAAAGTTCATCACCAGCGCGCGGCGCAGATCCGGCCAGCTCGCGATGAAAAGCACCAGCACGGCGAAGAACAGCAAAATCTCGGTAAAAGTGGGAGACAGGAATTCAAGCGTCGGCTGCACCCACGCGACTTTCGGCAACTGAAACGGCTGCTCCCCCGTATCCGGCGTGCCGAGCATGGTCTGCAACTGGTGCCAGACCGCCAGCGGGCGGTCGAACACGTGCAACTTATCTTTGAGGATGGGGCCAAGCTCCGGCAGCTTGCCGAACCAATCCATCACGGGGACCGAGATCAGTCCGATCATCAGCACGAAAGCCGCCCATGTCAGGACGACGATCAGCGCGGCCGAGACCGGGCGCGGCACCCGGAAGGCTTCGAGGCGCTTGGCCGCGGGCGAGAGCATGGTGCCGAGAATGATCGCGGTGACGACCGGGAGAAAAAACGCGCGCGCGACATACAGCACAGCGACAGCGGCGAGTATCACCAGCGTCACCAGACAGAGGGAGGTGATCTCGGCACGCTGAATGATGGGAGGGGACAGCGCATTGCCTTCGGGGACGGGCTCGCCGAGGGTCTCGATCGTGCGTTCGTTCATGGGATTTTCGCTCGATCGGCATCCGGCGATGGCCAACTTGAAATGGACTGGCAGAAACGCCGGCTGCCGCCTGATGCTGCGGACTTCCTCCGGCGGCATTCGCCGGCGCCGGTGGCTCCGATCTGGCAGGCGTCATAACGAGGCGGATTGGAAAATGGTTCCTCCTCGCAGGCTGAACGTTTTTCATCAATCGGCGCGGACGGAAGGAACCGCAAGGCTTGCCCGTGCATTGGCTCGGCGCTCGCATCATGGGATGCGCGGAGGCGTGGTGTCATGAGTAAGCTGGCTCGCGGTGGCAGGGACTTCTTCGCATTGCGCTCGGTGCTGAGCCGGGGCGCCGGTGTGTCTGTGATGGCAGCGGCCATGATCGTGGCCGCGCCGGCTTCGGCGCAGTCGCTGAGCTACGCGGCGCAGCCGGGCCTGTACTGGCCGCAGAATGCAGCCGCTCCGTCGGGCGTGCCCGACGATGATGTCTCAGAGGATGCGGCGTTGCCGGATCGCTTGCGGCGCGCGGTGGTGTCCTATCCGAGCCGAGAGGCGCCGGGCACGATCGTCATCGATACGCGCAATACGTATTTGTATCTCATTCTCGGTGGCAACCGCGCCATGCGCTATGGCGTCGGCGTCGGGCGGGAAGGCTTCACATGGTCCGGCGTGCAGACCATCTCGCGCAAGGCGGAATGGCCGGACTGGCATCCGCCGGCGCAAATGATCGCGCGCCAGCCCTATCTGCCGCGTTTCGTCGCGGGCGGCCCGGGCAACCCGCTCGGCGCCCGGGCGATGTATCTCGGCCATAGCGACTATCGCATTCACGGCACCAACGATCCCTCGACCATCGGCAAGTTCGTCTCCAGCGGCTGCATCCGCCTCACCAACACCGATGTCGAGGACCTGTTCAGCCGCGTGAAGGTGGGAGCCAAGGTCATCGTGCTGCCGAAGAGCCGATCTCCGCAATTTGAAGCAAAACGCGCGATGCCGTCTCAAGCCTCGCTAACCAGAACCACGCAAACAGCCGGCCAGCCGATGCAGTTGTCGAGGCTCGATTAACACTATCCCGGTAGCACGCGCGGGATGGGTGTGAGGAGAAGTGCAATGCCGCCGAAACATGCAACGTGGATCGCGGGGCTCGCCGCAGGGTTGACCATGGCCGTCGCCGTGTCCGGCTCCCCGGCGCAAGCTCAGGATTTCTTTTCATCGCTGTTCGGCGGATTTTCGCGGCCCAGTTATCACGCTCCGTCGTTGCCGTTTGCCGAGCCGGGCTACGATAACGCCGCGCCGGAGCAGCCGCGCGTCGCGGCGGGGCCTTCAAAGGCTTACTGCGTGCGCACCTGCGATGGCCGGTATTTCCCGCTTGGCGCGACGGGCAACGAGAGCAAGGCCGGGATGTGCCAGAGCCTTTGCCCCGCCAGCGCAACCAGGGTCGTGTACGGGCATGACATCGACAGCGCCGCGACCGACAGTGGCAAACCCTATTCCGCGCTTCCGAACGCTTTCCGTTATCGCAATGAACTCGTGAGCGGATGCACCTGCAACGGCAGGACGCCGGGCGGGCTGGCGCATATCGATATCAGGGATGACCCGACGCTGCGAAAGGGCGATCTGGTTGCCAACGCCGACGGTGAGCTGGCGGCGACCGGAGCGAAGACCGGCCGGGTGACGCTGAAGACCAGCCCGGCCCAGCCGAAGAGCGGAGCCTCCCGCTTCGCGACCATTCCGGTCATGGCGGCGCAGTAATCCGTTCCCGCGTGGGAACTCCGGGTTCCGTGGTGCGTTGCGTATGTGAGGAGCGGCGATTTCCGCCGTGTTCAAACAGACGGGGCCTTCATGTCATTGCTCATCAGCGCGCTGATTACGTTCGTTGTCGTCATTCTCGTTCTGTATCTGGTCAACATGCTGCCGATCGAGGGACGGGCGAAGCAGATTATCCGCATCGTCGTCATCATCATCGGCATTCTCTCGCTGGTGCGATACATCACGCTGTGAGCATGAGGTGCCATTGCCGGGCATAGCCCGTCGTAGACGGGCGTGAACGCCCTTTCGGCCCGGCAATCCATCTCATTTTTTAAGAAGATGGATACGCGGATCAAGTCCGCGCATGACAATCTCAGACGAAGATGAAAAAGCCCGGCGCAAAGGCCGGGCTTTTTGTTTGCCGATGTGATTGTGCTCAGGACGCCAGCTTCCGCCGCGCCGCTTCCTTGATTTCGCGACGGCGCGCATGGAGGATGAATTCGGTGTAGCCATTCGGCTGCTCGCGGCCCTTGAAGATCAGGTCGCAGGCCGCCTGGAAGGCGATGCCGTCATAGCGCGGCGCCATCGGCGTGTAGTCCGCGTCGCCCTCGTTCTGCTTGTCGACGATGACGGCCATGCGCTTGAGTGCTTCCATCACCTGCTCGCGGTCGATCACGCCATGATGCAGCCAGTTGGCCAGCAACTGGCTGGAGATGCGCAGCGTCGCGCGGTCTTCCATCAGGCCGACATTGTGGATGTCCGGAACCTTCGAGCAGCCGATGCCCTGATCGAGCCAGCGCACGACGTAGCCGAGAATGCTCTGGCAGTTGTTGTCGAGTTCTTCCTTCACGTCATCCGAGGACCAGTTGGAGTTGGCGAGCGGAATGGTGAGGATGTCGGACAGCTTCGCGCGTGGCCGCGATTTCAGTTCCTTCTGGCGCGCATCGACATCGACGAGGTGATAGTGCATCGCGTGCAGCGTGGCTGCGGTGGGCGATGGGACCCATGCGGTCGCGGCACCCGCCTGCGGATGCGCGATCTTCTGCGCCAGCATGTCCGCCATCTTGTCGGGCGCGGCCCACATGCCCTTGCCGATCTGGGCATGACCGGGGAGGCCGTCGAGCAGGCCGGTATCGACGTTGGAATCCTCGTAGGCCTTGATCCAGGCGCTGGCCTTCATCTCTGACTTGCGGACCATCGGGCCCGCCTCGATGGAGGTATGGATCTCGTCGCCGGTGCGGTCGAGGAAGCCGGTGTTGATGAAGCAGACGCGCTCGGACGCGTTCTGGATGCAGTTCTTGAGGTTGACGGTGGTGCGGCGCTCCTCGTCCATGATGCCGACCTTGAGCGTGTTGGCGGGCAGCGACAGCACTTCTTCCACGCGGCCGAACAGACGCGCGGTCAGCGCCACCTCTTCGGGGCCGTGCAGTTTAGGCTTGACGATATAGACCGAACCGGCGCGGCTGTTGCGGCGCGCCTTGAGGTCGTGCAGCGCCAGCAGCGCGGTGATCGCGGCATCGAGGATGCCTTCGGGAATTTCCTGGCCGGCGGCGTCGAGCACGGCGTCGGTGTACATGTGGATGCTGACATTGCGCACCAGCATCAGGCTGCGGCCGGGCAGCGTCAATTCCTTGCCGTCGCGGCCGGTGTAGGCGCGGTCCTCATTCAGCGCCCGATGAAGCGTCTTGCCGCCCTTGACGAACTGCGCCTTGAGCGTGCCCTGCATCAGGCCGAGCGTGTTGCGGTAGATCAGGACCTTGTCCTCGGCATCGACGGCGGCGACGCTGTCTTCCATGTCGAGAATGGTCGTGACGGCGGATTCGATGACGATGTCGTTGACCCCGGCGGGATCGTCCCTGCCGATCGTCGCCGTGCGGTCGATCTCGATCTCGATGTGCAGACGGTGATTGACGAGCAGGATCGCCGAGGGAGCGGCGGCGTTGCCGCGATGACCGATGAACTGCGCGGGGTTCTTCAGCGCGGTTGCGCCGCTGGCCGACCGCGCCACCAGTTCGCCCTTCTCGACCGAGTAGCCGGTAACGTCGGCATGGCTGCCCTTGGCGAGCGGCACGGACTGGTCGAGGAATTCCTTGGCCTTGGCGATGACCTTGGCGCCGCGATTCTTGTCGTAGCCGTTCTTGTTGTAACCGGGATCGTAAGGAATGGCGTCGGTGCCATAGAGCGCGTCATACAGGCTGCCCCAGCGCGCATTGGCGGCATTGAGCGAATAGCGCGCGTTGCTCAGCGGCACCACGAGCTGCGGCCCGTGAATGCAGGCGATCTCGTCATCGACGTTGGCGGTCTTCACCGGCTGCGTCGGTTGCTCGGGCACGAGGTAGCCGATCTCCTTCAGAAACGCGGTGTAGGCGGCGAGGTCGATCGGCTTGCCGCGATGCGCGCGATGCCATTCGTCGATCTGCTTTTGCAGTTCGTCGCGCTTTTTCAAAAGCGCCTGATTGTCAGGGGCGAATTCCTTCACCAGCGTGGCGACGCCGCTCCAGAATGTCTCGGCGGAAATGCCGGTGCCGGGCACGGCTTCTTTCTCGACGAATTCCGCGAGGACAGGAGCAATCTTCAGGCCGGCGATTTCTGTGCGAGTCATTTCAGTCCCATTCCCAAACAGCCACCGGCGGCCATTTCAAAAAATGGAATGAAATGTCCGCCGAAATGAATTGGATTGAGACGATCTAACGATAAACACCCCATAAAGAGAAGCGTTTTGCTGCATAGCACCTATTAGACCTATGGCGCACGAAAACGACTAGGCGTTGCGATTTTGCAAATCTATTTTTACAAAATTTACAATTTTACTCCGCGCGATGACAGATTTTGCCCCGCGCGGAGGAAAGCGTGCCTGCTGCCCTCAGATGTGAGCGGCAATATCCACCGGTTCTTGCTGAAGGACATGGCTCGCAAGCAGCATGCGCTCGATCTCGCCGACCGCCTCGAGAACGGGCCGGGTCGCGGTGTCGAGCACAAGCTCGGCGGCGGCCGGTGGCTGGTAATCCGTGCCGGTGCCGGTGAAACCGGGCAGGCCGCCCGCCCGCGCCTTGGCGTAATGGCCCTTCGGATCGCGGCTTTCGCAGACCTCGGCGGAGGTCGAGACGTAGATCTCATGGAACAGGTCGTCGGCGATGCGGCGGGCTTGCGCGCGGTCTTCGGAGGCGGGTGATACGGCGGCGACGATGGCGATGTGGCCGTTGCGGGCAAGATGCGCCGCGACTTCGGCGAGGCGGCGGATGTTTTCGCGCCGGTCGTCGGCGGAAAATCCGAGATCGCTGTTGAGGCCCGCGCGCAGCGTGTCGCCGTCGAGCAGGATCGCGGAGCCGCCACGGCTGAACAGCCTGCGCTCCAGGGCGCGCGCGAGCGTCGATTTGCCCGCGCCGGGCAGGCCCGTGAACCACAGCACCGCACCGGAGTGATGATGCCGCGCCGCGCGCTCCTGCGGTTGCAGGGCGGATTCGACGGGGACGATATCGACCGGCACGGCGCGCTGTCCGGCATCCACGCTGAGCACGAGTCCGCCGCCCGCGATGCGGCCATTGACCTCGATCACCAGCCGTCCGTTGCGCGGATTGTCCGCATAGGCATCGGCGGCGGCGGGCCGCGCGAGCGACAGATCGATCTCGCCGACATGGTTGCGCGCGATCGAGGTGCTTGCGACGCCCGTCAGTTCGCCGGGATCGACGGCCTTCTCGATGGCGACCACGGTGGCGCGGCTTTCCATCGTGCCGATGCGCACGAGCACAGTGTCGCCGGTCTTCAGCGGCGCCTCGTGCAGCCAGAAGATGCGGGCGTGCAGGCGGCGGGTGTCGCGCGGAGCCGTGGCCGTGTGGGCGATGACGTCGCCGCGCTCAAGAAACAGTTCGCGGTCGAGCGTGATGCCGACCGAGCGGCCCGCACCTTGCGGCCCGCTTAAGGGGGTGTTCGGCCAGCTCTCGACGGTCTTGATCTTGGCGATCTTGCCCGCCGGCATGATGACGATTTCATCGCCGGGTGCGAGCCGTCCGGCCTCGATGCGGCCTGCGACGATGCGGCGGTCGTCGAATTTGTAGATCGCCTGCACCGGCAGGCGTAGCGGCAATTCGGTGAGAGCCCGTGTCGGCGTCAACGTGTCGAGCGCGCCGACGACGGTCGGGCCCTTGTACCAGGCGATGCGCGGCGTGTTGTGCGCGACGCCATCGCCGTCGCGCGCGGAAATCGGGATCACGGCGATGGGCGTCACGCCGAGCCCGGTGAGGTGCTCGCTGATCTCGCGCTTGATCTCCTCGAAGCGCGCCTCGCTGAACTCGACGCGGTCCATTTTGTTGATGACGACGCAGACCTGCTTCACGCCGAGCAGATGCAACAGATAACCGTGGCGACGGGTCTGGTCGCGCACGCCCTCAAGCGCGTCGATAATCAGCACTGCGGCGTCGGCCTGCGAGGCGCCGGTGATCATGTTGCGCAGGAATTCGGCATGGCCGGGCGCGTCGATCAGAACGATGTCGCGCGAGGGCGTGCGGAAACGGATCTGCGTGGTGTCGATGGTGATGCCCTGATCGCGCTCGGTCTGCAATGCGTCGAGCAGGAACGACCATTCGAACGGCATGCCGCGCCGCGCGCTGACCGCTTTGAGCATTTCGAGCTTGCCATCAGGCAGGCTGCCGGTCTCATGCAGCAGGCGGCCGACGAGAGTGGACTTGCCGTGATCGACATGGCCGACGATGACGATGGAAACCTGCGGGCGCTCGCCGGTTGCGGCGTGCGGAACGGCGGAAGGAGAAACAAGAATGGTCATGGCGCTGCTCCCGCTTCACAGATAACCAGCGACGCGCAGCCGCTCGAAGGCATCTTCGGTTTCATGGTCGAGCGCGCGGCCCGCGCGCTCCGGCACCTTGGTGCTGTGCAATTCGGCGAGAATCTCAGGGATGTTCGATGCGTTCGAGGCGACGGGATGGGTGATGTCCTGGTCGCCGAGCGAGCGATAACGCTTGCCGTTGTTCGACAGATAAAGCGGGATGATGGGAATGTTCTCGCGCTGGGTGTAGGCCCAGATGTCGGTCTCGGTCCAATGCAGGATCGGATGAATTCGCAGATGCGCGCCCGTGGGCACCGAGGCGTTGAAGTGGTCCCAGAACTCGGGCGGCTGGTCGCGGACGTCCCATCCGCCTTCCGTGCCGCGCGGCGAGAACACGCGCTCCTTGGCGCGGGTGGCTTCCTCATCGCGGCGGATGCCGGCGATCAGGCCGTCGAAGCCGTATTTGGCGAGTGCGAGCTTCAGCCCTTCGGTCTTGCGTGCCGCCGAGCGGGCGGCGGGCGGCAGCGTCGGGTCGATCTCTTCCACAGGCGGGCAGAAATCGACCTTGAGGTCGAGGCCCCATTCCTTCGCGTAGTGATCCCGGAAGGCGTACATCTCCGGGAATTTCTTTTGCGTGTCGACGTGCAGGCACGGGAACGGCACCTTGCCGAAGAACGCCTTGCGCGCCAGCCAGATCATGACGTTCGAATCCTTGCCGAGCGACCACAGCAAGGCGAGCCGTTTCAGGCGCGCGAACCCTTCTCGAAAAATATAGATGCTTTGTGCTTCAAGCTCGTCGAGATGGTCCATGCGTCCTCATATTTGGCAGCTACTCCGTGCCTGGGGCCAGCTTGACGCGCAGGCCGTCGGTTTCGGGAGTCATCAGGATTTGGCAGGCAAGCCGTGAATTCGGCTCGACGAAAAACGCTCCGTCGAGCATGTCGATTTCCTCATCGCTCGGCGGCGCGAGCCGCCCGACCCATTCCGGGTCGACATAGACGTGGCAGGTCGCGCAGGCGCAGGCGCCTCCGCATTCGGCCTTGATCGAAAGTCCCCAATCGCGGATGACCTCCATGACGCGCCATCCGTCCAGACCTTCCAGTTTGTGCTCTTGGCCGTCGCGGTCTTCGACAAGAAGATACATTTCCCTTGTTTCACTATTTGGGAAGGCAAAAATTCTTCGATCGGATCGTTCTATAGAAGAATTAAATTCTACTTTGTGTATCTTATAGATACATATATAGAAATTAATTCTAGTCAATCCAGAATTTCAGCTTCGAGTTATCATGCGCTTCCTGCCGATCTTTCTCGACCTTCAAGCCGGGCCCGTTCTTCTGGTGGGCGCGGGGGATCTGGTGCGGGCAAAGCTGCGGCTGCTGTTGTCAGCGGGAGCGCGGGTGAGGTGGTTTGCCGTGGATGGCGACTACGAATCCGGCCTCGATAGCGAGGCTGCCGGCCGGGTCGAACGCGCCGGCGATCCTTTATCAGCCGACCTGAATGGTGTCATCGCCATTCTCTGCGCCGGGGCGGGGGAGTTGGGCGAAACCGTGGCAGCGCGGGCGCGGGCGGCGGGCATCCCCGTCAACGTCATGGACGATCTTGCGCATTCGACCTTCATCTTCCCGGCCATCGTCGATCGCGGCGATGTCGTCGTCGCGGTCGGCACCGGCGGCAGTTCGCCGGTGGTGGCGCGGCGTGTGCGCGAGAAGATCGAAAGCATTCTGCCCGCGCGCATCGGCGACCTTGCGGCGTTCATCGGCCGCTGGCGCAAGCCGATGCAGGCGCGTCTGCCGGAGATGTCGGCGCGGCGGACATTCTGGGAGCGCATCGTTGACGGCCCGATCGGTGCATTGATTCTCTCCGGGCGCGAAAGCGAGGCCGAGCAGGCGTTGCGCGCGATTGAAAACCCGGAAGCCTTCGCATCCGAGCGCGGTCTCGTCACGCTGGTCGGCGCGGGGCCGGGCGATCCGGATCTGCTCACGATCAAGGCGTTGCGCGCGTTGCAGGACGCCGACGTGATTTTCTATGATGATCTGGTGTCGTCGGAAGTGCTCGACCGCGCGCGCCGCGATGCCGCGCGTGTGTCGGTGGGCCGCCGGATCGGCAAGCCGGGCATTGGGCAGGACGCAACGAACGCGCTGATGATCGCGGCTGCGCGCGAAGGCAAGCGTGCCGTCCGCCTCAAGGGCGGAGACTCTTTCGTCTTCGGTCGCGGCGGCGAGGAGATCGCGGCGCTGCGCGAAGCGGGTGTTGCCTATGCCGTCATTCCGGGCGTCACCGCCGGCATCGGCGCTGCCGCGCAATTCGAGGTCCCGCTGACGTTCCGCAAGAAAGCCACGCGCATCACCTTCCTCACCGCGCACAAGACACACGATGCCGAAGCCGTGGACTGGTCGCTGCTCACCGATGTCGCGATGACGGTGGTGGTTTACATGGGTATCACGGCGGCGCCCGCGATCCGCGCCGGAATGCTGGCGGCGGGACGCTCGCCCGACACGCCGGTCGGCGTGTTCGCGCGCGTGACGCGCCCGGATGCGAAGGCGGTGGTCGGCACGCTCGACCAGCTTCCCGATCTTGTCACGCAGGTTGAGAACGGCCCCGCGATCCTGATCATCGGCGACGTGGTGGAGCGCTCGCTGTTATGGCGCGGCTCCGACTTGGGCCGGTTGGCCGCGAGTCTTATGGAGAAAATCCAGTGACGGTATTGGATGTGAAAGCTGAGGACGTCGCGGCGCTGGACGCGCGGCTGAACGATGCTTCGCCCGCGGAGATCATTCGTGCGGCCGTTGAGGCGGTCGGACGCGAGAAGCTCGCGCTGGTGTCGTCGTTCGGTACGGAATCGGCGGCGCTGCTGAAATTCGCGGCCGATGTCGATCCGGCGATCCCGGTTGTGTTTCTCGATACCGGCTGGCTGTTCGCGGAAACGCTCGTCTACCGCGATACGCTGATCGACCATCTCGGCCTGACCGATGTGCGCACGATCCACCCGCTCACCGAAGATGTCGCGCGGCAGGATGCGGATCGCGAATTGTGGCTGACCGATCCCGATGCCTGCTGCCATCTGCGCAAGGTGGAGCCGCTGACGCGGGCGCTCGCGCCGTTCGCAGGCTGGCTCAATGGCCGCAAGCGATTTCAGGGCGGCGCGCGTGCGGCCATTCCTGTCGTCGAGCGCGATGGTGCACGATTGAAATTCAATCCGCTCGCCAATGTGACGGCGGATGAACTGAAAAAACTCTATGTGGATGCGAAACTGCCGCAGCATCCTCTGGTCGCGTCCGGCTTCGCGTCGGTCGGGTGCATGCCGTGCTCGAGTCGAAGTGCGCCGGGAGAAGACGCGCGTGCCGGTCGCTGGCGCGGACAAGCCAAGACAGAATGCGGCATTCACGTTGCGAAGACTTGAGAGCACGTTCGTTGCGCTTCGCGCGAAACTAAGAAATCCCGTTTCGTTGACGTAAGCGTGCGAGTTTCCGACTGTAGCTCCATCGCCGATGACGTTTTGTCGCTGGCTTGCATGGAGATTTTAATGATCCGTCGTACCCTTCTTGCGCTTGCGGGAATCGTGATTGCAGGCGCCGCGCATGCCGCCGATTATACGTTGCTGAATGTATCGTATGATCCGACGCGCGAGCTTTACGTCGATTTCAACAAGTCATTCGCGGCTGCCTATCAGAAGGAAACCGGCAAGACCGTCGAGATCAAGCAGTCGCACGGCGGCTCGGGTTCGCAGGCGCGCTCGGTGATCGACGGCTTGCAGGCGGACGTTGTGACGCTCGCCTTGGCCTATGACATCGATGCCATTGCCAACAAGGGCGTGCTGAAGAAGGACTGGCAGAAAAGCCTGCCGCAGAATTCGTCGCCTTATACCTCGACGATCGTGTTCCTCGTCCGCAAGGGCAACCCGAAGGCGATCAGGGATTGGGACGATCTCATCAAGCCCGGCGTCAGCGTGATTACGCCCAACCCGAAAACCTCCGGCGGAGCGCGCTGGAATTATCTCGCCGCCTGGGGGTATGCGCTGAAGAAATACGGCTCCGAAGACAAGGCGCGTGAATTCGTCGCGAGCATCTACAAGAATGTGCCGGTGCTCGATACCGGCGCGCGCGGCTCGACCGTGACGTTCGTGGAGCGTGGTGTCGGCGACGTGCTGCTGGCATGGGAAAATGAAGCCTATCTCGCGGTGAAGGAGTTTGGCGCGGACAAGTTCGAGATCGTGGCGCCGTCAGTCTCCATTCTGGCCGAGCCGCCGGTCGCGATCGTCGATAGTGTCGTGGACAAGAAGGGGACGCGCGCCGTCGCCGAGGCCTATCTGAAACATTGGTACACGCCGGAAGCGCAGGAGATCGCCGCGCGTAATTTCTACCGCCCGCGCGATCCAGAAGTCGCCAGGAAATATGCGGCGAACTTCGCCAGGGTTGATCTGTTCACCATCGACGATGTGTTCGGCGGATGGACCAAGGCCCAGAAGGAACACTTCACCGAGGGCGGCGTGTTCGACAAGATCTACAAGAACTGACCAACCCATCGATCGGCGAAAGACCGCCGGGTGCATCACATGCGCCCGGCGGTCACGGTTTATCGAAGCAAGCGAGGCGCTGTGAGTGTGTTGACGAGACGGAGCGTGTTGCCGGGGTTCGGGCTGACCCTCGGGCTCACTTTGACATGGCTATCGATCCTGATTCTGCTGCCGCTTGCGTGTCTGTTCCTGAAGAGCGCGGAACTTGGCTGGTCCGGATTTGTCGATGCGGTGACGAGCGGTCGCACGCTTCATGCGCTGTCGGTGTCGTTTGGCATCGCGTTCGCCGCGGCGCTGGTCAATCTCGTGGGCGGGGTCATCGTCGTCTGGGCCCTGACGCGCTATGATTTTCCCGGCCGCCGCCTGTTCGACGCCATCGTCGATATTCCGTTCGCATTGCCGACGGCGGTCGCGGGGATCGCGTTGAGCACGCTGTTCGGCGCGAAGGGCTGGCTCGGCGCGCCGCTGGCGGCGCTGGGCATCAAGGTGGCGTTCACGCCGCTCGGCATTTTCGTGGCGATGATCTTCATCGGCATTCCGTTCGTGGTGCGTACGGTGCAGCCGGTGCTGGCCGATCTGGAGCCGGAGCTGGAGGAGGCCGCGAGCAGCCTCGGCGCGCGGCGCTGGCAGGTCATCACGCGGGTCATTCTGCCGAGTCTCACGCCGGCCATTCTCACCGGCTTCGCGCTCGCTTTCGCGCGGGCGGTCGGCGAATACGGCTCGGTGATTTTCATCGCGGGTAACCTGCCGAACGTGTCGGAGATCGCGCCGCTGCTGATCGTGATCCGGCTGTCCGAATTCCGCTATGCCGATGCGACCGCTATCGCGGTCGTCATGCTGGTCGTGGCCTTCCTGATCATCTTCGTCATCAACCGCATTCAGCGCTGGGCCCAGACCCGTGGCGCCGCGAGTTATTGAAATGAGCGATCTTGTCCTCACCACAAGCCGTATTCTGCCGCTGGCGCGCCCCGATGCGCGCTCGGAGCCGCGTATCCTGCGGTGTCTTGTCATCGCCTTCGGGATCACGTTCCTGTCGGTCTTCGTGCTGTTGCCGCTGATTCTGGTTTTCGTCACCGCGCTCGCCAAGGGTGTGTCGGTCTATTTCGATGCATTGTCAGGCCCCGAGACGCTATCGGCGATCCTGCTGACGCTGACGACGGCGCTGATCTCGGTGAGCGCCAATCTCGTGTTTGGCCTTTTGGCGGCATGGGCGATCGCCAAGTTCGAGTTCAGAGGCAAGACGCTGCTGATCACGCTGATTGATCTGCCGTTCTCGGTGAGCCCGGTGATTTCGGGACTCGTGTTCGTGCTTTTGTTCGGCACTCAGGGTCTGTTCGGCGTCTGGCTGCAACAGCACGGTATTCAGATTCTGTTCGCAACGCCGGGGATCGTGCTGGCGACGACGTTCGTCACGTTCCCGTTCGTTGCGCGCGAACTGATTCCGCTGATGCAGGAGCAGGGCACGCAGGAGGAAGAGGCCGCGATCTCGCTCGGCGCATCCGGGCTTCAGACATTTTTCCGCGTCACTGTTCCCAACATCAAATGGGGCATCCTGTATGGCGTGCTGTTGTGCAACGCGCGGGCGATGGGCGAATTCGGCGCGGTGTCGGTGGTGTCGGGCCATATCCGCGGCGAGACCAACACGATGCCGCTCTTGGTCGAGATTTTATACAACGAGTATCAACTCGTCGCGGCGTTCGCTGTCGCCTCGCTGCTCGCATTGCTGGCGCTGGTGACGCTGGTCGCCAAGACCATCCTCGAAGGACATTTGGAAGGAGAACCCGCAAATGACGATTGATGTTCGCAATCTCGTCAAACGGTTCGGCGCGTTCAAGGCGCTCGACGATGTCAGTCTGAGGGTTGATGATGGAGAGCTACTGGCGCTGCTCGGCCCGTCCGGCTCGGGCAAGACCACGCTTCTGCGCATCATTGCGGGCCTCGATTGGCCCGATGCAGGCTCGGTGCGGTTCGATGGCAATGATGCGCTGTCGCGCGGCGCCGGCGAACGCAATGTCGGCTTCGTCTTCCAGCATTATGCGCTGTTCCGCCACATGACCGTGTTCGAGAATGTCGCCTTCGGCCTGCGGGTACAGCCGCGCGCGGTACGCCCGAGCGAGGATGCCATCCGCAGGCGCGTGAAGGAATTGCTCGATCTCGTGCAACTGGACTGGTTGTCCGACCGCTATCCCGCGCAACTCTCCGGCGGCCAGCGCCAGCGTATCGCGCTGGCGCGTGCGCTGGCGATCGAGCCGCGCATTCTGCTGCTGGATGAGCCGTTCGGCGCGCTCGACGCCAAGGTCCGCAAGGAGTTGCGGCGCTGGTTGCGCCAGTTGCATGACGAGATTCACGTCACCTCGATTTTCGTGACGCACGATCAGGAGGAAGCGCTGGAAGTCGCCAACCGAGTGGTGGTGATGGACAAGGGCAGGATCGAGCAGGTCGGCTCGCCGGGCGATGTCTATGACAATCCGGCCAGCGCCTTCGTGCATGGCTTTATCGGCGAATCCATCGTGCTGCCGGTGCATGTCGTGGACGGCCAGATCCGCCTCGGCGAGACGACGCTGGCGCTGGACTCGCAGGGCAGCGCTTCGGGGCCGTCGAAACTGTTCATCCGCCGCCACGATGTCGCGGTGGGTCCTGCGGGCAGCGGGCTTCTTGAAGGCGATGTCAGGCATGTGCGCACGTTCGGGCCCACCCAGCGGGCCGATATCGCGCTCCATGTCGGCGGTGAGGAAACCATGATCGAAATCGATGCGCCGCGCGACCGTGGGCTCAAGTCCGGCGATGTGGTGGGGCTACAACCCCGCCGGTTCCGGATTTTTGCCGGGGCCTGAATCGGGGTGGGCGATCTGGAAAATTGCGTCGCGTTCACCTTTCAGCCACGGTTCCTGTGCAACAACGGCTCTCTCAAGGGGCCTTTGCACAGATGTTACGATTAGCCGCCGCCATTCTGGGATTGCTCGTGCTCGCCGGTTGTGCCGGTAACGACATCTCCAGCGAACAGCCGTCCTTTTATGTCAGCATGGCGAATCCGAACGCCAGGCTCGATGCTGGTGCGGCGGCCTCGATGATTTCCCAATACCGCCAGAACAACGGCCTGGGCGCGGTGACGATCGATCCCGAATTGATGGCCGCCGCCGAAACGCAGTCGCGGGCGATGGCGGCGAAGAACAAGCTCGATCACGATGTCGCTGCACCGTTCGGCAAGCGGGTGAAAGCGTCGGGCTTCAATGCGGCGAAGGCGGTCGAGAACATTTCCGCCGGCTACCACACGATGGCGGAAGCGTTTTCCGGCTGGCGTGACTCGCCTTCGCATCGCGCCAATATGCTGGCGAGCGGTGTCACAAAAATGGGCATCGCCGCCGTCTATGCGCCGAACTCCAAATACAAGGTGTTCTGGACCATGATCCTGGCCTCGCCGGATCGTTAACATCTCCTGCGCTTGTCGGGATTGACGGCGCATCGATCACGCCCCACGTTCTCCGCGACATTCTTCCATACGCAGGAGCACGCAATGGGTTCACTGGCAGGCAAGGCCGCCGTCATCACCGGATCGACCAGCGGTATCGGTCTCGCTTACGCACGCGCGCTTGCCAAGGCTGGCGCGAATATCGTGCTCAACGGCATGGGCGAGCCCGCCGATATCGAGAAGGAACGCTCCGGCATCGAGCGCGAGTTCGGCGTGAAGGCGGTGCATTCTCCGGCGGACATGAGCAAGCCTGCCGAGATCGAGCAGATGATCGCGCTCGGAGAGAAGACTTTCGGTTCGGTCGATATCCTCATCAACAACGCCGGTATCCAGTTCGTCTCACCGATCGAGGAGTTTCCGCCCGAGAAGTGGGACGCGATCATCGCCATCAATCTGTCATCCGCCTTTCATGCCATCCGCGCGGCGGTACCGGGGATGAAGAAGCGCGGCTGGGGCCGCATCATCAACACCGCCTCGGCGCATTCGCTGGTGGCTTCGCCGTTCAAGTCGGCCTATGTCTCGGCCAAGCACGGCATCGCCGGTCTCACCAAGACCGTGGCGCTGGAGCTTGCGACCTTCAAGATCACCTGCAACGCGATCAGCCCCGGCTATGTCTGGACGCCGCTGGTCGAAAAGCAGATTCCTGACACCATGAAGGCCCGCAACATGACCAAGGATCAGGTCATCAAGGATGTGATGCTGCTGGCGCAGCCGACCAAGGAGTTCGTCACCTCCGAGCAGGTCGCGGCGCTTGCGGTTTATTTGTGCGGCGATGACGCGGCCCAGATCACGGGCGCCAACCTGTCGATCGACGGCGGCTGGACGGCGGCGTAGGCGTCTTGCTCAGGCGCTCTTGCGCCCGCCGAAGGCGAGGACGTGGAGTCCGAGCCGTCGCTTGGTGAGGACGAACAGGAGCACGCTCTCGAACACCAGCGCCGTCGAGGTCGCGACGGCGGCTCCGTAACCGCCGTAGCGCGGCACCAGCGCGATGCACAGGCCGAGGTTCATCAGGAAGGCGAGGGCGTAGGTCAGCGCGCAGATGTTCTGGTTGCCGCTCATGTTGAGAAGCCGCTCCACCGGACCGATCGCCGCGCGCGAGATCAATCCGATCGCGGCGACGAACATGATGCCATAGCCGCTGGTAAATTGCGGACCGAACAGCCACAGCAACGGCTTGCCGACCGCAAGCAGCGCAAGCGTCGCGGCGAGCGAGGGCCAGAACGTCAATTTGATCGCGTGCGTCACGTAGGCCGACAGCCGTTCGGTGTCGCCGCTGGTATAATATTCGGTGAAGCGGTGCGCCGTGGTGGTCGACATCGCGTAATGGATGAAGGACACCAGCGCCAGCGTCTTCACCACCGCGAAATATAGGCCGACTTCCTCGGATGACCGGAAGTGCTGCAACACAAGGATATCGGTGTAGGACAGCAGCAGATAGAAGCCTTCCACCATCATGATGGGGAGCGACAGCTTGAGCCAGCTTGCGAGCGCGTAGTCTCGCGGTCCGTGTTCGACCACGGAGCGCAGCTTCCGGTTCAGAACGAACATCTGCCCCGTCACGGATATCCACACCGCGGCCGCGCTCGCGAGCATGGCGGCGGTTGCCCCGAGATGCAGCCCAAGCGCGACCATGCCGGCCGTGAACGCAATGATCAGCGTCTGGCGGACGATGAATTGCGGCATCAGCCCGAGGCGCATCCAGTCATGCGAGCGGGCGATGCCGTCCTGCATGTTGGCGACGACGAAGGGCGGCAGCATCAGGCAGCCGATGTAGAGAGGTGTGGAGAGTCCTGCTTCCAGCCATGGCGTCACGAGATGGACGATCCCGGCAAAGACAAGGGCCATCAGCGTCGAGGCGCCGAGAGCCATCATGCGGCTGCCGAACAGGAAGCCGCGCAGCAGATTGTGCTGGCCGCTGGCGCGATATTCCGGAATGAGCTTTTGCGATGAAACAGCGAGGCCGAAATCAAGAACGCTGCCGACCAGCAACACCCAGGTCCAGACATAGACGTAGATGCCGTAATCCGATCCGCTCATCCAGCGTGCCAGCAGGATCTGCGACAGATAGGCAAGACCGGCGCTGAGTACGCGAATGATGAATACGGTGCCTGCGAGGCGGTTGGTCAGCGATGCTTCGGCGGTGCCGCCCAGCATGCCGCGCAGCCGCTCCAGCCAGTGCGATAGGCGGTTGGTCGGGCGTTGCGCGTCCATGAGAGCCAAGAGTGATGATCCATCTGCCGCATCCGCGGCGATGGTCCCACCTAGCAAGGATTCGTTAAGATATGGTTGGGCGGCGCGAACCTACCCCTTGAAGCCGCCCTCGGCGAGGAACGCCGCTTCCTCGGCGGTCGTTTGCCGCCCGAGCACAGTATTGCGATGAGGAAAACGGCCGAATTTGCGGATGATGTCGGCATGGATTTCGGCGAACGCCAGATTGTTCGTATTGCCGAACGCGCGGAACAGCTCGACACAGCGAAGCTGGTCCTTGGGGTTTTCCGAATGCATCAGAGGCATGTAGACGAAGGCGCGCAGGTCGGGACCGATGCTCTGGTCCATGCCCTGTTCGATGGCGCGCCTGGCGAGGGCGAGGGCCTGCGGATCGGTCGAGAATGCCTCGGCGCTGCCGCGAAACATGTTTCGTGGGAATTGATCGAGCACGAGGATCAGCGCCAGCATGCCTTCGGCATTCGTTTCCCAATCGGCATGGTGGCCGTCACGGGCTTCCTGCCATAGCGCGTGAAAACGCGCGCGCACATCGGCGTCGAAACCGGCATCCGCCTTGAACCAGCGATCCTCGCCGGCGTCACGCCAGAACGAGATGATGTCGTCGGGAGAAAACGAAGTTGTCATCGTCTAGTGTCCCGAATCCGAAGTTCGCTTCACTGTAACCGCGCCTTCCTTAGCGAACTTCGGATTCGAAAGGACACTAGCAAATCTCTGATTCTAGTGTGGTTTAGGTTCGGAAGCTCGCTTGAAGGAGTCGCGGAGATAACGAAGCAAACTTCTGAACCACCACACTAGTGTTTTGCCATTTCTTCATCGCGCAGCGCGCGGCGCAGGATTTTTCCGACATTGGATTTGGGCAACTCGTCGCGGAATTCGATGCGTCGCGGCGTTTTGTATTTGCTGAGTTGCTCGGCGGCGAAATCGTGCAGCGCCTGTTCTGTCAGATTGGGGTCTTTCCTGACCACGAACGCCTTCACCACCTCGCCGGACTTTCCATCCGGAGCGCCGATCACCGCGCATTCCCGTACGCCGGGATGGCTCGATAGCACTTCCTCGACTTCGTTCGGGTAGACGTTGAAGCCGGACACCAGAATCATATCCTTTTTCCGGTCCACGATCCGAAGATAACCCTCGGCCGATAACAAGCCGATGTCACCGGTGCGGAAAAAGCCGTCCGCCGTCATCGCCTTCGCGGTCTCGTCGGGCCTGTTCCAGTAGCCCTGCATCACCTGCGGTCCGCTGGCGCATACCTCGCCGCGCTCTCCGACAGGCATCTCGTGGTCGTCGTCATCGCGGATCGAGATCATCGTCGAGGGCAACGGCAGCCCCACGGTGCCGTTGAAGCTGTCGATGTCGGACGGATTGCAGGTCAGCACCGGCGACGTTTCCGACAGGCCATAGCCTTCGGCGATGGCGCAGCCGGTGCGCTTCTTCCATTCCTCGGCGACCGTGCGCTGCACCGCCATGCCGCCGCCCGCGCAGGCGATCAGGTGGCTGAAGTCGATCTCGTCGAATCCCGGCGCGTGCAGCAGCGCGTTGTAAAGCGTGTTCACCGCCGGCAGGCTGTGAACGCGGTACTGCTTCAATTCCTTGATAAAGCCGGGAATGTCGCGCGGATTGGGGATGAGCAGGCTTGCGCCGCCCGCGCGCAATGTCAGCAGGAAGCAGGCGCTGAGTGCGAAGATATGATAGAGCGGCAGCGCGCAGACCTGAAGGAATTGCCCTTCGACAGGCTTCTTCTTCAGTGCCGGTTGCAGCCATGCATCGTTCTGCAACACGTTGGCGACGATGTTGCGATGAAGCAGCACCGCGCCCTTGGCGATACCGGTGGTGCCGCCGGTATATTGCAGGAAGGCGATATCGTCCGGGCCGAGCGCGGGCTTCTTGAATGAAAGGCTACGCCCGCGCGCCAGCGCATCGTTGAACGGCATCGCGCCGGGAATCGAGAACGCGGGCACCATCTTCCTGACGTGCCGCACCACGAAATTGACGATCCTGCCCTTGAAGCCCATCAGGTCGCCGAGCGAGGCGACGACGACGTGCCGCACCGGGGTGACGGCCAGCGCCTTTTCCAGCGTGTGCGCGAAATTCTCCAGCACGACGATGGCGTCCGCGCCGCTGTCCTTGAGCTGCACCTCTAGCTCGCGCGGCGTGTAGAGCGGATTGATGTTCACCACGACGAAGCCCGCGCGCAGAATCGCGGTGGACGTAATCGGGTGTTGCAGCACATTCGGCATCATCACGCCGACGCGTGAGCCCCTGGGCAGGCGGAGGCTTTGGAAATAAGCGGCGAGAGCGACGGAGAACTCGTCATACTGCCGATAGCTCAGCGACTTTCCCATGCAGGTGAAGGCGGTGCGGTCGGCGAAAGCCGCCATGCTTTCCTCGATCAGATCGACAAGGGAAGCGTAACGGCTCGCATCGATATCCGCCGGTATGCCGGGCGGATAACTTTTGAGCCAGATACGTTCCATGACATCTCCCGAGGCGGCGCGGCTACTCCTTGCGCGAGTATCGGAGAGCGGCCTGCCCAACGCAAGGCACAGGGTCCGCGCGATCGGGATGCACACCGAACATTTTGCCGCGCGCTCTTAGCGATGCGGCAGGATCATCGCATCGTCAGGTTTTTGGTGCGGTGTCTTTTTGCGACGTGGCGGGTTTTGGCTTCGGCTTGGCGGAAGCGTTCGCCGTGGGTTTCTTGGCCGGGTGCGTTGCAGGCTTCGCGTGGGCTGCGGGCTTTGTAGGCGCTGGTTGGGCCGCGGGCTTTGCGGCCGGGGCAGCCGAGGCGGTGTGCTTCTTGCCGGCGGCCGGTGCCGCCTGTTTCGATGCTTCCGGCTTTTCTGCCGATGCGGCCGCCTGTCTGGCGTGCTTGCGCGCGCCATGCTTGGCCGCCCTGGCCTTGCGGAGGGCCTTGCCCGCTGCGGCCTGTTTGGCGGCTTCCTCGGCATTGGCCGCAAGCAGCGCGGAGCCGCTGCGCGTGGGTCCGGTATAGACGATGATCGGTTGTGCCTGCACGGCCGGGACCGACAGGATGTCCGACGCCTTGATGTTGACCTGAAGCTTGGCGAGCGCGAAGGCGGGGTTCGCGGAGTCGCTCTTGTTGTCGAGCGTGATCTCGACATCGTCGTCTTCGTCCTCGGCGGCGGGGCGCTTGCGATGCGGACCGCAGACCTGATCGCGCAGGTTTGGCGGCGCGGCGTCGAGGGGCGGCAATTGTTCGACGGTGCCGAGGGAGGGCTTCAGCCAGGCGAGCTTGCTGTGGTTGAACCCCTTTTCCAGAAGTTGCGCGGCCTTGATCGTGCGCTGGGCCGATGAGGGCGCGCCGAGCACCACCGCGATCAGATGCCTGTCGTTGCGCGTGGCGCTGGCGACGAGATTGAAGCCGGAGGCGCAGATGAAGCCGGTCTTCATGCCGTCCGCGCCGGGATAGCGGCCGATCAGCTTGTTGAAGTTCATCGTCACGCGACGGCCGAACTTGATGCCGGGCAGATGTGCGAAATATTCGTATTCCGGCAGATCGCGGTAGAAGGCGCGCGCGAGGATGCCGATGTCGCGCGCCGATGAAATGTGTGCGTCGTCGGGCAGGCCGTTGGGATTGACGAAATGACTCTGCGTCATGCCGAGCTGCCGGGCGGTCTCGTTCATCATTCCCGCGAAACCTTCGATGGACCCGCCGACGCCTTCGGCGAGCACGACCGCCATGTCGTTCGCGGACTTCACCATCATCATCTTCAGCGCGTTATCGACTGTCACCGTCGTCCCGGCGGGGAAACCCATTTTCGAGGGAGCTTGCGCGACCGCGTTCGGCGATACGGTGAGCAGCGTGTCCAGGCTGATGCGGCCCTGCTTCACCGCCGTCAGCGTCACATAGGCGGTCATGATCTTGGTGAGAGATGCCGGATACCATGGCTGGGTGGCATTCTCGGCTTGCAGCACTTTACCGGAATTGGCGTCGATCAGCAGATAGGCTTCCGCGCGGGCCGGTGTGGCTGAAGCATATAGCGAAAACGCCGCAGCGATTGCGATCAGCCACATGCGAAATGCGCCGGAATGGCGAAGCATAAAATCAGTCACGCTTAAGTCCGGTTCGTTGTGGCGCCGGCGAAGCAGGCTGACGCGTTGCGATGAAGCCGCTCTTGCGGATGCATGAAAACGGATGGAGCGACGCGGGCAAACCTATACCGGGTTGGGCGCGAGAGAAAGCCTGTGAACGCCCCTTTCGGCAGTCTATCCGCCACGAACTGGGCTAAATTTCGTCGCCGTCGGGGATTCCTAAAGCTTCTCGATGGCTATCGGCGGAGCATCACGGTCGGCTTCCTGCACCATGAACTGGGCACGGGCGAGATTGGCAAAATATCCCCCTTGCGCAACCAGTTCATCGAAGGTTCCGCTCTCGATCACGCGCCCCTTGTCGAACACGAGAATGCGCGTCGCGTTGCGGATGGTGGAGAGGCGATGCGCGATCACGAACGTGGTGCGGCCCTCCATCACGGTGTCGAGAGCGGCGTTGACCTTGACTTCGGTGACGGCGTCGAGCGCGGAGGTGGCTTCGTCCAGGATGAGGATCGGCGGGTTCTTCAGCAGCGCGCGCGCGATCGAGAGTCGCTGGCGCTCGCCGCCGGACAGCATGCGCCCGCGCTCGCCCGCATTGGTCTCGAATTTCTGTTCGCTGCGCTCAATAAAGTCGAGCGCCTGCGCGCCTTTCGCGGCCTGCCGCAATTCCTCGTCGGTCGCGTCCGGCTTGCCGACACGCAGGTTCTCGGCGATGGAGCGGTTGAACAAAAGCGCTTCCTGAAACACCACGCCGATATTCTTCCGCAGGCCCGCGAGCGTAAGGGCGCGGATGTCCATGCCGTCGATCTTGATGACGCCGGATTGCGGATCGAACGCCCGGTGAAGCAGCGCGATGGCGGTGGATTTGCCCGCGCCGGTTTCGCCGACCAGCGCGATGGTCTGGCCGGGCAGGGCGGTGAACGACAGGTCTTCGATCGCTGGCCGCTTGCCGTCATAGGAAAACGACACGTCGTTGAATTCGACGAGCCCTTGCAGACGGCCGGGATCGATGGCGCCGGGCCGGTCGCGCACGGCGGGCACGGCGTCGAGGACGTCGAAATATTCCTGCAATCGCGGCGCTTCCATGAACACGCTGTTGACGAAGCCGACCACCTGCTCGAGCCGCTGGATCAGCATCGTGGCGAAGGACACGAACATCACGATCTCGCCGACGCTGGTGAGGCCCCGCTGGTGCAGGACGATGCCGACGGTGAAGATCGCGAGCACGGTGATGGTGGTGGAGGCGCGCGTCATCACCGAAACCAGCGCCCACCATGACAGCACCGGCATCTGTGCGGCGAGCAGCTTGTCGGCGATGCCGCGCAGGCCCTGCACCTCGGCGTCGATGCGCACGAAACTCTGCACCAGCGCCACGTTGCCGAGTGCGTCGGAGGCGCGCGCGGAGAGGTTGCTGTACTGTTCCTCGACCTCGTTCTGCATGCCGTAGGTCTTGCGCACCACGAGCGTCGTCAGCGTCGTGAAGACGATGCACAGCACGAACAGCAGGATCGCGAGCCGCCAGTTGATGTAGAACGCGAGCGGCAACAGCACGAGCAGCGACAGCACGGATGCGAAGTGCTCGCGGAAGAACGACAGCCACAGCCGCCACAGCGCGTCGGTGCCTTGCAGCATCACCTTCATCAGCCGGCCCGAATGCGTGCCGGTGTGGAAGGTGAGCGGCAATTGCATGATGTGGTCGAAATAGCTGGTCAGCACGGCCTGCCGCTGGCGGTGCGAGAGCCGGTCGGCATGCCAGGCGACGGCGGCATTGCAGATAATCGTGAACAGTCCGAATCCGGCCCATGCGGCGAGCAGGAGCCACGGCGATTGCGCGGGGATCGCGGCGGCCGTTGCCCGCGCCGGGACTTGCTGACAGCACGTCGATGATGCGGCCGAACAGCACCGGCTCGGCGAATTGCGCGGTCGCGAGCAGAAGATTTGCGAAAGCCAGAATCCAGGCCAGCCGGGCTTCGTTGCCGAGCTGATCGAGAACCCGCAGATAAAGACGGAGGAGGGACATGGGTGAAACCGGTGCGGCCCGACTTTGGCAAACCCGCCGGTTTCATACAAGTGACTGACAGGTTTGGATGTTTGACGGTATCGGCGGAGTTTGTGATGCGGCCATCTGCCGCTTGACGGAGCAGAATGGAACCCCATGTTCCCACAAGGGTTTCTTTCTGGATACCCCAGTCCGTTCAGAGGAGCGACATATGACATTTCCGAGGCAACCCATCTCCGTCGCAGGCAAGGGTGCGGCGGTTGCTTTCGCGGCGGCCATGCTGGTGGCCGTGTCCGGTTCGGGGTCTGCCCAGGCGGCATCGACGGCTCTGCCGGGGACTTCGTCGATGGCCGCGAGTACCGTTGCCGGTGAGCGCCTGACGGATGTGAGCGCGCGCGCCCGGCAGCGTCACGTGCGGCGCAACTATCGCCGCAACGATGCGGCTGCCGCCGCGATCTTCGGCCTTGCCGCGGGTGCGATCGGGACCGCGATCGTGGAGTCGCGCCGCCGCGATTACTACCGGCAGGATTATTACTACGGCGGCGACCCCTATTACGGACGCCCCTATTACGGCGGCCCGGCCTATTACGGCGGTTACCGCTACTATCCTTACTGAGGAATGAAGCCGCGAGTCTGCGCCGGGGCAGATCGGCCCCGGCGTTCGTTTGTGACAGTCATGCGTCCGGCATGCGTTAACCCCATGGCGACAAGGTTGGATTAGTTTGAAGACATGAGTGATTCGCTTGAGCGGCTATACCGTGCGGTGATCGCTGCACGAACCCTCGATCCGGCGACGTCGCGGACGGCGCGGCTGTTTCAGCACGGCCCCTCCAAGATGGCGAAGAAGCTCGCCGAGGAAGCCATCGAAGTCGTGATCGACGCGGTCGGCGGCAAGCAGGACGCGGTGGTTCGTGAAAGTGCCGACCTTCTCTACAATCTGACGGTGTTATGGGCCGCCGCCGGCATCTGCCCGCAGGATGTCTGGGACGAGATGGATCGCCGCGAGCGCACTCAGGGAATCGCCGAGAAGCTGCCGAAACAGAAAGCCGCGATCAAGACCGGCCCCGCCGGAATTCCGGCGCCTCGCCGCCGGGTTTTGGCTCGGCCTGCGGCGACACGCTGACCATTGCAAGCTGACCCGATGCGATGCATGGACAAACGCGCGTCCGCGTGTTTCATCGCGCCATGCTGAGACGGATTTACGATTGGTGCATCGCCGCCGCCGACAAGCCCTACGCGTTGTGGCTGATGGCGGCCGTATCCTTTGCCGAAAGCTCGTTTTTTCCCGTTCCGCCGGACATCATGCTGATTCCGATGGCGCTGGCACGGCCGCAGCGCGCATGGATCTATGCCGGGGTTTGCACTGTGGCGTCTGTCGCCGGTGGCGTGCTGGGCTATGCGATCGGCTTCCTGCTGTATGACTCCGTCGGACAATGGCTGATCGGGCTTTACGGCTATGGCGACAAGGTCGAGGCCTTCCGTGAATCCTATGCCCATTACGGTGCATGGATCATCCTGCTGAAGGGCCTGACGCCGATCCCCTACAAGATCGTCACCATCACCTCCGGCTTCGCCGGTTATAATATCTGGCTGTTCATCCTGCTTTCGGCGATCACCCGCGGCGCGCGCTTCTTCATCGCCGCGGTCCTGCTGAACCGCTATGGCGAGACGATCCGCCACCATATCGAGAAACGCCTTGGCCTCTGGGTCGGAATCGGCGCAGCGGTGCTGGTCGCGGGCTTCATTATCGCATTCAAGCTGTTTTAAACCTGAGACGTTGAACACCCTTGCGTGCCGCCGGTGGCGCGATAGTGTCCGGCCATGGCACGATGGCTTTGGTATCTGGGAATCCGGACTTGCTGCTTTGCGGCCGGATTCGTGGCGTGCCCCATGATGATTGCGGCGCCGCTTCCTGCCTTCTCTCAAGCGCTCGTGCCGTCCGGACAGGCGCCGGATTCGACACCGCCGCCGCCAGCCGCTCCCGCCGTCGCGCCGCCACCCCCGTCTCCTGCATCGCCACCTTCACCTGCGCCACCACCCGCGCCGGTACACAATCCGGGCTTCGTGGAAGAACTCGGCAAGATGCTGAAGGATTCGGCCTCACAGCTCTCATCGGGATGGAAGGGCTCTCAGAAGACGCTGGAAGACCTCAACGCCAAGACCAAGGACGCAACGGAAAGCCTGACGCGGGTGCAGTCGGTCACGACTGGCCGGGCTGCTTGCCCGATGACGGCCAATGGAGCGCCTGATTGCAACGTCGCCGCGGAGCAATTGTGCAAGGGCAAGGGGTTCAAGAGCGGCAAAAGCCTCGATATCGAGACCTCCGAAAAATGCTCGGCGAAGGTTTACCTGTCGGGGCGAACCGGCGCGCCGGGCGAGTGCCGCACCGAAAATTATGTAACGCGAGCGGTCTGCCAATAAGGGCATTGACCGGCGTGCTGCTTATTTTGCGCTGCATCATGAATGATGGGGATGGGCGGTATCGCTTTTGCAATACTTCCTAAACCGCATTGGTATAGACATACAGTAATTGAGTGAGTCTGCGCCTGTGCCGGGTGCCGGACTCTCGTGGGCTATCCGCTCGCGGTAATCCGGTTTCCTGACGCTCTCCACGCGAAGAACCTCGCGGTGGAATTTTTGATAATTTAGACCGCAGGTCATGACAAGAATTGTACAGGACGACATGGACTTCGACTCCGCGAAAGAGATCGCGGACAGGGCCATGGATCATATGATCCGCGAGAACGTCCCGCTGACTCCGAACAATTTCACCGTCTGGTTCAATTATTGCCTCGGCACGCCGCCGGATCTGAAACGGACGATCGACATCCTGGTCGGCAACAAGCGCAAGTTCGACAGCTTCGTCTGCGACGATCTGCGTTCGATGTATATCGCGACGCCGGGCGTCAACGCGCCTGCGGCCCAGAATATTTCCGAGCAGCTCGCTCTCGTGATGTCGCAGGCGCAGCAGTATCTGGCGACCGCCATCACCGACAACCGCGATCATATCCGCGAAATAGACGGGGTTGCCACACAGGCGGATCAGGGAATCAACCCGCGTTCGCTGATCGAGAGTCTGATGGGCGCATTGTCGAGCGCCGCGAGCCGCGCCTCGGTTCTCGAATCCAATTTCACCGAAGCCTCGCAGGAGCTCGACACCATCCGCACCTCGCTGCGCGATGCGGAGGAGCGCGCCAAGACCGACACGCTGACGGCGCTGCCGAACCGCCGGGCGCTCGAGGAGTTCTTCCGCATGGCGCAGATGCGGGCCATGGAGGTGGAGGACCCGCTCAGCCTCCTGATGCTCGACATCGACCATTTCAAGAAGTTCAACGACACTTACGGCCACAGCGTCGGCGATCAGGTGATCCGGCTGATTGCGAGCGTGTTGCGCGAGCGGGTGCGGGAGAACGATCTGCCGGCGCGCTATGGCGGCGAGGAATTGATCGCGGTGCTGCCCGGTGCCGACCTTGCGACCTGCCACGAGGTCGCCGAGCGGATTCGGGCGACTGTCGCGGGTTGCCATCTCACCCGCCGTTCGACGGGGGAATCGCTGCCGGACATTTCGGTCTCGATCGGGGTGGCGCAATTCCGACCCGGCGAATCGATGGCGACACTGATCGAGCGCTGTGACCGAGCGCTGTACAAGGCCAAGGCGGAAGGCCGTAATCGTGTCGTCTCTGAGGACGATCTCACCGACGCCGACTGCGCGGCGTAAGCGAGCCTCAATAGTCCCGTGGTGGCTTGCGGCGATGCCGGCGCGGTTTCGTCGGCTCGGTATACATCGGATTGATGTTGCAGTAAGCGACGCGGCCTGACGCCGAGGCCGCACACTGGGCATACGTGTCAAAGGCGCAGTCGCTTGCAGTATCGTTGTGTTCGTAGAGGCAATAGCGATAGTTGCGGGCCTGCGCCGGAAGCGCGCTCCAGATCAAGCCTGCCAGCGCAGACGCCAGAATGGCAGCCATTGAAATGCGCATGTGATCCTCCTTAGTTGGTCGGCAATCCAAGTCTGGCTGCGGAAAGAGGTTCCTGAAGATGCGGCCAGCAAGAAATGCGGACATGCCGTTTGTATCGAAGGATGAGCCGCATATCAGCATGCTCATACTTTGGTTGGAGCATTTCTCCAAAGCCGCTTGCGCCTTGTAAAATACAGGTTTGAGGCGCTGTCATATTGTCGCACCTCGAACATTCTTCCCGCAAGGTGGAATCTCTGACGACGTGTGGGGCGCATCTGGCGAACTCCCGGAGGAGCGAGCCTTTGGCGAAATCATCTTCAGTCCCGTTGCTCTCCAACACTAAAATTCTGATCGAAATTCTTGCAGTCATTGTCCCGATGGCGAGTGCCGCGGCGGCTTGAGCAGGCGCGACATGAGATCAACAAACACCGATATGTCGCGGATAAGTGCGGTGCCGGTCGCGCTGTGAAGGCTGAAAGATGCAGTACGTGCGGAGGCCGAGACATGGACGAAAAGAACATCGGCCCATCCTGAATGCGACGATTGTCATGATGGATATCGTCGCTGTCATTCCGGACAACAAGGCGATCGTTTCTTCAGCGATCACCCGTCATGTCATTATCGCGTGCGTATAGTTCTGCGTGCGGGGAGAAAAGCAAAATTTACGGATCGATAAAATATATCGTGTAGATCGTTTTAAAAAAATAATAGCCGAAAATATATCGTCTCTGTCACAAAAGAGCCAATCTGGATTCAGCATGTCCTTTTTATCCCGCTTCCGAATTCTGCCGAAAATTCTTTCGGTCATCCTTCTCCTCTCGACAATCGCCTGCGGTTTGGCGGCCCTCGGCATCAGCGCGCTGAAGTCCTTGAACGACGCGACTGACCGGATGGAGTCTGGCGCGGCGCGTGCGATGCTGGCCCAGCAGCTGGCGGTGAATCTGATCACGATGAATCGGGCTGAATTCCAGATGTCCACGGATCCGCGCCCGGATAACATCAAGGCTGCGCATCGGGCCATCGAGGCGGAGACGAAGCTTTTCGAGGAGCGCCTGCAAGCATTCAGCAAGCGCAGTGCCGGATCGACCCGTCATCATGTCGCAGTGCTCGAAACCGGATGGACTAAATATCGCGAAGAGCTGGAAGGGACGTATCGGGCTGCCGCTGCCGTCACCGATTTCCGGATGACCGAGCAACTGGAGCAACTGCGCAACGAGGCGATCCAGAGCACCAAGGTCGCCAATGAACTGCGCGCGTCGTTGCGGGAGATTTCCGAAACGCTCCAGAATGATGTCACGCGAGAAACCGAGGCGGCGGCCGAGGAGTACAACCGGACCTCGAATTTGCTGATGATCGTCGCGGGCATCGGCATCGTCATGGGGTTGATGATCGGATTCTTGATCGGACAATATGGAATTGCATTGCCGATCCGCCGGACCGTTGCATTGTTGCAGAAACTCGCGAGCGGGGACTACCAGGTCGAGGTGGCGGGGGCCGATCGCAAGGATGAGGTTGGCGACATTGCCCAGACCGCGATGGTGTTCAAGGACAATGGTCTCGCCAAGATTCGACTGGAGGCGGAGCAGCGTGAAGCCACCGAGCGCGCTGCGGCACAGCGCAAGGCGGACATGGTCCAGCTTGCCGATCAGTTCGAGCGTTCCGTCGGGGCTATCGTTGATCAGGTCGCATCTGCCGCCACCGAGATGCAGGCAACCGCGAGCCAGTTGACGGCTTCCGCACAAGAAACATCGGCGCAATCGAACTCGGTGTCTTCCGCCGCGGATCTGGCTGCGGCAAACGTAACATCGGTCGCGGGGTCGGCTGAGGAGCTTGGCGCATCGGTGGTGGAAATCGGCCGGCAGACGGAGCAATCGTCCCAGATGACCCGGTCCGCCGTCGGCGAGATCGAAGCGGCCGCAACGACGGTCAACGAGCTCAGCCAGGCGGCGGCGCGTATCGACAGCATCGCCGATATAATCTCGACCATCGCAAGCCAGACCAATCTGCTGGCGCTTAACGCGACCATCGAGGCGGCGCGCGCCGGTGAGGCGGGACGCGGGTTCGCCGTGGTGGCGAGCGAGGTCAAGGAATTGGCGACGCAAACCGCCAAGGCGACGGCCGAGATCAGCACGCAACTGGCGGGCATCCAGAACACGACCGGCAACGTGGTGCAGGCGATCCAGCGCGTCACGCATACGGTGCGCGAGATCGACAATGCAACGTCCGCAATCTCCGCGGCGGTGGAGCAGCAGGGCGCGGCGACGCGCGAGATCGTGCAGGCAGTCAATCAGGCATCGGTCGGTACCGGCGAAGTGACGTCCAATATCGCCGGTGTCGCGTCGGCGGCGGAGCAGACAGGCATTGCGGCGAATCAGGTGCAAGGCGCCTCGGCCGATCTCGCGAAGCAGTCTGAGCAGCTTCGCTATCAGATGGATGCGTTCCTCACGAACGTCCGCGCGGCGTAGTTGACCGCCTTTCGCGCACGCGCGATGAACGCTTCAAGCGAGTGGAAAAGGCCGGGTTAAGCCCGGCCTTTTTGGATTGGCGGCTGAGGAATGGCGGGGCTGGCGTCCGGCAGTTGCCGTTGAGCGAAAACGGTCGCTTCAGGCCGGGAAGTTCGCGCGCATCCGCGACCAGCGGCAGATCTGCACGACCGCAGTCTTTATATAAGCTATTGATATATATAGATAATAATGATGTTTCTCGATGAGAGAGAAACGGCGCCGAACGGGCTGTTGGTGCCCCTGGCCGGAATCGAACCAGCACTCCTTGCGGAACTCGATTTTGAGTCGAGCGCGTCTACCAGTTCCGCCACAGGGGCGCTTGCAGCACGGGTCAGGCGCGGCGAGCGGGGCGGACTATAGCCAGCGGCGTCGGCGGGTCAACCGGCTGTGATCCTGCCTCTCTCGACACCCGCCGGAGGGCGCGCTAGGAGCGGGCGAACCCGGAGGCCGCCTTGACCGACGTTGTTTTTTCATCCGATCGACCGGCGCGGTCGCGCGCTTTCCGGATGGCGCTGGCGATCTGCGTGATTGCATTCGCCACCATCGCGGGGGCCTGGTTCTTCCAGCTTGTGCTCGGCATTCAGCCATGCCCGATGTGTCTTGAGCAGCGATACGCCTACTACATCGGGATTCCGTTGGCCGCCGTACTGGCCCTGGTGGCCGCTCGCGAGGGGTCCCGCTCCCTGCTCGTGGCTGGATTTGCGGTGCTGTTCTGCGTGACGGTGTTCAACAGCGCCTTCGGCGCCTATCACGCCGGGGTCGAATGGGGCTTCTGGCCGGGCCCGACCGAATGTACCGGGTCGGCCGTCGATTTCGGCAATCCGGGCAATCTGCTGGAAAATCTCAAGACCGCCAAGGTCGTGCGTTGCGACGAGGTGCAGTGGTCTTTCCTCGGCCTGTCGCTGGCGGGCTACAACGCGTTGATCTCGGCCCTGATGGCGGCGTTGGCGGGATGGGGCCTGCTTGGTTTGGGCCGCCGCACGACATAAAGGCTTTTCCTGCGCGCAATGAAAAAGCCGGCGGTCAGACCGCCGGCTCAAGTTTCAGGGCAGGTGAGGTACGTCTACGCACGCAACAAAAAACTACTTCTTGGTCGCATCGTGCTTGCACTTGGAGCGAAACTTATGGCGCTCCTTGCCGTGCAGCCCCTTCGCGTCGGCCTGCTTGGAGCAGTCGAGCGAGGCGGCGGAGCGCGGCTTCTCGGCCTTGGCGGCGGGCGCGGGCGCCGTTGGAGCCTGGGCGAGAGCTGGCCCTGCCAGCAGGCTGACGACGAATACGGCGCCGATGGCGCGAGACAGGAATGTCATGGTTGGACCCTCAAGTTCAGGTCCACACCCTGTCTTCCGGCGGATGAACTGTTCATGAATGGCCAGGGCGGCCGACATCGGAAGACGATATTTTGATCACGCTTTCGTTCATCCGTTGAAACCCTCCGGCGCTGCGCTAGGATCGGGTCCTCTTCATCTCAGGAGGCAGGCAATGGGTTTTCAGTCAAAATTGCTTTTTGCTGCGGCTATGGCGGGCTTGATGGCCGTCGTTGCGGCAAGTCCGGCAAGCGCGCTGTCGATGACGGAGTGCAGCGCCAAATATAAGTCAGCGAAGGCCGACGGCTCGCTCGGCGGCCAGAGCTGGAAGGATTTCCGCAAGGCCCAATGCGGTGCGGAGGCTGCGGCTGCTCCGGCTGCGGCGCCTGCGCCAGCACCGGCCACGGCGGCAGCAAAACCCGCCGCCAAGCCTGCGATCAAGCCAGCGGCCGCTCCTGCGGCGACGGCGTCCGGCCCGGCTGTTTTCCCGAACGCAGTTGCGCCGAAATATGCGTCCGAGAGCGCGGGCAAGGCTCGCATGCACACCTGCGTGGATCAGTACAACGCCAACAAAGCCTCCAATGCCAATGGCGGCCTGAAGTGGATTCAAAAAGGCGGCGGCTATTACAGCGAATGCACCAAGCGCCTGAAGGGCGGCTAGTCCTGTCCGCTATGGAACGCTCCAGCAAGATATGACGGTCATCGCGGCGGACGGCTGGGCGCAGGCCCGCCACCGCCGCGATGCTCATATTATGCATCGTGTCATGGTTATGTATCGTGTCACGAGATGCCGCTGTGACGGCCGTCTCTTGCCTGCGCTCCCGCGCCTTGCGAGACGCATCAGCTAAAGTCGCCGGCATTCTTGGTATACAAAATATCAGAAGTTAACCTACATCATGCGTCAAGCATTCCGGCATTAACGCTGGACAGTTGAATCGCGATTTTATTTTCTGCGTGTGGTAATCGGTGACCGTGACGTTGCCTCAGGACAACGGTCAGGTTCAGGTGAATGACGATAACTGCATCGGCCCCGCGAAGCCGGCTGAACTTTGGATTTTCAACATTTCACGGTAGCCGCCGCGTTTTTGCGGCGCTTGCCGTTTTTATTGTGATCGGTGCGATTGCCGTCTGGGAAATCGCATCGGCGATGTCGTCGCGCGCCCTGCGCGAAATCGAGGCTGCGGGCTTTCAGCGGATCGAGCTTTATGCGAGCACGGTCTCGAACGCGCTGGCGACCTATGCCTATCTTCCGTCGGTGCTTGCGCGCGACAGCGACATCGCCGCCGCCGTGAGAAGCGATGATGCGTCGCGTGTGGCAGCCGCAAACGCCAAGCTGAAACTGACGAATGAAAATGCGCGCAGTGCCGCGATCTATGTGATGGACACCACGGGGCTGACCCGCGCATCCAGTAATTTCGACAGTCAGCTGTCGTTTGTCGGAAAAAACTATTCGTACCGGCCCTATTTCATCCAGGCGATGCAGGGACAGTCGGGACATTTCTACGGCGTGGGCACGACCACGAATCTCGCCGGCTACTTCATATCCAGCCCGATTTACGCGGACGGCACGATCGTCGGCGTCGTGGTCGTCAAGATCGACCTCGAGCCGTTGCAGGCCGAATGGGCGAGCGGCGGCGAACGCCTGTTCGTCATGGACCGGAACAAGGTCGTGATCCTGTCGAGCTATCTCGGCTGGAAGTACGGGATGCTGCACGCGCTCGGACCGGGCATCGCCGAGGAATTGAAGGAAACGCAGGAGTACGGCAACGCTAATCTGCATGCTCTGGCGTTCAAGAGACTCGGCAGTCTGGCCACGCATTCCTCGGTGGTGGATTTCGAGAAGCACCGCTATCTGATGCAGACCCGCGATTTCGGTGACGACGGCTGGACCATCGGCTATCTGAGCGACATCGCGCCGGTGAACGCCAAATGGCGCGAGGTCATGATCTCGAGTGGCGCGGTCCTCGCGCTTCTCGTGCTGATCTGGTTGTTCTTCTGGCAAAGGCGTCTGCGCCTGCATGCCGAATTGAACGCCCGCAAGGCGGTTTCCGAGGCGTTGCGGGTGGCGCACGATCAGCTTGAGCAGAAGGTGCGGGAGCGAACGCTCGATCTGGAGGCGGAGATATCGGAGCGCGAAAAGGCCGAACTCGAATTGCGCGCGACGCAGGAGGAATTGATTCACGCGGGCAAGATGGCGGCGTTGGGGCAGATGTCTGCGGCCATCGCCCATGAGATCAACCAGCCGCTTGCCGCGATCCAGACCTATTCGGCGAGCACCCGCCTTCTATATGAGAAAGGCGACAAGCAGGGCGTCAGCACCAATCTGGACATGATCGGCAGCCTGACGAAGCGCCTTGCCGGCATCACCGGCCATTTGCGGACCTTCTCGCACAAGTCGGCGATGAAGCGCGACCCGGTGTCGCTGGAATATTGTGTCGAGCGGGCATTGGCGCTGCTGCAAACGACGATCGACCATGCGGAGATCGAGATCGATCGCACGGTGCCCGGCGATGCGGTGGTCTGCGGCAATGAAATTCGCCTCGAACAGGTGCTCGTCAACCTGATCCGGAATGCGATCGACGCGATGCGGGAGCAGCCCGTGCGGAAGCTGACGCTTCAGGCGACCCGCGACCGGGATTTCTGGATCCTGAAAGTCGGCGACACCGGCTCGGGTATCAAGAAAGAGAATCTTTCAAAACTGTTCGAGCCGTTTTTCTCCACCAAGAACGCGGGCGTGGGATTGGGGCTCGGGCTGTCGCTGTCCTATACGATCATCCGCGGATTCGGCGGAACGGTAACGTGCGAGAACAATCCCGATGGCGGCGCTTCGTTCTATGTGAAGCTGCCGATCTTCAAAGATGCCGGTGACCATGCCTGAGACCAATCAAGTCATTTTCGTCGATGATGAAGCCGCCATGCGCGAATCCATGAAGCAATGGCTGGCGCTCGCCGATATCAACGCCACCATCCTTTCATCGGCGGAAGATGCGCGCGCCATCATCGACCGGCAATTTTCCGGAGTCGTGCTCACGGACGTTCAGTTGAAGAAGATGAGCGGGCTCGATCTGCTTCAGGAATGTCTTGCGATCGATCGCGATATCCCGGTGGTGCTGCTGACCGGCCACGGCGACGTGGCGATGGCGGTCGATGCGATGAAGCAGGGCGCTTACGACTTTCTTGAAAAGCCGTTCGATCCGGATCGGCTGATCGGCACGGTGCGGCGGGCCTGCGAGATGCGCCAGCTCGTGCTGGAGAACAGGCGCCTGCGGCTGGACGCGACATTCGGCAACCGGATCGAACGGCGGCTGGTGGGTATCTCGCCGGCAATCCGCCAGCTTCGCGCCGATATCCTCGAACTTGCCGCGACGCCGCTCAATGTCGTCATTCGCGGCGAAACCGGCACGGGCAAGGAGCTTGTCGCCAGATGTTTGCATGAGTTCGGGCCGCGAAGCGAACATCCCTTCGTGGCGGTGAACTGCGGCGCTATTCCCGAGACCATGTTCGAGAGCGAGTTCTTCGGTCACGAGCAGGGCGCTTTCACCGGCGCGGTCGGCAAGCGGATCGGCCGGCTGGAATACGCGCACAAGGGCACGCTGTTTCTCGACGAGATCGAAAGCATGCCGCCTGCGTTGCAGGTCAAGGTGCTGCGCGCGTTTCAGGAAAAGGCCTTCGAGCGGCTCGGCTCGCACAAATCGATCCCGTTCGACGCGCGGATCGTGGTTGCGGCAAAGGTCGATCTGTCCGAGGCGGTGAAGGAAGGCAATTTCCGGGAAGATCTCTATTACCGGCTCAACGTCTCCGAACTGACGATCCCGCCGCTGCGCGCGCGGCTACAGGACATTGGCCTTCTGTTCGAGCATTTCGTCGCCGAAACCGCGGCTGCGCAAAACCGCAAAAGCCGGGAGATCACCGCCGTCGATCTCACCAGTCTGCTGAGCCATACGTGGCCCGGCAACGTGCGCGAACTGAAGAACGTCGCCGAACGCTTCGCGCTCGGGCTGAGCGTCGGGGGCAAGCCCGCGGGCGCGGTGGTTGCGGGCGGACAGGCGCTGCCGCAGTCGCTCGCCAATCTGGTCGCCGACTTCGAGCGCGGCGTCATCGAAAAAGCGTTGCTCGCAAGCGAGGGTAATGTCGCGAAAGTCCTCGAAATGCTCGATATCCCGCGCCGTACGCTGAACGAGAAGATGACGCGCTACGCGATCGAGCGGAAGGATTATTGCCGTCCGTGACGCGGGCGGCGGAATTTGGCTCATCGATGTGTTTTGCTCGGCGATAATCTGCCGATATCCGCGGGCGATTTCGTGCCCGCTTCATCCTCCTTCTGAAATGACTGTATTTTTTGTGTTGGCATCGTTCTTGCGATCCTGATGGCAAAGGGCGGCAAACGCTCTGGCGTCTGGGAGGGCGCCGCCGTTGCGGACTTGAGCCGGCAACTTTTCTTTCCTTCCAAAACGATCACGCCACGCCGGTCCACCGGCGGGAAGACTCTGTCCTGTGAGGAGACGTCTATCATGAAGTTTCGTGCTGTCATTCTCTCCATCGCCATGGCCGTGGGCATTCAGTCCGCGCATGCCGAGGATGTTGTCCGTCTGGGCAATCTAAAGTTCGCTCACTATGGAGCCGTCTCCTACATGAAGGAGATTGCGCCGGAGTTCGGTCTGAAGGTCGAGGAGCGGATTTTCGCCAAGGGTCTCGACATCATACCGGCAATTCTCGCCGGTGAGATCGATGTCGCCGCGAGTGCTCTGGACGCCGCGATTGCCGGGCGGTCCGGCGGCGCGCCGATCTATGTCGTTGCCGGATTTGCAAAGGGCGGCGTGCGTATCGTCGCCTCGAAAGCGAGCGGCATTCATTCGATCACCGATTTCAAGGGCAAGAAGATCGGCGTGGCTCGCGGCGGCGCTCAGGAGCTTCTGCTTCTGGCGGAGTTGTCGAAGGCCGGCCTGACCTGGTCGGACAAGCCCGGCAAGGACGTGCAGATCTACTATCTCGCCTTCGCCGATCTCAATCAGGCGCTGATCGGCGGTCAGATCGATGCGATCTGTCAGTCCGAGCCGCAGGCCGCCCAGGTCATCAACAAGGGTGCGGGCGTCGAGATTCTGAAGCCGTATGACACCGAGATGGGCGAGCCGATCCGCGCGCTCGTCATGACCGAGAAAATGTACAAGGAGCGCCCCGAGGTTGCGAAGCGCTTCATGCAGTTGTTCGTGAAGGCGACCCAGACCTTCAAGAACGATCCGGCTCTGGCCGAGAAGTATGTCCGCACCAGCCTGTTCAAGGGTCAATTGAGTGAGCAGGACTACAAGGATGCGATGTCGAACGCGTCGTTCTCCTACGACATCGACCTGCGTCACGTTCAGGTCACGACCGATATGATGCAGAAGTTCGGTGTCGGCCGCATGGCGGTGCCTCCGAAGGCTGCCGACTGGACCAAACTCGATCTGCTGAAGGCCGCGAAGGCCGATCTGAAGATCAACTGAGAGGCGTGTGATGTCCAAGCGCACTCTAACAGAGAAAGGTGGTCGCCTGTTTCGGGCGACCATCATTCCCATCACGGTTCTCGTGGTGTGGCAGGCCTTTTCATCGGCTCATATTCTCAGCCCGATCATCCTGCCGGGCCCGCTTGCAGTGATCCAGAAGTGGTGGGCCTACCTGCTGCCGCCGCTGCCCCGCAATCCGTTGACGGATAGCTGGCTGTCATGGGCGCTGTCGGGCGAGTTGCCGCTCGATGCTTTTGCGAGTTTCCAGCGCGTCGTCGTCGGATTTCTCATCGGCGCCGGTCTTGCCTTGCCGCTCGGCCTCCTGATGGGCGCGAACGACAAGATCTATCGGCTGTTCAATCCGCTGATCGAAGTGCTGCGTCCGATCCCGCCGATCGCCTACATTCCCTTGGCGATCCTGTGGTTCGGCCTCGGCAATCCGCCGGCTTATTTTCTCATCAGCATCGGGGCGTTCTTCCCCGTGCTGCTGAACACCATCGCCGGCGTGCGCCATGTGGACGGCATCTATATCCGCGCCGCGCGCAATCTCGGCGTCAGCCAGTACCAGATGTTCGTGCGGGTGATCCTGCCTGCGGCTACGCCGTACATCCTGTCAGGCGCGCGCATCGGCATGGGCACGGCGTTCATCGTCGTGATCGTCGCGGAGATGATCGCGGTCAACAGCGGGCTTGGTTTCCGCATTCTGGAAGCGCGCGAGTATTTCTGGTCCGACAAGATCATCGCCGGAATGTTCACGATCGGCTTTCTCGGCCTGGCCATCGACACCGTGATGACTCGTATCAACAATCATCTTCTGCGTTGGCATAGAGGCATCGATGCGTGAAGCAGTGCGTAAGGACAATGTCATGATCATGGATACGCCGATTCTTCCCGGACGCCAGCGGGAGGACACCCAGATCAAGGTTGCGGGCGTCCAGAAGCGCTTCGGTACGGCTGATGACACCGTGACGGCGCTCAAGGACATCAATCTCGAAATCAGCGATGGCGAGTTCGTCTGCCTGCTGGGGCCGTCCGGCTGCGGCAAGTCCACTTTGCTGAACGCGATTGCGGGATTTTCGTCTCCGACGGAGGGGCGGATCACCGTCGAGGGCAGGGATGTCGTGGCGCCGGGGCCCGACCGCGGCATGGTGTTTCAGGAATACGCGCTGTTCCCCTGGATGACCGTGCGCCAGAACATCGCGTTCGGTCTTGAAATCCAGAAGCGGTCGCTGGCTGAAATCGACGAGCGCACTGAGACGCTGATGCACAAGCTGAAGCTGCAGGATTTCAGGGATCGCTTTCCGAAGGACTTGTCAGGCGGCATGCGTCAGCGCGTGGCGATTGCCCGCGTCCTGGCGTTGAATTCGCCGATCATGCTGATGGACGAACCGTTCGGCGCGCTCGATGCACTGACGCGGCGCTCCCTGCAGGACGAACTGCTGCGGATCTGGGCCGAGCTGAAGAAGACCATCATCTTCGTCACCCACAGCATCGACGAGTCGATCTACCTCGCCGACCGCATCATCGTCATGACCTATCGCCCCGGCACCGTGAAGGCGGATGTCCGTGTCGAGATCGAGCGGCCGCGCGATTCGACGCGGACCGAGTTCAACGACCTGAAGAAGTACCTCACGTCGCTGGTCATGAAGGAGCAGGAGCGGTTTGCGGAGGACGAAGGCAAGCTTGCCGGGCTTCGCGGCTAGATGATCTGAGGGGCGACATGGGCATTCGCGGTCGGATCAGCGTCGGCTAAAGAAATCGCCCGGCCCTGAAGGGCCGGACGATCGCGTGGTGTATTGGTGGTGCGGATCAGGCCGCGCGAATTTGTCCCAGGAAATTGTCGACCTGCTGCCGGAGTTGCTGCGCCTGCACGGACAGCACCTCCGCCGCTTCCCGGACGTTCCGGGCCGAATCGCCCGTGGACTTGGCGTCTTCCGACACGCCGCCGATATTGTCGGAGACGGCCTGCGTGCCCTGGGCGGCCTGCTGGGTGTTGCTGGAGATTTCCTGCGTGGCGGCACCCTGCTGCTCGATCACGGCGGCGATGGCGGTCGCGACCTCGCTCACCTCCATGATCGTGCCGCGGATGCCCTTCATCGCCTCCATCGAATCCTGCGCGACGTTCTGGACGGCAAGGATTTGCGTCGAGATTTCCTCGGTCGCCTTGGCGGTCTGGCTGGCCAGCATTTTCACTTCGGATGCGACTACCGCAAAGCCCTTGCCGGCGTCGCCTGCGCGGGCCGCCTCGATGGTGGCGTTGAGCGCCAGCAGGTTGGTCTGGGCAGCGATGTTGTTGATGAGATTGACCACATCGCCGATCTTGCTCGCGGTTTCCGAGAAGCCTTTGACGCGATCATCGGTCTGCTGAACCTGCTCGACGGCGCGCAGCGCCGTGTCGGCCGCATGGGTGACCTGACGGCTGATGTCATGAATCGATACGGTCAGCTCTTCGGAAGCCGCGGCAACGCTCTGGACGTTGGCAAGCGCCGCATTCGCCGCGTTGACCGCCGTCATGACCTGATCGTTGGTCCGATCCGAGATTTCAGACATCTCCTCGGAGGTATGGTTCATCTGCTCGGAAGACATCGAGAGCGCATCGAGCGCGCTGCCGATCTGTTGTTCGAAAGCGGCGATATGGGATTCCACGGTGCGCTGCCGCGCGAGCTTGCGGGCATTCTCCGCGCCGTTTTCGCTCTCGATGCGCTTCTTGTCCTCGGCGTTCTGCTTGAAGGTCGCGAGCGTCGCCGCCAGGGCTCCGATTTCATCGGCACGGGTGGCGAAGGGCACCTTCACGCTGAGGTCGTCCGCCGCGACGCTTTGCATGGCGTCACGGATTTTGTGAAGCGGGCGGATCACGACCTTGTTCACCGCCGCGATGCAGGAGCCCGCGAAAATGATCGCGGTGAGAAGGAATCCAATCTGCCACATCAACGATGTCTTGGCCTGGGCGTACAGATCGGCGCTGCGGGCGCGGGCGGCGTCCAGCGCGCTCTCGGCAAGCACGACCGCGTTACCCATCTGTTTGACGGAATACGGGCTCCAATAATCCGCATTGGTTTCCGGCGGGGTGCCGTTGGTCAACGCATCGGCCAGACGCTCGCGAAGCCCGGTATATTTCTCGTCGAAATAAGCGGTCTCCGTGGCTTTCATCCCGTTCTTGACGGCTTCCGGCAGTTGCATGCCTTCTGCCGCGATTTTCACGCCCTCCCACGCCGCTGCAATGCCGCCGACGTCCTTGATGAATTTCGTATGCGCTTCCGGAGACATTTTTCCGGCACCTAACGCCGTCGAGACGGCAAGCGATGCTTCGCCGGTCGTGCTGCGCAACAGCCATGCTGATTGCTTGATGGCGAGCAACTGGTCGACGGTAGCGTCGGCGTGATTGATCAAACCGACCAGCCGCGTGGACAGGTCTTCCAGAAGGCTGAGCAGCTTGATGCTGGTCTCATTGTACTCGGTCGGCAAGGCGGCGCGGCGGGTCGCTTTCTCGTTGTGCACGGCGCCCATGGATTCGGTCTGGAGCGCGGCGAAGCGATCGGTGAGGCTGAGAAGCTCTTCGCGGATTTTTGCCTGGCCATCGAAGTTGATGGATGCGAGGTTCTTGCCGACCGCGCGCATCGCCCTGATTTCACCGGTGTGAAGGTCATCGAGATATTTTTGGATCTTGGGCTCGATCGTCTTGGTGTCCTTCAGCGTGCGGACCATGGTCGATTTGTCGGCGCGCAAATTGTGCATCGCTTGGAAGGCATCGGCCGACAAATCGGAGATCACGGTCATCCGTTTTGTCTCGGTCAGGCGTTCCCAGGAATGCCAGGACTGACGGGCAAGCATCAATACAATCGAGACCGCCATCAACGTGATCATCAAATTCAAGGTCGAAGCAATGCTTGGACGTTTCATCAAGTGCCCCCAGGCGCTGAATTGGAACGGGGCAGCTAACGGCATGGCATACGCAACCGTCCGATAACTCCCCCTATCCGGATACTTTCGCTGCTTCGATTTAAATTTTTGATAAGGGCAATGTATCGCTTCGGTGTGCGGATTTCCGCTCGCGTGAAATTGCATCGCGCAACGATAGCGGTACCGCTCTCTGCGATTTCAGATCGCGAATGAGTGTTTCTGGCCGTCTTCTCGGCGGATTATTGCCGAGGATGGATCATCTCGGCAAAAAACAGCGCAAAAGAATCCATGGTCTTCCCGAAATTTCCCACGATACGATCGTGTGACGAGATTTTTACACTGGCATCTTTCTTGCTCCTCGTGACTCAAAGCTAAGCGCAATGGCCGTTCAAGGCTCGCTTCATGACCAGTCGCTACCCGGGGAAACAAATAATGGTCTCATCGACGAAGTCTCTTATCATTCAGCGCTCGATCGCGGTTGCTGGCCGCAAGACCAGTGTGAGCATGGAACAGCCGTTCTGGGACGCACTCAAGGAAATCGCGCAAACGCACAACCAATCGCTGGCGCGCATCGTGACCAGGATCAAGGAGGATCGGGAAGACAGCAATCTGTCTTCGGAGATACGGCTGTTCGTCTTCGATTATTTCTTTCACAAGAAACATGCGCGGGAAGATAACAGGATTCAGAAAATCCTGCTTGCGACCTGAGGCCGCGTAGCAGAATTCATCTGTCGGATTTCATGCAAAGGTAGCGGGCTATCCTGCGGGTGACGCGCTTGTCATCCAGCGGTATGATCGCCTCATTGCGGGCAGGCAACGCGCGTGCGATGGATGGCGCGGCAACGCGTGATCCGATGATCGATGCAAGATTTTTTCGACGTGAAACATTCCATGAATGTGCGGTCCGCGCGGATCGCAGGCCTCGGTCATTACGTGCCCGAGCACCGTATCGAGAATTCCGTTCTCGAGCAGGATTTCGGGTTGCCGGCCGGATGGATCGCGCGCCGCACCGGCATCAAGGCACGGCGCTGGGCGGCACCGGAGCAGGCGTTGACGGATATCGCCGTGGAGGCCGCCTCATCCGCTCTTGCGCGCGCGCAGCCTGAGGCGAACGATATCGGTCTCGTGTTGCTGGCGACCTCCACACCGGATCATCTGCTGCCGCCATCCGCGCCATTGTTGGCGCATCGCCTCGGGCTCACCTGCGGAGCGATCGATCTGACGGGCGCGTGTTCGGGTTTCGTCTACGCGCTCCTTTTCGCCGACGGGTTCGTCAAAACCACCGGTAAATCGGTCCTGATCGTTGCGGCCAATATCCTGAGCCGGCGCATCAACAAGGCGGATACGACGAGCGCCGTTCTGTTCGCGGATGCTGCGGCGGCGATGGTGCTTGCGCCATCGTCGCGGGACGATGCCGGGCTGCTCGGCTCAAGCGTGATGTCCGACGGCAGTCTCTACGACATGATTGCGATCAAGGCGGGCGGCACGCGCAATCCGGACATCAGCGCGGCGGAGCTGGAAGACCGCGTGATCCGGATCAAGGATGGCAAGGTGGTCTTCGAGAAGGCGGTGAAGTTGATGACGCTCTGCTCGGAGCAGGCGCTGGGGCGGGCGGGCATCAAGGCTTCGCAGATCGATCACTTCATTCCACATCAGGCCAATGCGCGCATCTTCGATCTCGTCGCGGAAAATCTGGACATCGATCCGTGCAGGACTCTGCGGTCGATCGAGGAGTTCGGCAATTCGTCGGCGGCCACCATTCCGCTCACTCTGTCGCTCGCGGCGCAGGACGGCCATCTGGCGGACGGCCAGCTTCTTCTGATGTCCGCGGTGGGCGCGGGCTTCACCGGCGGCGCGATCGTGTTCAGGATGGCGATGGATTGATGTGCCGGGAGGTCGGCACGCGTCCCCGAAAATTATATTGCGGTTCCGCTGAATGACAGTCGTGGGCGAGACGGCCCGGCACATGCGCTCTGTCTTCGCAACGCAAAAAGAAATCCGATTCGAGTATTGAATTTGAACCGCGTGGAGATGTGCGCCTCCATTCGTGCAGGAGACTCGCATCTATTGTGCAGTTCATGCAGAAGCCACCGCAGTTGGTGGAATTTAGAACCCATTTAGGCGAAAGCCTTTGATGCTGCTTTGCGGCAACTTCTATCGTGTCCTGTGAACGTCGCATCGTCAGGAATGCGACGCCGGGGGACACGCAAATGGGTTGCGAACGACGCAGGCGCGGCAAGTACCGTGCCGCCAGGCCGGGAACCGGCTCGAACTCTCCCAATCTCTCTTCAACTGCTGCGGAGTATCGGTCGCATTTTCGCGGGCGGTACTGATGACAGCGATTGCTGGCAACTGAACCATGGGGGTATCAAGATGCAGAAGATAACGTCGCGGACGCCGTTCGCTAAATTCAACGTAAGGGCCACGCTTGCAGCAACCATGCTGATCGCGCTGACCGGCGCCGCTGTCGCGGATCCTGTTTTGCCGGCGGGCTCGACCGCGGGACTCGCGCTCGGTGCGGCTCTTCCGCAAGGCGTTTATTTTCTCGATACGGCCACCTATTTTGAAAGATCTGCCAAGGCGTCAGGCGCGCCAAAGATCGATGCGGCAGTCAACCTGCCGATGATCGCGTGGTCCACGCCGTGGACGGTTCTGGGCGGCCGTCTGGAAGTGATCGGCACCGTGCCCGAGCTTGCCGTCGGCACCAGTCCGAACAGCGGCATCGGCGTCGGCACGACGAGTTGGGCGCGCGATGTCTACAATCCCGCGGGCCTGGTCGGCCTTGCCTGGGATCTCGGCGGCGGCTGGGGCTTCTCCAACTTCATCGGTGGGTTCGCGCCGGTGAATACCTACATCGGCAACAACCTCAATCTTGGAGGCAATTTCGCGACATTCGTGGAAGCGGCCGCGTTATCCTATAATCGCGATGGCTGGAGTGCCAGCGCGAACTTCTTCTACTCGCACAGCGGTAGCAACAGCTTTGTCGGCTATCGGACTCAACCCGATACGGCGCAGGTGGATTTTTCGATTTCCAGGCACTTCAATAAATGGGAGGTGGGTCTTGTCGGATACGGATCGGCCGATCTCGACTATGCAGGCCCACGACTGATAGCCGCCGGTCCGGGCGGCCCGTTGGGCCAGATTTCGAAGCAGAGCCAGTTCGCTCTGGGCGGCCTGATTGGTTACAATTTCGGTCCTGTCATTGCGCAGGTCTACATGACGCGCGACATCACGGAAAGCAACTACACTGGCTATGATACCCGAGTCTGGACGCGCGTGATTGTTCCGCTCTGGAACCCCGATGCCCCGGTGTCACGCAAGCCTCTCATTACTAAGTAACGGGTCTTCATGGTGACGATAGCCTGCCGGAATTTCGGCAGGCTATCGTTTGCTCAGGCATGCCGGATCGCCGTCGCGGAGCCAACTGAAAATACGATTGGTACATGCAGTGCGGAGCTCGGGGGACGACTTTGCGATACGCGCGCCGCATCGCTGATTTTCAGGCGCGCTACAAACAGCGCCATGATGCCTCTCGCTGGAAAGATATATCGTAACGCAGAAATGAATGGCGCGCGCGTTCCCAAACCGAGCGATGAAGGCAATGCAATCGTAGCGATCTATCCCGGCGTAAAACCGATTTTGATTCCTGATTGATTGATTTTACTTTGCATACCAAATTACGCTGGTTGCGGGTTGGACAGGAATGCTGGGATATGCCCATCGCACACGATCCGATGCTGGTAGCTCTATCATTGCTCGTGGCAATACAGGCAAGCTACGTCGGCTTAAATCTTTCTCTTCGCGTTTCGCCGGCGTTTGCGCTGCGGCGGCGGTTGCTGATTGCCGGGGCGGCTCTCTCCTTCGCGATAGGCATCTGGGTGATGCATTTCGTTGGAATGCTGGCAGTCAGACTTCCCGTGACCGTCGACTATTTGGTGTTGCCGACGCTGCTGTCGCTTCTGATCTGTGTGCTGGTCGTTGGAATAGCCGTATATCTTGCAACGCAACGCTCGCAACGATTGTTGCTCATTGCCTCAATGGTGATGGGATTCGGAATCGTCTCGATGCATTACATCGGGATGCTGGCACTTCATGCCAGCATCCATATGACTCATGATCCAATATATGTCGTCGCGAGCATTCTGATTGCCGTTTTCGCCTCCGGCCTGGCACTGTGGCTGGCGTTCGCTTCCGAGACGCGCCCACCGTTGCTTGTATGTGCTGCGGTTCTCGGCTGCGCTATCGCGGGAATGCACTATTCCGCGATGGCGGGGGTAACGTGGCACGCAATGGCCGGAGTGCGGCCTGTGGCCGTACCCGCCATCTCAAGCGGCCTGCTTGCGCTGATTGTGAGTGTCGTTGCGTTTCTGGTTTCCGGCTTCTTCATGCTGACGCTGGTTCCTGATCAGACGGAATATGCAACGGAGGCATCGGGCTCGATCGAATCCAGCACGCCCGCGCCGGTTTCAGAGGCGGCCGCAGCGCAGGAGGAAATTCCGGTTATCGCTTCCGTGGGAGAAGCTGCCGCCTCGGCAGGCGAGCCGATGCACGCTCCGAATGCTCACACATACGAAAAGACCTTGCCGATCGAAAAGCATCACGGCAGCAAGGTGATCGATATAGCGGATATCTTCTCGGTCCACGCCAACGCACATTATACTTATGTGTTCAATGGCCGGGAGGACATCTTCTGCCCACTTTCCATTGGCGAGATTATCGAACGGCTCCCGCCCGATTCTTTTCTTCGCGTGCACCGCAGCTATATCGTCAATATCCACTGCGTTTCTCGTTTGAGGCGTGCCGGTGACAATGGAATTGCCGATCTCGATTCGCCGGTCCGCCGTTCTGTGCCGGTCAGCCGCAGCCGGCTCCCGCACTTGCGCGAGCAACTGGCGGCATATTTGCAGACAAAAGCCAATTTAAGCCAGCAACACTGACGCATTTCGTGCAGCGAAGCTGCGTTTGGTGACGAAAACAGCTGTCTGGTGTGGTTGCGCTTGAACGCTTCCAACCTTCCCGGCTTCCTCGGAGTTGCGCTGATGTGAACCGGATCGGCAAAGATCTGGGGCGCAGGTAACCTGGGGAGGTCGCCGTGATACCTGGTTCATTCGATTATCATCGCCCGAAATCGGTCGCAGATGCCGTCGCGCTTCTGACGAAACTCGGTGAGGACGCCCGGCCGCTGGCCGGAGGTCACAGCCTAATTCCAATGATGAAAACCCGGCTGGCCACGCCGGAGCATCTGATCGATCTCAGGGATATCGGAGATCTCGTCGGAATTCGGGAGGATGGCCAGGACGTCGTCATCGGAGCGATGACCACCCAGCACATGCTCATAGACTCCGATCTGCTGGCGGCAAAATTACCGATCATTCGCGAAACCTCGTTGCTGATCGCCGACCCGCAAATCCGCTACATGGGCACCATCGGCGGGAATGCCGCCAACGGCGACCCGGGCAACGACATGCCGGCGCTGATGCAGTGCCTCGGCGCGGCCTACGAGCTCACCGGGCCCAATGGCGTGCGCAAGGTTGCAGCGCGCGATTATTATCAGGGCGCGTACTTCACGGCGATCGAACCCGGCGAACTTCTGACCGCCCTTCGAATTCCAGTGCCTCCCCGCGGGCACGGTTACGCCTACGAAAAGCTGAAGCGGAAAATCGGCGACTATGCCACCGCAGCGGCCGCCATCGTGCTGACGATGAGCGGTGGCAAATGCATGACGGCATCAATCGGTCTCACCAATGTCGCGGACACACCGCTGTGGGCGGAAGACGCTGGCAAGGCGCTGATCGGAACGGCGCTCGATAAGCCCGCTCTCGACAAGGCTGTCGCGTTGGCTGAGGCGATCACCGCGCCGGCATCGGATGGCCGCGGGCCAGCGGAATATCGAACCAGGATGGCGGGTGTCATGCTGCGTCGCGCGGCCGAGCGGGCCAAGGAGCGCGCGATGACCGGCGCCAAAAACTAGAAAATCAGGGAGAGTCCAGCATGGCGAAAGCCCACATCGAGTTGACGATCAACGGACAGCAGGTGGAGGCGCTGGTCGAACCGCGCACGCTGCTGATCCATTTCATTCGCGAGCAGCAGAATCTCACCGGCGCGCATATCGGCTGCGACACCAGCCACTGCGGCGCCTGCACGGTCGATCTCGATGGCATGTCGGTTAAAAGCTGCACGATGTTCGCCGTCCAGGCCAATGGTGCTTCCATCACTACGGTTGAGGGCATGGCCGCTCCGGACGGCACGCTCAGCGCGTTGCAGGAAGGCTTCCGCATGATGCATGGCTTGCAGTGCGGTTACTGCACGCCGGGTATGATCATGCGCTCGCACCGCTTGTTGCAGGAAAACTCAAATCCGACCGAGGCGGAAATACGCTTTGGTATCGGGGGAAATCTGTGCCGCTGCACCGGCTATCAGAACATTGTCAAAGCAATCCAGTATGCCGCCGCAAAGATCAACGGCGTGCCTTTCGAGGAGGCCGCGGAATGAACATCCAGACCACTGTTGAACCGACAAGCGCGGAGCGCGCCGAAAAGCTTCAGGGCATGGGTTGCAAGCGCAAGCGTGTCGAGGATATCCGCTTTACCCAAGGCAAGGGCAATTACGTCGATGACGTAAAGCTGCCCGGCATGCTGTTTGGTGACTTCGTGCGTTCGTCGCACGCCCATGCACGCATCAAAAGCATCGATACTTCGAAAGCCAAGGCGCTTCCCGGCGTGCTGGCCGTTCTGACAGCGGCGGACCTCAAGCCGTTGAACCTGCATTACATGCCGACGCTGGCTGGTGATGTGCAGGCCGTGCTGGCGGACGAGAAGGTTCTTTTCCAGAATCAGGAAGTCGCTTTTGTGGTGGCGAAGGATCGCTACATCGCGGCGGATGCGATCGAACTGGTCGAGATCGATTATGAACCGCTGCCGGTTCTGGTCGATCCGTTCAAGGCCATGGAGCCGGATGCGCCTTTGTTGCGGGAAGACATCAAAGACAAGATGACCGGCGCACACGGCGCGCGCAAACATCACAATCATATTTTTTGCTGGGAAATAGGCGACAAGGAAGGCACCGATGCGGCCTTCGCCAAGGCCGACGTCGTATCAAAGGATATGTTCACCTATCATCGGGTGCATCCGTCGCCGCTGGAAACGTGCCAGTGCGTTGCTTCGATGGATAAGATCAGGGGCGAGCTGACATTGTGGGGCACATTCCAGGCGCCGCATGTCATCCGCACCGTCGTGTCGCTGATCTCGGGTTTGCCGGAGCACAAAATCCACGTTATCGCACCGGACATCGGGGGCGGGTTTGGCAACAAGGTGGGTGCTTATTCCGGCTATGTCTGCGCGGTGGTTGCCTCGATCGTGCTCGGCGTTCCTGTGAAATGGGTCGAGGACCGGATGGAGAATCTCTCCACGACCTCGTTTGCGCGCGATTACCATATGACGACAGAGCTTGCTGCCACCAGGGACGGCAAGATTCTTGCGATGCGCTGTCACGTGCTGGCCGATCACGGAGCGTTTGACGCCTGTGCCGATCCATCGAAATGGCCGGCGGGCTTCATGAACATCTGCACCGGCTCTTATGACATGCCGGTGGCGCATCTGGCCGTGGATGGCGTCTATACCAACAAGGCATCCGGCGGCGTGGCTTATCGTTGCTCGTTCCGGGTGACGGAAGCGGTTTATGCCATCGAGCGCGCGATCGAGACGCTGGCGCAGCGACTCGGAATGGACTCTGCCGATCTGCGCATCAAGAACTTCATCCAGCCGGAACAGTTTCCTTATCAGGCGCCCTTGGGCTGGGAGTACGACAGCGGCAATTATCCGCTCGCGATGAAGAAGGCGATGGATACGGTCGGATATCGTCAGCTTCGGGCCGAGCAGAAAGCCAGGCAGGAAGCCTTCAGGCGCGGCGAGACACGCGAGATCATGGGCATTGGCATCTCGTTCTTCACCGAGATTGTCGGTGCCGGCCCATCGAAGAATTGCGATATTCTCGGTGTGTCGATGTTTGACTCGGCGGAAATACGCATCCATCCGACGGGCTCGGTGATTGCCCGAATGGGCACCAAAAGCCAGGGCCAGGGGCACGAGACGACCTATGCCCAGATCATCGCCACCGAACTCGGCATTCCCGCCGACGACATCATGATCGAGGAAGGTAACACAGACACCGCTCCTTATGGCCTCGGCACTTATGGATCGCGTTCGACGCCGACGGCTGGCGCGGCAACCGCCGTGGCTGCGCGCAAGATCAAGGCCAAGGCGCAGATGATCGCGGCGCACATGCTCGAAGTGCACGAGGGCGATCTGGAATGGGACGTGGATCGTTTCCGGGTGAAGGGCCTTCCGGAAAAATTCAAGACCATGAAAGAACTCGCCTGGGCGTCCTACAACAGCCCGCCGCCGAATCTCGAGCCAGGGCTCGAAGCGGTGAATTATTACGATCCGCCGAACCTGACTTATCCCTTCGGCGCCTATTTCTGCATCATGGATATCGATGTCGATACTGGCGTCGCTAAGACCCGGCGCTTCTACGCTCTTGATGATTGCGGCACGCGCATCAACCCGATGATTATCGAAGGGCAGGTTCATGGTGGTCTCACCGAGGCTTTTGCCGTCGCGATGGGGCAGGAGATTCGATACGACGAGCAGGGCAACGTGCTTGGCGCATCGTTCATGGATTTCTTCCTGCCAACGGCTGTCGAGACGCCGAAGTGGGAGACCGACTACACCGTGACGCCGTCGCCGCACCATCCAATCGGTGCCAAGGGCGTGGGTGAAAGCCCGCATGTCGGCGGCGTGCCATGCTTCTCGAATGCCGTGAACGACGCTTATGCATTTCTGAATGCCGGCCACATCCAGATGCCGCACGACGCCTGGCGGTTATGGAAGGTGGGCGAGCGTCTCGGTCTGCATGTCTAGTCTCGCGCTATCGCGGTTGGAGTTTTGAAATAGCTCATGCGTCATCACGTTGAACGAGACAAGATCGCAGAAAGGCTGGCCTCGGCGGGCTATATTCCCGATCGCGATCTTGCGACTGCCGTTTGGCTGATGGAAAGCCTGTCGCGTCCGCTGTTGCTGGAAGGCGAGGCGGGTGTCGGCAAGACCGAGGTTGCGCTGACGCTGGCGCGGGCGAATGAAACGAAGCTCATTCGCCTGCAATGCTACGAAGGCCTCGATCAAAACGCGGCATTGTATGAATGGAACTATCAACGGCAATTACTGGCGATCAAGGCGCGGGAGGCGCGCGCGGACGCAGTGGATGTCATCGAGGATCATATTTTTTCGGAAAAATTTCTGCTTGAGCGGCCGCTGTTGGCCGCCATCCGTCAATCCAGGCCTCCGGTGCTGCTGATCGATGAGGTCGATCGCGCCGATGAAGAGTTCGAGGCATTTTTGCTTGAATTGCTGTCGGATTATCAGGTGTCGATTCCTGAGCTCGGAACCATCCGCGCGACGACGATCCCGCAAGTGGTTCTCACATCCAACGGCACGCGCGAGTTGTCCGATGCGTTGCGCCGCCGCTGCCTCTATCATTACGTCGATTATCCCGATGTCGAACGCGAGGCGCACATCATCACCGTGCGCATGCCCGACATCGATGTCGCGCTGGCGTTGCAGATCGCCCGAATGGTCGAGGGAATCCGCAAGGAAGATTTGCGCAAGAGCCCCGGCGTCGCGGAGACCCTCGATTGGGCGGCGGCATTGGCAGGGCTGGGCGTCGAGGATCTGCGTGCCGCCCCCGAAGCCGTCTTCGAAACAATGATGTGCTTGATCAAAACGGCGGAAGACAAGTCGCGCGTAACGCGCGAAGTGTCCGACCGGCTTCTGGGCAGGGTCGCGTGATGGCGGTAACCGCGACCATCCATGAAACCGGCGCGGCTACGATAAGCGCGGGTACTCGCCGCAAGCTTGGCGATTTTGTCCGCGTGCTCCGTGACAATGGATTCGTCGTGGGACTTGCGGAGACGGGCGATGCGCTCTCAATGCTGAGCAGCGCGGCCTCTGTGACGCCATCGCGGCTGCGTCCGGCGCTGCGCGCGCTGTTTTGCGGCAACAAGGCAGATTGGGAAAAATTCGACGAAATCTTCGATGCATTCTGGCTTGGGCGCGGTATGAAATCTGCGACGCGCATTTCCGGAGTGCTGCAAAAAACTCCGCCTGGCATGGACAGTTCAAGGGACGGCACCCGGCCGGGAAATCCGGATGGCGCGCCGGATCACGTGCAGCGAAGGCTGGGGGCGGATCATGACAGCGATGAAAATAGCCCTGGCCTGCGGGAAGGCGCGTCGCGTGCGGCTTCGCTGGCGAAAGCTGATTTCCGTCATCTCGCCAATCCGGACGATCTCGCTGCGGCTCATGCCGTAGCTGCAAGGCTTGCAAAGGCGATGCGGGTGAGACTAACCCGCCGCGAACAGGCGCGCCGTGCGGGCCGTCGCATAGACCTCCGCCGCACGATTCACAAAAGCATTGCCCATGGCGGAACGCCGCTCGAACTGGTCTGGCGGCAACGCAAGCACAAGCCATTGCGGTTGGTGGTGCTGCTCGACGCGTCCGGGTCGATGAGCATGTATTCGGCGGTGTTCCTGCGGTTCATGCACGGCATTCTTGATAATTTCCGGGAGGCCGAGGCCTTTGTCTTCCATACGCGCCTCATTCACATTTCGCCGGCGCTGCGTGAGCGCGATGCGACGCGTGCCGTGGAGCGCATGTCGCTGCTGGCGCAGGGGGTCGGCGGTGGCACCCGGATCGGCGAGTCGCTTGCCACGTTCAACCGGTGGCATGCGAAGCGTGCAATTCATTCGCGCACCTGTGTGATGATTGTGTCGGACGGCTACGACACCGGGCCGGCCGAACAACTGGGGCAGGAGATGGCCGCGCTGCGCCGCCGCTGCCGCCGTATCGCCTGGCTCAATCCGATGATCGGCTGGCGCGGCTATTCGCCGGAAGCGGCAGGGATGAAGGCGGCGCTGCCGCATGTCGATTTGTTCGCGCCTGCTCACAATCTCGAAAGCCTGCAAGCCATTGAGCCTTACCTTGCGAGGATTTGAGTCATGACACTTGCTCCTGACGTGCTCGATCTCGTCAACAACATGAAAGCCCGCGGTGAGCCGTTTGCTCTCGCGACTGTGGTGCGCACGGTGTCGCTCACGGCGGCCAAGGCAGGTGCAAAGGCCGTTATCCTAAGCGACGGCACCATGACGGCCGGATGGATTGGCGGCGGTTGCGCGCGATCCAATGTGCTCAAGGCCGCACGGCAATCTCTTTCGGATGGCCAGCCGCGCCTGATCAGTGTGCAGCCGAAGGATGTGCTGGAAGAGCAGGGCCTGAAGGCAGGCGACGCTCAGGACGGGGTGCTCTACGCAAACAATATGTGTCCGAGTCACGGTAGCATGGATATCTTTGTCGAACCGATCCTGCCGCGCCCGCAACTTTATATTTGCGGTGCGTCGCCTGTCGCTGTGGCGATCTCAGCCATTGCGCCCCGCATGGGATTTTTCGTGTCGGTATGTGCGCCGTCGGCAGATCATACGCTGTTCGAAGGTGTGGATCGGCTGATCGACGCATATGAGATTCCTCCCGAAAGCGGCGGCAATCGCTATGTGGTCGTCTCGACGCAAGGGCGTGGCGATACTGCCGCGCTGAAATCGGCATTGTCCTCGCCGTCGGTTTACGTAGCTTTTGTCGGCTCGCGCAAGAAGGCTTCGGTGTTGAAGGAAGAACTTGCCGCGGCAGGCATTACTCCATCCCTCCTGGAAACGCTGCATGCGCCTGCGGGGCTCGATCTCGGCGCCATCACACCTGATGAAATCGCGCTCTCGATCGTGGCGGAGATGGTCGAAATACGTCGCCGCGGGCAGCGGCAACCGGACACTCAGAAGCAAGAAGGAACGATCTGATGGATATGAACGCATCACAGCGCATCGAGGCTTCACGTGAAAAAGTCTATGCCGCGCTCAATGACGTCGAGGTGCTCAAGCAGTGCATTCCTGGCTGCGAGTCCATCGAAAAGATCTCCGACAATGAAATGACTGCAAAGGTCACGCTGCGCGTTGGTCCCGTGAAGGCATCATTCAACGGCAAGGTGACCCTGTCGGATCTGGATCCGCCAAACGGTTACACCATTGTGGGTGAGGGCACAGGCGGTATGGCTGGCTTTGCCAAGGGCGGTGCCACGGTGAAACTGGAAGCGGATGGAGACGCGACGATTCTTCACTACACTGTTAAGGCGGAGGTTGGCGGCAAGCTGGCGCAGCTTGGCGGGCGGTTGATCGATGCGACGGCGACGAAGCTCGCCGGGGAATTTTTCGAGAAGTTCAGCAATATTGTCGGGCCTGTAGCGCCCGCAAATGAAGAAGAACCGTCAGAGAAGAAGGGCTGGCTCCGCAAGATCACCGGCGCGCTCAGCGTTCTTGTCTTTAGTCTCCTGGTTGGCGCGCACTGGTGTTGTATCGGCGGCCATATTCATGGTCAGGACGATCCGCTGATGTCTTCGATTTGTTCATCGCGAATTTGAAATATCTACGTCCACGGGCTTGGCGGTGCTCCGATTGAGGCGCGGCGTATCGGCCAGGGTCGGTATGGTGAGGATTGGCGAGATCGTAGCCCGATCTCCTGCGTGAAAAGGTCAAAATCCGGAATCATATCGTGCAGCACCGGACGGTGAATGGCGCGAGGACTTGCGCTTGCACTGTCAGTCGAGGCGGTCGCCAGATGATTTTGCCAAGAGCTGAATGTAGTGCGGCACCGCAGCATGAGAACCGTGTGGCTTGTAAATCATAAGCCAGAGCAGCAGGCACAAGTCTGCCCACTGCAATATTGCATCTCCCGCCGGCATGCGTAATCTCGATAACTAAGAGCCATTCTAAAGGCGTTTGTTGAAGTCTCCCGCTCTGGTGAGAGCGGGAGACCCGTGCTCCTGGAGAGAGAGCCATGGGACTGAAACACGATTTATGGTTGGTCGCCCTGTCCCTCATAATGGCTTTTCAAGCCAGCTACGTGGGATTGCATCTCGCGCGTAAGGCAGGTCTTGCCGGTGGAGTTCGCCGCCGCGTCATTATTTCAATGTCAGCATTCTCTATCGCGCTGGCGATCTGGACGATGCACTTTATCGGTATCCTTGCTGTCGAGTTGCCGGTGCCAGTTGATTTTCTGGCCTTGCCGACTCTGGTGTCATTTCTGGTGTGTGTGCTGGTTGTAGGTGGTGCGGTGCTGGCAATGGGAACGGGCGTGCCGACGCTCAACCGCATTGCCATAGCGGCGGTCTTGATGGGCGCCGGCATTGTCACAATGCACTATCTCGGAATGTATGCGCTGCATTCCAGCGTCAACATGGCCCACGCGCCTTTGTTTGTGGCGGCAAGCATCGTGATCGGAGTAGCGGCGTCGGGCCTGTCGTTGTGGCTGACGTTTGTCGGCGCAACGTGGCGTTCAACGGTTTTGTCCGCCGTGGTGATGGCCCTTGCTATTTCGGCGATGCACTACACAGCCATGGCTGGATTTCAGATTCTTTCGCTGTGCGAGCCGGGTAGTGCGATTGAAGCGCCGGCGCTCTCTCAGGGATTCCTCGCCATCATTGTTGCGGTGATGGCGTTTGTGATCTCTGGAATTTTCCTTCTCACGCTGGTGCCGGAGAGCGGTCTTATCGCGGTCGTATCAAGTGATTTGTCCGCCTTCCAAGGTCATGAGGTTCTACCGGTTGAGGTGTCCATGGCGGGCTTGGGAAATTCTCCCTTAGACACCTCTGTCTCGGTTTTAGATCGTGTCCTTCCTGTCGAGAAAAACGGTCAACGTAGCACGATAGCGGTTTCCCGGCTTTTTGCCGTGCAGGCCCAGGCCCATTACACTTTATTATTTGACGGCGAAGACACGTGGTTTTGTCCGTTGTCGCTTTCGCAAGTCGCCAAGGCCCTGGATCCCGCGAAATTCGCGCAAGTCCATCGTAGCCATATTATCAACCTCGACCGTTTCAGGCTTGTGCGCGGCGCAGGCAATGGCGGAATGTTCGAGGCAATAAGCAAGAGGCCTTATAAAGTTCCGTTAAGTCGAGGCCGCCGCACGTGGGTCAAGCAGCAGCTACAGGCACGAGTGAGTCTGGCGCAATAAGACTACGGCGTTCAGGCTCCCATAGAGTCGGGCAGCCCTCGGCAGTTGATGCGGAAATACTGCAATTCGTGCTGCCCAGTATTGGCGTTCGTGCTTTTCCGCAGCCATTCGTTCACGTCCGATTGCCGTGACATCGCTTTGGTTTTCTCATTCCGGGCCAACTGTAGAAAAGACAGCCTCCCGGGAGGAGCGACGTGCCTTCGAAGTCATCCTTCTTTGATGATTCTCCCGGATTTTGGCGAGGATACTCATCGGTCTGCTGGCAACTCGGCCGGGTGTCGCAATTCGCGGCGACATGCCTGGCAAGACATGCAAGCGGTGTGGACGCGCCGCGATGAAGAATTGCGATGGGAGCTGGGATGTTTTTGAGGACTATGTTCTCGATTTCGCGGTCGATCAGATGCGCGCGGGCACGCGAATTGCGATCGTTACCCTTGCCAAGATCGAAGGATCATCGCCGCGACCGCTAGGTGCGCAGATGGCCGTGTCGGAAACCGGGAAGTGGGTAGGCTATCTCTCCGGAGGATGTATTGAGCGAGCCGTTGTGGCTGAGGCGATTGAAGCTATCAAGGAACGTAAAAACCGGACGGTGCGCTACGGGCGCGGATCGAAATATCTCGACATTCAATTGCCTTGCGGAAGCGCCATTGAACTTGTGTTCGAGGTTGACAGGAGGCTAGCCGAACTTTCGGATATCGATGCGCTGCTGCGCAGCCGCCGACCTGCATCGATGAAGATCGGAGTGTCCCGCCACGAAAGTGGTCACGATAATTTTGAGCAGTGCTACTATCTTCCGCGCCGGCAATTGCTGATTGCCGGAGTTGGTCCCTCATCCGTGCAACTTGCACGTCTGGCGCGGATGAGTGGATTCGATACCCACCTTTATTCGCCCGATAAACCGACGCTACAGGCCGCGGAATCTCATGATGTGGAGGTCACTGGTGTCATCAGTCCGAGCGTGATTCCTCCTTTGTGTGCGGATTCGCGAACGGCTTTTGTTTCAATGTTTCACGACCACAATTGGGAACTGAGCTTCCTGCCGGAAATACTCAAGACCGATGCATTTTACGTGGGAGCGCTCGGCAGCCGTACGACGCATCGCCAGCGGCTTGTGCAATTGAGTGAGCTCGGGATCAGTGAGATGCAGCTCAAGCGTATTCACGGTCCGGCCGGGCTGTACGCCGGTGGCAAAAGCGCCAGTGATGTCGCGCTTTCGATTCTTTCGGAGATTTCGCAGATCGAGCAGGACGAAAATCAGAAAGCGCTTCGCGCCTGCTTCACTGATGGCGCGCCTCTCATCCCTGTCTCTCACTGCATCGCGGCATCGGCAATGAGGATGGAAGGCTGATCAGGCATTTAAGTCTTAGGGTGAGCCCGCGCCGATTGAATTGGATCTGTGTTGAGCCTTCAATAAAAAGCCGCGATGCCTGTGAGGGCATCGCGGCAGTATGGTCTGGCCTAGTGGATAACCAGGGATGTGAACGGCCAGACGTAGGCCTGAAGCATGATCAGTCCGCCGACGAGGCAGGCGAGGACGATCGAGTGCCAGAACACGTAGCGCAGGATTTTTCCTTCGTTGCCGACATAGTTGGTTGCCGTCGCCGCAACCACGATCGACTGGGCGTCGATCATCTTGCCCATCACGCCACCGGATGAATTGGCCGCGCCCATCAGTATGGGTGAGAGGCCAAGCTGCTGCGCGGCTGTTTTTTGCAGGCCGCCAAACAGGACGTTCGAAGCCGTGTCTGATCCGGTGAGTGCGACGCCGAGCCAGCCAAGAAGCGTGCCGAAGAAGGGATAGAGCACACCGGTGCTTGCGAAGGCGAGACCGAGCGTCGCGTCGACGCCGGAGTATTTGGTCAGCGTTCCCAGAGCAAGCATGGCGGCAACGGTCAGGAGCGGCGCACGAAGGACCCAGAAAGTTTCGCCATACGCCCGAACGAGGCGGACGGGAGAATATTTCATCACCAGCCCCGCGACGATGGCCGCAACGAAGATGCCCGTGCCGGTCATGGTCAGGATATTGAAATTGAAGACCGCGCCTTCCAGCACCGGCGTCGGAACGACCGGCGGCATCTTCTGGACCAGCATGTGCAAACCATCGATTGCCCATTTCGGCGAGAAGATCGGATTGACGATGCTCTTGAAGGTCTGTGTGCCCCAGATGAAAACGAAGACACAGAGGATGATCCATGGCACCCACGACGATAGAACGGCCTTGCGGTCGGCTGTCGTGCGAAGGCTTTCGGGAGTGGCGGCGGCGCTCAACGATCCGGCGGGCACCGCGTCGGCGGGTATGTCGTCCGGCCTGTTGCGCAACTTCGCGCTGGTCCAGATCTGGCGAGGCTGCCAGATTTTGAGGAAGCCGATCAGGCAGAGCATCGACACGAGCGATCCGGCGACATCGACGAGCCATGGACCATGGTAGTTCGAGATCGCGAATTGCATCAACGCGAACGATCCTCCGCAGACCAGAATCGCAGGCCAGATCTGGATCATTCCGCGGAAGCCGGCGAACGCCCAGATCAGCCAGAACGGCACCAGCAGCGAAAAGAACGGAAGCTGGCGTCCAACCATCGCGCCAAGATGGAAAGCGTCGAGATCGTTGTTGCCCGTCAGTTGCATCACCGATGCGAGTGTGATGATCGGCGTGCCAAGTGCGCCGAAGGCGACCGGCGCGGTGTTGGCGATCAGGGCGAGGCCGGATGCGGCGAGCGGAGAAAATCCAAGTCCGATCAGGATCGCGCCCGTCACCGCGACAGGCGTGCCGAAGCCCGCCGCTCCTTCAAAGAACGCGCCGAAACAGAACGCGATCAGCAGAAGTTGAAGCCTCCGGTCCGGGACGATATCGGCAAGAGAGTTTTGCAGCGTCTGAAACGATCCGTTCTCGACGGTCAGTCGATACAGGAAAATGACGTTGATGATGATCCAGCCAATTGGAAACAGGCCGATCATGAAGCCGTACCACGATGCCTTGACGGCCATCATGGCGGGCATTGAAAATCCGAACACCGCGACGAGAAAAGCGGCGGCCAATGCGATCATCGCGGCGACATGCGTCTTGACGTGGCCGAGTGCGATCAACCCCAGCAGGATAACAACCGGAATAGCCGCTATCGCGGTCGAGAGAAGTGGATTCCCAAATGGATCGTAAATCTGGTGCCAGACATTCATTGATTTCCTCCATGGCGTGTTTTTTTCCGTGCCGCCCTATTTCAGGCGTGCGACGCTATTGACGATCGTCAATTTGCCGGGAGTATCGTTAGGCTACCGCGCGCGATTGTGTATTGCCGGATCGTCGTCAAATAATTGCGCGTGAGCTAATTTTGGTTCTTATCGAAAATGCCGCCGGGCATTGGCGGCGGCTCCGGTCGGCGATATCGGAGCGAGGGCATGCTAGCTGCCGTCGCGACGACGGCACAAAATTGAAGGCAGGAAGCTATGGAGTTGCGCCAGTACCGCTATTTTGTGGCTGCCGCCGAACGCCTGCATTTTTCGCAGGCTGCCGACGATGTAGGCATCAGTCCTCCATCGATGACCAAGCAGATACAGGAGATTGAGCGCGAACTTGGCGTGCGCCTGTTCCAGCGGACCAAGCGCAAGGTCTTTCTCACGGCGGCGGGAGATATTTTTCTTCAGGATGCGCGCCGGGTGCTGGGACAGGTGGAAAGGGCCGAGGACACGGCGCGCCGTACCGGGCGTGGCGAGGCCGGATGCATCGAGGTCGGATATGTCGCCTCGACGGCCTATCTTGGACTGCTGCAAAGGGAAGCGGCGCTGTATCGGAAGTCGTATCCCGGAGTCGACCTGCGGTTTCATGAAGTCGATATGGATCGCTTGCCGGACATGCTGGATGACGGCCGGATCGACATTGCTTTTCTCCGGCCGCCGATGACCTATCCCACGGGCGTGGCGTCAATGACGTTGCTCCGCGATCCGTTCGTGGTTGCCTTGCCGCACGGTCATCGCCTGGCCGCTCACAAGCGGATCAAGCCCGCACTGCTCGAGAAAGAGATTTTCGTTCTTCCCGAACAGGTTTCCGGCACGCTGGAGGTTGGCCGCCGGGGAGGATACGACCCCCATCTGGGGCCTCAGCCCGGCCGTCTGACGGCGGTCATCACGCATGTGTCGCTTGGCTCGGGTGTCGCCATCGTGCCGGGTTCGCTGCGTCATGCCGTGAACATTGGCCGGGTTGTCTATCGTGAACTGACCGCGCCCCCCATTTTGTCCGAGATCGCCGTGGCTTACAGACGAAATGAATGGTCGCCCGCGACCCGCGCGCTGATCGCGCAGATCCGCAAGTCGGCATTGCCGTAGCCGGTCGAAGCTCGGAATCCCTGATTAGCCTGAAGGCAACAATATCGCGATTCCATTTCAATTTATCTCAGTTCTCCTGCGGCCTATCACCCTTTTGCGCAGCATCCGTCCCTGACGATGCGAAGCCAGCAACAGGGCCGGGCACAAGGCCGAGGAGGAAGAATGCTCAATCTGAATTTTCATCCGTCCGGACAGCATTTTTTGCAGATTCCCGGTCCGAGCCCGGTGCCGGATCGTCTGTTGCGGGCATTGAGTTATCCCACCATCGATCATCGTGGTCCGGAATTTGGCGCGCTCGGCCGTCAGGTGCTGGGCGGGATCAAGGCGATCTTCAAGACCAATAGCCCTGTGGTCATTTACGGATCTTCCGGCACCGGCGCATGGGAAGCCGCGCTGGTCAACACGCTGAATGCCGGCGACACCGTGCTGATGTACGAAACCGGGCATTTCGCCACGCTCTGGAAAGAGATGGCCGAGAGCCTCGGCCTGAAGCCGGAATTCATCGGCCTGTCCAGTTACGAAAGCTGGCGTCATGGCGTGCAGGCGGAGATGATCGCCGAGCGGCTGCGTGCGGATAAGGCGCATGACATCAAGGCCGTCTGCGTCGTTCATAACGAGACATCCACCGGCGTGACGTCCGATATTGTCGCGGTGCGCCGCGCCATCGATAGTGTCAACCATCCGGCGCTGCTGTTTGTCGATACGATTTCAAGTCTTGCATCGGCTGATTACCGTCACGACGAATGGGGCGTGGACGTTACGGTTTCCGGTTCGCAGAAAGGCTTGATGCTGCCGCCCGGCATTGGCTTCAACGCGATATCCGATCGTGCTCTCGCGGCTCATAAAAAGGCGACCTTGCCGCGCAGTTATTGGGACTGGACGCCGATCCTGAAGGCGAACGAGACGGGTTACTGGCCCTACACACCGAACACCAATCTGCTTTACGCGCTGTCCGAAGCACTCGACATGATCGCGGGCGAAGGTCTTGACAACGTGTTCGCGCGTCACAAGCGTCTTGGCGAGGCGTGCCGGGTTGCAGTGCAGGCCTGGGGATTTGAGATCCAGTGTCTCGATCCGAAAGTTTATTCCCCGGTTCTGACCGGCGTGGTGATGCCCGAGGGCGTCGATGCCGATCACGTCCGCAAGGTTATCTATCAGAAATTCAATCTGTCGCTGGGCGCGGGCCTTGGAAAGGCGAAGGGCAAGATGTTCCGGATCGGGCATCTTGGAAACTGCAACGAACTGACACTGATGGCGGCCCTGTCCGGTTGCGAGATGGGGCTTCGCATCGCGGGCGTCCCCGTGAACGCCAAGGGCGCGCGCGCGGCCATGGATCATCTGGAATCGTCTGCAAGTCAGTTTGGCCTGTCACTTTAAGGCTGGGAAGATATTGCAGACCGGGCGCGGCTCATCGGCATTTTGTATGAACATCCCTCCCACACAAAGCATGATGAGCCGCGTCCAACCTCGCGCCGGGCTCTCCGGGTTGGAGAAAGACCTCCGATCCGCGTTGAGCGGTGATGTCCTGTTCGACGCCGGGAGTCGCGGACGCTACGCGACGGATGCCTCGATCTATCAGATCATGCCGATCGGCGTGGTCATTCCGAAAAGTCAGGATGATCTTCGTCGTGCGCTGGATGTGGCGCGGGCGCATCATGCGCCTGTTCTCGCCCGCGGCGCGGGATCGAGCCAGTGCGGCCAGACCATCGGCGAGGCCGTCGTCATCGACACCACGCGGCATCTCAACAAGATCATCGCCTTCGATGCGGACAGGATGACCGTTACGGTCGAGCCCGGAATCGTGCTCGACCATCTCAATGCGTTCCTGCGTCCGCACGGGCTGTGGTATCCTGTCGATGTCTCGACCAGCGCGCAGGCCACCATCGGGGGCATGGCCGGAAACAATTCTTGCGGTTCGCGCTCCATCCGCTACGGAAACATGGTGCACAATGTCGAGGGGATCGATGCCATCCTGCCGGATGGACGCGAGATCCTGTTCGGTACGCTGCATGCGATGACGCCGGATGCGGGCACGCAGGAGCTGGTTCGGAATATCCAGACGATCGCTCGCAGCGTCGATGCCGAACTGGTCGAGCGCACGCCGAAGGTTCTGCGCCGCGTGGCGGGTTACAATCTCGATCTATTCAATTGTCAAAACCAAAAATCCTACACATCGGATGGTGTTCCGAATCTCAGCAACCTGCTGGTCGGATCGGAGGGTACGCTCGCCTTTAGCCGGCAACTGACCTTGAGGCTGTCGCCGTTGCCGAACCATCGCGTGCTCGGCGTGGTGAATTTTCCGACTTTCTATCAGGCGATGGATCTGACCCAGCATATCGTCAAGCTGGCTCCGGCGGCGGTCGAGCTGGTCGATCGCACGATGATCGATCTTGCTCTCGGGAATGCGGCTTTCCGGCCGGTCATTGAAAAGGTTCTGGTGAGGGACCCGCAGGCCTTGTTGCTGGTGGAGTTTGCGGGCGGCGATCTGGAAACCGGGAAGCGTCATTTGTCGCGGCTTGGCGAGTTGATGGGCGATCTTGGGTTGCCGGGATCGGTGGTCGATCTGACATCGCCGGGAGAGCAGAAGTCACTCTGGGACGTGCGCAAGGCGGGTCTCAACATCATGATGAGCATGAAGGGCGACGGCAAGCCTGTCTCCTTCATCGAGGATTGCGCCGTCCCGCTCGAGCATCTCGCGGAATTCACCGATCGGTTGACGGGTCTGTTCCGCAAATTCGGCACGGAAGGCACATGGTATGCCCATGCCAGTGTGGGTCTTCTGCATGTGCGGCCGATTCTCGACATGCGGCGCGACGGCGCGGTGAAGATGCGTGCGCTGGCGGAGGAGGCATCGGCCGTGGTTCGCCACTTCAAGGGCGCCTATTCGGGCGAGCATGGCGACGGCATTTGCCGCGGCGAGTGGGTGGCCTGGCAATACGGCCCGAAGATCAATGCGGCGTTTCAGAGTATCAAGTCCCTGTTCGATCCTGAAAACCGCTTCAGTCCGGATCGCATCGTCAATCCGCCGAGAATGGACGACACGAGGCTGTTTCGTTATCCGCCAGCCTATCGCGAATTGCCGTTTTCTCCCCAACTCGACTGGTCACCATGGAATGTAACGCGCGACCCCATGACAGGCGTGGAGGGTGCGCGCGGCAGCGGCGGCGACCTCACCGGCGGCTTCGCCAAGGCGCTGGAGATGTGCAACAACAACGGGCATTGCCGCAAATTCGATGCGGGAACGATGTGTCCGAGCTATCGCATCAGCCGTGACGAGCGCCACGTCACGCGCGGCCGCGCCAATACGCTCCGCCTCGCATTGTCCGGGCAACTCGGACGCGGTGGGCTTGCAAGCCAGGAGGTCAAGGAGGTTCTCGATCTCTGTGTGTCGTGCAAGGGCTGCAAGCGCGATTGCCCGACAGGCATCGACATGGCCAAGGTCAAGATCGAGGCGCGCGCGGTATGGGCGGCGGAGAATGGCGTGCGGCTGCGCGATCGCATGGTTGCGTATATGCCATACTATGCGACCCCGGCGGGCTATGTGTCGTGGCTGCTTGCGTTGGCCGATCGCCTGCCGCTGATTTCGGCTTTCGCCAAAAGAACGATGGGGATCGCTCCCCAGCGCTCGCTGCCGCGCTTCCGGCGTTCGTTCCTTTCCCGCGCGCGGAATAGTTCGGAGAGTGCCGTTGCCGGGAAGGAGGTGTTCCTGTTCGTGGACACTTTCAACAACTCGATGGAGCCGGGCAATGCCGAGGCCGCATTCAAGGTTCTCCGCGCGGGTGGCTATCGCGTCCATCTGCACGCCGGGGATCGGAAGCGTCCGCTTTGTTGCGGACGCACTTTCCTTGCGGCGGGTCTGGTCGACAAGGCCAAGGCCGAGGCGCGGCGGATGATCGATGCGCTGCTGCCGCTCGTGCGTCGTGGCGTGCCGATTGTGGGGTTGGAGCCGTCCTGCCTGCTGACGCTCCGTGACGAATTCCTGACGTATGGTTTTGGCGAGGAAGCGCGTCTCATTTCGCAATCGGCTTTCCTGTTCGAGGAGTTCCTTGTGCGTGAATACAGCGCCGGCAGGCTGAATCTCGAGTTGAAGCCGTTGCCGATATCGCGTGCCTTGCTGCATGGCCATTGTCACCAGAAGGCGTTCAATGCCGTGACGCCGATCAAGACCGTCCTGTCATGGATACCGTCTCTCGATGTCGGCGAGATCGAGGGATCGTGCTGTGGAATGGCCGGAAGTTTCGGTTACGAGGCTGAGCATTTTGAAGCATCGATGGCGATGGGGGAATTGTCGCTGCTTCCGGCTGTGCGCAAGGCCGGGCCTGATGCGATCGTGATCGCCGACGGCACGAGCTGCCGCCATCAAATTCTCGACGGTGCTCATACGGAAGCTCATCATGTTGCATGCATTCTCGCTGCGGCACTGAAAACAGAAGAAGAGGAGGCTGCCCGGTGAATCAGCAATTTACGCCGGTGGCGGGGTCGGCCGTACAGGACGGGCCGAAGATTACGGCGATCACGGCCCGTGGCGTGATCGCGCCCATGCAGCGTCCGCTGCGGACCGCGAGCGGCGTCATGAGCAGCGCGCCGCTGGTGCTGGTCGATATCGCGACCACGGATGGCGTTGTGGGACGCGGTTATGCGTTTGCCTATACGCCGGTCGTGCTCGCGTCGCTGACGCGCCTTGTGGCCGATATCGCCGATCTTCTCGATGGTAAGCCGCTCCAGCCGCAGACATTGATGCAGTCGCTGCGCTCGCGCTTTGTACTGATCGGAAGCCGGGGCCTGATCGACATGGCCCTTGCGGTACTCGACATCGCGTTGTGGGATGCCCATGCGAAACATCTCAAGCAACCGCTGGTCCGTCTTCTCGGCGGAGAGCCGGTCGACCTGCCGGCCTATGCCAGCTTCGGCATGGATGGACTCGATGATGCCGTACGCCTGACGACGGAGGCGGCCGGGCAAGGCTTCGGCGCGGTGAAGATCAAGGTCGGCTACGAGAATTTTGCCGACGATCTTGCCGTTGTTCGCGCCGTCAAACGGGCGATCGGCGATGTGTCGTTGCTGATCGACTACAATCAAAGCCTCAACGTCCCCGACGCGATCATGCGCTGCGGCGCGCTGGATGATGAAGGCCTGGCCTGGATCGAGGAGCCGACGTCTTATGACGACACGGCAGGTCACGCCAAGATCGCGGCCAGCATTCGCACTCCACTGCAACTCGGCGAGAACCTGTGGGGTCCGCAGGACATTGCCGAGAGCATCCGGCTTGGCGCATCCGATCTGATGATGCCGGACCTGATCAAGGTCGGTGGCGTCAGCGGCTGGCTCCGCGCATCGGCGATCTGCCATGGCGCGCGCATGCCGGTCAGCAATCATTTCTTCCAGGAGGCAAGTGCGCATCTGATGGCGGTGACGCCGACCGCGCATTTCGTCGAGTATTTCGATCTGGCGGGACCGGTTCTGGCAAAGTCGCTGCCGGTGCGCAACGGCAAGGTTCGCGCGGACGATGCGCCGGGCGTCGGGATCGAGTGGAACGAAGCCGCGGTCGCAAGACTGCTGACCTGAACACGCATTCAATCAACACATAACATCAGAGGATACCCAAGCATGAAACAGTACCCACGCTTCAAGGCGGCCGCCTGCCACGCCGCGCCGGTCTATTTCGACGCGCACGCCACGGTCGACAAGGCCTGTGCCTGGATCGAAGAGGCCGCGCGCAACGGCGCCGAACTGATCGCTTTCCCCGAGGCTTTTATTGCCTCATTCCCGGTGTGGTCCGGGGTGTGGGCCCCGGTCGATGTCCATGAATTCTTCTGCAAGCTGGTGGCGTCGTCGGTCGAGGTCAATGGACCGGAGATAGCGCGCATTCGTGGCGTCGCGCGCCGTCATGGCGTTTTTGTCTCGATCGGTATCAACGAGGCTTCGCCCATCAGCGACGGCTGCATCTATGACACCAACATCCTGATCGGCGACGACGGTGCGCTGCTGAACGTCCACCGCAAGCTCGTTCCGACCTATTGGGAAAAACTCACCTGGAGCAATGGCGACGGTTCGGGTTTGCGTGTCGTCAACACCCGGATCGGCCGCATCGGCGCTCTGGTGTGCGGTGAGAACACCAACGGTCTCGCGCGATTTGCGCTGCTGGCGCAGGGCGAGAACGTGCATATTTCATCGTTCTCGCCGCGTTGGCCGACCCATCCGCCGGGTGAGGCGGCCTACGATCTCGAGGCCGCGATCCGTCTGCGCGCGGGCGCTCACGCGTTCGAAGGCAAGCTGTTTAACATCGTGGCGTCAGGCTTCCTGCCGCCGGAGGCGATCGATATCATTAGCCGCGATAACGCTCGTGCCCGGCAGCTTCTGGAAGAGGCATCGAAGAGCGTGTCGCTGATTATGGGCCCGGGCGGGACACCGATCAGCAATGTTCTCAAGGAGGAGGAAGGCATCGCCTACGCCGATATCGACCTGTCGCTCTGCGTTGTGCCGAAGCAATTCCAGGATGTTGTCGGCTACTACAACCGCTTCGACGTTTTCCAGCTCAAGGTGAATCGCCGCGCGCTTGTGGCGGCGGAATTTGTCAGCGAACAGATTCCCTCTTTTGAAGGATTGGATGACTCTGCGCCCGCTTCAGAAACGGAAGCGTAAGGGATATTTCGGCTCTTTGTTTCCATGACAACGCCTATCCGTTGCGAGTCCAGTCGTCCGATCGATATCGCTGATCGGATTGCGGGAATTTGCGCGGATAGGTGTGGATGAACAGAAGCGAAATCCCAATACCCGCGGCCTATGGGTCGAGTTCGGTGTCCCAGTAGAGATAGTCGAGCCAGCTATCGTGCAAGTAGTTCGGCGGGAATAGCCGGCCGTTGCGATGAAGCTGGTGGACCGTCGGCGCATAGGGCGTCTGGCGCGGAAACATGTTGGCCTGCTGCATCGTCATGCTGCCCTTGCGCAGATTGCAGGGTGAGCAGGCCGCGACGACATTTTCCCACGTCGTCTGTCCGCCGCGCGAACGCGGGATGATGTGATCGAATGTGAGGTCTTCCTGCGAGGTGCAGTACTGGCAGGAGAAGCGGTCGCGCAGGAAAACATTGAAGCGCGTGAACGCGGGATGGGTCGTCGGCTTGACGAAGGATTTGAGCGAGACGACGCTCGGCAGTTGCATTTCGAAAGATGGGCTGTGAACCGCGTGCTCGTAACTGGCAACGATATTCACGCGGTCAAGGAACACGGCTTTGATTGCGTCCTGCCATGACCAAAGTGAGAGCGGGTAGTAACTCAGTGGCCGGAAATCGGCGTTCAACACCAATGCCGGCCAACCGCCTTGTGAGACATGTGCGTTCAAGTAACGCTCCTGACCCCCCTGATCGGCTGCGAAGCAGCTTTATGGGCAGAATACTACATGCAGCGCGACACGATTGTGAAGGGTACCAGCTATTTTTTCCGGTGCACCGGTTTCGCCGTTCGCGGTTTTTTGGCGGCCTTCACGGGGGCTTGAGCGGGGGCGATAGCGGCAGGCGGGCGCGGCCGTGCCGGTGCTCTGGGTTTCGGGTGCGTCCTGTCATCGGGCAGAATACCCTCGCGCCGCTTCACGGCGTGATAATAGGCCCACCATAAATGGGCCGCCGCCCCGCGCCAGGGTCGCCAGCGTTCCGCCAGCACCGTCGCCTGTTTAGGGGTCGGGCGGGATTCGAGGTTCAGTCCGATTCGCATGGCTTCCTGCACGGCGAGGTCGCCTCCCGGCCAGGCATCGCCATGGCCAAGGCAGAACAGCAGATAGATGTCGGCGGTCCATGGGCCGATGCCGTGCAGCGCCGTCAATGCGGCGTGAGCGAGATCAGCCTCTTGCCGGCCGAGCGTATCGAGGTCGAGCCGGTTCGCTGCAAGCTCGCGCGCCAGCGCCTTCAGCGTCTTGATCTTGGCGGCCGAGAGGCCGAGCCGTGCCAGCCGCGCCGCGCGCGCGTTGCGGATCAGGTCGTGATGGAACGGGTCGAATGCATCGCTGACCCGCTTCCAGATCGCGGCGGCGGCATGGGTCGAGAGTTGCTGGCCGCAGACGATGGCGGCAAGGCCGGTGAACCCCGGCTCGCGACGGCGCAGCGCGGGCGTTCCCGCCACCTGCGCGATGTCCGCAAGGCTCGGGTCGGCTGCGATGAGCGTGGAGATGGCGCGGTCGAGGTCAGCCTGCGTGTTCAGGTATAGTGTCATGTCATTTAGAATCAGCATGTCGCGTGAATTGGATCAATGCCGCCACCTGTTTTTCGTTTTGCCCCGAGTCCGAATGGCCTGCTGCACCTCGGTCACGCCTATTCGGCGCTGCTGAACTTCGACCTCGCGCGGCAGAACGGCGGGCGGTTTCTGCTGCGGATCGAGGATATCGACGGGGCGCGATCCCGCCCGGACTACGAGGCGGCGATCTATCAGGACCTTGCATGGCTCGGCATCGTCTGGGAAACGCCGGTGCGGCGACAGTCGGAGCATTTCGATCTCTACCGGGATGCGGTGGAACGGCTCGCCGGGCATGGGCTCGTTTATCCCGCGTTCGAGAGCCGGGCGGAGATTGTGCGGATGATCGAGCAGAGTCCGCACATGCAGGTTTCGGCCAAGCCTTGGCCCCGCGACCCCGACGGCTCGCCGCTGTATCCCGGTTCGGTGACGACTTTGCCGCCGCAGGAGCGTGAAGCCCGGATGCGGGCGGGTGAACCGTTCGTGCTGCGGCTGGATTCCGGGACGGCCTGCCGGCAGGCGGGCGCGCTCATGTGGGAAGAGCAAGGTTCCGGCCCCGGAGGGGAGACAAAGCGAGTTGCGGCGCGGCCCGAGGCGTGGGGCGACGTGGTGCTGGCGCGCAAGGAGACGCCGACCAGCTATCACCTCTCGGTCGTGCTCGATGACGCCTTGCAGGGCGTGACCCATGTGGTGCGCGGGCAGGACCTGTTCTGGGCCACCAGCGTGCATCGGCTGTTGCAGCAATTGCTGGGCCTGCCCGCACCGGTCTACCGGCACCACGGCTTGTTGCGCGGCGAGGACGGCCGGAAACTTTCCAAATCGGCGCGGGCGGCCTCGCTGCAATCGCTGCGGGAGCAGGGTCTCAGCCCACAAAATATCCGGGAGATGGTCGGGTTGCCGTGACTCTTGTCCCCACGGATGGCAGGATGAAGCCTTGCTGGGGGATTACATGGCGACGAAGCCGCGTTCGACGCGCCGCCTGGGGAAGTCGAAAACATCGCGCAAGGGAAAGCGGCCTCCGGCGAAGAAGCCGGTCAGGAAGGCTGCGCCCAAGCGCGCTGCCAGCAAGCCGCCACGCAAGCCCGCAGGCCCGGCGCGTGGCGTGGTGGAGACGGCGCTTGCCGCTTTTGCCCATGAGGTGCGCACGCCGCTGACCGGCATCCTCGCGATCTCATCGCTGCTGGAGACGTCGGATCTGGGCGCGCGCGAGCGTCGCTGGGTGGAAACCATCCGCACCGGCGCGGAGCATCTCGCGGCACTCGCGACGCTCTATGTCGATGCCGCCAAAAGCATGGCCGCGCGCCTGCCGATGCGGGAGGATTTTTTCGACCTGCGTGCGCTGGCGCGTTCGGCGGGCGATGGACTTGCCGGCCGCGCCACCGCCAACGGTCTGCAATCGAGGGTGACGGTTGCCGAGGGTTTGCCGCAATTCGTGACAGGCGACGCCGTGCGCCTGCGCGCCGCGCTGGAAAACCTGATCGACAATGCGGTGAAATTCACGCCGTCCGGGCTGGTCGAACTCGACGTTTCCGCCGCGTCACACGGCAAGAATGGAATGAATGTCTCCTTCGCGGTGTCCGACAGCGGCATCGGCCTGTCGCTCGCCGAGATCAACCGGTTGTTCAAGCCGTTCTCGCAGGCCAGCATAGATGTGGCATCGCGCTTTGGCGGCGCGGGACTTGGCCTGTGGTCGGTGAAACAACTCGCGCAGGCGATGGGTGGCGATGTTGATGTCGTGCGGCGCAAGGACGGCGGCACCGTCTTTACGCTGACGGTGCGCGTCGGCGTGCCGCGCGAGGAGCGCACGCCGTCCGCGCCGTCATCATCCTATGCGGGCGCGCTGAAAATCCTCAGCGTCGAGGACAATCCGTTCGGCCGCGTCGTGCTCAACACGGTGCTTGGCGAGTTGGGACACAGAATCGAATTCGTCGGACAGGGCGAGCTTGCGGCGGAGCGCGTGTCACGCGGCGATCTCGATGTCGTGCTGATGGACATGGTGCTGCCGGGTATCGACGGCGTCGAGACCATTCGCCGGTTGCGCGCGCTTGGGACTGCGGGCGAGCGCGTCGGGATCATCGGTGTCTCCGGCCGTGAGCAGGACGAAGCCAAGGCGCGCGCCGCTGGCGCCGATGCTTTCCTGATGAAGCCGGTCAGTCCCCGTGCGCTGGCGGCGGCGCTTGGGCAGGCGACGGTTCGCCGGGCTGCTTCCGGCGGATGATCGCGGCATTGAGCGCGCCGCCATAGATGAAAATCGCGGCGACGAAATACAGAAACACCAGCGCGATCACGACCGAGGCGAGGCCCGCATAGGTCGTGACGTAATTGTTTGCGAAGCGCGCCAGATATTGTCCGAAGCCTGCCGCCGAGGCGAGCGAGGCGATCACGGTGAACGCAATTCCCGGCATGATCTGACGGAGCGTCCGGTGGCCGGCGGGCAGCCATGCGTGCAGCACGAACAGGGCGCTCACAAGCGACACCAGTGCGATGGCATAACGCGCGAAGTTGAGCAGATGTTCTTTCGGCGCGATGATGAGCGGCAAGTAATAGCGCGCGGCGGCAAGCAGCAGCGGGCCGAGCACCAGCAATAGCGCGAGCACCAGCGAGACGGCCGCCGCGATCAGGGTGTAGCCGATCGACTCCAGCCGCAGCCAATACCAGGGCCGCGTTTCGGTGACGCCGTAGGCGCGGTTCAACCCGACCCGCAAACTCTCCACGCCGTTGGAGGAGAAATACAGCGACAGCACGAGGCCGAAGGTCAGCGCATCGCCGCGCGTCTGGGTCAGGACGCCGTGGATTTGTGTCACCAGCGCATCGGCGGCCTGGCTTGGCCAGACCTGCAACATCAGGCTGGCTGCCTGATCGGCCAGATCCTTGGAGCCCAGAAACCCCGCCAGCGAGGCCAGCACGATCAGGAACGGAAAGAACGCCATCAGCGCCGACAGCGCAATATGACTCGCGATCGCCCAGCCGTCGTCGGCCAGAAACGCATTGAAGGCGTCGAGCCCGATCTGAAAGGCGCGGCGGATGAGTGTCATGAGGCGCGGGGATTCCTCTCGGAGATGAGGTTAGCGGGAGACGGTGAGCAAGTCATGAAATCCGGGATGCCCAGCCATGTTCCTCCCGCGAGACCGGCAGAAAGCTCTCTAAATCCTTGGGGGGAGGGTCGCCGGGTGGTATGTAACGCTCATGACCTCCTTTTTTTCCTTATTCCTTCTTCCAATCGCCCTGATCGCCGTCACCTGCGTGTTGCTGCTGGGCCTGATCAACATGATGCGCGGCGGCTCGCCGAACACCTCGCAGCGCCTGATGCGGTTGCGGGTGCTGTTTCAGTTCATCGCCATCATCATCGCCATGGCGGCGGTCTGGGCGATGGGCCGCTAGTCGAGCGAGGATATGGTTACCCTCAACCGCATCTACACCCGCACCGGAGACGACGGTACCACCGCGCTCGGCAGCGGCGAGCGGCGGCCAAAATACGACCTGCGGGTCGCGGCCATCGGCACGGTGGACGAAACCAATGCCGCCATCGGGGTGGCGCGGCTGCACCTCGCAGATCATGCCCGGCTCGATGCGATGCTGGGTCTTGTCCAGAACGATCTGTTCGATCTCGGCGCCGATCTCACGGTGCCGGAACGTGAAGGCAAGGCCGAGCGGTTGCGGATCCTGCCGGTGCAGGTCGAGCGGCTGGAACGGGACATCGACGCGTTGAACGGGGCGCTCGCACCGCTAACGTCGTTTGTCCTGCCGGGTGGAACGCCTGCGGCGGCCCATCTGCATCAGGCCCGGACGGTGTGCCGCCGCGCCGAACGGCTGGTGGTGGAATTGGCCGGGAAAGACAATGAGCCGGTCGGCGATGCCGTGGTGCGCTATCTCAACCGTTTGTCGGATTTCCTGTTCGTGGCGTCACGGGCCGCGAACCGCGACGGCGCGGGGGACGTGCTTTGGGTGCCGGGCCGGAACCGATGAACGGGATGCGGCCATTGTGCTTTCGGGTGCTTTCAAGCCCTTCCACCGTCCAAGCGCGTTGACCCGGCTGGGCGACCTCTTTAGGTTCCGCAGCGCACACTAAATCAGAATGAAGGGGAACCATGAAGGTTCTGGTGCCGGTCAAGCGGGTCATCGACTACAACGTCAAGATCCGGGTCAAAGCCGATGGCAGCGGCGTCGAGCTTGCCAACGTCAAGATGTCGATGAATCCGTTCGATGAAATCGCGGTCGAAGAGGCTCTGCGGTTAAAAGAGGGCGGGAAAGCGGCCGAGGTGGTCGCGGTGTCCATCGGGCCCGCGCAGGCGGCGGAGACGATCCGCACCGCGCTCGCGATGGGCGCGGATCGCGGCATTCACGTCAAGACCGATGCGACCGTCGAGCCGCTCGCGGTCGCCAAGGTTCTCAAGACAGTCACGGAGCGCGAGCAGCCGGGTCTCGTTATTCTCGGCAAGCAGGCGATCGACGACGATTCCAACCAGACCGGCCAGATGCTGGCGGCGCTGCTCGGCTGGCCGCAGGCGACCTTCGCGTTCAAGCTCGAAGCCGACGGCGCCAACATCCAGGTGACGCGCGAAGTCGATGGCGGGTTGCAGACGGTGCAGTTGCAGGGCCCGGCCATCGTCACCACCGATCTGCGGTTGAATGAACCGCGCTATGCGAGCCTGCCGAACATCATGAAGGCGAAGAAGAAGCCGATCGAGGAGATCACGGCGGACCAACTCGGCGTCGATCTCGCACCGCGTCTCGAAATTCTGAAAACGTCCGAACCCTCGGGCCGTAGCGCTGGCGTCAAGGTGGCCTCGGTGGCCGAACTCGTCGGCAAGCTCACCGAGGCGGGAGTGCTGTGATGGCGACATTATTGATGGCCGAGCACGCGGACGGCGTGCTGAAGGACGTAACCGCCAAGGCGCTCACCGCTGCGGCGGCGCTGGGTGGCGAGGTCGATATTCTGGTCGCGGGTCAAAACGCCCGTGCAGCCGCCGAGGCTGCGGCCAAGCTCTCCGGCGTGCGCAAGGTGCGGCTCGCCGATGACGCGGCCTATGCTCACGATCTGGCCGAGAATCTGGCCGCGCTGATCGTCTCGATCGCGGGCGATTATGACGCCATCGTCGCGCCCGCGACCTCGCGCTTCAAGAACACGCTGCCGCGCGTGGCGGCCCTTCTCGACGTGATGCAGATTTCAGAGATCACCAAGGTCGTGGCCTCCGACACGTTCGAGCGGCCGATCTATGCGGGCAACGCCATTCAGACCGTGAAGTCGAAGGACGGCAAGAAGGTCATCACGGTGCGCACCTCGTCGTTCGCGGCCGCTGCGGACGGCGGCAACGCGCCAATCGAGGATGTCGCGGCGGTGGCGGGGCCGGGCAAGTCGGCCTATATCGGCGAGGAGGTCGCCAAGAGCGACCGGCCCGAGCTTGCTTCCGCCAAGGTGATCGTTTCCGGCGGCCGCGCGATGCAGAGCCGGGAGAACTTCACGAAATATATCGAGCCGCTGGCCGATACGCTCGGCGCGGGCGTCGGCGCGTCGCGCGCCGCCGTCGATGCGGGCTATGCGCCGAACGACTGGCAGGTGGGGCAGACCGGCAAGGTGGTCGCGCCCGATCTTTACATCGCCGTCGGCATCTCCGGTGCGATCCAGCATCTCGCCGGCATGAAGGATTCGAAGGTGATCGTGGCGATCAACAAGGACGAGGATGCGCCGATTTTCCAGGTCGCGGATTACGGTCTGGTCGGCGACCTTTATCAGATCGTGCCGGAACTGACCGAGGAACTGGCCAAGCGACGGCGTTAATGACGCATGCCGGAAGACCCGGCAGGCGGCGGGGTTTTGGTGTAATACAGAGAGCGCAGGCCCGCGAAGACTTGCAGCGGATGTGCCGCGAACGGATGGCGACGGAAAGATGACAAAGGAAATCAAGTCAATCGGCGTGATCGGATCGGGTCAGATGGGCAACGGCATCGCGCATGTCGCCGCCCTCGCCGGGATGAATGTCGTGCTGAACGATATTTCGGAAGACCGGTTGAAATCGGCGATGGCGACCATCAACGGCAACCTGTCGCGACAGGTGACGAAGAAGGTCATCACCGAAGCGGAGCATCAGGCCGCGCTGAAAAAGATCAGTTCCTCGGCAACGCTGGACGGCCTCGCCTCCTGCGATCTCGTGGTCGAGACCGCGGTCGAGAAGGAAGAAGTCAAGCGCAAGATCTTCCACGACCTGTGCGCGGTGCTGAAGCCTGACGCCATCATCGGCTCGAACACGTCCTCGATCTCGATCACGCGCCTTGCCGCGTCCACCGATCGTCCGGAAAAGTTCATCGGCATCCACTTCATGAATCCGGTGCCGCTGATGGAGCTTGTGGAGTTGATCCGCGGCATCGCCACCGACGACGCCACGTTCGAGGCCGCGCGCGCTTTCGTCACCAGGGTCGGCAAGCAGATCGCGGTGTCGGAAGATTTTCCGGCCTTCATCGTCAACCGCATCCTGCTGCCGATGATCAACGAGGCGATCTACACGCTCTATGAAGGCGTCGGCAACGTGCAGGCGATCGACGCCGCGATGCGGCTCGGCGCGCACCATCCGATGGGGCCGCTGGAACTGGCCGACTTCATCGGTCTCGATACCTGTCTGTCGATCATGCAGGTGCTGCATGAAGGGCTCGCGGATTCGAAATACCGCCCATGCCCGCTGCTCGTGAAGTACGTCGAGGCCGGATGGCTCGGCCGCAAGTCGCAGCGCGGCTTCTACGACTATCGCGGCGACAAGCCGGTTCCGACGCGCTGACGCGCCGCGCACCGGTTCGAGATTGTTAACCTTCGCGGGTTAGTTTGCCTGTCTCGAACAGGATGAGCGCGCCATGGATATGAGTCTCGTTGCCGCAGCGATGGCGATGCAGGCTGGAAATACCCAGCAGCAGATCGCGACCAGCGTGCTCAAATCGCAACTGAACGCGCAAGGCTCGGTGCTGCAACTGCTTGCGCCCGCGCAAAACGCCCCCGCCGCGAACAATGCGGCGGGTATCGGCGGGCAGCTCGATATTTTCGCCTAGAATTTCAGCATCATCTCGAAGCCACCATAGATCATCCGCTTGCCGTCGAACGGCAGCTTCCTGGCGTCCATCATGCCGGCGAGACGCGGGTCCTTCATCACCTTGGCGTTGACGCGGTCGCGATGCTTGCGCGATTTGTAGACGATCCAGGAGAACACCACGGTCTCCTGCGGTTTCAGTTTCACGCTCTGCGGAAACGAGGTCAGCTTGCCGGGTTTGACGTCCTCGGCCACGCATTCGCGATATTCGAGCGCGCCGTGCTCACGCCAGACTTTGCCGGCCTTGCGGGCGAGCGCCCGGTAGGCGGCGAGCTTCTTCTTCGGCACAGGGACGATGAATCCGTCGATATATTGCATGACAGGCCCTTTCGCTGCTGATGCATCGCAGCGACATGGACGCCGTCAAAGGCGACGAATGTAAGGAAAGAAGGGCGGCCTATTGTCCGAGGGCCGCGGTCACGAGCTTGATCGCATCGCCGCTGGCCCATTCGGCGGGGCCCGCGATGGTCGCGATTTCGCAGCCCGAAGGATCGACCAGCATCGAGGTCGGCATGCCGAGCGCGCGCCCGGCGGCCTTCAGGTCCTGAAACACCTTGGCGCTGTTGTCGTAGAAATAGCCCAGATGGGTGAGGCCGCCGTCTTTCAGGAAGTCCTTCGGCTTCTCGGGGTCGCGAGTGTCGATATTGACAGCGACGACCTCGAATTTCGGCCCGCCGAGCTTGGCCTGAAGCTGGTCGAGCGCCGGCATCTCCTTGCGGCACGGCACGCACCATGTCGCCCACAAATTCACCAGAAGGGTGCGGCCACGGAATTCCGACAGCTTGCGCGATTTACCGGAGGCGTCGTCGAAAGTGAGATCCGGGACCCGCAGCGGCTGCGAGGCCATGGTTAACGCGGCGACTTCGCCCTGGGCGAGAGGCTTGAGTTTCTGCGCGAGATTGACCGCCGGGCGGCAAACCGGGTCGCCAGACGCATTGCCTTGCATGCCTCGCATCCCGTATATCGCCACAGTGGCGACGCCAACGCCGATAATAACGGTGGCAAGCGCCATGGGAATGCGGGGGCGGGAACGGGTCGGCGGTGTCTGTTCGGTCATTGGTGCTATTTATCGCGGATTGAATGTGAAGTCAGGTCGGCAGTCGTAAGTTATCAGTCGTGAGTCATCGGTCATGAGCAACAAGATGTGGGGCGGCCGCTTCGGAGAGAGCCCCGATGCGATCATGGAGGAAATCAACGTCTCGATCGACGTCGATCAGCACCTCTATGCCCAGGACATCGCCGCGTCAAAGGCTCACGCAGCCATGCTGGCCGCGCAAGGGATCATTACCGCCAACGATGCAAAAAACATCGCCGGTGGTCTAGACACGATTTTGTCAGAGATCAAAGCGGGCACGTTCACTTTCAAACGCGCGCTCGAAGACATTCACATGAATGTGGAGAGCAGGCTCGGAGAGTTGATCGGCCCCGCTGCGGGCCGCCTGCATACCGCGCGTTCGCGCAACGATCAGGTCGCGACAGATTTTCGCCTTTATGTGCGCGATGCGATCGACTCGTTCGATGACGATCTCGCCTCGCTGCAACGGGCGCTGGTGAAGCGTGCGCTCGAGCATGCCGGAACGGTGATGCCGGGATTCACGCATTTGCAGACCGCGCAGCCGGTGACGTTCGGCCATCATCTTCTGGCCTATGTCGAAATGGTCGCGCGCGATCGCGGGCGTTTCGCCGATGCGCGCAAGCGCCTCAATGAAAATCCGCTCGGCGCGGCCGCCCTTGCGGGCACCTCGTTCCCGATCGACCGGCGCGCGACGGCATCGGCGCTCGGTTTCGAGCGGCCGATGGCGAACTCGCTCGACGCGGTTTCGGATCGCGACTTCGTGCTGGAGACACTGTCCGCGTGCTCCATCGCGGCGGTGCATCTGTCGCGCTTCGCCGAGGAAATCGTGATCTGGACCTCGCCGCTGGTCGGGCTCGTCCATCTGTCGGACAAGTTCACCACCGGCTCCTCGATCATGCCGCAGAAGCGCAATCCCGATGCGGCCGAACTGGTGCGCGCCAAGACCGGCCGCATTGTCGGCTCGCTGAACGCGCTCCTGATGGTGATGAAGGGCCTGCCGCTCGCCTATCAGAAGGACATGCAGGAGGACAAGGCGGGCGCGATGGAAGCGTTCGCCGCGATGTCGCTGGCGATCCGCGCCATCACCGGCATGGTGCTCGACATCGAACCGGACGAGGCGCGCATGAAGGTGGCCGCCGGTGAAGGCTATGCGACGGCGACCGATCTGGCCGACTGGTTGGTGCGGACACTGAAGATGCCGTTCCGCGAGGCGCATCACGTCACGGGCCGGATCGTCGCCAAGGCGGCGGAGGCGGGACTGGCGCTGCACAAATTACCGCTGGCCGACATGCAGGCCGTCGAGCCTGCCATCACCGAAGATGTGTTCGGCGTGCTGTCGGTGGAAGCCTCGGTGGAGAGCCGCACCAGCTTCGGCGGCACCGCTCCGGAAAACGTGCGTGAACAGGCGAAAAACTGGCTGATGCGGCTGGAAAAAGAGCAAAAATCGGGCTGACAGGCCGAAGATTGACGGCGCGGGGGCCTCGCCAGCGGCAGCCGTTCTTTGTATGGTGCGGCCGAATTCAAGGACACTGCCGTGAACCGTCTCGTTTCTCACGTTTCCTGGTCGAAGCTCGCTGCGCTTGGGTTGATTCTGTCGGCCTGCGCACTTGGCGGCTGCGGCCGGAAGGGACCGCTCGATCTGCCGCCCGGCGCTGCGCTGACACCCTCGCAGACCGAGGTCGAGGGCAGCAACACGCAGACCTATCGTTCGCAGGCATCGCCCGGTTCGTCGGCCGACGAGACGCTCTTTGCGCCGTCCGGAAGTCAGGGCGGCAGGCAGATGGTCGCGCCTCGCGGCGAGAAGAAGCGCATTATTCTCGATCCGATCCTGGATTGAGCGGCCATGCATCACTTCCATTATCGTAACGGCGTTCTTCATGCCGAGGACGTCGATATAGGCCGTCTGGCGGAGAGCGTCGGCACGCCGTTCTATTGCTATTCGACCGCGACGCTGGAGCGGCACTACCGCGTGTTCATCGAGGCATTCGCGGGTCTCGACACGCTCGTGTGCTACGCCATGAAGGCGAATTCCAACCAGTCGGTGCTGCGCACGCTGGCGCGGCTCGGCGCGGGCGCGGATGTCGTCTCGGGCGGCGAATTGATGCGCGCGCGCGCCGCGGGCATCCCGGCTGAGAAGATCGTGTTCTCCGGCGTCGGCAAGACGGAAGACGAGTTGCGTCAGGCGCTCGCCGGGAACATCCTCTGCATTAATGTCGAGTCCGAGCCCGAACTCGATCTGCTCTCGCGCATCGCGCACGAGACCGGCCACACCGCGCGCATTTCGCTGCGGCTCAATCCCGATATCGGCGCGGGCGGCCACGCCAAGATTTCCACCGGCAAGTCGGAGAACAAGTTCGGGATTCCGCTGGACGGCGCGCGCGCGGTCTATGCGCGGGCGGCGAAGCTGCCGGGCATTCGCGTCACCGGCGTCGACATGCATATCGGCAGCCAGATCACCGATCTCGGCCCGATGGAGTCGGCCTTCACGCTGCTGGTCGATTTCGTGCGCACCTTGCGCGCCGACGGTCATGCGATCGATCACATCGATTTTGGCGGCGGCCTCGGCATTCCCTATGAGAGCGACCTGCCGGTGCCGCCGGCGCCGGATGCTTATGCGGAGGTGGTCAGGCGCGTCACCAGGGGATTCGACTGCACCCTGATGTTCGAGCCCGGGCGGATGATCGTCGGCAATGCCGGAATTCTCGTCAGCCGCGTGATCTATGTGAAGCATGGCGAGGCGCGCAATTTCGTCATCATCGACGCGGCGATGAACGATTTGATCCGGCCGACGCTGTACGAGGCGCATCACGACATCATTCCCGTGCGCAAGGCATCGTCTCCGGGGGATGGCATCGTGGCCGACGTGGTCGGACCGGTGTGCGAAACCGGCGATTACCTCGCGCTCGGGCGTCATCTGCCCGCACTGAAGGCGGGCGATCTCGTGGCGGTGATGTCGTCGGGGGCCTATGGCGCGGTGCAGGCCGGCACCTACAATACCCGCGCTCTGGTGCCGGAGGTTCTGGTCAAGGGCGATCAATATGCCGTGGTCCGCCCGCGCATCGATGCCGCGCAATTGATCGCGATGGACCGGATCGCGCCCTGGCTCTAAGTGATTTGGCTGTGACCCTTTAGCGTGGGCAGGGCCGGGTTCCGGCCGTGCCTCATTGAGGCCGCCGTGATAGGCTGATCTTCGTTCAACCGGAGATTTTCGTGAGCGGCCAGACCCCCGATTCCCCGCGGACGCCTCCTACCGAGGAGGATGTGCTGCGCCAGACGATCGCCCGCGCGGTGCAGCGCGCGCGGTTTGCGATCGCGTGGGAGCGGCTGTGGCCGTCGCTGGCGCGCGTGTTGACGGTCGTCGGTCTGTTTCTCGCCGCATCCTGGGCAGGCGCGTGGGCGGTGGCGCCGTTTGTCCTGCGTGTCGCGGGCGTGACGGTTTTCGCCATCGCCGGTCTTGCGGCGCTGGTGCCGCTGGTGCGCTTCCGCTGGCCCGCCCGCGAGGAGGCGCTGCGGCGTCTCGATCTCGATTCCGGCATCGTTCATCGTCCCGCGACCGCGCTGACCGACACGCTGAAGTCGGAAGACCCGGTGGCGCTGGCCTTGTGGAACGCGCAACGCGCGCGGATGCGGGCCTCGCTCGACCGCATCCGCGCGCGGCTGCCGTCGCCGGGCCTGCCGCGTCACGATCCGCTGGCGCTGCGCGCGGCGGCTATCCTGTTGCTGATCGCGACCTTCATCGCCGCCGGTGACGAGCGGACCGCGCGCCTCATGCAGGCATTCGATTGGAACGGGATGTTCTCGGGCACTCCGGCGCGCATCGATGCCTGGATCGATCCGCCGCCCTACACCAACCGCCCGCCGGTCGTGATCTCAGGTCCGCAGAAGGCGGCTTCCGCCGGGGAGCCGATCTCGGTTCCGGCGGGCAGCACGCTGATCGTGCGCGCCAGCGGCGGTTCGCTCGACGTCAGCCTGAGCGGCGGCGTCGCCGCGGCCACGGACACCGAAGGCAAGCCGAAGGGCACCGACGAGCGCCGCTTCACCATCGCGACCGATGGCAGCGCGCGGGTCCGCTCGCCGTCCTCGCTGCCGCAATGGTCGTTCAGGGCGATTCCCGACCATGCGCCTACAATTGCGCTGGCGAAGGACCCCGAGCGGCAGGCGCATGGCGGCCTGTCGCTGTCCTACAAGCTCGAGGACGACTACGGCGTCACGCAGGCGCAGGCGCATATCGCCCTTCGCAATGCGGATGACGACGGCACGCCGGAAAAAGCCACCTCGCCGCTGTACGACCCGATCGCGTTTGCCCTGGGCTTGCCGAACGCGCGGACGAAAACGGGCGTCGGCCAGACCGTGAAGGATCTGAGCGAGCATCCTTATGCGGGCGCGGAGGTCACGCTGACCCTGACGGCCCGGGACGAAGCCGGCAACGAAGGGCGCAGCGAGCCTTTCAACATGCGGCTGCCGCAACGTGTCTTCAACAAGCCGCTGGCGCGGGCCCTGATCGAGCAGCGCCGCCTTCTGGCGCTCGACGCCAGCCAGAAGCCGCTGGTGATGATCGCGCTGGAAGCGCTTCTGGTCGCGCCGCAGGCGTTCACGCCGGAGTCGGGCGAGTATCTCGGCCTCCATGCCGTTGCCAACCAGCTCGCGCATGCCAACACCCGCGAGGCGTTGCGCGGCACGGTGGACAACCTGTGGGCGCTGGCGGTGGCGATCGAGGACAAGAACGTCACCGATGTCGAGAAGGCGTTGCGCGCGGCGCAGGATGCGCTGAAGCAGGCGCTGGAACGCGGCGCGAGCGACGAGGAAATCAGGAAGCTCACGCAGGATCTGCGCGCGGCGCTGAGCGACTATCTGCGGCAACTGGCGCAGCAGTTGCAAAAGAATCCGCAGGAACTGGCGCGCCCGCTCGACCGCAACGCGCGGGTGATGAGCGAGCAGGATCTCAAGGCGATGATCGACCGCATGGAGCGTCTGGCGCGTTCCGGCGACAAGGAGGCAGCCCAGCAACTGCTCGAACAGATGCAGCAGATGCTGGAAAACCTGCAAATGGCGCAGCCGGGGCAGGGCGATCAGGACATGCAGCAGGCGCTCAACGAATTGAGCGATCTCGCCCGCAAGCAGCAGCAGTTGCGCGATAGGACCTATAACGAGGGGCAGAATTCGCGCAATTCGCATCGCGATCAGCAGGACGGCCGCAGCGCGATGGGCGATCTGCAACGCGAGCAGCAGAACCTGCGCGACCGCTTGCAGAAGCTGCTCGACGGCATGAAGCAGAAGGGCATGATGCCCCAGCAGGGCGGCAAACAGCCCGGCGAGAACGGCGAGTTGAGCGAGAGCAATCCGCTCGGCGACGCCGACAACGCGATGGGCGAAGCGGGAGGCCAGCTCGGTCAGGGCAGCGCAAGTGGCGCAACGGATGCGCAGGGTCGCGCGGTCGATGCGTTGAAGAAGGGCGCGCAGAATCTCGCGCAGCAGAATCAGGGCGAGGGCGAAGGCCAACAGGGCAATCGCTTCGGCCAGCGCCAGAGCGGTGGGCAGGAGACCGATCCGCTCGGGCGGCCGCTGAAGGGGCGCGATTACAGCGACGACCAGAGCGTGAAGATTCCCGGCGAGATCGACGTGCAGCGCGTCCGCCGCATTCTGGAAGAACTGCGGCGGCGGCTCGGCGACTCGTACCGTCCGCAGATCGAACTCGACTACATCGAGCGGCTGTTGAAGGACTATTGAGCGTCGGGCCGCGAGGCCAGCGCGTCGGCGACGGCGGTGCGGATGTCGGCGATCGCGAACGGTTTCGTCACCACGTCATGTACGATGGCCTCGAGACCCGAGGCGCGTTCGCGCTGGTCGGCAAAGCCGGTCATCAGGAGGATCGTGAGCTTCGGGTAGTCGCGCGCGACCGCGAGCGCGAGCGCGATGCCGTCCATCACCGGCATCTTGATGTCGGTCAGCAGCAGGTCGAACGCGCCGTCGGCGCGGGTGATGATGTCGAGGGCCTCCGCGCCGTCCTCGGCGGTCGTGATGTCGTGGCCGTCCATCGCGATGGCGCGGGCGACGAGGAGGCGCATCGACTCCTCGTCGTCGGCGATCAGGATTTTCGCCATCAGGTCGCCCCGGCCCCGATATCCCGGCGCTGGAAGAACCGGACGGCGATTTCCCGGCCTTCTGCTGGCGGCGAGGCGAGACGGGATTTGAACGCCAGCCGCTCGTTGGCCTTCAGCACCGGCTGCTCCAGCACGGAATTCCATGCGTAGATATCGGCGCCGTTCTGGTCGCGGACGATGAAGCGCAGGCGCGGCAGTTCGACCGGCTTGCGGGTGATGTTTTTCATCGCCCCCTGAATTACCAGCACGGATTTGCCGTTCACCATCTCCGAGGAGAGCTTGAGCTTGTCGAACTCAAGCCCGCGCAGATTGACGCCGAGCCCCGTCATTTTGAAGAACGGGCCGGTCTGCGGCATCAGCCGCACGACATCGGCGCGCCAGATAATGAGGCCAAGACAGACGGCCGCCATCGCGGTGCTGATGAAAGCCAGGCTGACCTTCGGCAGCCGCAGGTGCGGCACGCCCGGAATGCGGGATGCGATGCCGGACACGGCAGGAGCATGGAGGACAGGCCGCAGCGGGCGCAGCAGGCTTTGCAGCCATTCCGGGGCGCGGGAAGCGCGAGGTTCATCCTCGCCATCGATTGCCTCGTGAGCGGCATATTCATCCCGCCAGTCCGCTGCGATCGAGGGGCTTTGAACGTGAGGGGTTTCCTCCTCTCGGACCGGCGTTTCCGCCGCCAGACCCCAGCCCGCATCGACCTCCTCGAACGGGTCGGGGCCCGCCATCGCGGAGGCGGATTCCGGCTTCGCGAGCCAGGTCTCGCCGCAGCGCGCGCAGCGGACATTGCGGCCGGCGGCGCCGAATTTGGACGAGTCCACGTCGTAGAATGTCGTACAATGGGGACAGATGATCTGCATAAATCGAATCGCCGAGAGTGAGCCGCCCGCAGTCTATGCGGCGTCCGTTAACGAATCGGAAACCATAACGGCCCCAAGACTGGTACCGAGACTGGCGAGAGATATTTCCCTGCTTCGCGGCGGAATTGTTCCCGCCATGGAATTCGCGCCCCTTTCCGAACGGAGCTGAGCTTGGTCCGATTCGAAAATGTCGGTTTGCGCTATGGGCTTGGTCCGGAGGTGTTGCGGGATCTGACCTTCCAGATACCGGCGCATTCCTTTCAGTTCCTCACCGGCCCTTCCGGCGCGGGCAAGACCTCGCTGCTGCGGATGCTGTTCCTGTCGCTGCGGCCGACGCGCGGCCTCGTCAACATGTTCGGGCAGGATATCTCGCTCCTGGACAAGAATGCCATCGCGCGGCTGCGCCAGCGCATCGGCATCGTGTTGCAGGACTTCCGCCTGCTCGATCACATGACGACGTATGAGAACGTGGCGCTGCCGTTCCGCGTCATGGGCAAGGATGAATCGAGCTATCGCCGCGAGGTGATCGATCTGCTGAAATGGGTCGGCCTCGGCGAGCGGATGGATGCATTGCCGCCGATCCTGTCCGGCGGCGAGAAGCAGCGCGCGGCGATCGCGCGTGCGGTGATCGCGCGGCCGCAGATTCTGCTCGCCGACGAGCCCACCGGCAACGTCGATCCGTCGCTGGCGCGGCGGCTGCTCAATCTCTTCATCCAGCTCAACAAGACCGGGACCGCCGTCATCATCGCCACCCACGATATCGCCTTGATGGATCAGTATCAGGCGCGCCGCATGGTCCTTCATGAATCCAGGCTGCATATCTATGAGTAGGCTTTTCGCTCGGGTGCACCGCCGTGACTGATGCGCGCTACCAGACCGGGGACGATGGGCCGTCGCGCAACGTCTCGCCGATCGTGCCGCGCGGCTCGATGTCCGGCCGGGCGCTGGTCGCGGTGGTCGCGATCATGACGTTTCTCGCCTCCATCACCACCGGCGCGGTGCTGCTGGTGCGGGCCTCCGCCGCCCAATGGCAGTCGGATGTCGCGAGCGAAATCACCATTCAGGTGCGTGCGACCTCCGGGCGCGATATCGACCGCGACGTCAAGGCGGTGACCGACGCCGTGCGCGGCGAGAGCGGCATCGTCGATGCGCGCGCTTTCACCAAGGAAGAATCCGCCAAGCTGCTCGAGCCATGGCTCGGCACCGGCTTTTCCATCGACGACCTGCCGGTGCCGCGCATCATCGTGGCGCGGGTCGGCGGCGCGATCGACATCGCGGGGCTGCAACAGCGCCTCGTGGCGATCGCGCCCTCGGCGACGGTGGATGACCATCGGGCATGGATCGAGCGGATGCGCTCGATGAGCAGCGCGATCGTGCTGGCGGGAACGGGCGTTCTCGCCCTTGTGATCCTTGCCACCGTGATCTCGGTGTCGTTCGCCACCCGCGGCGCGATGTCCGCCAACCGGCCGATTGTCGAGGTGCTGCATTTCGTCGGCGCGCAGGACCGCTTCATCGCCAATCGTTTCTTCCGGCACTTCCTTCAACTGGGCCTCGAAGGCGGCGCGATCGGCGGCATAGCCGCGATTCTGGTGTTCGGATTCTCGGAATCCATCGCAAGCTGGTTTTCCGGCACCCCGGCCGGCGACCAGTTCGCGGCACTCCTCGGCACCTTCGCGCTGCCGGCATCCGGATATCTCGTGCTCGCGGGGCAGGCGATGCTGATTGCCGCCGTCACGGCATGGGCGTCGCGCCGCACGCTGTTCGCGACCCTCGACGAGATCGATTGAGACGGGCCTGGGAATGATGTCGTGGGAGTGATTGCGGGCGGCAGCCGGTTCGGGCATTTTGGGCGCGGGGAAACGATACGATCGGGACGGAGCGCATCACGGTCATGACCGGCAGGCCGGATCATTCGAAAATGAGCGAGGCCGAAGCGCGGGCGCGCGCCGGCGGCTGGCCGGTGACGCGGTTTTTGTTCTCATTCCTGATTATCTTTCTTGCCGGATTTGCCTGGTTCGCCTCGCAACTGCGCTCCGAGGAAAGCAAGCCTGACCGCCATGCCGATGGCATCGTGGTGCTGACCGGCGGCGCTTCGCGCGTGGCGGATGCGCTCGATCTGTTGTCGAAGGGGTACGGCAAGCGGCTCCTGATTTCCGGCGTGCATCCCGCCAACGGCACCGCTGACATCCTGCGGGCGCAGCCGGAGAGAGAGGCGCTGCTGAAATGCTGCGTCGACCTCGACCGTTCCGCCGTCAACACCCGCAGCAACGCCATCGAGACGCAACGCTGGGTGAAGGAGCGCGGCTACCGCTCGCTGATCGTGGTGACCTCGAATTACCATATGCCGCGCGCCACCGTGGAATTGACGCACGCGATGCCCGACATCGATCTCATCTTCTATCCCGTGGTCAGCGAAGCATGGCGCGGGGAGCCGTGGTGGAACAGTCCCGCCGGGGTGCGGCTGGTGGCGCTTGAATACGTGAAATATCTCGTTGCGCAGGTTCGCGTGCGCCTCGCGGCGTTCGGCATCAATTTCCCCGAGTGGGAGGAGCAGCCCGCCAAAAGCGGCGCGGTGTCCAGACCATCAGTATCGGCCGGTTGATGCGCATGACGAAGTTTTCGCTGTTCGTGCGGTCGCTGGTCTACAACGTCGTGTTCTATCTCAACACGATCCTGTGGTGCGTGATCGGCCTGCCGACCTACGCGATGCCGCGCTGGGGCATCATCTGGATCGCCAAGACATGGGCGCGCACCAGCGCGTGGCTCCTGACGCTGATCTGCAACGTGAAGGTGGAATATCGCGGCGTCGAGAATATTCCGGAGGGACCTCTGCTCGTCGCGTCCAAGCATCAGTCGGCGTGGGAGACCTTCGCGCTGATGCCGTTCTTCGATCAGCCGCTGTTCATCCTCAAGCGCGAGCTGACGCGGATTCCGTTTTTCGGCTGGTATCTCGTCAAGGCGCAGATGATCGGCCTCGACCGCGAGTCGGGCGGGCGCGCTTTGCTGAAGATGATGAAGAGCGCGCGCGATCAGGTCCAGCGCGGGCGACAGCTCATCATTTTCCCCGAAGGTACGCGGCGGCCCGTGGGCGCGCCGCCGGATTACAAGGTCGGCGTCAGCCAGATCTATGTCGGTTGTGGCGTCACCTGCCTGCCGGTGGCGCTGAACTCGGGGTTGTTCTGGCCGCGCCGCACCTTCCTGCGTTATCCCGGCACGCTGGTGGTGGAATTCCTGAAACCTATTCCGGCAGGGCTGGCACGCGACGACTTCACCGCGCAGGTCTCGTCCGCGATCGAGGATGCGAGCAATCGCCTGATCCGGGAAGGGCGCGCCGAGCAGGAGCGGATCATGGGATTTTCCGCGCCGTAAGCGGCCTGCGGATCATTCCGCTTTTTGCAACGGCACTTCATTTTGCAGGAGCGCGACGAGACGATGGAGCTGTTCGTCGCGGCAGCCGCGGGCTTCCAGCGTTTTCACCGTCGAGATCACGTAGTCGCGATTGGCCCCGGAAGCGCCGTGGCTGTGCGCGACATAATGTAACTGCTGCTCCACCGTGAGCGCCCCGGCATATTGCGGGTGGCTGCGATCGACCACGAAGGCCAGCGCCTGAACCCGTTCGCGGGCATCACCCTCGATCCAGACCGAGCGCAGCACCTCGCGGTAGACGCCGGTGATCTGCTCGCGCTCGCGCAAATAGTCGAGCGTGGCCTTCCGCAGGCTTTCCGCGACACGGAACACGGTGCCCTGACAGGTGCCGCCACGGTCGAGCCCGAGCACGAGGCCCGGCCGTTCCGCCGTGCCGCGATGGTGGTGCGAAAAGACGCACAAGGCGCGGTGTTCGCCGATCAGGCGCGCGGGAAATTCGGCCATGTACTCAAAGCCGGGGCGCCACATCAGCGATCCATAGCCGAACACCCACAGGTCCCCCCGGGGCAGGTCTTCGTCGGGAATGGGTCTCATCGCCATGAATCGCGCCTTCTTGAGTGAATCATCATATCTGTTCGACTGGACTTCAAGGCCTAACGCGGCGATGAGTGTCTTTCATCCGCCGGATTTGAATGCTCTGGGACCGCCTATGATGACTTATGCCGAACCACGCGCTTCTTTGCCTCGCCGCCGCCGGTTGTGGCCGGTTTTTGTTCCGTCCGCGCTGCTGCTGCTCGCCGCCATCGGCTGGAGCGGATTCTGGTTCTATGCCGCCAATCAGGTCGATGTGCAGTTCAAGGGATGGCAGGAGCGCGAGGCGAAATCGGGGCGCCTCTATAATTGCGCGCGGCGCGATGTCGGCGGCTTTCCGTTCCGCTTCGAGGTGCGCTGCGCCGATCCGGTGGTCTCGCTGACGGCGCAGACCGCGCAGCAATTCGCCACCAAAACGCCGCTGACGGCGAAGCTGAGCCAGATTCTCGCCGTCGCCCAGATTTACGACCCCACCCGCGTGATCGCGGAATTTACCGGGCCGGTGACGGTCGGAGAAACCGGGCAGCAGCCGTTCGCGACCGCCAACTGGACGCTCGGCCATGCCAGCGCCGCGGGTCTGCCGTCGGTGCCCAAGCGCATTTCCATGGAGTTCAACGATCCCGTCGTCGAGCGGATCGTGGCGGGCGTGACCGCGCCGTTTTTCAGCGCCAGGCATCTGGAGTGGCATGTCCGGCTGGTGGAGGGCGAACTCCACGATCATCCGGTGATCGAGAGCGTGTTGCGCAGCGAGGGCGCCAGCGTGCAGGACGTTCATCCGGTGCTGGCGACGCCGTTCGATGAAACCATTCACGTGAAGCTGCGCGGGCTCAACGATTTTTCGCCGAAGCCGTGGCCGGAGCGGTTTCGCGAGATTCAGGCCAATGGCGGCGGCATCGACGTCACCGAATCGCGTATCCAGCAGGGCGATACCGTCGCGGTGGCGGCGGGCACGCTCAGCCTGACCCCGAGCGGGCATCTCGATGGCCAGTTGCAGATGACGATCGCGGGATTCGAGAAGATCGTGCCCGCGCTCGGCCTTGAGAAGGCCCTCGCCGAAGGCGCGCCGCCGTCGAATGTCGCGCCGGGCGTCTCGACGCAGGACGTCAACAAGGTGATCGATTCGCTCGACCGGATCATTCCGGGGCTTGGACGTGTCGCGCGCAAGAACGCCAATGCGGGACTGATCGCGGGGCTGAATCTGATCGGTCAGCAGACCACGCTGGAAGGCCGTCCCGCGCGCGCGATCACGCTGCGCTTCATGGACGGTGCGCTGCTGCTCGGGCCGCTGCGCGTGGCGCAGACCCCGGCGCTGTTCTAGGCGGCGCGATTACTTCGACGGCGCCGGTGTCTTATCCTGCGGAAGCTTTTCCGTTGGGCGGCCGAAATTGGCGCCGGATGAATCCTGACCGAGATTGACGATGCCGCGCCGGATCGCGCGCGTGCGCGTGAAATGGTCGAACAGCGCCTCGCCGTCGCCATGGCGAATGGCGCGGGTGAGTTTCGACAGGTCTTCCTGGAACGTGCCGAGCATCTCCAGCACCGCGTCCTTGTTGGCGAGGAAGATGTCGCGCCACATCGTCGGATCGGAGGCCGCGATACGGGTGAAGTCGCGGAAGCCGCCCGCGGAGAATTTCAGCACCTCCGCTTCCGTCACCTTCTCCATGTCCTCGGCGGTGCCGACGATGGTGTAGGCGATCAGATGCGGCAGGTGGCTCGTCACCGCGAGCACCATGTCGTGATGATCGGGCGACATGGTTTCGACATTGGCGCCGATGGTGCGCCAGAGCGTGGCGAGTTTTTCAACGGCGGCGGCATCCGCGTCAGGCAGCGGAGTGAGGATGCACCAGCGGTTGATGAAGAGTTCGGCGAAGCCGGAATCCGGGCCGGAATCCTCGGTGCCCGCGACCGGATGCCCCGGCACGAGGTGAACGGTCTTTGGCAGATGGCTTGCCATCTCGCGCGTCACCGGGCCCTTGACCGAGCCGACATCGGAGACGATGGCTCCAGCCTTGAGATGCGATGCGATCTCGGCTGTGGCCTTGCCGAGATTGCCCACCGGCACGCAGACGATGACGAGGTCGGAATCCTTCACGGCCTCGATATTGTCCGCTGCCACGCGGTCGCCCAAACCGATCTCGGCGGCGCGCGCGCGGATCGCGGCGGAGCCGTCCGTCACCACCAGTTCATTGGCGAGGCGCAGTTGCTTGACAGCGCGTGCGATCGAGGAGCCGATGTGGCCAAGCCCGATGATGGTGATGCGGTTGAACTGGATCGTGCTCACGCTGCACCCATGAATTCGCGCAGGGCCTCGACGACGAGGCGGTTGGGTTCCTCGGTGCCGACGCTGAGCCGCAGCGCCTGCGGCAGCTTGTAGGCCGCGACCGCGCGCAGGATCAGCCCGCGCTTTGTGAGGAAAGCGTCGGCATCCGCCGCCGTCTTGCCCAGCGTGGTCGGGAAGTGGATCAGGATGAAATTCGCCGCACTCGGCGTCACGGTGAGGCCGAGCTTTGAGATTTCATCCGTCAGCCATGCGCGCCATTTTTCATTGTGCGTCTGCGCCGCCTTGTAGTGCTCGGTGTCGGCGAGCGAGGCGATAGCTGCCTGCATCGCGGGTCCGTTCGAATTGAACGGATCGCGCACGCGGTTGACCACGTCGATCAGGTGGCTGGGCCCGAAGATGAAGCCGAGGCGCACGGCGGCGAGGCCGTGGATCTTCGAGAAGGTCCTCGCCATCACGGTGTTGTCGGTTTCCTTCACCAGTTCGATGCCCGCTTCATAGTCGGCGTTCGAGCAGAAATCGGCATAGGCCGCATCCAGCACCAGCAGCGTTTGCGGCGGCAGATTTTTGCGCAGCCGCCGCACTTCGGCGGCGGTCACATAGGTGCCGGTGGGATTGTTCGGGTTGGCGAGCCAGACGATTTTCGTGCGCGGGGTGACGGCTTTGAGAATCGCGTCGACGTCGGCGGTGAAGTTTGTCTCCGGCGCGACGACGTTCGTCGCGCCGTTGCTCATGGTCGCGATCGGATAGAGCAGGAAACCGTGCGTGGTGTGGATCGCCTCGTCGCCGGGGCCGAGATAGATGTTGGCGATGGTGTGCAGCAATTCGCCCGAGCCGACACCGCAGACGACATTGGCGGGATCGATGTCGAACGCGCGGCCGATGGCCTCGCGCATGAGGCGCGCCGAGCCGTCCGGATAAATCTCAAGCCCTGCGGCTGTCCGGCTGAATGCCTCCACCGCCTTCGGCGAGGGACCCAAAGCCGCCTCGTTCGCCGACAGCTTGAACACGCGCCCATGCATGCCCGCGCCGCTCTTGCCGGGCACGTAAGGCGCGATATCGAGAATGCCGGGCTTCGGCACGGGGCGGGACATTGTGGGCTCCAGAAAAATTCAGGGCGCGGCGGTGCCGGCCGTGGGCACCCTATAGCGCGTTGCGTGGCCGCCGACGAGAGCGGATGCCCGCACGGCTGCGCCTGCCTCGGTCAGGGCAGATATGATCTTTTCGACGCCGTCGGTGTGGGCGACCGACACCAGCAGCGCGGCGGTGCCCGATGCGGCGTCCGCGACCGCCAGCACGTCGGACAAGGGCGAGAGGGCGCGGGCGGCGGCCGGGCTCCAGCCGTTGACATGCAGGCTCCAGGTCTCGATCTCGGTCACCAGCGCATCGTCCGCCACACGGGAGATGACGAAGACCGGCATCGCGGCCGGATGGTCGGCGCGCTCGACGAACGGCAGCCGCGCGATGATCTTCGGCGCGCCCGGCTGTTCGAGGGCGCTCCACCACGGCGTCTGGCTCGATGTGGCCGAGACCAGAGCGAGATCGCCGCGCGATTTCGCGACCGCCTCGACGGCCGCGCCTGCGTTGAAATGAGCGAGGAACGGGACCGTGAAACCGAAATGGAAGCGCGCGCTGTCGCGCATGGCGCTTTCGCCCGACGATAGGTCGGCATGCACGGAGAACGGCGCCTGCACGTAAGTGAAAGTCGAGATGATGACGCGCCAGATGCTCTCAACGGTGTCGAGCGGCAGGATGCCGTGATGCCGCGTCACGAGACGGCGCATCATGTCCGCCTCGCGCGCGGGGCGAAACGCGGAGCCGACCTCCTGTGTCTGCTTCACGCGGATCAGGCGGTCGATGATATCGCCGCGCCGCATCAAGAGCGTGTGCACCTGCTCGTCGATCGTATCGATCTCGTGGCGCAAATCCTGGAGTGAAATGGGGGCAGGTGTATCGGGCATGCAGACAGCTTTCGCGACAGGGGTTCTGATTAGGAAAGACGGTGCCCGAAAGCAAAGAAAACCTTCATGCTTAACGGCGGTTGGCGGCCATGCACCCGCCCGATGCGTCTTGACGGGCTAGGGTCGCAGGACTATTTTTCCTGTGTTCCGTGGTCATTTGAGCCGGCCGGCTTGCAGCCACGTTAAAGAATTCGCTAAACAGGCCGGGGACATGTGATCCCGGCCGAACAATTGGTTCAGGCCGGTTTTTTTGGGCCTGAAGGGTCCGGGAGAGACGATGTCCGACGTTGCAAGCCGACAACCGGCCGGCAAAAAACCCACCCGCAGCGAGGAGCGCGCGCGCGAGGCGGACCATCCGTCGTCGCCGTCTGTCGTGTTCGGCGCCGACAAGCCGCTGCATCTCGATTGCGGCGTCGATCTCTCGCCGTTCCAGATCGCCTATCAAAGCTACGGCACGCTCAATGCCGACCGTTCCAACGCGATCCTGATCTGCCACGCGCTCACCGGCGACCAGCATGTGTTCAACACGCATCCGGTCACGGGCAAGCCCGGCTGGTGGCAGACGCTGGTGGGGCCGGGCAAGCCGATCGATACCGACCGCTATTTCGTGATCTGCTCGAATGTCGTCGGCGGCTGCATGGGCTCGACCGGGCCGTCCTCGACCAATCCCGCCACCGGCAAGCCGTGGGGGCTGGATTTTCCGGTCATCACCATCCCCGACATGGTGCGCGCGCAGACGATGCTGATTGATCATCTCGGCATCACCAAACTGTTCGCGGTGGTCGGCGGCTCGATGGGCGGCATGCAGGTGCTGCAATGGGCGACCGCGTATCCCCAACGGGTGTTCGCGGCGCTGGCGATCGCCTGCGGCGCGAAGCATTCGGCGCAGAACATCGCCTTCCATGAATTGGGCCGTCAGGCGGTGATGGCCGATCCGGACTGGCGGCAGGGGCGATATTTCGAGCACGGCACGCATCCGCGACGCGGCCTCGGCGTCGCGCGCATGGCCGCGCACATCACGTATTTGTCTGACGCGGCGCTGCATCGCAAGTTCGGTCGCCGTTTGCAGGACCGGGACGAACCGACTTTTTCGTTCGACGCCGATTTCGAGGTGGAAAGCTATCTGCGCCATCAGGGCTCGTCGTTCGTCGAGCGCTTCGATGCCAACTCCTATCTCTATCTCACCCGCGCGATGGATTATTTCGACATCGCCGCCGATCATAACGGCGTGCTGGCGGCGGCGTTTCTCGGCACGCGGACGCGCTTCTGCGTGATCTCGTTCACGAGCGACTGGCTGTTTCCGAGTTCGGAGGCGCGCGCCGTGGTGCATGCGCTGAACGCGAGCAGCGCGCGCGTCTCCTTCGCCGAAATCACCACCGACAAGGGGCACGATGCATTCCTGCTCGACGAGCCTGAATTCTTCGCGATCTCGCGCGCCTTTCTGGAAGCGGCCGCGAGCACGCATGGCCTGAATACTGTGAGCTGACATGAACGCGCCTGAATTTTTCCGCCCGACAGCGCAACTCCCGAAGATCGACGGCGTTCGCGGCGATCATCTTCTGGTCGCTGAAATGGTCGCGCCGGGGTCCAAGGTGCTCGACGTCGGCTGCGGCGAGGGCGATCTCTTGCAATTGCTGGAAGCGCGCGGCGTCGACGGGCGCGGGATCGAACTGTCGCGCGAGGGCGTCAACAGTTGCGTCGCCAAGGGCCTCGCGGTGGTGCAGGGCGACGCAGACACCGACCTCGACAGTTATCCCGACGACTCGTTCGATTACGTGATCCTGTCGCAGACGTTGCAGGCGACGCGGCAGCCGCGCAAGGTGCTGGAAAATCTTTTGCGCATCGGCAGCCGCGCCATCGTCTCGTTTCCGAATTTCGGTCACTGGCGGATGCGGCTGCAATTGCTGGTCGGCGGGCATATGCCGCGCACCGAGAATCTGCCCGCGACGTGGTACGACACGCCGAACATTCACTTCTGCACCATCAAGGATTTCGTCCAGTTGTGCGACGAGATCAACGTCAGGATGGAACGCGCGGTGGCGCTCGACCTTTACGGAAGGCCGCTGCGCCTCAACGCGCCGTGGTGGTTCTGGAATATGTTCGGCGAGCAGGGGGTGTTTCTGCTCACCCGGCGCAATTAATCTGAGCGGCCAAAATAGGGCATTTCCGCGATTCTTTCGGATGTGAGGGCCGGAAGTGCCCCCAGTCTGCCCGCATGGCGAATACCTGTCATGCGCTGACATATCGTGCCGTCTTCTCGCCACATCGAAAGGGGTCTTACGCGCCATCTCGCGCTGCGTGCGCGAAATGTCTGCGTAAAGGAACCTTCGAAGAATGAAACGATCCACGACTTTTTCGCCGTTGCGTCTCGCAGCCTGTGTCATGTGTACGGTTGCGGTTGCGGTTGCGGTTGCGGCGATCACCAATCCGGCTGAGGCGCGTCCGCGCCATCACGGCAGGCATCACGTCAGCCAGCATCACGCCCACAAGCATCATGCCCATCGCCATCATGTGCGCCACAGCGCGCGCTGGGGCGCATTCCGGGCGCAGGCGCAGCAGTTCGGCGAGACCAATGCGTCGATGGACACGTCCGGCGGTTTCGGTGGCGGCTTCGGCGGCTCGAACGTCGTTGCGGAAGCGCGGAGCTTTATCGGCAAGGGCAATCCCACGGGCCGCTCGCGGCTATGGTGCGCGCGCTTCATGAACATGGTTTTGCAGAAGACCGGCCATAAGGGCACCGGCTCGGACATGGCGAGTTCGTTCGCGCGCTATGGCCAGCGCGTGTCCGGTCCGCAAATCGGGGCCATCGCGGTGATGTCGCGCGGCCGTCGCGGCGGTCATGTCGGCGTCGTCAGCGGCATCGATGCCAAGGGCAACCCGATCATCATCTCCGGCAACCACGGTCATCGTGTCGCCGAGGCGACCTATTCGCGCGGGCGCATCTACGCCTACGTGATGCCGTCGAGCTAAAGAACCTCGATCCGGTCGCCGGGTGCGATCTCGCCCCCGGCGATCACTTCCGCATAGACGCCGCAATGGGCATGGCCGAAACGGTCCATCAGCGTCTTCGGAATGTTCATGTCGCGCTCCGTCGTCACCGGATCGACATTGGTCGCCGCGCAGCGCACGATATTGCGCGTCACGCGCAAGCGGACGCCGCCGATACGCATTTCCCGCCCCATCAATTCAAGCTCGTGCCACGCGGGCCATCCCCGGACATACAGGTTGGCGCGAAAGCGCAAGGGATCGACCGGCTGGCCGACCGCGTCCTCGATCTGCGACACGCTCGCCAGATTGACGATCGACACCACCTTGGCGGCGACGTCCGAAAAACTGTGACCCGGCGCCTCGAGAATCTTGGGCGGCCCCTTCAATTCCTTCGTGAAGTTCGCGGCGAAGAAATCCTCGACCGCCGTTCGTCCCGTGGCGGTGGAGAGATCGCCGCGCGCCACCTCGGCGTTGTTAAAGGCGATGCGCAGGGTACTGCTGGTGTCGTCGAAGCAGGTCCGCAGGGCCGCCAGACGTTCGTCGCGCATCAGCATCAGGAAACGGATTTTAGGAAAGTGCCTCGGGTGCGCGGGGTCGAAATCGAGCGGCCCGTTGGCGATGGCGTAGCGTCGGTCGCCCGGCACCGTCTGCCCGGCGGCCAGCGCGGCTCCGGCGAGCGGTTCGGGGGAAAGCCCCTTGACCGGGTAGCGGTAAAGGCCGGTGAGCGTGACTTGAGCGGGATCAAACATATCGCCTTTTAACGGAGGTTCTGGCCGCGCGCCAATGACCCGATTTTCCGGATCTGCCCCTTCCCCAAACCACCCTGTGTTCCCACATTGTGACCAGGCCGGTGCAATGCCGGTGCAACCCATTGAAGATGCCTTCGCCGTGCTTTCGAGGCGGCGGGGCAGGCTGAGGGAAGGCCACTTATGAATGTTGAAAAATATACCGACCGCGTGAAGGGATTCATCCAGTCCGCGCAGTCGCTCGCCTTGCGGGAAGGGCATCAGCAATTTTCCCCGCTCCACATCCTGAAGGTTCTGCTCGACGACAGCGAGGGGCTTGCGGGCGGTCTGATCGACCGCGCCGGCGGCAACTCGCGCGCCATTTTGCAGGCGACCGAGCAGGCGCTCGCGAAGCTGCCGAAAGTCTCCGGCGGCGGCGCGGGCCAGATCTATCTCGCGCCCGAGACGGCGCGGGCCTTCACCGCGGCCGAGCAGGCCGCGGAGAAGGCGGGCGACAGTTTCGTCACTGTCGAGCGCCTGTTGCTGGCGCTGACGCTGGACAAGGACAGCGAGGCGGGCAAGCTGCTCGCCAAGGGCGGCGTCACGCCGCAAAACCTCAATGCTGCGATCAACGCGCTGCGCAAGGGCCGCACCGCCGACAGTGCGTCGGCAGAAAACGCCTATGACGCGCTGAAGAAATACGCCCGCGACCTCACCCAGGCCGCGCGCGACGGCAAGCTCGATCCTGTGATCGGTCGCGACGAGGAAATCCGCCGCACGATTCAGGTTCTCTCCCGCCGCACCAAGAACAACCCGGTGCTGATCGGCGAACCCGGCGTCGGCAAGACCGCCATCGTCGAGGGGCTGGCGCTGCGCATCCTCAACGGCGATGTGCCGGAAAGCCTCAAGGACAAGAAGCTCTTGTCGCTCGATCTCGGCGCGATGGTCGCCGGGGCGAAATATCGCGGCGAGTTCGAGGAGCGGCTCAAGGCCGTGTTGCAGGAAGTGACGTCCGCCGAGGGCGGCATCATCCTGTTCATCGACGAGATGCACACGCTGATCGGCGCGGGCAAGGCGGATGGCGCGATGGACGCCTCCAATTTGCTCAAGCCTGCTTTGGCGCGCGGCGAACTGCACTGCATCGGCGCGACCACGCTCGACGAATACCGCAAGCATGTCGAGAAGGACGCGGCACTGGCGCGGCGCTTCCAGCCGGTATTCGTCTCCGAGCCGACCGTCGAGGACACGATCTCGATCCTGCGCGGCCTGAAAGAAAAATATGAACTGCATCACGGCATCCGCATCGCGGATTCCGCGCTGGTCGCTGCCGCCACCTTGTCGAACCGCTACATCACCGACCGCTTCCTGCCGGACAAGGCGATCGACCTTGTGGACGAGGCCGCGGCGCGGCTGAAGATGCAGGTCGATTCCAAGCCGGAAGAACTGGATTCGCTCGACCGCGAAATCATCCGGCTCAAGATCGAGCAGGAGGCGCTGAAGAAGGAAACCGATGCGGGCTCGAAGAGCCGCTTGCAGGCGCTGGAAACCGATCTCACCGATCTCGAGAAGAAATCCGCCGACCTCACCTCGCGCTGGCAGGCGGAGAAGAGCAAGCTCTCCGATGCGCAGAAGCTGAAGAGCGAACTGGAGCAGTTGCGCACCGAACTCGCCAACGCCCAGCGCAAGGGCGAGTACCAGCGCGCGGGCGAACTCGCCTATGGCCGTATCCCCGATCTGGAAAAGCGGCTGGCGGCGGTGGAAGCCAGCGAGAGCACGTCCACCATCGACGAGGCGGTCACCGCCGACAGCATCGCGCAGGTGGTGTCGCGCTGGACCGGCGTGCCGGTGGATAAGATGCTGGAAGGCGAGAAGGACAAGCTGCTGCGCATGGAGGAGATGCTGGGCCACCGCGTCATCGGTCAGGCACAGGCGGTGCGCGCGGTCTCGACCGCCGTGCGCCGCGCGCGCGCGGGCTTGCAGGACCCGCACCGGCCGATCGGCTCGTTCATGTTCCTAGGGCCCACCGGCGTCGGCAAGACCGAACTGACGAAAGCGCTTGCCGAATATCTGTTCGACGACGAGACCGCGCTCGTGCGCATGGACATGTCCGAATACATGGAGAAGCATTCGGTGGCGCGGCTGATCGGCGCGCCTCCGGGCTATGTCGGCTACGACGAGGGCGGCGCGCTGACCGAAGCCGTGCGGCGCAGGCCGTATCAGGTCGTGCTGTTCGACGAGATCGAGAAGGCGCATCCGGATGTGTTCAACGTGCTGTTGCAGGTGCTGGACGACGGCCGCCTGACCGATGGTCAGGGCCGCACCGTCGACTTCCGCAACACGCTGATCATCATGACCTCGAACATCGGCGCGGAATTCCTCGTCAACCAGCCGGAAGGCGAGGACACGGCGGCGGTGCGCGATCAGGTGATGGGCATGGTGCGCACGCACTTCCGTCCCGAATTTTTGAACCGCATCGACGAGATCATCCTGTTCCATCGTTTGCAAAAGAGCGAGATGGGCAAGATCGTCGAAATCCAGTTCGGACGGCTGCGCAGGCTGCTGGAGGATCGCAAGATCGACCTCGTGCTCGACGCCAAAGGCCGCGACTGGCTGGCGGAAAAAGGCTGGGACCCGGCCTATGGCGCGCGTCCGCTCAAGCGCGTGATCCAGCGCAGCGTGCAGGACCCGCTGGCCGAGATGATCCTCGCCGGCGATGTCCATGACGGCGCCACCGTGAAAATCTCGGCCGGCAAGAGCGGCCTGACCTTCAACGGCAAGGCTGTCGGCGAGGACGCATCGGATCTCGATGAAGCGCCGAATGCGAAGCGGGTGCTGAACTGAACATGCCCGCGCGCTCCGGCAGTAACGATGAAAAAGCCCGGCTCTGGCCGGGCTTTTTTCATGAAAGGGGTTGAGCTTTAGCGCGCGCGCGTGCTGATCGCGGAGGAGATCGGCGGCAGGCTCGGGACGCGGTTGGCGGGCGTCTGCGTGACGGCCGGCTGGTTCTGCGCCACCTTCGGCGCGCTGCGGCTCGCCATCATCGCGTCGATCCTGTCGCGCTCGCTTTCGAATGCGGTGAGCATGCCGCCCTCGAGCGAACGTCCGCGCGGCAGCTTCACGCGCATCGGATCCACGAAGCGGCCGTTGACGAGAATTTCGTAGTGGACGTGCGCGCCGGTGGACATGCCGGTGGAGCCGACGAAGCCGATCACCTGGCCCTGACGCACGCGCTTGCCCGGCTCCATGCCCTTGGCGAAGGCGCTCATGTGGCCATAGGCCGTCTCGTAACCGTTGGGATGCTTGATGCGGATATATTTTCCGTAGCCGCCTTCCCACTCGGCCTTTTCGATCACGCCGTTGCCGGAAGCGAAGATCGGCGTGCCGTAGGCGGTGGCCCAGTCCACGCCGGTGTGCATCTTGGTGAAGCCGAGGATCGGATGGCGGCGGCCGCCGAAGCCGGAGCGCATGATGGCGTTGTTGACGGGTTTGCGGACCAGGAATTTCTTCGCGCTCTTGCCGGTGTCGTCGTAGTAATCGACGACGCCGTCGTCGGGGGTCTGGAAGCGGTAGTATTTCTTGGTTTCGCCGCCGGTGGTCAGCGCGGCGTAGAGAATTTCGGGCTTTTCACCGGCCGCAGGCGTCTCGTCCTCGCCGGCGAAGAACACCTCGAACGAATCGCCGGCCTGCACCCTCCTCTGGAAGTCGACGTCGTAGGAGTAGATGCGGATCATGTCGTCGATGACATGCTGCGGGACCTTGTCGCGCAGGGCGGTCTCGTAAATGCTCTGGTAGAGGCGAACGCCGGTGCCGTCATCGTCCTCGTCGTCATCGTCGCTCGCATTGGAAGCCGTCTCGGTCGAGGCGTTGAAGCTCTGTACATCGACGGCGACGTATTTGCCGAGATCGGACAGCGCGGCGACGGCTTCGATGGCGGTTTCGTTGGCGACGATCACGCGCACGGGCTGTAGCGGCAGGCCGGGACCGGCCGGCGCCATCAGGATGCGCAGCTTGAGACCTTCCCTCAGGCCGCCATCGCGGCCGCGGACGCCAAGCTGGGAGGCGATGGCATGGGCATCGCTGGCGCTGGCGCCTTCGTCGCGCAGGATCGATTCGACGCTCTCGCCCTTCTTGACGACGCGCACCCGCTCGGCCGTGTTCGAACCGCCGGTGGCCTGCGCGCTGGTCTTGGCGAGAAGCGTGACGTTTTCCGGCACCAGACGCGCCTCGAAGCCGCGATAGGGATCGATGCCACCTTCGGAGGCGTAGGCCATCTTCAGCCCGGAGGAGCCGTTATAGGCGTAACGAACGCCGGAATTGCCGCGCCAGTTCGAGGCATTGCGGACCTGGATCAGCACTTCCTCCGCGGGCACGGTCGCCGCGATCTTCGCATGCGGCAACACGCTGCCGAGATCCCGCATCACGAATGAGACCTCCGCGTCGGGCTCGGCGGCGGCACCGGGACCGCGGGCATCGTCACCGTCGGGTGCTGCGCGGCTGACATCGGTCAGAATGCGCTGGGCGTCGAAGGGCGGGATCTTGGAGGCAAGATCGGCCGCCTCGGAGAGCGACAGGTTGCCGGCGATTCGCACGAACGGGCGCACGCGGACCACTTCGCGATTGCCGAGCTTGGAGACCATCGAAACCTTGATGACCTGCCGCGCGGCGGTGGCTTCACTCGGCGGCGGCAGGCGGTCGCTCTTGCGGGCGATGGCGTTCTTGTCGGCGCCGCCGAATGCGCCGCGCAGCGCGGTTTCCACGCGTTCGGGCACCTTGGCGAAGGTGGTCTCGCCGTCGAGGGACGCGAAAACGGCGCCGCCGATCAGGGCCGCGCCGCAAAGACCTGTGAGAATGGTGCCGCTGAACCATTGCACGGAGACGCTGCGGCGATCGATGACGGCGGCTTCCGAGCCGTCGACCGACAATGGCGGTTCGTGGCCGAGATCGATCGGCGCGGAACGTCCGTATTGTCCGCCTGTCGTCCTGTGGTGCAAGCCGTGGTCCCCAACGTCGTCTGTTTGGCGGCGCCAGAAGGCGTCCGCTCAAGCTCGTCCGGTCGATCCGCCGCCCCCGCGGGGTGACACAGTGATAGCCGAAAACGCCGATCTTCGAAATATGTCGGTCAGGGCCGACAATTTCTGTGCCCAGAACGTCCGAGGAATGTGGCTCAAGTGCGGCGTGAGGCCCCTGCGGGCCAATCAATTCAGGGACTTCTTGAATTTTGGTGCGTTGCGACGATTTATTGACAATGTCGTTGACAAGCGGCGAGGGGGCGGCCTATAACCCGCCCACTCCGGTGCGGCGTTGCTTGACCTTCGGGCGGGCAGGACTGCGCACCCTTGAGGTTCCTCATTCCGATGAGTGAAGTAACAGCCGATAGTTGTCGGTTGTTATTTGGCGTCGGAAGGTCCTTAATAGAGAGTTGGGACTTCGGTCCCGGGCTGTTTGACAAGTAAAGATGAAGAAAGAGAAACGTGGACGGCGGAGTCCTTGCGGGTCTCGCAATTGAGAGCTTCGGCTTTCGGTTCGGGACCGGACAAAAGACTTCGGCGGTACACGTTTCAAAGGTTACACCATCGTTGTCAGCGATGTGAATCGCAGACAGCAAGTCGATTTCGATCGACAATGGTGGGACCTCGTCAAACGTTGTGATCAGCCGGTTCAAAGTTCAAGTCCAACTTGAGAGTTTGATCCTGGCTCAGAGCGAACGCTGGCGGCAGGCTTAACACATGCAAGTCGAGCGCCGTAGCAATACGGAGCGGCAGACGGGTGAGTAACGCGTGGGAACGTACCTTTTGGTTCGGAACAACACAGGGAAACTTGTGCTAATACCGAATAAGCCCTTACGGGGAAAGATTTATCGCCGAAAGATCGGCCCGCGTCTGATTAGCTTGTTGGTGAGGTAACGGCTCACCAAGGCGACGATCAGTAGCTGGTCTGAGAGGATGATCAGCCACATTGGGACTGAGACACGGCCCAAACTCCTACGGGAGGCAGCAGTGGGGAATATTGGACAATGGGCGCAAGCCTGATCCAGCCATGCCGCGTGAGTGATGAAGGCCCTAGGGTTGTAAAGCTCTTTTGTGCGGGAAGATAATGACGGTACCGCAAGAATAAGCCCCGGCTAACTTCGTGCCAGCAGCCGCGGTAATACGAAGGGGGCTAGCGTTGCTCGGAATCACTGGGCGTAAAGGGTGCGTAGGCGGGTCTTTAAGTCAGAGGTGAAAGCCTGGAGCTCAACTCCAGAACTGCCTTTGATACTGAGGATCTCGAGTTCGGGAGAGGTGAGTGGAACTGCGAGTGTAGAGGTGAAATTCGTAGATATTCGCAAGAACACCAGTGGCGAAGGCGGCTCACTGGCCCGATACTGACGCTGAGGCACGAAAGCGTGGGGAGCAAACAGGATTAGATACCCTGGTAGTCCACGCCGTAAACGATGAATGCCAGCCGTTGGAAAGTTTACTTTTCAGTGGCGCAGTTAACGCTTTAAGCATTCCGCCTGGGGAGTACGGTCGCAAGATTAAAACTCAAAGGAATTGACGGGGGCCCGCACAAGCGGTGGAGCATGTGGTTTAATTCGACGCAACGCGCAGAACCTTACCAGCCCTTGACATGTCCAGGACCGGTCGCAGAGATGTGACCTTCTCTTCGGAGCCTGGAGCACAGGTGCTGCATGGCTGTCGTCAGCTCGTGTCGTGAGATGTTGGGTTAAGTCCCGCA